>NZ_JAHVOC010000005.1:0-289815 GCF_025696525.1 Bacillus sp. XT-2
TTGGCTATCAACTTCCTTTCCAATTCGTTGTACTTTTTTAAAACTTCATTTTGTTGTCTCAGATAACGGTTCTCTGCCTGCAGTTTCTCTAATTCGGAAGAATACTCTGGACCTTTTCCGTAAGTGTATTGCTTACCAACAGGCTGTTCAAATCGATGTGTATCCCCTGCTTTATGCCATCTAACCCATATTTGAACCTGCGTCTTATTCCTGATATTCAATTCCTGCATGATCTCTTTCATAGGCACGCCTGCCAATCTCATTTCTACAGCCTTCTGTTTGACTTCAATCGGATAACTCATTCTTGTTCCCATACAAAAAACACCTCCAAGTCTTATTTCGGATAACAACTATCCGTTTTCAAACTTGAAGGTGTTTTTTATTTGTCTCATCTTATGGGGTCAGTCCCATATCAGGTGCTTTTCGCTTTCAGCTTATTCAAATAATCAATCGCATCCTGCATCGTATCAACAGGCACGATCTTCATGTCCGAATCAATGTCTTTCGCTGTTTTTACTGCATTTTTGTAATCAGAATTGCTGGCGCCGTTTTGATTCGGAGCGAAGAAAATGTCTTTGCCGGCTTTGTCTGCGGCAACAACTTTTTGGTCAATGCCGCCGATCGGGCCGACTTTCCCGTCAACATCAATCGTTCCGGTGCCTGCAATGTCGTAGCCTTTTGTTTCATCTGTTTTTGTCAGCTGATTATAGATTTCAAGCGACATCATTAATCCCGCTGACGGGCCGCCGATATTTTCGATTTCGAAATCAATATCAGGCTTTACCTTGACGTTTCTGTCCGTATACAGCGAAACCCCGATTCCGGCACGGCCAGGCTCATCAGGAAATTGTTTTAACGCAAGGGTGACCGTCTTATCTTTTTCTTCTCTTTCGATTTTTAACTTTACTTTATCCCCGGCTTTTTTGCTGCTGATATAATCGATCAGCTTTTCAGCAGACTGATAGTTTTTTCCGTCCGCACTGATGATTTTATCGCCGACTTCTATTTTCCCTTTCGCCGGCATGTTTTCGACAACTGAGCTTGCGTAGATGCCGTTAAAGGAATAGCTTACTTTTTTTCCTGCTTTTTGATATGCGGCGATGACGGCATTTTCTTGTGAGCTTTTCATCATTTGCAGCTGCCGTTTCATATATTCCTTATCTGATTCGCCTTCTTCCTTGATGCTTTCATCAGAAACAATTTCATAATAGGGGTGCATTTTAGCCCATGCGTATGTAAATGGATTAGCCGGTCCCACTTTGACAGTCATTAAGGACAGACTCCCTGTTTCCGAGTAGCCCCCCTCCACTTTTATCAGTGAGCCGAGCTCTGTCGCTTCTCCCGGTTTTGTAATATAGTATGGCAGTTTTATAAATGATACAACGGCAATCAGTATGAGGATGACAAGCATCCAGCTGAAATGTTTTTTACGTAGCAAGTTATTAGCCCTCCCAATTCTCTATTTCTTTTTTTATCTGGCTGATCATTCGGTTTGTTGCCTCCTCGCCTGCCGATATCATTTCATCAATATTGGCAAACGAGCTGGAGCTGTATGTTTCAAGAGAAGGGCGAATCATGATATCAGCGGCAATCGTCTGATGTCGCACCAATTCATTTTGGAGTATATCCATACTTTGCATGATTACATCAAAAATATGCGCCGCCTTTTCGGTTTTCCGAACCCTGGAGACATCTGAAGCGATGATAATGTCAGCCCCCATATCTTTTACAACAGAAACCGGAATACGGTCGACCACCGCGCCGTCTACGAGAAGCCGTCCGTCCAGCTTCTGCGGAATAAAAATGCCTGGTATGCTGATGCTTGCCCGAACCGCATCTGACACTGATCCTTTGCGGAAAACAATCTTTTCTCCTGTCTGCAGATCACACGCGACAATTCCAAGAGGGATTTTGAGTTCCTCAATCGGTTTGCCGAATGTATAAGCATGCACGAGCTGCCTGACACGGTCACCTCTCAAAAAACCGAGTTTCGGTACCGTATAATCAGCATAGAGCCGCCGTTTGAAAGCCTTGGCGACTTTTTTCATCGTTTCCACGTCATGCCCCGCGGCATAGAAGCTGCCGACCAAAGCGCCCATACTGCTCCCCGCAATCATATCCACATCAATTTGGTGCTTATGTAAACTGGAAAGCACGCCGAGATGAGCAAGTCCTCTGGCGCCTCCCGATCCTAACGCTAACCCGATTTTAGGTTTGGCCAACATGTTAACCTCCTGCCCGAATTCCCTGTATACGGAATTCTATGGTCTAAACTGAACCCCTATGCTCGTATATTAGTACAAAGGGTCAAGAGGACAGGTACTGCTTGGCCGTTTCGAGTCATACCATATTTTATCATGATATACATGTCATTGTGCATTTTTAGCGTCGGGGAGGTAAGAATGAACTTGTCGAAGATTCATACACTTTTGATTGCTGCGTTTTTTATTTTTTTAACAGCGACTGTCATCTCACATCCGCAGGCCTCATTCGAAGCCTCTAAAACCGGGCTGTCCATGTGGTGGGAGGTCGTATTTCCGTCTTTGCTGCCGTTTTTCATACTGTCTGAGCTATTAATCGGCTTTGGTATTGTAAGGTTTGTCGGTGTTCTGCTTGAGCCTTTTATGCGCCCTATTTTCCGCGTGCCGGGTGTCGGCGGCTTCGTTCTGGCCATGGGCATGGCATCAGGGAACCCCGCGGGCGCAAAACTGACGGCAAGGCTGCGGCAGGAAAAACAGATTTCAAGAGTAGAAGCAGAACGGCTTGCTTCCTTCACCAATTCATCCAACCCGCTCTTTATTTTTGGAGCTGTCGCCGTCGGCTTTTTTCAGAATGCGTCATTAGGTATTTTATTAGCATCTGCACACTATTTGGGTAATTTGGCTGTCGGTTTAACGATGCGCTCCTACGGGCGTAAAGAAGAGCGCCAGCTCATGAGAAATAAAACCATATCTTTGCCTTCTATCAAAGATGCTTTACATGCGCTTCACACCGCAAGGCTTGCGGAAAAACGGCCTTTAGGAAAAATTTTGGGCGACGCTGTAACCTCATCCGTTCAAACGCTTCTAATGGTAGGCGGCTTTATTATTTTGTTTTCTGTCTTTAATCGTTTGTTATCCGTCGTACAGCTGACCGACATTCTCTCTATTGTTACAAAAGGCGCACTGACCTTGTTTCAGCTTCCCGCTCAATTGGACATTCCTCTATTATCAGGAATGTTTGAAATCACATTAGGAAGCAAGCTTGTCAGCGAGACAGATGTCTCCCTTTTGCAAAAAGCTGTTGTTGTCAGCTTTATCCTCGGATTCAGCGGCTTTTCCGTTCAGGCTCAGGTGGCAGGCATTTTATCAGAGACGGACATCAGATTTAAACCATTCTTTATCGCGCGTGTGCTGCAAGGCATTTATGCCGCCGTTTTTGTCATTCTGTTATGGAAACCTCTTTACACCGCGTGGAATGACCATGATCAGTACGTTTTTAAATCTCTTGATACAGGTGAGCTGCCGACAGCTCTTATCAGCGGATGGAATCTGCTTGTGGAGATTGGCCCTGCTGTCACGTTATGTGCACTGTTTACGTACATTTTCATTTTTTCTTACAGACTGACAAACGGTACAAAAAAAGGATGAGCTTAAAAACACTCATCCTTGCCTGAATTTTTTCTGAAGCGCCTTCTCGACTTCCGGAGGTACAAATTCTGACACCGCACCTTTATACTTTGCCACTTCTTTTACTATGCTTGAGCTTAAGAAAGAATATTGGTTATTTGTCATCATAAAAAAGGTTTCAATTGATTCATCAAGCACACGGTTTACGGATGTTCCCTGCATCTCGTACTCAAAATCAGACACCGCTCTCAAGCCTCTTAAAATGGCTTTTGCATTTTTTCTTTTTGCATAATCAATTAACAGCCCTTGTGACGTTTCAACTGTTATGTTCGGAATGTCTTTTGTCACTTCTCTCAAAAGCTCACAGCGTTCTTCTACACTGAATAACGGCTTTTTTGAAGAATTGTTCAGCACACACACATACACTTGATCAAATATATTGGCCCCGCGTTTAATGATATCCAGATGCCCGTAGGTCACCGGATCAAAACTGCCGGGGCAGACAGCTATACTCGTCACATCACAACCCCCTCTTTTTATAGATCGCCACCCCTGTCAGGCCATAGGTTTCTTTCCTTGTTATCACTAGATCACCTACTGCTTCGGGAAGCTCGACGTCTTTGTCATGCTCTGCGACGATAAAGCCGCCATCTTCCAGCATTTGTTGTTCGTCTATCACACTTAAGAGCGCCTTCAGTTTTTGTTCCTTATACGGAGGATCAAGAAAAATCCCGTGAAAGCCCGCTTCTCTTTTCGCAGCTGCGTGCAAAGCACGTTCCGCATCATTACGGTACACATCTGCATATGCTGTAAGCTCTAATGTTTTCAAGTTCGATTTCACCGTTTGAATCGCTTTAAAATCACGGTCAACAAATACACAATGGTCAAACCCTCGTGAAAGCGCTTCAATACCAAGACCTCCGCTTCCTGCGAATAAGTCAAGTCCCCTGCCCCCGTCAAAATAAGGGCCAATCATATTGAAAATGGATTCCTTCACTTTATCGGTTGTCGGTCTCGTTGATGTTCCCGGCACTGCCTTTAGTGAACGGCCTTTTTTTGATCCAGAAATTACTCTCATGTTCCACACCACTTTTTCTAAAAGCTATTTTGTTTCCTTGTTCGGCCGGACGCCGTTATGTATAAGAAAAAACCAATCCTATCTTATCATAAAGCATTCTTTCAAACAATGAGCGCTAATCTTCATATACAAGTGTATAAGCGGAATGATCATTGTCCATACTATAAGCAACAGCATCCAGAGGATGTTGTTGCCAACCGCGGAGAAGACTTACGTTTCCCCATAAGTTTTCCTCCGGTTTCTCCTCTCCCTTTGCCTTCTCCTTAACTTGTTAAGGAATAGAAGGACCCCGCAGAAACCTGCGGGGATTTTTTTATACAGCTATATTCCGATTTTATAATCATATTCTTTTGCTTTATCAAGCTTTGACTCAAATTCCAATTTTAAAAACGGTTTATATGAAGGCTCAACTTTCTTAACAAAAGAATAAGATGAGATCTTGTCCATTGTTTTTTCAATTTGGCCCATATCACAATACAGCACGACATATTTTAAGCGTTTTGACACATAATGCACATTTCCAAACTTTCTCAGCATTTTGCTTTGCTTTAAAGAATGAAGATACACAATCATGCCTTGGCGTCTATTCTCCAATACATTCACCTGCCTGATTTCTCTTATATGTAAAAGACGAGACGGCCAGTCTCGTCATGACACTTTGCATCCGCAGCCGCCGCCTGATCCGCAGCCGCCTCCGCATGAAGACAAACCGTCAAAATAAGGATTCCCAGTCGGAACTTTAATATGCTCTGATACAGCTGTCCCAATTTCAACGCTGATTTCATCAAGAATAGACTGCAGTTCCGTCTCTGCTTTTTTGAAGTCGGCCACCTTATCGTTCAGGTCGAGCTCCCGTTTGATCTCCCTCATTTTTCGGGATATTTCTCTATAGTCAGGATGATATTTGCCAAAACGCTGCACATCCTCATACTGCTCTTTTATTTTGATAAAAGAACGAATAATCCGCCCTGCCTCTTCATCTTCCTGGAGACGCTTGTAACAATTGCGGTAGTTCTCAGCCGTCTCCGACTGCAGAATCATCTCGGCAAGCTGCTGAGCTTCACTTTGAAGCCGCACGGATTCCATCGTCGCATACATAGCACGCACCTCCAGTTGTTAGTTTACCATGAAACCAGCCAATTGGAAAATGCTTAGCCGCACTTAAAAATGAAGTTGTAAAAGCCTCCCTAGTTTACACAATGAAAAAGACCCATTTTCGGGTCTTTTAATCTTTTGTCCGCATTGCTTGGAACATTTGCATCATCATTTGCGCCATTTGAATCCCGTTCGTAAATTGATTCACCCGATGCGGAATGGTTTTTTCGTAAAAATTCATCATCTCAAGCTGAAATGAAGCCAAGTCATCCGGCTTTCTTGCAAGCCTCCGGTACCATATCGGCTGTTCTCTTAAGAATCGTTTTCGTTCTTTATCTGCTAAAATAAATTCCTGAACGTCTTTGCGCATATAAGCTCTCCTTTATTAATCCTTCCGAAAAGAAAAAGGATGCTGTCCGGGTCCTGGCTGAGATTGCTTCTGTCCGCTTCCGGAAAATGTGTTGAGAAGGCTTTGCAACGATGAGATCGATTGGCTCATTTTATTGATCTGTTCATTCATTTGATTGACATCCATCCTTTTCACAGCTGTAACCATTTTAGAAACAAAATCATTTTTTTCTGATGTTTCGGGTACCGCTTCTGCGGCTTCCTCCGGTTCTCTGTACGGGTCCCAAATTGGGTCTTTCTCTCCGAAAAGGACCCAATTTTCGTACACGTCCTGCCAGCTTCTTTGTTCTTTGCGCACTTCTTTGATCAGCTTGGGATGTTTTTTAACGAATTGTTTAAAGTCATTAATTGAATGATTGGCATGTTGATTCGCCACAATCCTCACCCCCTCCGAAAAATATACCTACTACAATGTATCGGTTTGTGAGCCAATGTGTTCGCCTAATATTCATCGAAAAATCATTTTCTCGTAAAACAAGAAGCGCAGAATAACAGAAGCTTCCTCCCCCGATAAAGCCGGGGCCTTAATTGTTCCTGAAATCAAGATTCCTGCCTTTTGTAAATGTTTGGGATGCCGCATTCCAAAGCCCATCAGAACAAGATCCTTAATCGCCCCCGGCCGATCTTAAAGTCTCCTCATCAAAAAAGAGCCGGACAGCAACACGTTGATCCAGCTTCAGCTCCTTAAAAGTTCATTTTTTTGGTAATGTCACTCACAGTATCCATTGAGAAAGCTTCGTCTGCTGCAATCACCTTGTTCTAAAGCCTTTGCAGAAACAATAAAAAGCCGCAGAACCTGTCGTCCGCGGCTGATTTCAGCGTTTAATAAAGTTTTGAGTGTAATACTTCCGGTCTACACCGACGCCAAGGTGCGTGTAGTCTGAATGTAGAAGCGCTTTTCGATGGCCTTCACTATTCAGCCAGCCTTCTACAGCAGCCGGACCGTCCACATAATTGTACGCGATATTTTCTCCCGCTTGCTCAAAGTCGACATCCCCTTTTTCTAAGCGGTCCTTCAGCGTGCCGTATTTCTTCGATACATGGGAGAAATAGTTGTTTTCTTTCATATCCTCACTGTGGCCAAAAGCCACTTCGGCCGTCGGCTGATCCCACTCAAGCTTAGCTAACCCATGTTTGACACGAATAACATTGGTCAAATCAAGTATTTGCTTTTCACTCGTTGATTGGATCTCTTTCCACTTATCTTCCGTAACGGTTTGCGGTTCTACTAACTCACCGCGGTACACTACCTCATAAGGTCTTTGCTTGACAAAGGTTTGCGAATCAAACGCCCTGATGCTGGATAGCTTCCCTTCAAATTTGTCCATATACAGCTGGACGTACATCTTCCCTACTTTTACAGTCGGTCTGGTATTGATGTCCTCTTCAGAAAACTCAAACCGATAGGAATTTCCTTTATACTCTACATTTACAAACGGAGCCACCTGAGTTGTCTTAAATACTTCTCCCGTTGACTCACCGATTTTGAAGGGCTTTGCGTTAATATCATTTCCCGCCGCAAATAATGTGACCACTTTATTGTGCAGCATCCCGATTTGCACATACTGGTCTTTTCCCTGATTGTAAACCCACCATTCGTAATCATAAGCCGAGGGGTCAATACGTTCCGGTTCCCCAAGTTTTTTCTTTACATCATCGGCGGATTTGCCCATAAAGGACAATAATCCTGAAGTCGGCATATGTATTCGTTTGCCGCTTGCCGCTTCCTCGTTAGAGACTTGAGGTTCGCTGTCATTTGATTTTTTTTCAGGAACAGCCCCATATTGAATAAACAGAACATAAGTTCCGCAAATAATCAAGAGGATAACCATGGCTCTTAATATATTTTTCAATCTATCACCCCCGTGATGTGAATTGCATGTCTTGCCTTATTTTTCATTACAATACAGCCTATTTAACATGTCAAAGATTTATGTGTTAATGCAAAAAGCCTTGCTCTCTGTTTTCGTCCTCTGAAATATCTGATAAAGCACTGCCGGCACGTTCATTTGTTTGTTCAGATAAGGAAAGATCGCCAAGCGTGACAATACCAGTCAGCTTGTTGTTTTTGGTTACAGGTATGCGCCTGAGCTGATGGGATGCCATTAAATGAAGAACCTCATCAACTGGCGCGTCCTCTTCAACACTGACAGGTTTTTCAGTCATAGCGTCAGTGATTTTTTGCGAGTTTGGCCTTTTTGAGGCGATGCCTCTTAACACCAGATCACGATCGGTTACGATGCCGACCAGTGTTTCTCCATCCTCACCAACTACCGGAATGGCTCCTACATCCGCGTCTTTCATCTTTACCGCAGCTTCATATACATTATCTAATACCGTGCAATATTGCAAGTCAGCTGTCATCAGATCTTTTATTTTTGTCATCCGTAAAACCTCCTTTTATCTAGTGATATTTTCGTCAAATTTTCATTTTTGCATACTTTCAAAAGAAGAAGATTCATTGAAAGTTTAACGCTTTCATACTATGATTGTCAGGAAAGGTAATTTTTATAAGGAGGGGTCAGTGTTGAAGTTTACTGATAGCGGACTTGAAGGGGTAAAGGCTGAGCTCAGCCTCTTGGACGATTTGATGGAAAGCAAGGGACTCATCAGAGCCGGTCAATGGGATTATGAAAGAGTGACCTATGACAGAAAGTTTTCGACGATTGAGGGAACGTTTTACCTGCGGGTTCAAGGCATTGCGGCAGAGGGCGATGTCGGAAGCGGCCGCGCCGTTATTCAATTAATGCCCCCTCTATTAGGAAAACACTATTACCCGCACGGAGTGGAATACGGAGAAACAGAAGAATTCCCAGTGCAGGTTGTGACCAAAAGCAAGGCACTCATCCAGGACATCTCCGACATGCTGAAAACAGTTCAAATGTAATAAAAAAGGTACAGCCGATTGCCGCTGTACCTTTTATGATATCGTCTGCTGAATATAAGGCGGCTCCTCCTGTCCATCCTTTTCCCTTTCCTTCTTCACCCATTGGAAAAAGACAATAGCCAAAAAAGCGCCGTACACAATTTCCTGAATGATTTTCATCATAACTGCCCCGAGTTGCTGATCCTCTAACAAAGGAAGTGTGTTAAACATTTCCGGTCCTGTTAACGGAACCTGTCCCAGCATATCCGCAGGAACACAAAGCTTCATGGCTTCCGCCCAGGCAGACGGATCGGTATAAGTGGCATATAAGGGCATGCCGCTAAACATGATCAGTGCACAAGCAGGCGTGAGCAGCATACCGTCCGCCATAATATAGCCCAGCTTCATCAGGCCGCTGAGCTGCGGGAGCCGAGCCACCTTGTGTACGAGCGGCCACCACATAAAAAACGCTAACACGAAGATCAGCCAAGTCATTAACGCATGGTAAAGCGTATCCGTTTTGACAGTATCAAATATTAGCGGCACATGATATAGAGAAAAAATGCCGTTAAATAAAAGCAATGCAATTAAAGGTGTAGAGAAAAATGTAAAAAACGGCTTAATGGCAGGCCGAAAAATCATTTTTTCCCAGGCCCATGCGGGAATTCCTGCGATTAATAAAGGCGGAACCACTAAATACAAAACAGCCATCTGCACCATATGGGCGCTGAACATAATATGTCCGAGCAGATCAACCGGGCTTCCTTCGGCTGCATATAAAAACAGCATCGCCGACAGAAAACAGGCCATTTCTTTACCCATGATACGGTCAGGCTTTGAAGTCAACCGCCTGTAAAAAAAGATGTAAAGCACCGTGATGCCTAAAAGGATACAAAAAAGATAAGGGCTCCACATGGCGCGAAACCCAAACACGTCTAACTGATTCATGTCTTCACCTCCGGCGGCTGCTCAAATTACCACCATATAATTGTAACAAACGCAAGCACCGTAATGAACGCGACAAACATGCCTGAATACAGAAACAATGCCGGCGCTTCATGCCCTTTCTGATTCATATGCATGAAGTAATACAGCTGAAATATCACTTGAATAGCCGCGAGCAGTATAATGAAAGGAATCGTAAACCAGCTGCCGATGCCGTCTGTTGCCACAGTCAGAAATGCAACGAGCGTAAGGCCGATCATCAGGCCAAAAGACATGACTTGATATTTCATCTCCTGAGCATGCTTCTTTTTCTTATATTCAAGGTCGCTGCTGATATGTCCTCTGCTTTTTTTATCGACCATGTTTATCCCACCATCCCCATTAAATATACAACGGTAAAGATAAAGACCCACACGACATCAATAAAATGCCAGTAAAGACTGGCCACGTAAAACTTAGGTGCTGTATATAAACTTAAGCCCCTCTTTGCATTGCGGATCATCAGCGTACTGATCCACAAAAGGCCAAACGCCACGTGTGCACCATGTGTGCCGACAAGCGTATAAAACGATGAGCCAAGCGCCGAGCTTGTGATGGTAAAGCCAAACTCATGTGTGTAATGCTTAAATTCATAAATTTCCAAGCCTAAAAATCCCGCACCCAATAACAAGGTAATTCCCAGCCAGAGCTGCATTTTGCCAAATGAAAAGTTTTTCATATGGTACATCGCATACACACTCGTTAAACTGCTCGTTAATAAGAGCATTGTGGCGATAAAAACGAGTGTGACATCAAACATTTCTGTTGTAGGCGGGTCACCGGCGTTTGAATTCCGTAGTGCAAGAAAAGTGGCGAAGAGAGACGCGAACAAAACAGTCTCTCCCCCAAGAAAAAGCCAAAATCCTAAAAATTTATTTTTCCCTTCCAGTGTTGCTTTTTCGGGAGAAGCTGGAAAGGTCTCTGCGGTGAATTTTTCTTCAATTTGCATTACGCCTTCACCCCTTTATCATCGTTCGGCAGTTCCTCTTTGTGAATATGATAACCGTGATCATCAATCAATGAACGGAGCAGCATTGTAAAAAATGTGATGCCAAGTCCGATAAAGATCACCGGCAGGCCCCAAGCGTGCTCGGTTCTATACAAGAGACCAAAGGCAGCGACAAAGAGACCGAAGGAAATGATCAGCGGCAGAATTGAACCGTTTGGCATATGGATATCATCAACCGGTTCAGCCGGTGTCATAGATTTGTGTCCCGCCTGCTTCTCGATCCACAGCGGGTCAAGCCCTCTGACAAATGGAAGCTGTTTAAAGTTATATTCAGGCGGCGGTGACGAAACAGCCCATTCAAGCGTACGTCCGTCATGCCATGGATCACTTCCGACATATTCGCCCTTCACCGAAGTCCATATGACATTGACAAGCAGGAGGATAACTGCTGCTGCCATAAAAAACGCCCCGATTGTACTGATCAAGTTGCCGGTTTCAAGGCCCTGGCCTGGCAAGAAGGTATACACACGGCGCGGCATTCCCATTAAACCGACAAAGTGCTGGATGAAAAAAGTAAGATGGAAACCGATAAAAAACAAAACAAATGAAATTTTCCCCATTGTTTCATGCAGAATTTTACCAAACATTTTCGGCCACCAGAAATGAACACCGGCTAATAGCCCGAATACGACTCCGCCTATAATGACATAGTGAAAGTGCGCCACCACAAAATACGTATCATGGAACTGGTAATCTGCAGCTGCCGCAGCCAGCATGACACCTGTCACACCGCCAAGCACAAAGGATGGGATAAATGAGACGGCATACAGCATGGCCGTCGTGTACTTCACATTTCCTCCCCAAATCGTCAGCAGCCAGTTAAATATCTTAATCCCGGTCGGGATCGCGATCGCCATTGTAGCAACTGCAAAGATTGCGTTCGCAATCGGTCCGAGACCTGTCGTAAACATGTGGTGCACCCAAACCATAAAGCCAAGAAAACCGATAAGCACGATCGCAAAAACCATTGAAGAATATCCAAACAATCGCTTTCTGGAAAACACAGGGATGACCTCTGAGAAAATGCCGAAAGCAGGCAAAATCAGAATATAAACCTCCGGATGTCCGAATATCCAAAATAAATGCTCCCAAATAATCGTGTTACCGCCAAGCTCAGGATTAAAGAAATTTGTGCCGAACAGCCGATCCAGCATCATAAGAGCCAAGCCAACCGTAAGCGGCGGAAACGCAAACAAAATTAATGCCGACGCCACAAATGTCGTCCATGTAAACAAAGGCAGCCTCATGTACGTCATGCCGGGAGCCCTCATGTTAATAATCGTGGCCAAAAAGTTAATCCCGGCTATCAGCGTCCCCAGTCCGGATATTTGCAGGCCAAGGACGAAAAAGTCTATGCCGTGCCCTTTTGAATGAAGCGAAAGCGAGGCATATGACGTCCAGCCCGCATCTGGCGCTCCTCCCAAAAACCAGCTTAAGTTTAAGAAAATGCCCCCGAAAAAGAAGAGCCAAAAACCAAGCGAATTTAAAAATGGAAACGAAACATCCCGCGCTCCGATCTGCAATGGAACAACCGCATTCATCAAAGCAAATAAAAGCGGCATCGCAGCCAAAAAGATCATTGTCGTCCCGTGCATCGTCATCACTTCATTGTACGCTTGAGCACTGAGAAAAGCATTTTCCGGCTTTGCAAGCTGGATTCTGATAAACATCGCTTCAATTCCCCCGACAAGAAAGAAGAATCCCCCTGCGATTAAATAAAGTATCGCGATTTTTTTATGGTCCACCGTCGTCAAATAATCCCAAAGCATAGATCCGCGCGTCCGCTTTTCTGTAAGCGCATTCAACATATGTGACCTCCCCCAATATCTCCCTTTCTTCCCTACTTGCTTTCTGCTTTCAAGCCTTTTAAGTATTCATAAAGCGCGTCCATTTCACTGTCTGAAAGCTTCGGATATGTTCCTGTCATTTTGTTCCCTGGCTTTATGCTCTCAGGGTCTTTCAGCCAGGCTTTCACATTTTCTTCATTCGCATCCTTCACCCCTGCCACTTTTGTCCTTTCACCGAAAGTAGCAAGGTTTGGCGCCGTTCTTGCTGCCTCTGCACGCTTATCATTTGGCTCGACCGCATGACAGCTCAGGCAGTTCTTCTCTTTGAACAGGTCTTCCCCCTGCTTAGCCAAATCACTTTCTGCTGCCGTCTTATAGTTTTTCATATCTTTTGTCCATGACTGGAATTCTTTCGCAGAAAGCGCCTTTACTTTAAAATCCATGAGTGCGTGTGAAGGCCCGCAAAGCTCAGCGCACTTTCCAAAGAACGTATCTCCCGCCTCTTTGCTGCGTTTTGAATCGAAGGTTAAGAAGAACGTATTTTCGTTATCAGTATTGGTATCAATTTTTCCTCCTGCTGAAGGAATCCAGAAAGAATGTTTTACATCAGAGGCTTTTAAACTGAAATAAACCCGCTGGTCTGTCGGTACGATCAGCTCCTGGCTTGTGATAATGCCGTAATCAGGATACTCGAACTCCCACCAATACAAATTTGCTCTGACATTGACAACGAGAGCATCCTCGGCTTTGCGGTTTTTCTTATCCATAGGTGATGTATCTGCGAGTTCAAGCGTATATAATACGACAGGGATAACAAGAATGATGAGCAGCAAAATAGGGATCACTGTCCATGTGATTTCTAAAAATTTATTCCCTTCCACCTGTTTTGGTATCGTGTTCTCCCCAACCCGCGACCTTCTGAATCTCACAATCACATAAAAGAAGATAACAGATACGACTGCTACGACAACAACCATAATCAATGTACTGAGCACTGTCAGGTCATACTGTTTATCAGCCACCTCGCCAGCAGGCTTGAGCGTGGATAAAAAAGGTTTTCCACATCCGCTTAACAGAAGCGGCACTAAGGCTAATAATGAGATAAGACGCCAATGCTTTACCATTTCACCCAACCCCTTTTCTGGTCAATACAACGGCGGAGAATAGATTGATTCTTAACGCAATCCAGTCCGCCTCCCAATAAAGCACTTACATTTCCTCTTCTCTTAAATTATGAGTTTTTTTACTCAAAATGCCATCTATGTATAAAAGTAAAGCCGCCTGATTAAACAAAAGGTCAAGGCGGCATTTACTAGTTGTCATCGTTTATTTTGAAGCGATAAAACAAGCAATGTATCTATTTTTTAGAAAAGCGTAAAGACAACCATTGCAACGAAATAGATTGTCATGTAATTCAGTGAGTAAACGAACATCATCGTCGCCCACTTCATGATATTTTTTGAACGGAAGCCCATCAAGCCAAGAATCAGCCAGCCGATATTTAACAGCAATCCGAGAATCACAATCGGAAGACCGAGGCTTCCTAAAAAGAATGGAAGCGGCATCAGGCACGCAACCCATACAATAATTTGTCTTTTCGTTACTTCAAATCCGTATACGACAGGAAGCATTGGAATATTCGCGGCTCTGTAGTCCTCAGTTTTCTTAATGGCAAGCGATAAGAAGTGAGGAATCTGCCAAATGAATAAAATCATAAATAATACCCATGCCACGACGCCGATATTTCCTTCTACTGCCGTCCATCCAATCAGAGGCGGCACCGCTCCGGAAACACTTCCTACTACTGTGTTAATCGTATAGCGGCGTTTCGTCCACATTGTGTACAGGACAACATAAGTAAATACTCCGATAAAACCAATAACAGCAGCCATCACAGTGGTCATCAGCAGCATGATCAATCCTAAAGCAACAAGCAAAATTCCAGACCATAATGCCTGATTCGGCTGAATTTTACCCGTAACCGTCGGTCTTACTTTTGTACGCTCCATGATATGGTCAATGTCCCGGTCATACCAGTTATTGATCGCACAGGACCCCGCAATAATCAAAGATGATCCAAATAAAGTAAGAAGAACGGTGTTTATATTGCCTAAAAAGCTTAAACCGGAAATATGAAAAGCAAGCCACATTCCAGTAAAAGTTGTGATGAGATTAGAATTTACGATCCCTATTTTAATGAGGGACAGAAAATCTTTCCATGCCGTTGTTTCTTCAATTTGTCCGTCTATAGCTGTATCATTTAAGATTCTGGAGTTAGCCATAACGTAAACCTCCCTTACAAACCTAACGCAGGTTTATAATAACCTGCAACTCTATCATACAAGATAACAACTTGTAAAAAAACATCCTATTAAATATTAAACGAGAAACAGGAATTTATTTGTGAACTTTTTATGAATTTTACCAAAGATGAAGGCAAACGCCAATTCGATAATGCGTTTACCTTATTTCTATCAGACCCGGCATGAATAATCAAGTATACATTTCCAGAAGTCGTGATTCTATTATATTTTTGTGAACAAAGGGCTCTAAGAATTGCCACAAAACACATATTCGCTTACACTTGGTACGTATAAAAAATTGCAGCAGTTTGTTAAGAAGGTGGATATTGTATGAATAAAGCATTAAAAGCTCTCGGTGTTTTGACAACATTTGTGATGCTTATTGTTTTAATCGGGGGAGCCCTCGTTACAAAAACAGGTTCCGGCCAAGGATGCGGCAGACAGTGGCCGCTGTGCCACGGGCGCTTCTTCCCTGAACTGAATCCCGCTTCTATTATTGAATGGAGCCACAGATTCGCAAGCGGCATCTCAATTATTCTTGTATTAAGCCTTGCCTTTTGGTCATGGAGAAAAATCACACCTGTTTTCCGTGAAACAACGTTTCTCGCTATCATGTCCATTATCTTTTTGTTTCTTCAGGCACTGCTTGGTGCGTTGGCTGTCGTGTTCGGTTCAAACGCGCTTATTATGGCGCTTCATTTTGGGATTTCACTAATTTCTTTTGCGTCTGTTTTAATATTAACTTTGCTTATATTTGAAGCTGATAAATCAGCCAGAAAACTGGTCAAACCGCTTCAAATCGGCAAGAAAATGCAATTTCACATGATAGGTATTTTGATATATTCCTATATCGTTGTGTATACTGGCGCATACGTAAGACATACAGAATCCAGTCTGGCGTGTCCTGATGTGCCGCTGTGCAGCAGGCTGAACAATGGACTTCCGACCCAATTTCACGAATGGGTGCAAATGGGGCACAGAGCTGCAGCCTTGCTCCTGTTTGTATGGATCATCGTTGCCGCTGTTCATGCGATTACTTCCTATAAAGAACAAAAGCAAATCTTTTGGGGCTGGATTTCGTGTCTTATTTTTATCACGTTACAGGCACTGTCCGGCATTATGATCGTGTATTCTGAACTGGCGCTGGGCTTTGCGCTTGCGCACTCATTTTTTATTGCCTGCCTGTTTGGGGTTTTATGCTACTTCTTATTATTGATTGCACGTTTTCGTTACGAATCAAGACGGGTATAAGACATAAGACACAAGACCAAAGCTCTTATACGCTTTGGTCTTTTTTATCATTCCATTTCGGCAGCTTCATATAATTCAACTTTCGGTTTGCATACTGAACTTGATGATTTATATAAGGTTTGGATAATCTCGGGCGATGATGTATTCTAAACGCGCTGCTCAATCGATGTTTGGGACAGGATTTTAATTAAAATAACTTTTCCTCAAGAAGTCAATTCATTCTCACCAGAAAAGAAGCCGTAATTATACCAAGCTTATTAAGCATCAGCTTTTCTCATTCCTGCACCCGCGAGCAGACAACCAATGCGTCCTTCACACACGTTTGAAACAGCCCCCGCTCGTTGCAGCAGCTGCACGTTCATATCTCGTTCCTCACTAAAAAAGAGTGTATATCAAATGATATACACTCTTTTTTGATTATGCTTTTTCAATTTCGAGAAGCAGATCTCCCGTTTGGATCGGCTCTCCATTTTTCACATGAATCTGTTTGATTGTTCCTGAGAATGGCGCCTGAACCGTTGTTTCCATTTTCATGGCTTCGTTGATCATCAAATGATCACCTTTATCAACTTTGGCACCCGCTTCTGTCAGTACCTTGATAACAGTTCCAGGCATAGAAGCTGCAATATGACTTGGATTTGTACGGTCTGCTTTTAATCTTTCCTGAACGGAAGACTTAATGCTTTCGTCCTTTATGACCACTTCACGCGGCTGGCCGTTCAGTTCGAAATAGATCACACGAGTTGCATCCGGCTGAGGTTCACCGATTGAAATTAGTTTGACGATCAGCGTTTTCCCGCGTTCAATTTCCACTTCTATTTCTTCGCCTAATGTCATGCCATAGAAGAAGGTCGGAGTATCTAATACCGAAATATTTCCATAGCTTTCAGCAGTTTTTACATAATCAGAGAAGACTTTGGGATAAAGTGCGTACGCCAAAGCATCCTGGTCTGAGATCTCCAGGTTATGCTGCTCTTTAAACTCCTGTTTGATCGCTTCAAAGGATACCGGCTCAAGCAGTTCTCCCGGTCTCACTGTGATCGGCTCCTGCCCTTTTAAAATGAGCTTTTGAAGTTTTTCCGGGAATCCGCCATGAGGCTGTCCAATATTTCCTTTGAAAAGCTCAATAACAGAGTCAGGGAAATCTAATGATTCGCCTTTTTCGTAAATGTCCTTTTCAGTCAGGTTATTTTGCACCATGTACAGCGCCATATCCCCGACTACTTTAGAGGAAGGCGTAACCTTCACGATATCACCGAACATATCATTTACTCGTCTGTACATCTCTTTGACTTCGTTCCAGCGATCGCCCAGGCCTACTCCCTTCGCCTGCTGCTGCAGGTTACTGTATTGGCCTCCAGGCATTTCATGCTCATAAATTTCAGTATGCGGAGACTTCATCCCGCTTTCAAATTCACTATAATATTTACGAACTGATTCCCAATACTGGGATAGTAATTCCACGCCTTGCACGTTCATTTCCGGACGGCGGGAGTTGCCTTCCATCGCATGGTAAAATCCGCTCGCGCTAGGCTGCGATGTTAAGCCAGCCATTGAGCTGACCGCCACGTCTACGATATCAACGCCTGCTTCTACTGCTTTTGCATACATATAAATTCCGTTGCCGCTCGTATCATGCGTATGAAGGTGAACCGGAATATTGATCGTTTCTTTCAACGCAGACACCAGCTCATATGCAGCTTGCGGTTTTAACAGACCTGCCATATCTTTAATTCCGAGAATATGGGCCCCTGCAGCCTCAAGCTCCTTCGCCATAGATGTATAGTAAGCGAGATCATATTTTGTACGGGTTTTATCAAGAATATCACCTGTATAACAAATTGCCGCTTCAGCCACTTTACCTGAATCCCGAACGGCATCGATGGCTAACGTCATCCCTTTTACCCAGTTTAAGCTGTCAAAAATACGGAAAACATCAATACCGGATTGAGCGGATTGCTTCACAAATTCTTTAATCACATTATCCGGATAATTCGTATAGCCGACAGCGTTTGAGGAGCGAAGCAGCATCTGGAACAGCGTATTCGGCACTTCCTTGCGGAGATCCTCCAGACGCTTCCATGGATCTTCCTTCAGGAAGCGGTAAGCTACATCGAAGGTCGCGCCTCCCCACATTTCCATGCTGAACAGCTCCGGCCATAACGCAGCCGTCGGATTAGCGATTTTTTTCAAATCATGCGATCTGAATCTAGTCGCAAGTAAAGACTGATGGGCATCCCGGAATGTTGTATCAGTTAATAGAACAGATTTCTGTTCCTTAACCCAATTTGCAAGCCCTTCAGCGCCTTTTTCATCTAGAATCTGTTTTGTTCCTCTTGCAGGCTGCTGATCAACGTCGACTTTTACAGCTAACGGCTTGTCAAACGCCGGTTTTTCTTTTTTGCCGATTCCAGGGAAACCATTCACTGTCACATTCCCAATATAAGTAAGCATTTTTGTTCCGCGGTCTTTCTGCTTAGGGAAATTAAACAACTCAGGCGTTGTATCAATGAAAGACGTATCATATTGTCCTGTCAGAAACTTTTCATGCTTTGCGACATTTTCAAGGAACGGAATGTTTGTTTTAATTCCTCTGATTCTAAACTCCTGAAGGTTTCGAACCATTTTGGCCGCCGCCTGTTCAAACGTTAAAGCCCAAGTTGAAAGCTTAACGAGCAGTGAATCGTAATATGGCGTAATAACGGCGCCTTGGAAGCTGTTTCCTGTATCAAGACGAACACCAAAGCCTCCGCCTGAACGGTAAGCCATGATTTTCCCTGTGTCAGGCATAAAATCATTTTGCGGATCTTCAGTCGTTACCCGTGACTGAATCGCATAGCCGATTGTAAAAATGTCCTTCTGCTCCGGAATGTTGACTTTTTTGCTATGTAGGCTGTGGCCTTGGGCAACAAGTATCTGTGTCTGCACAATATCAACACCGGTAATCATTTCCGTAATTGTATGTTCAACTTGAACACGCGGATTTACTTCTATAAAATAAAACTCGTTGTTCGCGACAAGGAATTCAACCGTACCAGCATTTATATAGTTCACGTTTTTAGCAAGCGCAACCGCAGCTTCACAAATTTGATCTCTCAATTCAGTTGACAGCGAAACGCTCGGCGCTACTTCGATTACCTTTTGGTGGCGTCTTTGAACAGAACAATCCCGTTCAAATAGATGAATCACGTTTCCCTGATTGTCTCCGATAACCTGGACCTCAATATGCTTAGGGTTTTCAATCAGTTTCTCTACATATACTTCATCATTGCCAAAGGCTGCTTTTGCCTCTGATTTCGCACGTTCATATGCTTCTTTGACTTCACTTTCACTTCTGACAATTCTCATGCCGCGGCCGCCGCCGCCAAGCGAAGCTTTAATAATAATCGGATAACCGTGAGTTTGTCCGAATTGTTCGACTGCTTCAAGCGTTTCTGCAGGGCCGTCGCTTCCTGGTATTACAGGAATTCCGGCTTTTTCCGCCTGCTCACGCGCTTTTACCTTATCACCAAACATATCTAAATGTTCAGAAGTCGGACCAATGAACACGATGCCTTCTTCTTCACAGCGCCTTGCGAAATGTATATTTTCAGATAAGAAACCATATCCCGGGTGGATCGCATCCACCTTGTTTCTTTTCGCAATATCAATAATACCTTCAATATCCAGGTAGGCATCAATTGGTTTTTTTCCTTCGCCAACCAGGTACGCTTCATCGGCTTTGTAACGATGATAGGAACCGGAATCTTCTTTTGAATAAACCGCAACTGTACGAACATTCAATTCTGTACAAGCGCGGAATATACGGATTGCAATTTCTCCCCTGTTTGCTACTAACACTTTTTGTATCGATTGCTGTGACAAACTTTTTTCCCCCTTACCCGAATGGAATATAATCTATCATATCGGAATATCCTTCACGTGTACACACTTGTTTTTTACAGATAAACAGTTTTTTCAAGCTGCTTCTTTTTCATTCCCTTTGGCGCCAAGGACTCTCTCTTTTTCTTATTCTCTGAATATTTCACAAACATGCTGATATTGATTAATATCCCCATGCTTCCCAATAATAGAAGTAAAGAAGAGCCTCCGTAGCTGATAAATGGCAGCGTAACACCCGTAATCGGAATTAGCCCGCTGACACCGCCAAGGTTAATAAACGATTGTACGGCAATCATGCTAGAAATGCCGATTGCCAGAAGACTTCCAAACGGGTCCTCGCATTTTCTCGCAATATAGAAACCTTTTAATACGATAAAGCCCAGCAGGAAAACAACAAACAATACCCCAAAAATGCCAAGTTCTTCAGCAATAACGGCCATGATAAAGTCAGTATGGGATTCTGGAAGATACCCGTATTTTTGGATACTTTCACCGAGTCCGAGACCGAATATACCGCCCGACCCAATCGCATAATAAGAATTGATCACTTGCAAACCAGATGAATCCGCATATTTAAAGGGATCTTCCAGACTCTCAAAACGAGCTAAACGCCCTTTAGTTAAAATGTCATCCTTATTTAAATAAATAAGCGGGCTGACCAGGATTAAAACAATTCCGCCCAGCAAAACAAGCCTTGCCAGCGTCTTTCCGCTGAAACCAGAGCACAAAATCATACACGTTGCGATTATGGCGATAATCATCGCTGTACCAAAATCAGGCTGCATGGCAATTAAACCGCAAATAATAACCGTCATCACCACAGGAGGCGCAACTCCCGTTAACAGGTGATCAATATAGCTTTGTTTTTTTGCATATACAGCTGCTAGATATAAAATGACCACCAGCTTGACAAATTCACCCGGCTGGATACTCATTCCGCCGATTTTAAACCAGCTTTGCGCATTTCCGGCAACATGCCCGAATACAAACAGTGAGATAAGCGCAAACACAGAAGCAAGCAGCATTACCTTTTGAAACTTTTGATGAGCCAGTGCTTTGTAAGGAAACACGGCCATAACAATAAAAAGGATTCCTCCTGCAATTAAAGCAAACAGCTGCCGCATGAAAAAATAATTACTGCTCACCCCATACCGAGAAACAGCCGTAATCATACTTGAGCTGTACACCATCACTAAACCGAATCCGCATAGTAAAACAATTGCGAATATCAGTGAGTAATCATAAGATTTTAGCATTTTTTTTAACATAACATCCTCTTCCCTGCTTCCAACTTCCATTACCTATGGTTTTTATGTATTTATATTTTTTATTTTACTACAATTTATCAAACGACACGAAGATTCTCTATACGATTCGGATGAAATGCACAAAAAGAGACCGTCATTAACGGTGAAAAAAGCAAGCGGTTATAAAAAAACCCAAACTGTTAATTAGTTTGAGTTTTATCATTTATTTACCTGTAAACGCGTCGTGCAAAGCAGACAATTCGCGTTCTAATGTGTATAAAAGGTCTTTTCCATCTTTTTCGTCAACCAATCCCAGGCGGACAGCAAAATCGATTTCCCTCGAAAGTCCGAACATTTGAGTATCTAATACCTCTTCATATAGAGGACATTGAGGCATCGTTAAGTTATCCATTTGTACTCGGATCAGCTTCAAAATCTTCTCAGCGTCAACTTTCAGTAGCTCAAAAGCTTTTTGCCGATGGTCGACTATCATCTCTGAAGCCAAAAGTATCCCTCCGTTCCCCAGGCGAGTACCTAATTCTTCTATTTATCATAAAGGGTATCAGCAGAAAATGCAAGAGGATTTAAACAGATGACATAAATTAAAAAATACTCAGCTTGTACGTTTCAGACATTATTTTCAAAAGCTTTACACCTGCAATGCTGTTCCCTTTTTCATCCAAAGCCGGGCCGAAAATGCCGATGCCAAAATCATAGGGTGAAATGCCCATAATCCCTCCTGATACTCCGCTTTTCGCAGGAATTCCGACCTTAATCGCAAATTCACCGCTTGCATTATACATTCCGCAGGTGACCATAAACGTCTTGCAAATTCTCGCGACATCATTCGAAATGACTTGTTCTCCTGTTTCCGGGTGCCTGCCGTTGAGCGCAAACACAGCCCCGATTTTTGCTAAATCAAGACTGTTCATCTCAATCGCACATTGCTTCGTATATAAATCCATTACTGCTTCCACATCATCCTCAAAAATCCCGTACTGCTTCATATAATAACACATCGCCCGATTAATCATAGATGTGCTGTATTCAGACTCAGCTACGTCCCGGCAGTAGGTGATGCCTTGGTTGTTTGTCAATTTTCTGATGAAAGAAAGCAGATAATCGAGTCTCTCTTTAGACGTTTGTCCTTTCAACAAGCTGGTGACAACCAATGCTCCGGCATTTATCATAGGATTTAGCGGTTTGCTCGGATTCACGGTTTCAAGCTTAATGATTGAATTAAACGGATCACCGGTCGGCTCCTGTCCGACATAACTGAAGACTCTGTCCTTGCCGTATTCCATTAACACAAGGGCAAGCGAGAGCACTTTCGATATACTTTGAAGAGTAAATGTTTTTTCTACGTCACCCGCTGACAGACAAGTATTATTTGAATAATAAATCGCTACTGAAAGATCGTGCTGATCAGCTTTTGCTAAAGCGGGAATATAGCTGGCCACCGCTCCCTTGCCTGTCACCTTTTTCGCTTCTTTCACTAACGCTTCCAGCTCGTCATTATGCCGGCATACCATGCGACCACCCTCGCTCCCTGAGCATCTCAATACATATAATTTGTTACACAAAGTGACAATTCATGCGAAAACTTTTATAATTTTGAGAGAAGGGGGTTATACCATGAGCGTTATACAAGTAAAAGGCAATGTTACATATCCGATTACGATTGATCCTAGCGTATGGATTTTTGATGATCGCAAATTTTCCTTTGACCGTAAAGGGGACGGCCAAGAAATCAATTTTCATACGGCTGAGAATGAATCTGGCCTTGACACTGAACGTGTTATTAGAGAAGGACGGATTGCGCCGCCTACATTAAAGACGGAAAAACAATTTGAGAAACAAAAACTGATGAACGGCAGCTTCGCAATGAAATTGGGAAATGTGCTGAAAAATGCCGAGCCGCTCAGCTCTGCATCACAATGTGTATTTATTACAAGTTCCGGTAAAGCCGCTGTTCCTCTTGAAACCGCGCTGAACAGTATTGTCCATTTCAGCCAGGCAGGCAAGCCGATTCAGGAAGGCGGCCCAGTTCATATTTATTTTGAAGATCCAGTTGATCACGAACAGCCAATCACCAATATAAAAGAGATCGACATCATTTAAATCGTCACAGCAAGTCAGCGGCAAGCTGGGCAAGCCCGGATCTCTCACCTTTTAAAAGCTTCACACTGCCGGAGATAGGTTGTCCTTTAAACCGCTCAACAACATATGCCAGACCATTATTCAGACTGTCTAAATATGGGTGATCAATCTGTTCAGGATCGCCCATTAAGACAATTTTACTGCCTTCTCCCACTCTTGTAAGAAGTGTTTTCACTTCATGCCTGGTCAAATTTTGCGCCTCATCAATAATAATAAATTGATCGGGAATGCTTCTCCCTCTGATATAAGTCAGCGCCTCTACTTGGATTGAACCGATCCCTGCCAAAATCGCCTCGAGCTCTCCCGGTTTCTTGGCATTAAACAGAAACTCCAAGTTATCAAAAATCGGCTGCATCCAAGGCTTTAGCTTCTCCTCTTTTTCACCCGGCAAGTATCCGATATCCTTGCCCACAGGTACAATCGGCCTTGCCACGACCAGCTTTTTATATATCCCTAAATCTTCTGTCTGTAATAGCCCTGCTGCCAAAGCAAGCAATGTTTTCCCGGTTCCGGCTTTTCCGATCAGCGTCACCAGCGGAATATCTTCTCGCAGCAAAAGCTCTAACGCCATGGTCTGCTGAACATTCCTCGGTCTGATTCCCCAAACGTGTTCATCATCAAACACAAGCCTTTTTAAGACCTTACCCGTTTTATCCGCAATACCGACAGCTGAGGACGATCCTCCTAATTCATCCTTCATTAACGCGAACTGGTTTGGGTAAAATGCATGCTGCTTTATATCCTGAACTGAAATTTGATTTTTTCCGTAAAAAGAGCTAAATAACTGCTGGTTAATATATAAATCCTTATAACCGCTGTACATTTCATCATTGTCCACAACCCTGTCATTTAAGAAATCTTCAGCAAGAAGGCCGATGGCATCCGCTTTGACTCTGACTAATACATCCTTGCTGACAAGGATCACAGGCCTGCCGTCTTCCTTCGTCTCTTCTTCAAGGCTTAAGTTTTTAGCAACGGCTAATATACGATTATCATTCGTTTTTTCGATAAAGATTTCTTGAAGCTGGTGAAAGGAACGGTGGTTCAATTCAATTCGCAGCGTTCCCCCCGTATCAAGCGGAACCTTCTCATGCAGCCTCCCCTTCAGTCTTAGCGCGTCTATCAGCTTAGATACGTGCCTCGCATTCCTCCCAACTTCGTCCATATATCGTTTCTTGGAATCAACCTCTTCTAAAACGACAGCAGGGATGACAACTTCATTTTCTTCAAAAGAAAAAATAGCGTTAGGATCCTGTAATAACACATTCGTATCTAACACATAAATTTTACTCAAGTCTCAGCCTCCTGATATAAGGGTGGTCAAAGTTCTTCCTGCTTCTCTTACGATGAAAAAGGTGAACGCCTGCTAAAATATATGTTTTTGTGAATAAAGATAGAAGGTTAATTCAACAATAAAATTAATGAATGCATTTCAAGGAGGGAAACCGCAAGTGCGAATTCTTTTCATTATCATACAGCTCACACTCATTTTGTCCGCATGCGCTGTTCAACAGGGAAGACAGGAGCAAAATATTGAAAAAGAATCAACGAGACAGCAGGAAACAAAACCGATTCACGTAAAGGACACATCTCAGGAAACAAAAGACAATGGAACTAGAACTGATATTGCCAAACATCTTGTCGGCGTTGCTGAAAAAGTGCCGGATGTCAAGGATGCGACAGCTATTGTGCTTGGAGGATATGCTGTAGTAGGAATTGACGTCGACGATAATCTGGATAGAAGCAAAGTCGAAACCATCAAATACTCTGTGGCACAGGCTTTAAAAAATGATCGGCACGGCGCCAATGCAGTAGTGGTTGCTGATCCTGATACCGTCAGCCGTCTCAATGAAATGGGAAGAGAGATCAGTGAAGGCCGTCCTGTTACGGGGATTTTAGATGAACTGGCCGCGATTGTCGGCCGGGTGCTTCCGGAAGTGCCTAACGATGTGATTGACGATGAAGATGAACCGCAAACCAAGCAGCAAAACGATCAATTAAACAGAAAGCAAGAGAAGGAAATGGAAACGGAACAAAACGATCAATCTGATCATCATATGAAAAAGAACAATAATGATTAAGCTACAGCCCTTGCGGCTTTAGCTTTTTCTTATTTTGGACAGCATCTGATCCATGATATAATGCATATTAGAGTGAAAGAGGTGATATGATGAGGGTCCAATGTTCCATTTGCGATAAAATTGAAACAATTGATGATGAAACCCTGATCGCGAAACGGCTGAGAAACCGTCCGATCCATACATATATGTGCCAGGAATGCCATGACCGAATTGCCAAAAAAACAGAAGAACGGCTGAAAACCGGAAAGTTCACATTTCACCCGGGACAGCAGAAGAAAGAAAAAGTTAAAAAATAAAGCGGCAGCTATTCATACAGAATAAAAAAAGACTCAGCGAGATGCTGAGTCTTTTTCATGATTTTGCCGACTGTTCCTTTTTCGACTGATACAGCCGAATTTTGTAAATGATTAAAATCAATGCAGCGACGACCAATCCCTCTGCCACAGGCAAAAATACACCGAGAAAAGTCAAAACAGTGCAGCCTAAAGCCAGAAATAAGTACACCACTGCTGATTTTAATACCGGAAGCCGTTTTGCAAATCCAAGCTTAAACACAATAACAGCTAAAACAAAAATGGTGCCATACAGCAGCCACATGCCTGCTGCTGGCTGCCGGTCCACTTGATATAGAGCGGCGAAGAACGACAGGCGTTCGCTTACGTCATTCAAAAAGATTCCCTCCCCTGCAGCGTACGGGTTCTATCTTTTCAAATTCTGCAAGGGATTAAGACAATCCTGCTGTTTTTTTCTTTTTAGCCGCTTTTTCACGTTCGTTTTTATTAAGGATTTTCTTTCTTAAACGGATGGATTCAGGCGTTACTTCGCAGTATTCATCTTCGTTTAAGTACTCTAAAGATTCTTCAAGAGACATGATGCGCGCTTTTTTAATTGTTGTTGTTTGATCTTTTGTTGCAGAGCGGACGTTTGTCTGCTGTTTCATTTTGCTGACATTGACAACAAGGTCGTTGTCACGGTTATGCTCTCCGACAATCATTCCTTCATAAACTTCAGTACCAGGTTCAACAAAGATCACACCGCGGTCTTCAATCCCTTGAATTCCGTAAGATGTCGCTTTTCCGTTTTCCATTGACACAAGCACACCTTGACGGCGTCCGCCGACTTGGCCCGCCTGCATCGGCTGGTAACTGTCAAACGTATGGTTCAGGATACCGAAGCCGCGTGTTAATGACAGGAACTCTGTTGAGTAACCGATCAATCCGCGGGAAGGCACTGTAAAGATTAAACGGACTTGGCCGTTACCGTTGTTAATCATATCGATCATTTCACCTTTACGCGCTCCCATTGATTCCATTACAGAGCCTGTATGCTCTTCCGGAACATCAATTTGCACGCGCTCGACAGGCTCACAGCGTACACCGTCAATTTCTTTGATGATGACTTCAGGTTTTGACACTTGAAGCTCATAGCCTTCACGGCGCATGTTTTCAATTAAAATAGACAGGTGAAGCTCACCGCGGCCGGAAACCACCCAAGCATCTGGAGAAGCTGTAGGCTCGACACGCAAGCTGACATCAGTCTGCAGCTGTGACTGAAGGCGCTCTTCAATTTTACGGGCTGTTACATATTTCCCTTCACGGCCGGCAAACGGGCTGTTATTCACGACAAATGTCATTTGAAGTGTCGGTTCATCAATGCGAAGCACCGGAAGCGGTTCTTGATGCTCAACAGGACAGACTGTTTCACCGACGTTGATATCTTCCATACCGGAAACCGCAACGAGGTCTCCCGCTTTTGCTTCTTCAATTTCCACCCGTTTTAAGCCTTGGAAACCAAAGATTTTTGTCACACGGAATGATTTAGCTGTACCGTCAAGCTTCATAAGAGAAACCTGCTGACCGACTTTCATCGTACCGCGGAAAACACGTCCGATTCCGATACGGCCTACATAGTCGTTATAATCAAGAAGTGCAACTTGGAATTGAAGCGGCTCATCTGCATTCTCAACAGGTGCCGGAACATGCTTAATAATCGTTTCATATAAAGCTTCCATGTTTTCATCTTGCTGCTTAGGGTCAAGGCTCGCTGTTCCATTAATCGCGGAAGCATATACCACCGGGAATTCGAGCTGTTCTTCATTTGCGTCAAGCTCGATGAACAGGTCAAGAACCTCATCGATAACTTCTTCAGGACGTGCGAAATCACGGTCGATTTTGTTCACAACAACAACCGGGTTCAAGTTTTGCTCAAGAGCTTTCTTCAGAACGAAGCGAGTTTGAGGCATGCAGCCTTCATATGCGTCAACGACAAGCAGTACGCCGTCAACCATTTTCATAATCCGTTCTACCTCTCCCCCAAAGTCTGCGTGTCCAGGGGTATCCAAAATATTGATGCGTGTATCTTTATAGTTAATCGCAGTATTTTTCGCCAAAATTGTAATGCCGCGTTCGCGTTCAAGATCGTTTGAGTCCATTGCGCGTTCAGCAACTTGTTCGTTGGCACGGAATGTACCAGCCTGGTGTAAAAGCTGATCGACTAGAGTCGTTTTCCCATGGTCAACGTGGGCAATAATCGCGATGTTGCGAAGATCATTTCGAAGTTTCACTTTTTCATCTCCTAAAAAAATTAGATAACTTTCATATTATACCACACATCCTCTTTAAAAGCGTCACGTTTTTCTGTAAACTTATTATAAGACGTAAAAGGGGATGGAAATATGAAAAAAATGAATTGGCTTTTATTATTATTTGCATTTGCAGCGGTTTTCAGCATAATGCTGATCGGCGTCTTTATCGCCGAAAAAAGCGCGTGGGGCATTATCGCCAGCATTGTGCTCGTTTGCGCCGTTATGGGAAGCGGATTTACGTTAAAAAAGAAAATGCGTGAGCAAGGATTACTCGATTAAAAGCTTATCCTTGCTAAAGACATTGTAATCAAAAACACCGCAAATGAATGCGGTGTTTTTTCGTTGCGTAAGGCTTATCTCCCCTGTTTCCTAGGCGGGAAGAAGCAAAACAACATCCATTCATGGACAATCGTTCTAAATATGACACTTTTAACCAAACAAAAGTGGTTCGACATTGATATACACAAACTACCATAAAGCCTATTTTCCTCACACCAGCCTCTCCCTATAATGGGATTTGTACCACAATTCACAAAAGGGAGAGACGAAACATGAAGAAACCATTTGTAAAAAAAGCCATACTTACAACTGCCGCACTGACCTCAGCCACCCTGCTTACTTTCGGACCCGATGCCGCAAGCGCAAAAACAGTTAGTCACAGCACACCTGCTTTGCAGGAGACAATCACAAATGAAGACCTGAATACATTTTTCGATTTATTAAATCAATGTATATATGAAAAAGGCGGGGTTTATTATTTTGACAGTGAAAAAGCTGTCGAGTTAGGAATGACACAAGAAGAGGCTCAAATCATTGCAAAATTGTGGGAATCGACATCTGAATTCTTCGATATTGTTTCACAATGTGTGTATGTTGAAGACGGCAGCTACAAATTTGATACAGAAAAAGCTGTTGAGCTCGGCTTCACAGAAAAAGAAGCACTCGCGCTTGACCAATTTTTCGCCGCTGTTTCCCTTAAAATTCATATTCTGCAGGCATCCATTGTTTCAGAAGATGGAGCGTACAGCTTTGATAAAGATGCAGCTTTAGAAGCTGGTGCGACACCGGAGCAGGCTGATTTTTATGAAAAGCTCTTCGGTGCACTGTCTCAAGAACAGCTTGCAGCCATCTACCAAATGCTTCATCCGCAAGCTTAATGTAAGAAAAGCGCTTGTCCGTAAATCCGGCAAGCGCTTTTCCTTTATATCAGCAGTTTGATGATCAGCATCACAGCAAACACAGCTCCAAACCAGAAGGCTGCTTTAATAATCAGCAAACCATAGTATCTTTGTTTAAAACGGATTTCTTCTTCAGGCAGAAAAGCATCTTGAGGGGGCTGTTCATCTTTAAACTCAAAAGGCTCAGACATCTGTTCAAACATTTCTCTGCAGCTGCGGCAGGTGTTCATATGCTTTTCAATGAAGTTTTCCGTTTCTTTTTTGCAATCACCTTCAATATACAGAGGGAGAAGGTCTCTTACTAGAAAGCAGATCATATCCGCTCCTCCTCTCTTCTTTTCGTCATGTTTTTCTTGAGCTCTAATCTAGCCCGGTGAAGAGTGGTTTTCACTTTCGAAAGGCTCCAGCCTAAGATTTCGGCGATTTCCTCATAAGAAAGCTCTTGAAATTCTCTTAAAATCAAAACGGATTGGTGCTGATCCTTTAGCTGCAGGAGCTCTTGCAGTATATCTGTTCAAAATGCAATACATAATGACTGAATAAATCAAACACGAACAACAATCCTTTACTTCTTATTAAGGCCTCATCCGGTTAGACAAGCCGCTTGTTATAAAGTTTCAATAAAAACCAAAAATTTCTCATCTCCCCCCTTCGATATAAAGACGACATAACTCTTGCAATTTATCCATCACATGACACTTGACTCATCTTGATATTATTCAACAAAAATAAACACAGGACAATTCTATCAATTTTGTCTAGTTATGTTAGTTTTTGTTGAGAATACCAGATTGCTCGTTTAATATAACAATATAAAGATTTTTCAGTATTTTCAAAAAGGGGGATTTATTGTGGGTTTAGGTAAGAAATTGTCCGTCGTTGTCGCTGCTTCGTTTATGAGTTTATCAATCGGCCTTCCGGGTGTTCAGGCTGCTGAGAATGACCAGCTTAAGGAGAATCAAACAAACTTTCTCCCTAAAAGCGCCATTGCACAAACAGAGCTCTCTGCTCCAAATGACAAAGCTGTCAAACAGTTTTTGAAAAAGAACAGCAAAGTGTTTAAAGGCGATCCCGCCAAAAGACTGAAACTTGTGGAAAGCACAACTGACGCTCTTGGGTACAAGCACTTTCGATATGTGCCTGTCATTAACGGAGTGCCTATTAAAGATTCGCAAGTGATCGTTCACGTCGATAAATCTGACAATGTCTATGCGATCAATGGAGAATTGCACAATCAGTCTGCTTCAAAAACAGAAAACAGCCAAAAGGTATCCTCTGACAAAGCACTGGCACTCGCTTTTAAAGCCATTGGCAAATCACCTGACGCCGTTTCTAACGGAAGCGCAAAAAACAGCGATAAAGCAGAGTTAAAAGCGGTAGAAACAGAGGACGGCGGCTATCGTCTGGCTTACGATGTCACGATTCGCTATATCGAACCTGAACCTGCTAACTGGGAAGTTTTAGTGGATGCCGAATCAGGCACCATTTTAAAACAGCAAAATAAAGTAGAACATGCAGCCGCAACAGGATCAGGGACAACACTAAAAGGCGCAACAGTTCCTCTGAATATTTCTTATGAAAGCGGCAAATATGTTTTAAGAGATCTGTCAAAACCAACCGGCACTCAAATTATCACGTATGATTTACAAAACAGACAAAGCCGCCTTCCGGGAACACTTGTCTCAAGCACAACAAATAAATTCACAACTTCATCACAGCGCGCAGCTGTAGATGCCCACTATAACCTGGGTAAAGTGTACGATTATTTTTACTCTACGTTTAAACGAAACAGCTATGACAACAAAGGCAGTAAAATCGTTTCTTCTGTTCACTACGGCAGCCGTTATAATAACGCCGCTTGGACAGGGGATCAAATGATTTACGGTGATGGAGACGGCTCCTTCTTCTCCCCGCTTTCCGGCTCATTGGATGTGACGGCGCATGAAATGACACACGGTGTCACTCAAGAAACAGCCAACCTTGTCTATGAAAACCAGCCTGGGGCATTAAACGAGTCGTTCTCTGATGTATTCGGTTATTTCACTGATACAGAAGACTGGGATATCGGTGAAGACATTACGGTCAGCCAGCCGGCTCTCCGCAGTTTGTCCAATCCGACAAAATATGACCAGCCTGACAATTACGCCAACTATCAAAACCTTCCGAATACAGATGAAGGCGATTACGGCGGTGTACACATAAACAGCGGAATTCCAAACAAAGCCGCTTATAATACCATTACAAGCCTAGGCATATCTAAATCACAGCAGATTTATTACCGTGCGTTAACAACGTACCTTACCCCTTATTCCACTTTCAAAGATGCGAAGGCCGCCCTCATTCAGTCTGCCCGTGACCTTTATGGCTCAACTGATGCCGCAAAAGTTGAAGCAGCCTGGAAAGCCGTCGGTTTGTAATTTCTAAATGAAAAGCCTGAGATATCTCAGGCTTTTTCTTGATTTTCAAGTTTGTTTAAAAATCAGCAGCTGTTTCATGATAGCCGTACATATGACCACCTTGCCTCTGAACAAATCGCAGACAGTGTAAATACAAACTCGGTCATTATCCGCCAAATCAGCCGATTGTTAAAAAAATCGGGCTTCATCGATGTCAAAAGAGATTGTTGAAGAAGGTGAGCTTTTCCACACTCATGAAAACTCTCATCCCGACTGCTGGACCCGAACAAATAAACTTCAGGTTCTAGAGCTAGGCCCAAGCCGCTTATGTTCATCGCGAGGCGACTCCGCTTCTCATTATGTGCGGTGATCAGGATGACGTTGTTCTGTATAAGCATAGCGCTGATTTATACAGGGCACTTACAAAAGCAGGTCATGATGAGTTATGTATAAAGTAAAAGGTGCCGGACATATCGGTTTACCCAAGACCATACACTTCGTATTGTAAAAACATTCTTTCATTCCCATTTAAACAGCCAAAAATTGAATAGAAGAATCTTACTCTTCCAACCTCAAATACATTGACAAAATTTTTTATTTATGCTATAATTTACTATTAGTATATTTGTGTGTATAATAAGGTTCTCCTGGCCAGGGGAATCTTATTTTTGTTTATCAGGAGGACATGGTATGAGGGAAAATGAGTCCAGTTTAACAGCTTTAATATCAGCATTTAGCCGAGCCTATCACAGTCAATATGATACACCTAAAATTTTTGACGATTATATCGCCAAACACCTTATTTCTGAAAAAGAGTTTTCCGACATTAGTCAAAATATGATACAATGCATACAGTTTTTCAATAAAGATATTGCCCGAAAGTTTCAAGATGACCCAGAAGAGATACTAAAGTGGATTACACAAGTCCAGCTTTCCCCTACGCCCTTAGCTCGAGCAGCATATTGTGAGAAAGTATTTCGCAACGAAGTGGTGCTGGGAGCAAAACAGTATGTCATTCTTGGCGCCGGGTTAGATACATTCTGCTTCCGGCATCCAGAGCTGGAAGACAGCTTAGACATATTTGAAATTGATTACCCGGCTACACAGCAATTGAAAAAGAAAAGACTGGATGATGCAAGGCTTACTATTCCAGCGAATCTTCATTTGGTTCCTATGGACTTTACCAAAACGTTTTCATATCAGCCTCTCTTAAATGAAGGCTTTGATAACCAAAAAACGTTCTTCAGCCTTTTAGGCGTTTCTTATTATTTGACGAAAGAAGAGAATAAAAGCCTGCTTAACCAATTATTTGCCCATGTCCCCTCCGGAAGCTCTATCGTTTTTGATTACGCAGACGAAACGCTCTTTGAAACAAAAGGAAAGTCTAATAGAGTTGAACATATGGTGAAAATGGCTTCAGCAAGCGGTGAACCGATGAAATCGTGTTTTACTTATCTTGAAATCGAAAAAGCATTAGATTCAGCTGGTTTACTCATCTATGAACATGTAACACCAGCCGAAATCAATGACCTTTTCTTCAAGAAACGAACGGATTATTTGTCAGCGTTTGAAACCATTCATTATATACATGCCGTAAAAAAATAACCCCCCTGGTTCTTCACCAGGCTCGCCTCTCAATCGACGGTGAAGGATTGGGAGGTTTTTTGCGCATGAAAATAAGCTGCCGTCATATATACGGCAGCTTAAACTAAAGGCTTTACCATGATTATGTACGGCTTATCTGCCTCATCTTTCTCCGTCTTGAGCTGTTCAAAGCCGCATTGGCTCAAAAACAGTATCCATTCATTCCGGTCAATCGGAACCGCTGTAAATAGTGCTCTATGTTTGTCTTGAAGCGATTGGCCGATCTGTTCAATGATCTTCCTAGCATGTCCCTTTCTTTCTTCAACAGGATCAACCAGCACTGTTCCCAGCCATGGCTTTCCGTTGGAAGGAGCCCATTCGAGATGATAGCTGACGGCAACAGGCAAACCGTCTTTTTCCCAAACAAGCCATGATCCGTTATACATCGAATAGGAGATCATATAGCTTTCTGCATCTTTTTCCCCAAACTCTTCCTTTTTCCAAACAGGATGAGCCTCCGCAATTTCCTCTAACCAACTGAGGTCATCCTGTTCAAATGGTCTATTTTTCAGCATGAAGATACTCTTCAAATATTGTTTTATGTATAGATGGGTTTCCGGCCAGCACACAGTGATTTTCTAAAAAAGTGAACGGTTCCCCTTCAGTCGTTGTATAAATGCCCCCTACTTCGTTTAACAGCACACAGCCGGCTGCGTAATCCCAAGGAGCAAGCCGCATCGTAATGTAAGCGTCAATTCTTCCCGCAGCGACGTTTGCCAGTTCTAGAGCGGCAGAGCCATAAGAGCGTGTTCCTCTCACCCTTTTCACAAGCGGTGCCAGCACACCCGGGTCAATTCTTCTGTTTTCCGTCACCCATGTCGCATTAATGGCTAGAATCGCTTCTTCAATAACGGTTTCCTTTAAAGGAGACAGCTTCGTTTCATTCATATAAGCACCTTTACCGCTAAACGCGTGATACAGTTCATCATGCACCACATCGTAAATTAAACCGATTTTGCCAATTCCATTTTCAAAAATACCGATTGAGATTGCAAAATTTCTTTGCTGGTGCACAAAATTCATCGTGCCGTCAATCGGATCGATAATCCAGACGACACCTTCCAACGAGTGAAGTTCGTCTCCTTGTCCTTCTTCTCCGAGTATGCGATGCCCCGGAAAGGTTTCTTGGATGCGGTCAATAAAAAACTTTTCCGTTTCCTTGTCAATATTGGTGACTAAATCATTCGGATTTGATTTTGTTTCAATTGTCAGACTTTCGTGCATCGACTGTTTAATTCTTGCGCCTGCTTCTTTTATCCATTTCTTTGCAGTCTCATCAATTTCCGTCCAATTTGTCATTCATGCGTACCTCTTTTCTATGTAGACCTTTATTTTATAGGATACTGATAACGGCGGTGAAAAAGCAAGGAAAATGAAAAATATGCCTTCTCACGTAAAAACGAACCATTCACGCGGTTCGTTTTTACTATAGCTTTTTACCCGTTGAGGCGAATCCATTCTTTTCTGAGACGTTCAAGTTTGTTTTTGCTTAGCTCAATTTGTTCGTCATTTTCCTTTTGCATTGCCTCATAAAGGGTTGCCAATTCATAATCAACCTCTAGTCTCCAGACAGCTACACGGTTGTTTTTCTCTTCCCTAAATCCCTCTTTCACAACTTGCCTCATTGTCTTTCGCCCCTTCCAGAGATCATTTGTTTTAAAAAAGCATCCCATTTTGCCATTCAACAATGATACTTCTTATATCCTATGATTCTTCTATTTACCTGTAACATGATTCTGAAAATTGTGTGTTTACCTATTCGTTTATTACCACATTCCCCCTCTCTTCAAACGCGTGCTCATCTTTTTGCTGCGCGTTCTAACTGTGATAAAATATGTATACTTAGCATGAAGGAGGAAAATCATGACACAAATGCGTTTTACTGAAGAAGACTTTAACACATTTACAATAGACGGCTTAGACCCACGCATGGAGGTGTTAAAAGAGCGGGTTCGTCCGAAGCTGACTGCTTTAGGCGAGCACTTTGCCCCGACATTATCCGCTTTAACCGGAGATGAAATGTTTCCCCATGTGGCCAAGCATGCAAGGAGATCAGTCAACCCTCCTGCAGACAGCTGGGTGGCATTCGCAAACAGCAAAAGAGGCTATAAAAAACTGCCGCATTTTCAAATCGGCTTGTGGGAGAGCCATGTTTTTGTATGGTTCGCGATCATTTATGAGTCCCCTATAAAAGAAGAATACGGCAAATTGCTTGAAGCGAATCAAGACAGCATTACAAATCACATTCCAGACAGCTTTGTTTGGTCTGCGGATCACACAAAACCAGGGGTCCATAAGCAGTCAGAAATGGGCAAGGAACAGCTCAAGACATTGTTTGAACGGTTGCAGACAATAAAGAAAGCCGAGCTGTTATGCGGCATTCAGCTTCAAAAAGAAGAGGTGCTGAATATGAATAACCAAGAATTCCTTCAGCGAATCGATGATGCCTTCCAGCAGCTTGCATTTCTGTACCGCTTAACCCAAAAAGTATCACAAGCATAAAAAAGAGCCGGGACCTTTCATCCGGCTCTTTTCCTTTTACATCTTAATCTTTGCCTGGTCAGATTCCTTCGCCTGCTTGACCGTACGATAAGGAGAGTATGTACTTTGTTCCTCAAACTCGCCGCACAGCTTTTTTTCTTCTGCTTTTCCCGGCACAATTTCTTTGAATCGCCGATACGTCTTAAGCAGCTCTTCACGGTCGGCTCCCTTTTCATAAGCCAGCTCAACCTGCTGGAAAAATGCAATCACATCCACTGCTTCTTCGGTTGTCCAATCTTCATTCATCGGATATTGGTATTCCATTTTCTTCACTCCTTATAGATTCGCTTTCCTTTTACAAAAAGCATCTTCATTTGATCATAAATTGTTCTTTACATTCTTTCAAGTTCATAATATAATTCATTTGTTTTACGTCTAAAAAACGGTTGAGAAACTGATTTTAATACACACTAATATGCATAGGTATTACTACAAAGGTGGGAAAACAATTGTCGCAACATGAAACACCCTTATACACAGGCCTGAAAAAGCACGCAAGCAGACAGCCTGTTCAATTCCACATTCCCGGCCATAAAAAAGGGGCAGGAATGGATCCAGAGTTCAGACAATTTATCGGTGAAAACGCGTTAAGTATAGATTTGATTAATATTGAACCATTAGATGACCTGCATGCGCCTAAAGGCATCATTAAAGAAGCGCAGGATTTGGCTGCCGAAGCTTTCGGCGCGGATCACACCTTTTTTTCTGTTCAGGGAACAAGCGGCGCAATCATGACAATGGTGATGGCTGTCTGCGGACCTGGAGATAAAATCATCATTCCAAGAAATGTGCACAAATCCATTATGTCAGCTATTGTATTTTCCGGAGCCGTCCCAATCTTTATTCATCCTGAAATTGACAATGAACTGGGCATCTCTCACGGCATTACACTTGAATCCGCTAAACGGGCGCTGAATGAACATCCTGATGCCAAAGGGCTTCTTGTGATCAACCCGACATATTTCGGAGTAGCTGCTGATTTAAAAAGCATTGTAGAACTAGCCCACTCCTTTGATGTGCCGGTTCTGGTCGATGAAGCACACGGCGTTCATATTCATTTTCACGACCAATTTCCGCTTTCAGCGATGCAGGCAGGTGCAGACATGGCTGCGACAAGTGTGCATAAACTAGGCGGATCACTGACACAGAGCTCTATTCTAAACATGAGAGAAGGCCTTGTTTCTAAAGACAGAGTGCAATCGATACTCAGCATGCTGACAACCACGTCTACTTCTTATTTGCTTCTAGCCTCTTTGGACGTCGCCAGAAAACGGCTTGCGACAGAGGGCTATCAGCTTGCTGAAGAAACGTTGAAGCTTGCTAATCAGACGAGAGAACGTCTGAACCAAATTGACGGTATTTACTGTGTCGGCTCTGAAATTATCGGTTCTAAAGCCGCTTACAATTATGACCCGACAAAATTAATTATTTCAGTTAAAAACCTGGGGCTCACAGGACATGATGTCGAGAAGTGGCTGCGGGAATCCTTTAATATTGAAGTAGAGCTTTCAGATCTGTACAACATTTTGTGTATCTTCACACCTGGTGACAGCCAGAACGATGCAGATCGCCTTGTGGAAGCTTTAAAAGAGATAGCGCGTCAAATGTCAGCAAATGATGTTACGCATAAACAGACAAAGGTACTGCTTCCAGAAATCCCATTACTGGCGATGACGCCGCGTGACGCTTTCTATGCAAATACAGAAGTTGTTCCATTAAAAGAAGCAGCAGGACGGATTATCGCTGAATTTGTGATGGTGTATCCTCCTGGAATTCCTATCTTTATCCCGGGCGAGATTATTACAGAAGAAAACATCAGCTACATCTTCAAAAACATTGATGCCGGACTTCCAGTTCAAGGACCGGAGGATTCTACTTTGAGCATGATTCGAGTCATAAAAGAGCAAAAAGCTATTCAATAAATACAAAAAGCATGCGGCTAAGCCGCATGCTTTTTCTTACTCTTCATCAAGAGGACACTGACATTGTCCGCAGCATGTTCCGTATAACGTTGTAACCTTCTCATCCTCGAAGTAATGAATGGCTTCGTTACAATCTTGGCAAACAATCGTACCCATCTCTCATTCCCCATTTCTTTTAATTTTGAAAACGCTTAATTTCTTTTGTTGGTATTATATTAATATGTCACATTTAAAATGTCAACAACAAACTGTATAACACATTTATTTCAAAAACTTTTAATGTAACATGTTTTTTCTTTTCGGTTCCATGAATTATCATCTTCTTAACAAACGCTTTCATTCGATACTTATGCTGAAAAGACATTGTGATTTCATGTTTTCGCGAACTTTTTTTGAATAGTGTAACGAAATTGCAAATGATTCGCGATGAATAATGTGTGCGTTCAGAGTATTCGGTTTAAAGAGATGTTATCTCTCTTTAAAAACGGTTTCAATTATATAACAATTAGGTAACAAGAAGCAGATGACGCGGTTACTCGTGATAAACTAAAACTAGTTTACTATGGTTTATACAGAGGAGAAGATAGATGCGATATCGCGCGGTATTTCCCATACTGATGATAGTATTTGCTTTATCGGGCTGCACCCTTTCCACAATCAATCCAATAAAAAAAAGCCGAATTGACAGCATTCATCATACTCAAATCCTATTTTTTTCTGATGAAAATCAAATTGATCAAGAGGCGTCATATTATGATGCTCTGCTAGATTTAGAAAAGGATTATCCTGATCAAATAGATAAAATGAAGGTATACGATAACAGAAAAGGCTGGGAAGATGAAATCGAAACCGTCCCTACTCTCATGGTAGTTGATCAGCGGCATGTCGTTGTGAAAATAGAGGGATGTGTGAAAAAGAAAGAAGACATCATTAAACCATTACAGCATGTACTGTCTAAATAAATAAAACAGCCCCCGCTTACGGGGCTGTTTTTTATGTCATCTCTATTATTTTACGATGTGAATCGGGCTTCCGATTGCCACTTCAGCAGCTTCCATTGTGATTTCACCCAATGTTGGATGTGCATGAATTGTCATAGCAATATCTTCAGCAGTCATGCCGCCTTCGATAGCTAAACTTAATTCAGAAATCATGTCAGAAGCGCTTGCGCCGGCGATTTGCGCACCGATTACAAGGCCATCCTCTTTACGAGTGATCAGCTTCATGAAGCCGTCAGTTTCGTTAAGAGAAAGCGCGCGGCCGTTTGCTGCAAATGGGAATTTAGCAGCAACAATGTCAAGGCCTTCTTCTTTCGCTTGTGCTTCAGTGTAACCGACTGATGCAAGCTCAGGCTCAGAGAAGACAACCGCAGGAATACCAAGGTAATCGATTTCTGCAGGCTCTCCAGCGATCGCTTCTGCAGCAATCTTACCTTCGTAAGATGCTTTGTGAGCAAGCGGCGGTCCTTCAATGATATCACCGATTGCATAGATGTTAGGTACGTTCGTGCGGCACTGTTTGTCAGTTTTGATAACACCGCGGTCAGTCATTTCAATACCGACTTGCTCAAGACCAAGCTCATCAGTATTTGGACGGCGTCCGACAGTAATCAGTACGTAATCAGCATCAACAGTTTTTTCTTCACCTTTTACTTCGAAAGTGACTGTTACGCCGTCAGCTTTTTCTTCAACGCCTTTAGCCATCGCGTTTGTATGGATTTCAACGTTGCCTTTTTTCTTCAGTCTGCGAGTTACAAGGGAACTCATTTGTTTTTCGAAGCCTGGAAGAATTTCATCTCCGCCTTCAAGAATAACAAGCTCAGTTCCGAAGTTTGCATACGCAGTTCCAAGCTCAGTTCCGATGTATCCGCCGCCGATAACAACAAGCTTTTTAGGAATTTCTTTAAGAGCCAAAGCACCTGTTGAATTTAGGACACGATCAGTATATTTGAAGTTTGGCAATTCGATAGGACGAGAACCAGTCGCAATGATTGCGTTTTTGAACGTGTATGTTTGAGCAGAATTCTCATCCATTACACGAACTGAATTGCTGTCTACAAAGTAAGCTTCGCCTTTTACTACATCTACTTTGTTGCCTTTAAGAAGACCTGCTACACCGCCAGTAAGCTTGTTAACAACAGAAGTTTTCCACTCTTGAACTTTTGTGAAATCAACTGTTACGTTCTCAGCAGTGATTCCCATGTCATCAGAATGCTTAGCATTCTCATAACGGTGGCCAGCATTGATCAGCGCTTTTGAAGGGATACATCCAACGTTCAGACAAACGCCTCCAAGAGTTGCTTTTTCAACGACTGTTACTTTTTGTCCAAGCTGTGCAGCGCGGATGGCAGCTACATAGCCGCCAGGTCCCGCACCAATTACAAGAGTATCTGTTTCAATAGGGAAATCTCCTACTACCATAACATTACGCCTCCATTAAAATTAATTGTGGATCGTTCAGTAAACGCTTGATGTGATTTAGTGCATTTTGCGCAGTCGCTCCGTCGATCATACGGTGGTCGAAGCTGAGAGAAAGAGCTAAGACTGGAGCTGCTACGATTTCGCCATCACGAACAATCGCTTTTTCTGCAATGCGTCCGATACCAAGAATCGCAACTTCTGGATGGTTGATAACCGGAGTGAACCATTGTCCGCCGGCTGAACCGATGTTTGTAATTGTGCAAGATGCGCCTTTCATTTCAGCTGGAGCAAGCTTGCCTTCACGAGCTTTTGTTGCAAGGCTGTTGATCTCATCAGAAATTTCAAAGATCGCTTTACGGTCTGCATTTTTTACAACTGGCACAAGCAAGCCTTTTTCAGTGTCAGCAGCAATACCGATGTTGAAGTAATGTTTTTGGATTACTTCATCTGTTTTATCGTCAATTGACGTGTTTAAAACAGGGAATTTTTTCAGTGCAGATGTAAGAGCTTTTACAACGTAAGGCAAGTATGTCAGCTTGATGCCTTGATCAGCAGCAACCTGTTTGAACTGTTTACGATGTGCAACAAGGTTTGTTACGTCCACTTCGTCCATTAGTGTTACATGAGGAGCAGTATGTTTAGAGTTAACCATCGCTTTTGCAATTGCTTTACGGATACCACTCATTTTTTCGCGAGTTTCTGGGAATTCACCCTCTGGAGCCGGTGCAGCAGCCGGTTTAGCAGCTGTTTCTTGAGGTGCAGCCGTTTCTTGCGGCGCAGCTTCTTGCGCTCCTCCGTTTACAAAGCTGTCGATATCTTCTTTCACAACACGTCCGTTGTTGCCTGAACCTGTTACTTTACGGATATCTACGCCTTTTTCACGAGCGTATTTACGTACAGAAGGCATAGCGATCACGCGTTTGTTCGGGTCAACTTCAGCTTGATCCTGCTGTCCTGCACCAGTTTCTTTAGCAGGCTCTTCAGCACGCTCTTCTTTCGCAACATCTTGTCCAGCTTCACCAGTAGACTGAACTTGTGCTTCAGTTTTTGCGTCGCCAGACTCATCGCTGCCTTTAAATTGAAGGTCTTCGTAACCAGGTGCATCAAACGTAATGATCGTTTGTCCAACAGTTGCAACCGTTCCCTCTTCAACTTTTAATTCTAATACTTTTCCTTTAACAGGTGAAGGAATTTCTACTACTGCTTTATCATTTTGGACTTCCGCCAGTACATCATCTTCGTCAACCTCATCGTTAGGCTTGACAAACCATTTTACGATTTCGCCTTCGTGGATACCTTCCCCGATATCTGGAAGTTTAAATTCAAATGCCACAGTTCTCGACCTCCTAGTTTGATTAAGCAATTTTAAAGTTTACAACGTAAGCATTGAAAACAGATATATAATAGAGGGAAAACGTTCATCTTCCCTCTCGATTATGCAGTTTGATTAAAATTCAAGTACTTTTCTTGCTGTTTCAAGAACATCTTTATGGTTTGGAAGCCATACGCTCTCCGCTTGAGAGAAAGGAAATACTGTATCAGGCGCAGCCACGCGAAGTACAGGTGCTTCCAAGCTCAAGATCGCACGGTCATTAATTTCTGCTACTACGTTTGCAGCAATACCGGCTTGTTTTTGTGCCTCTTGAACAACAATCGCGCGTCCTGTTTTTTCTACAGATGCGATGATTGTATCAATGTCAAGCGGGCTTACAGTGCGAAGGTCGACAACTTCAGCAGAAATGCCGTCTTTTTCAAGCTCCTCGGCAGCTTTTAATGATTCATGAACCATTGCGCCGTAAGTGATGATTGAAAGGTCAGTACCTTCACGTTTTACGTCAGCTTTGCCAAGCTCAATTGTGTATTCTTCTTCAGGAACTTCCTGACGGAAAGAACGGTAAAGCTTCATGTGCTCTAAGAAAACAACAGGATCGTTGTCTCTGATCGCAGAAATCAAAAGTCCTTTGGCATCGTAAGGAGTTGATGGAATAACAACTTTGATACCAGGCTGTTGTGCAACAAGACCTTCTAAGCTGTCAGCGTGAAGCTCAGGAGTATGAACACCGCCGCCGAACGGAGAACGAATGGTTACAGGTGAAGTCCAGCGTCCGCCAGAACGGTAACGCATACGAGCCATTTGGCCAGAAACTGAATCCATTACTTCGTAAACAAATCCAAAGAATTGGATTTCCATTACCGGACGGAAGCCGTTTAAGCCTAAACCAAGGGCAAGACCGCCGATACCAGATTCAGCAAGTGGCGTGTCAAACACACGGTCTTCACCGAATTCTTTTTGCAATCCTTCTGTCGCACGGAATACGCCGCCGTTAACACCAACGTCTTCTCCGAAAACTAAGACATTTTCGTCATTTTTCAGTTCTGTGCGTAACGCATCCGTGATTGCTTGAATCATTGTCATTTGCGCCATGGCTTACTTCGACTCCTTCTGTGTATAAATTTCAAATTGCTCCTCAAGGTTATGAGGCATTTTTTCAAACATGATTTTCATTAAATCAGTTACTTTTTGCTTAGGCTCAGCATCCGCTTTTTTGATCGCCTGCTTAATTTCTTCTTTTGCATCCTCGATTACTTTTGTTTCTTCTTCTTCAGACCATAGGCCTTTGTTTTCAAGGAACGCACGGAAGCGTACAAGCGGATCTTTTTGCTCCCACTCGTTTTCGATTTCTTTTGTGCGATATTTAGTCGGATCGTCACCAGCCATTGTGTGCGGGCCATAACGGAATGTCAGTGTTTCAATCAGTGTCGGGCCTTCGCCGTTAATCGCGCGTTCGCGTGCTTCAGCAGTTGCAGCGTATACAGCAAGCGGATCCATTCCGTCTACTTGTACACCCACAATACCGGCAGCTACTGCTTTTTGTGCAATTGTGCCTGCTGCAGATTGTTTTTCAACTGGAGTTGAAATCGCGTAGCGGTTGTTTTGTACAACGAAGATCGCAGGTGCTTTATAAGCGCCGGCAAAGTTAATTCCTTCGTAGAAGTCCCCTTGTGAAGCTCCGCCGTCACCAGTATAAGTGATTGCGACAGCTTTCTTACCGCGTTTTTTAAGACCTAGCGCAACACCGGCCGTTTGAATGTATTGAGCACCGATAATGATTTGTGGAGAAAGGGCATTCACATCATCAGGCATTTGGTTTCCTCGGAAATGTCCGCGAGAGAACAGGAACGCTTGATATAATGGAAGGCCGTGCCAGATTAACTGAGGCACATCACGGTATCCCGGAAGAACGAAGTCTTCTTTTTCAAGCGCGAAATGTGTAGCAATCTGAGAAGCTTCTTGGCCCGCAGTAGGAGCGTAGAATCCGAGACGTCCTTGACGGTTTAATGAGATAGAGCGCTGATCAAGCACACGCGTAAATACCATGCGGCGCATAAGCTCTTTCAATTGATCATCAGTTAAATCAGGCATCGCCGCTTCATTCACGACTTCTCCCTTTTCATTTAAAATTTGGAACGTTTCGAACTGCTTTTTAATGGCATCAAATTGCTTCTTACTATCAACGATTACTTTTTTCGTTTTTGCAGCCATACTAAAGTCACCTCTTCCTTTCTTTTAAACAGTCATTAGACGTGCATTCCTTTTATACATACAAACTTAGGGTACCCTAAAGTATCAGCAGTAAGTCGTATATATTTTAGCCGATCCCCAGTTTGCCGAAACCATTTATGTAGGATAGTTACACTCTGCTTTGAACTGTATTATTTCGAAGTTGTAAAAAACTAATACAACACCGCTTAACATGGATTAGTTTACACCATATAAAGAAGAACCGTCAATCGTTTTCATCGCTGATTTTCAATAAATGTATTCGCTTTACATTTTCTATAAAAAAACAGATGCAGCCTGTACCTCAAACTGTACTAGTATAACCTATCACACTGTACTACAATAGAAATTTAAATTTTGAATAGAATTTTAAAAAAGAGCTGATCATAGTCAGCTCTTTTTTATATGATAGCCTGCGGCGTCATATAAATCTTCGCGGGCTTTATTATATTTCTCCGTTTGCACATCAAATTCGCCGCTTTGTTTAAGGACTTTTTTATAAGAAGCATTCGCTTTTTCGATCTGCTGATCAAGCTTATCCAGCGTCAAGTCTTTGTCTTTCAGCAGCTTATACAGTTTTTTATCAAGTTTAATGGCTTTTTCATATTCTTCAGACATAGAGCTGTATGCAGCATATCTTTTTTTCATATGATCTGCCGCAGTCTCGGCCTTTGCCTTGATGTGTTTATCCTTAATATTTTCTGCGGATGTTTTGGCTTCCTCAAATTCTGATTCGGATTTTTCGATGCTCTCATTTTCAAGCTTCAGATGTTCTTCGCGTTTATTTACATTCTCAAGCGCTTCGTCTGATAATGAAACGATTTTTTTATAATCATCCATATTGAGCTTGATGACATCATTGTAGAGAGCATGTTCTTTTTTCTCTAATTCCTCGAGCGTTTTCTGTTCTTCTTGAAACGGTTTTTCTAGATCAGCGACTTTTTCTAATGAGTCATGAAGTGAATCCAGCGGATCCTGTCCCACGCACCCTGTTAATAGTAAAGTCACAGCGCAAAAGGCTCCGATTTTCACACCGTGGCGCCGTTTTATTCCGTCTTTCACGTTAAATCCCCCAATCTTGACAATTTCTACTATAGAATCCATAGAGATATTTGACAATAGCCAGGTGGTTATCGCATGGCTTGCTGAGCAAAAAATCAAATCTAAATCGTCAAAAATCAGGACAGATGACCATACAACTTTTTTGTTTTTACATAGGTTATTGTAGACGCTATGCCTACTACAAGGCTCTGGCGTAATTAAAAGAGGAGGTTATGTTCATGTACGGTTATGGATATGGTTACGGCGGAGGCTGCTGCAGTTATGGTTACGGATATGGCGGAGCAGGATATGGCCGCACATTTGCGTTAATCGTTGTTTTATTCATTCTGTTAATCATTGTTGGAGCTGCTTATTTAGGCGGAGGCTGTTGCTAATTACACAGTAAAACACTGACCAGCCATTTACGGCTGGTCATTCGTTTCGTTGCACCTTTACGAAGAAATCCGATATAATTTACATATTAAGCTTTAGGAGTGAAGTTTCTTGATTACTATGGAAAACATCGTGCGCGACGGCCACCCTGCCTTAAGAGAGACAGCAGAGCCTGTCGGGCTGCCTGCCACAGAAGAAGAAAAACAGCAGCTGGCAGATATGATTGAATTCGTAAAAAACAGCCAAAATCCGGAATTAGCTGAAAAATACAATCTGCGCCCCGGCGTAGGACTTGCGGCACCTCAAATTAATATTAATAAACGGATGATCGCAGTCCATGCAGAAGATGCTTCCGGGAAGTTATACAGCTATGCATTGTTTAACCCGAAGATCGTCAGCCATTCCGTTGAAAGAAGCTATTTAACAAGCGGTGAAGGCTGCCTGTCAGTTGATGAGGCAATTCCCGGCTATGTTCCGCGCTACGCTCGTATCAGAGTGAAAGGAACAACACTGGAGGGAGAACAAATAGACATTCGTTTAAAAGGATTTCCGGCGATTGTATTTCAGCATGAAATCGACCATTTAAATGGCGTTATGTTTTATGATCATATCGATAAAGAAAATCCATTTAAAGAACCTGAAAACGCGATGGCGATTGACCGCTAAAAGAAAATATGCGGCTGACACTATAAGTGCCAGCCGCTTTTTTATTTTAGCAGGCCTAATTCTTTGACAGCATAAGCAATTCCATCCTCGTCTACAGGCTTTGTTACAAAATCCGCAACTTCTTTTAATTCAGGAACGGCATTCCCCATGGCAACGCCTGTTCCGACAAACTGAATCATTTGCAGATCATTTAATCCGTCACCGAAGGCATATGTATCGCTGATATCAAACGGAAGGCGCTCGATTACTTTTTTAATCCCCTCCGCCTTTGATCCGCCGCGCGGCAGCACATCAGTCGAAAGCTCATGCCAGCGTACAAGATCGAATTCTGGAAAAGCCCCATAAATTTTTTCTTCTTCATCCTGGCAAAACAACAGAAGCTGAAAAATTTCTTTTCCTTCATAAAAGAGGTCATCGGTTTCAGGATAGTCGGTTTTCAGGCTGCCGATTCCCTCCAAGACATGAGGATGGTCAGCAACAGTCGCTTTCATTGTATCTTCAGCCATAAACACAACCGGGTGGCTTCCTTCTCCCGCCTGCTTTAACAATTTTCTGATTGCCTCTTCAGGCAGCGGATTCTTATAAATCACTTCATTTTCAAAGACGACATACTGACCGTTGTAGGAAATAAATGAGTGAATGCCTAACTCCTCTAAAATCGGCTTCACCAGAAACGGGGACCGCCCGCTGGCGATAAACACATGGTGCCCCTGCCTTTGAAGCTCCGCTACCGTTTTTCTTGTGCTTTCCGGTATCTTTTTGTCGTGATCATATATCGTGCCGTCAATATCGAAAAAAATTAATTTTGAGTCCATCGTTATTCCCCTTTATCGTCTAAATCTGCAATTCCCACACTCATCATACAAAAAGATTTCAGTTCAGCAAACTATTTCCCTCAAAAACAAAATAAAATTCCATTAATATCCACGAAAAGTCCGTGCTAAACTCCGTATACTATTTGTATAAAACAGCCTTGGACAAGTATCAATCGAAGGAGGGACCGCGTTATGCTTCGGAAGTTAAAAAAGAAACTCAGAAGACAATGGAACGGAATGCTCCGCAGGAGAGCCATTGCCTGATAAGGGATCTGTCCCTTTTTGAAAGGTCCTTATTTTGCTCAAGACTTTCCTTATATTCCGTTTTCGAATATAATAGAATAAGCGAGTCTAACATACGGCATTTAAGGAGAGATTTGGATGATTTATAAGGTATTTTATCAAAAAAAAGCTGAGGAAGTACCTGTTCGGGAAAAAACAGATTCACTTTATATTGAAGGCGTATCAGAGCGTGACGTCAGAACGAAACTGAAAGACAAGAAATTTAATATTGAATTTATCACACCTGTTGACGGTGCTTTTTTAGAATATGAGCAACAGAGTGAAAATTTTAAAGTATTGGAGTTATGAGCGGTATGAAATTTGTAAAAAACGATCAAACTGCTGTTTTCGCCCTCGGAGGACTGGGCGAAATCGGTAAAAATACGTATGCGGTGCAGTTTCAGGATGAAATTGTGCTGATTGACGCGGGGATCAAGTTTCCCGAGGACGAACTGCTCGGTATTGATTACGTCATTCCCGATTACACGTATTTAGTTAAAAACGAAGATAAAATTAAAGGGCTTTTTATCACTCACGGGCACGAAGACCATATCGGCGGCATCCCGTACCTGCTTAGACAAGTCAATATTCCCGTTTACGGCGGTAAACTCGCGATCGGCTTACTTCGGAATAAACTTGAAGAGCACGGATTATTAAGACAGACTAAGCTTAACATCATCGGTGAGGATGATATCGTAAAATTTCGCAAAACGGCTGTGTCATTCTTTAGAACAACACACAGTATTCCGGATTCCTACGGTATTGTTGTAAAAACGCCGCCCGGAAACATCGTACATACTGGAGATTTCAAATTCGACTTTACTCCAGTCGGCGAGCCGGCAAACTTAACGAAAATGGCCGAAATCGGCAAAGAAGGCGTTCTGTGCCTCCTTTCAGACAGCACAAACAGTGAAAACCCCGAGTTCACTATGTCTGAACGCCGTGTCGGAGAAAGCATTCATGACATTTTCCGCAAGGTGGACGGCCGAGTTATCTTCGCTACATTTGCGTCGAATATTCACCGCTTGCAGCAGGTAATTGAGGCTGCTGTATTAAATGGAAGAAAAGTTGCCGTATTTGGACGCAGTATGGAATCGGCTATCGAAATCGGACAAACTCTCGGCTATATTAACTGTCCTAAAAATACGTTTATTGAACATAATGAAATCAATCGCATTCCTGCCAATAAAGTAACGATCCTGTGTACAGGAAGCCAAGGGGAACCGATGGCGGCTTTATCCAGAATTGCAAACGGCACACACCGGCAGATTTCAATCAATCCTGGAGATACAGTCGTATTTTCTTCATCCCCTATCCCGGGCAACACAATCAGCGTGAGCCGCACAATTAACCAGCTGTATCGTGCGGGGGCCGAGGTTATTCACGGACCTCTTAATGATATCCATACATCCGGTCACGGCGGACAGGAAGAACAAAAGCTGATGCTTCGTTTAATCAAGCCTAAATTCTTCATGCCGATTCACGGTGAGTACAGAATGCAAAAGATGCATGTCAAGCTTGCGACAGATTGCGGCATCCCTGAAGAAAACTGCTTTATCATGGATAACGGTGAAGTATTGGCGCTTAAAGGCGATGAAGCTTCAGTTGCCGGTAAAATCCCATCCGGTTCAGTATATATCGACGGTAGCGGTATCGGTGATATTGGAAATATCGTGCTTCGCGACCGCAGAATTCTTTCTGAAGAAGGTCTTGTGATCGTCGTTGTCAGCATAGATATGGATGACTTTAAGATTTCAGCGGGCCCTGACTTGATTTCCAGAGGGTTTGTTTACATGAGAGAATCAGGTGATTTGATCAATGACGCCCAGGAGCTCATTTCAAACCACTTGCAAAAAGTCATGGAACGAAAAACCACTCAATGGTCAGAAATCAAAAATGAGATCACGGATACGCTTGCTCCGTTCTTATATGAAAAAACGAAACGCCGCCCAATGATCCTTCCGATCATTATGGAGGTTTAAAAAAAAGATGCACTCACTTAGGAGTGCATCTTTTTTATTGCAGTGCTATATGCTGAAATGACTTTACATCAAACAACCCTGTTGTCGTCATTTTGATGTCAGGAATGACAGGCAAAGCCAAAAATGAAAGCGTCAAAAATGGGTTAAACCGGTCTTTGAAACCGATGAATGAGAGCTTTTCATGAAGCGTCATTAAGCTTTGATTCACCAATTCTGCAGATTGGTCGGATAATAACCCCGCAATCGGCAGAGGAACCGAGTGAAGTTCTTCCCCGTCTTTTATAACTGTTAATCCGCCGCCAATTTCCTGCAGCTTATTTACTGCGGCTGCGATATCGGTGTCATTTGTCCCCACGGCAATGATATTATGCGAATCGTGTGAAATCGTTGTTGCAATCGCCCCGCTTTTCAAACCAAATCCTTTCACAATACCAAGTCCCGTTTCTTTTAATCCCTTATGCCGTTCCACGACTGCAATCTTTAACAAGTCAAGATCGATATCAGGCTGAAAAATGGGTGCTTCCGGAGCCGGAACACTCACCAGGCGTGTTTCAAGCTGATTTGGTATGATTTGAATGACATTCATCTGCTGCTGAGGATCAATTGGCATATGAAAATCCTGTTCGGAAAGAGGAGCAGCAAGGTTAACGGAATGAAGCAGCGTCAGGTCTGGTGTTAGCGTATGAGCTTGCGCCTGACAGACTGCTTTATTATCTTCAGCAACAGTTTGTCCTTTTACCAACGTCTTTGTGACAGTGACATTTTCCACATCTGAAATAAAGAGCAAATCGGCGTCAAATCCCGGAGCAACCGCTCCCTTTGTATCTAGTCCGTAGCATTCCGCTGCATTCAGGCTTCCTAATTGGTATGCCAAAAACGGATCGAGACCTGCTTGAATAGCCATTTTCACCTGATGATTCACACTTCCCTCTGACAATAAATCATCTACGTGTTTATCATCAGTACAGAAGAAGAAACGGCGCGCATTCTTTTCATTAACAGCCGGCAGCACTTTCATTGTATTTTTGGCGACTGACCCTTCTCGCATCATGACGTACATTCCTCTTCTGATACGATCCAGCGCTTCTTCCTTCGTCGTTACCTCATGATCGGTCAAGACAAAAGCGGTTCTGTAAATATTGATGAGATCAGTTGACAAGCCTGCTAAATGTCCGTCAATCCGTTTCCCCGCGCTCCGGGCATCAAACAGCTTATTAACCATGTCTGCTTCACCCTGCTCAACCGATACATAATCCATCACTTCAGCCAGACCCAATACCTCCTTCTCTTCGTAAAATGGCTTCAAATCGGCCGCCTGAAGTACCGCACCGGATCTCTCAAAGCTGGCGGCAGGCACACTGGAGGGAAGCATAAAATGGATATTCAGCGGTGTTTGGCGAGCCTGTTCAATCATAAATTTGATCCCTTCCTGACCGGACACGTTCGCTATTTCATGCGGATCGGTAATGATGGTCGTCACGCCATTCGGCAATACGGCTTTTGCAAACTCGATCGGTGTCACCATTGATGACTCAATATGTACATGACCATCAATAAATCCCGGCACAATGACTTGCCCCTCTGCATCAATGGTTTCTTCACCTTCATACAGGCCGAGGCCTACAATAACTCCGTCTGTTATCGCAATATCTTCATAAATCCACTGATGATTATATACGTCCATGATTTTCCCGTTCTTAATGACGATGTCAGCTTTTTGTCTGCGGGCTGAAGCATTCAGCCTTTTGACCAGCGCTTCTTTATTCAAATGGCCCCCTCCTCTTTTTTATTTATATGGTACAATATGCTATCGGAACGCTTATCCGTAGTCAATAAAATTTTAGTAAATTGGCGCTTAGTTCATTAAAGTTGTTATATTCTGATAATATGAAAAAACCGCCCCTAAGGACGGCTTATATTTCTTCTATTTCGTATGAAGAACTCTTTTCTCAAAACGTGAAATATCCGTAACCGATCCAATGACGATGAGAATATCTTCTTGATGTATCACTTCAGTCGCAAGCGGCGACACGATGACTTCCTTGCCCCTTTTAATCGCTACAATATTAATACCGTATTTCGCCCGTATATCTAAATCGAGAAGAGTGTTTCCGGCAAGACGGCTGTTGGCCACGATCTCGACAAGACTATGCTCTTCTGACAGCTCCAAATAATCAAGTACATTGTTGGAAACGATATTATGCGCAATTCTTTTTGCCATATCACGTTCCGGGTGGACAATGTGATCCGCGCCGATTTTGGACAGCACTTTTTCATGATAATCGTTCTGAGCCTTAACTGTAATCGTATTGACACCCAGTTCTTTGAGGATCAGAGTTGTTAATATACTCGCCTGAATATTTTCACCGATCGCAACAATGACGTGGTCAAAATTCCTCAAACCTAAATTTTTCAGAACAGATTCGTCGGTCGAGTCTCCGATGACGGCATGTGATGCAATCTTGGCATACTCGTTGACTTTATCTTCATCAATATCCATCGCCATGACCTCGACGCCCTCTTCGCTCAATGCTTTGCATATACTTCCACCAAAACGGCCGAGACCAATTACGGCAAATTCTTTTTTCATAGTGGTGCTCCTTTACCTAACATCATATTGATCAAATTTTAACATATTCTTTTGAAGCAGTGTTAATTTCATCAACCTTTTGGCAGCGAATTCATATGCTGCTTAAGCCGTTCAGTAAAGCCCGGGGTCAAATAAAGCTCCGCTCCCCGTTCAATCTCGATTTGATAATGCTGAGGAGGTGCTGTTTCTGCTTCTTTTCGGAGGACGAGAAAGGTTAAACAATCGGTATAGAGCTTTCCCCCTGCTTCAACGTCTACAAATGCCGGCCGATAGGTAAGAGATTCAACCCCTTCCCTTTTATACAAATAGGTGACAGCTGAAAAAGGAAGACGATACAGAACCCCTTCTGTCGTGCCTCCGTCTTCAGTGATATCCGCTCTTGAGCCGTCTGGCCTTTTTAACGTAAAGCGGGTTGTATACCCTTTTAAAACAGCTCCTCCCACTGGATCTTGAAAATAATGATCAACCCCTGCTTTTTGAAAACGGGCATTGTCCATACAAGATCCATAGGCAAAATAGTACACGGGATCTTTAGATTTGCTGATCATCTGATGTTCTTTCCAGTCACCGCTGCCTATTTTCACAAAGTCAGCACAATCATCTTTTTCCATATAATATACAAGTGCTTCCTTGATTCCAGCATCAGTTTCGACATGTACAGATTTCTTGTGGTAGCCTTGATAAAAAAGATCAAGCTTATGTATACACGATTCATCTGCTTCATATATCTCACCGCAAATATAGCCATCAGCCCCAAACACGGCCGCGGGTTCCTCGGCTGCCGTATTAAAAAGACTTCCCTTTGTCCGCGCCTGCTCACTGATACAAGCCGACTGTGATAACAAATGATGATTTTTTTCATGCTTCCTTAAGGTCCCATATACAAACAGAAGCGAGTTCATCTTGTTTTTCCCCTCTCAGCTGTCAGATTTCAAAGGCAAAACAACTTGAAAGATGCTGCCTTTTCCAGCTTCACTTTCAATCTTCAATTCCCCGTTATGTTCCTTTAATATTCTCAAACAAATGGCGAGCCCCAGCCCTGTGCCTTTCTCCTTTGTTGAATAAAAAGGTTTTCCGATTTGCTCAAGCTTTTCCTGTGACATGCCGTTCCCTTCATCTTTTACGCTTATTACGGCGTGTGAAGCTGTTTTAGCAGTGGAAATCGTTACGACACCGCCCTTTGGCATTGCTTCAATTCCATTTTTAATAATATTGATAAAAACCTGCTTCAGCTGGTTTTCGTCCCCTTTAATCATACAGGCTTCCGTCTCACCAAAATTCTTTTCAATAGCAATATTGGACAATATGGCATTCGTATCAAGCAATGTCGTGACTTGTTTCAAAATTTCATTGATTGGGTGCGTTTTAAATGTAATTTCCTGCGGCTTCGCCAGCAGCAGCAGCTCGCCGAGCACCAGATCAATTCTTTTAATCTCTGAAAAGATGATATCAAAATAATCTTTTCTATCCGGATATGATGTTTTCATAATTTGAAGGAATCCGCTGACGGACGTTAAAGGATTTCTGACCTCATGTGCAATGCCGGCAGCCAGTTCACTCGTGATTGACAGTTTCTGCGACTCCCTCGCAAGCCGTTCATTAATTTCCAGAAGCTCATCTTCAGCCTCTTTTCGCTCAGTGATGTCTGACATTGTACCCAGGCTTCCGGTAAATTGCTCATCTCGGTCATAGTAAAGTTTATAGTGAACCTCGCCCCAAAAAATCGTCCCGTTCTTTGTCACATATTTTGCCGTAAACATCCCCGAGGACGCTTTGTTTTTGATTTGAGTATTAATGTGATCAGCTACATGCTTTTCTTTTATGAAGTAATCATTATACATTGTCCCCATACATTCACTGATCGAAAAACCTGTGATGGCTGCCCACGCTTGATTTAAGTATGTAATTTCGCCTTTTGCGTTTGTTTGAAAAACGATCTCCTGTAAATTATCCATGATGCGGTTCTTCTCATCAGAAAGCTGTTTATACTTCCATTCATTATCTTTCATTTTCTTGACCAGCTGTTTTTTCTCATCGACATAATACGCCAGCATCCAGACACTGAAAATCGTTACTGCTGTATACACAATGTCAACAGGCCAATTAATCGGGTTTTTGCCTATAAAATAAAATAAATAATCCCAAAACATAATAAAAATCATTGCCAAAATAATGGAAATGATACGTGCTTGATATTTTCTCATATGACCACCTGCCGCTTGTGTTTCTCTGTTTATTGTACCATTCTTCGACAAATAATTGAGTAAAATATGTAAAGTATCCCAAATCATTCATTACCTTTTGTTCATGATGTCATATCTTAGGCGGCGGTAATCAGAAATCGGCACGCAAAAAAAGGCGGAGATTACACCATTCCGCCTTTTTCAACATATATTATTCTTTTAAAGCGGCTTGAATTTCTTCGAGAAGCAGCTGTGCGCCTTCAGGGCTTAACGTAATTTTACCGTTGCCGTACTCTTTATTTTCTGAAGTGATTTCCCCAGTCATTAAACAAACGCCATGAGGTTTGTACTTTTTCAAAATAATTTTATCGCCCTCGACAAAAAACTCAATGCTGTCTTTAATAGCAATATCCAGTGCCCGTCTTAACTCTATCGGCATAACAATACGGCCTAATTCATCTACTTTTCTTACAACACCTATTGATTTCATAAAAAACCCTTCTTCCTTAAATGTTTCTTTTTTCATGTAATATTCAAGGTTGTACCTCAATATATCGTAGACGTACGAAACTTAGAAAAAGTTTCCCGCTTTCTTGAAGAATCGCAAGATATTTTTTCCATAAAACCGAAAAATGTATTACTTCTGTTACACCCTTCCGCAGTTTTTTACAAAAACATTTCTTTCCCGACGCACACCCCCAAAAATCACTTCTTTTCTTAGAAACTTTAAATGTAGAATCATATAAAATCAGGATAAAGATTGGGTGAAAACATGTTTCAATCAACTGAAATTGGAATTGACTTAGGAACAGCTAATATACTTGTTTACAGCAAAAATAAAGGAATCATCTTAAATGAACCTTCTGTTGTCGCAGTAGATACAACGACTAAAGCAGTGCTTGCGATCGGGACTGACGCGAAAAATATGATCGGTAAAACACCGGGAAAAATTGTCGCTGTCAGACCGATGAAGGACGGCGTTATCGCTGACTACGACATGACAACTGATTTGTTAAAGCACATCATGAAAAAAGCCGGAAAGAGCATCGGCATGTCGTTCAGAAAGCCGAATGTCGTTGTGTGCACACCATCAGGCTCAACTGCAGTGGAACGCCGCGCCATCAGTGACGCGGTGAAAAATTGCGGAGCGAAAAACGTCCATTTAATTGAAGAACCGGTGGCAGCTGCAATCGGAGCGGATTTGCCGGTTGACGAGCCGGTTGCTAACGTGGTGGTAGATATCGGCGGAGGGACGACGGAAGTCGCGATTATTTCCTTTGGAGGCGTTGTCTCCTGCCATTCAATCAGAATCGGCGGAGACCAGCTTGATGAGGATATCGTTGCTTTTGTGCGGAAAAAGTACAATTTGCTGATCGGTGAACGTACAGCTGAGCAGGTTAAAATGGAAATTGGCCATGCATTGATTGAGCATGTGCCGGATGCAATGGAAATTCGCGGACGTGACCTTGTGACGGGGCTACCGAAAACCATTATGCTTCAATCAAATGAAATTCAAAACGCGATGCGTGAATCTCTCCTTCATATTCTTGAAGCGATTAGAGCCACACTTGAGGACTGTCCTCCTGAATTAAGCGGAGACATTGTCGATCGCGGCGTTATTTTAACAGGCGGCGGGGCGCTTCTTAACGGGATCAAAGAATGGCTGTCAGAAGAAATCGTTGTACCTGTACACGTGGCGCCAAACCCGCTTGAATCCGTGGCAATCGGCACCGGCCGTTCTTTAGAGGTGATTGATAAGCTCCAAAAAGCGGTTAAATAATCCTTTTCTCGCAAAATCTCAGAAAGTAATTGAAATTCCTGCTTCTTTTTTCCTCTCTCGCTTCATATTGTGGGAAATGGAGAAACGATAAGGAGGAAACAGATGCTTAGAGATTTAGGAAGACGGGTAGCGATTGCAGCCATTTTGAGCGGAATCATTCTTGGAGGCATGAGCATTTCACTGGCAAACATGCCTCATGCGCCTGAAGGTACTGTAAAAATGAATCATCCATAAGTGTTGAAAAGCCCAAAACCATTTTGTTTTGGGTTTTTCTCTTTGCACTCCTTTCTTTTCTTTATAGGAGATTATTTGATATGATGAGAAAAAAGCACGAGGAGGAAAGATTGATGGATACATTTTCAGAGAAACTAAATACATATGCCCAGCTGGCGGTTGAGGTCGGCGTTAATGTCCAAAAAGGCCAGTATGTGGTGGTAAATGCTTCGACGGAGGTACGCGATTTCGTCCGTCTGATTGTAAAACATGCATATGAAAAAGGCGCAAAAAATGTAACAGTGAATTGGCAGGATGACGAATTGGCCAAATTAAAATATGAACTGGCGCCGTTTGAAGCCTTTGAAGAGTATCCTGAATGGGAAGCGAAAGGCAGAGAAGAGCTTGCCAAGAAAGGAGCTGCTTTTATTTCAGTCGTATCCTCAAACCCAGATTTACTGCAAGGTGTAGATTCCAAACGGATTGCCGCCTTCCAAAAAGCTGCAGGCAAAGCGTTACATACATACAGACAATACATTCAATCTGATAAAGTGAGCTGGACTGTCGTCGGTGCTGCATCAGCAGGTTGGGCTCAGAAAGTATTCCCTGGCAAATCAGAAGAGGAAGCGACACAGCTCCTGTGGGAAGAAATTTTTAAAGCCACACGCGTAAACGAAGAAAATCCGGTTCAAGCGTGGATCAATCATGATCAAAACCTTCATGAAAAAGTTGATCACTTGAACCAAAAACATTATGCCGCTTTACATTACCAAGCAGAAGGAACTGATTTAACAATCAAGCTGCCGAAAAAACACGTTTGGGCAGGTGCCGGAAGCGTAAATGAAAGCGGACATGAATTTATGGCCAATATGCCGACAGAAGAAGTATTCACACTGCCGCAAAAAGACGGGGTTGACGGGTTTGTATCGAGCACAAAACCGCTAAGCTACGGCGGGAACATTATCGAAAACTTCACGCTCACATTCAAAAATGGCCGTATTGTTGACATTAAAGCCGAAAAAGGAGAAGACATTTTAAAAGAATTGGTCGAAACAGATGAAGGCTCTCACTATCTTGGTGAGGTAGCTCTTGTCCCGTACGATTCGGCTATTTCACAGTCAAATATTCTTTTTTACAACACTTTATTTGATGAAAATGCGTCAAATCATCTGGCGATCGGCAGTGCCTATGCTTTTAATATTGAGGGCGGAAAACAGATGTCTCGCGAAGAGCTTGTCAAAGAAGGCTTAAATGAAAGCATTACCCACGTAGACTTTATGGTTGGTTCTAAGGATATGAACATTGATGGAATTACTGAAGACGGAAAAAGAGAGCCTATCTTTAGAAATGGAAATTGGGCTTTTTAAATAAAGAAGGAGGCTTTCGCCTCCTTCTTATTTTTTTGCTTCATACATTTGCAGATTGGCATAAACTGTTTCTAATATTGGTGTTGAAAGAGACAAACGCTTTGCTTTATCAAGCAAAAAGCCGTGCAGATGATCTCCTTCAGTCGTTTGGCCATTTTCCATATCACGGAGCATGGAGGATTTCATATGATAAGACATGCTTGTCATTGTGCGGAAGCTGTCTTCTTCAAGCTCTGGATCAGCCGGAACTCCTTCCTTGCGCAAGATCATACCGATTTCCCCAATGAGTGTTCGCGCAGTGTGCCGTCCGCTCTCTGTTTCAAGGATTGGTCCAAGCGGTCTTTGAAATAAGGTTGTCATTCCTGCTTGTGCTGCAATAAACAGATATTTTTTCCAGATGTCTTTCTCAATATGCCCGCTAATGATGACCTCTGCCTTCACTCCTGCAAATGCTTCCTCAAGCTCTTTTATCCGTTCCGTACGCTCACCGTTCCATTCACCGAACACAAAACGATGCGACGCACTTGTATGGTTGATTTCTCCCAGATTGTTTAAAGCACTTTCTATGAAGCACAGCCCGCCCAGCACCTGATCTTTCGAAAATGCCGTAAACAGCTGCTCGTAATGACGATAACCGTTTAAGAAAGGAATAATGACTGATTCGCTATGGACAAAAGGTTTGACATCGCTAATCACCTGACCGAGTGAATATGCTTTAGAAGCGATGATGATTACATCAAACTGTTCTTTTTCTCCTGCAGTGATTACTGCGGGCTGAAAGGACACGTCACCCTTTTCACTATGAATAACTAGTCCCGTTTGTTTTAACTGTTCAGCTCTTTTTTGACGGACAAGAAACGTCACCGCATTCCCTTTCTCTGCAAGCCGTCCGCCAATATAACCGCCTACTCCACCTGCTCCGACAATTAAAAATTTCAAGTTAATGTCCCCTTTCTTTTCTATGTACAAAAAAAAGCAGAGAATTCTCTGCTTTTTTTATTACGCGTATAGTTCAGCCAGTTTTTTCTGCACATCAGCATTTTCAAGGAACTCGTCATAGCTCATTTGCTTGTCAACAATGCCATTAGGTGTAATCTCTATGATTCTGTTGGCAATCGTCTGTACAAACTGGTGGTCATGTGATGTAAACAGCATAGCGCCTTTAAAGCTGATTAAGCCATTATTGAGCGCTGTAATAGATTCTAGGTCTAAGTGGTTGGTCGGTTCATCCAAAATTAAAATATTGGCGCCAGAAAGCATAGCTTTCGAAAGCATGCAGCGAACCTTTTCTCCCCCGGATAAAACATTTGCTTTTTTGTGTACTTCTTCACCGGAAAACAGCATGCGTCCTAAGAAGCCGCGTAAAAAGCTCTCACTTTGATCATGAGGAGAATATTGGCGAAGCCAGTCTACAAGATTTAAATCACTGCCTTCAAAATATTCGCTGTTGTCTTTAGGGAAGTACGCTTGAGATGTCGTCACGCCCCATTTAAATGTTCCGCTGTCAGCTTCCATTTCCCCGGAAATGATTTTGAACAAAGTAGTAACAGCCAATTCATTACGTCCTGTAAAAGCAATTTTATCTTCTCTATTCATAATAAAGCTGACATTGTCGAGAACTTTTACACCGTCAATTGTTTTCGTTAATCCTTCTACCCGGAGAACATCATTACCGATTTCTCGTTCCGGTGTGAAGTTGACGTAAGGATAACGGCGTGAAGACGGTTTAATATCATCAAGAGAAATTTTATCAAGAAGTTTCTTTCTTGAAGTCGCCTGTTTTGATTTAGACGCATTTGCGCTGAATCTGGCCACAAACTCTTGTAGCTGTTTAATTTGCTCTTCTTTTTTCTTGTTCGCTTCTTGAGAAAGCTTCAAAGCAAGCTGGCTTGATTCATACCAGAAATCATAGTTTCCGACGTAGATTTGGATTTTGTTAAAATCAAGGTCAGCAATATGTGTACACACTTTATTTAAAAAGTGACGGTCATGGGATACAACAATCACAGTGTTTTCAAAGTTAATCAGAAACTCTTCCAGCCACTGAATTGCCTGAAGGTCTAAGTGGTTCGTCGGCTCATCAAGAAGCAGAACATCGGGCTTGCCGAATAATGCCTGAGCCAAGAGAACTTTCACTTTTTCGGAACCGCCAAGGTCTTCCATCTTCTTCGTGTGAAGATCTTCTGAGATGCCGAGACCTTTTAGAAGGATCGCAGCTTCACTTTCTGCTTCCCATCCGTTCAGCTCTGCAAATTCACCTTCGAGCTCTGCCGCACGAATTCCGTCTTCATCCGAGAAATCAGGCTTCATGTAAATTGCGTCTTTCTCCTGCATGACCTCGTATAAACGCTTATGTCCCATAATTACAACTTTTAGCACTTCATACTCTTCGTACTCAAAGTGGTTCTGTTTCAGGATGGCAAGACGCTCGCCAGGACTCATATGAACATCGCCTGTCTGAGGCTCAATTTCTCCTGATAACACTTTCAGAAACGTTGATTTACCAGCACCATTGGCACCAATTAACCCGTAGCAGTTGCCTGGGGTAAATTTAATATTTACATCTTCAAATAACTTGCGATCCGCAAAGCGCAAGCTCACATTATTTACAGCAATCATTTAATATCCTCCATCATGTCTATCATCATTAAAAGTATACCATGAATGGAAGACAAGAGAAATGCTTCCCTGATAAAAGCAGGCAGAAACACTTCTACACTAAAAGGGAAAAGCTGTGGTACAATTGAAGGCAAAGAGGATGCATCCAGATGGAAAATCATACATTCTTACTCGGAGGAACACATTGAGGCTTTTAACACTGACTGAATATTGCTTATTGATCTTTTTTACAGGCTTTTACCTTGCCGTAACTGGCTTTACCGCCAAAGATATCGGCTTATATATCGGGATCGCCCTGATTTATATCTTCTCACATATCTTCTCTAAACGGTTATTAGAAAAACGCGGCAAAGAGAACAAGCAAGTGCATCTTTTCTTCAGTGTGCTGGCCATTATCGGTTCAGTATTTGTCACTGTATTATGCATTGCATTAGTCGCTTCTTTTTCCAAATAAAAACGCCTGCTGTCCAAAGGCCAGCAAGGCGTTTTTATTTGGTTTGGCGCATTTCATTAAACGGGAAAAATACAAACTTCGACGTACCCACAATCCGATCTTCCGCAATCAGTCCGAGGCCATTTCTGCTGTCCATGGAGTTTAGCCGGTTATCCCCCATGACGAAATATTTGCCTTTCGGTACTTTCACCGGGCCAAAGTCGCCTGTAAGACTGACACCAAGCTTTTCTGCCTCTTTTTTGTTTTTAGACAAATAAGGCTCGGCAACTTTTTTTCCGTTTATATAAAGCGTGTCATCCTTCATTTCCACGGTTTCTCCAGGCTTACCGATCAATCGTTTGACGTAATGGATTTTTGAAGTCTCACCATTGATAATGACGATATCTCCCCGCTCCAGCTCACCGATATAGTGTACCGTTTTATTGACAAACAGTCTTTCGCCGTCATGTAAAGTGGGGTACATAGATGAACCTTCGACTAAATACGGTTCAAATAGGAAGTGGCGGATAATGAGTGCCAGCAGGACAGCAATGACAATTGCTTTTCCCCATTCCCAATACGTATTGGTTTTTTTCTTCCCCGCTTTTTCAGTTTTTGTTTGATTTTCTTCGGTCAAAGTGTTTCCTCCTAGACGATTGCTATGTCAGTTGTTTCCCTTCTTTTACTTTATCATAATTTATTATAAAATACATAACTTAACCGCGCTGCCGCGAGAAGATAGAGAAAAAGCGTCCTTTAGTAACAGGACGCTTTTTTCCTTATTTTTCAGTTACAGGTTTTTTCACGATACCTAGGATCATCGCCATAACCACAGCACCAATTACAATACTTAATAAGTAAAGGAGCGGATGGTTTGTAATAAAGGCTACGAATATGCCCCCGTGAGGTGCAGGAAGGGTTACACGGAAGAATTCAGTTAATCCGCCGGCAACCGCTGCACCGACCACAGCCGCTGGAATTACGCGAAGCGGATCAGCCGCAGCAAACGGGATTGCGCCTTCTGTTACGAAAGCCGCACCCATGAAGTAGCATGTAATACCTGCTTCACGGTCACGCTGAGAGAACTTGTTTCTGAAAATTGTTGTTGCAAGTGCGATACCTAGCGGAGGAACCATACCGCCGGCCATGATCGCTGCATGAGGCGCATAGTTGCCTGCATCAATCATCGCGATACCGAACGTGAAGGCTGCTTTATTAAGCGGACCGCCCATGTCGATCGCCATCATACCGCCTAAAATAATACCCATTAACACCAAGTTTCCAGTCCCAAGGCTTTGAAGCCAGTCTGTTAAGAAATTCATGAATGCTGCTACAGGTGTATTGATTACAAATTGCATTAATACGCCAGTGATAAAAATACCAAACAGCGGATAAATCAATACAGGCTTCAATCCATCAAGTGACTGAGGGATAAACACAAATACTTTTTTCAATAAAATCACGACATAACCAGCAAGGAATCCGGCAATCAAACCGCCTAAGAATCCAGCATTCGCTTGAGTGGCCATAAACCCGCCGACCATACCAGGAGCAAATCCCGGACGATCTGCAATACTCATCGCGATAAAGCCGGCCAGAACTGCAACAATCAGTTTTAATGCATTGTCGCCGCCGATAAAGTTCAATGCTGCAGCAAACGTATTGTAGCTAGGATCATTCGGATCTGAAGAATGGATACCCCAGAAGAATGAAATTGCAACGAGTATACCGCCGCCCACTACGAATGGAAGCATGTTGCTGACACCGCTCATAAGGTGCTTATAAAACGCGTTTCCAATGCCGCCAGATTTGGCTTTTGGTTCATTTTCATCACTTTGAGCAGAAGAACCGCCGCCGCTGCCTTGATAAATCGGTGCGTCTTGATTCACCGCTTTTTCGATAAGCTCTTGCGGACGTCTGATACCTGCCGTTACTGGAACCTGAAGCACGCGTTTGCCTTTAAAGCGCTCCATTTCAACCTGCTTGTCCGCTGCGACAATGATTGCAGGTGCATCTTCAATTTCTTGAGCAGTTAACTTGTGCTTAATACCGCTTGAACCATTTGTTTCAACCTTAATCTCAACACCAAGCTCTTTCGCTTTTTCTTTAAGGGCATCCGCTGCCATGAAAGTATGGGCAATACCTGTCGGACAAGCTGTAACCGCTAGGATTTTACCTTTTCCGGCTGGTGCTGGTGCCGTTTCTTCTTCTTCTTCTTCTTCCTCTTCGTCATCATCTTTATCATGCTGATTGATAATGTCAATAATCGCGTCTTCTGATTCAGCTTCAAGCAGCTGTTTGCGAATTTCTTCACGCATTAACAGCGTAGACAGTCTTGACAGTGCTTCAAGGTGAGTGTTGTTTGCACCTTCAGTCGCTGCAATCATGAAGACCAAGTGTGCCGGCTGGCCGTCTAGTGATTCATAATCGACACCGTCTTTTGAACGCCCAAACGCAATCGCCGGGTTGATAACGCTTGCCGTTTTCGCATGCGGAATAGCGATTCCTTCACCGATACCCGTTGAACTTTGGCTTTCACGATTTAAAATGGCTTCTTTGTAGGCTTGTCTGTCATTTAATTTTCCAGCCTTATCGAGAACTGTGACCATTTCGTCAATAACGTTTTCTTTTTCTTTGCTTTCAATATTAAGCTTTATCGTATGCTTCGTTAAAAGCTCAGTTATTTTCACTTTTGTTTCCTCCTCTATAGACGTGTGACCTTAACTTCAGGAAGAAGCTGCTGGACAAATTCTTCTGTACCAAGTTCCTCAGAAAACGCGGTAGCGCTGCCTGATGTAACTCCTAAGCGGAATGCCTCTTCAAGCGGCAGCTGCTTGGAAACACCGGCAAGAAAACCTGCAACGACAGAATCTCCTGCTCCGACTGAGTTTACCAATTTCCCCTTTGGTACGTTTGCAAAGTAAACGGCATCCTTCGTAAACAGAAGCGCTCCGTCACCGGCCATGGATACGATTACATGCTCAGCGCCTTGTTCTACAAGCTTTTTCCCATAAGGAACAGCTTCTTCAACAGATGAAATCGTCGTTCCGAACATTTCACCAAGCTCGTGATGGTTTGGCTTCATCAAAAACGGTTTCATTTCTGTTGCTTTCATAAGCGCTTCGCCAGAGATATCTAACACAACACGCGCGTTCTGCTGTTTGCAAGCCTCTGCGATTTTTTCATAGGTATCTTGAGGCAGTGAAGATGGAATGCTTCCAGCAAGAACGACAATATCCCCCTCTTGCAAAGATGTAAACTGTTCTAAAAAGGCATTGAAATCTTCGTCTGAAATCGTTGGTCCCTGACCGTTAATTTCCGTTTCATCACCAGTTTTCAATTTCACATTGATGCGGGTATCTTCTTTTACTTCAGAAAAAGCTGTTTCCAGGTTTTCTTCGCGCAAAAATGTTTTGATATATTCTCCGGTAAATCCGCCGATAAATCCGAGCGCTTTTGACTGAACATGATGTCTTTTCAGCAGTCTCGATACGTTGATGCCTTTTCCCCCTGGATACTTTGTATCGTATGCGGAACGGTTCAGGCCTCCTACAGTAAAATCTTCAACGTGAACAATATAATCGACAGATGGATTAAGTGTTACAGTATAAATCATGGTTTCACTACCTTTACGACAGTTTTTTCTTGGTAATTATCGAATGTAAGCTCTTCAGCGTCAGTCGTAATGATTGTTGCGTCGCCTATGCCGGCAAATGCCGAAAATGAAATTTCTCCAAATTTCGAAGGGTCCGCTAAGACGTAAGCGTGTTTTGCCTGTTTGACAGCCTTCGTTTTCAAAAGGGCTTCATCAGGGTCAGGCGTTGTGAAGCCGGCCTCTGTATGCACACCGTTTGCCCCCAGAAAACTCTTATCGAATCTGTACTGATCCATGGCAATCAGTGAAGCGCCTCCGATAACCGCACCCGTTCTGTGCTTTACATATCCTCCAAGCAGATAAAAAGATATTTCTTTCCTTATCAATGCGTCGATGTGCATAACCCCGTTCGTGACCACAACGATATCTTTGCTTTTATCCATAAAATCAATCATGTGCAAAGTCGTCGTGCCCGCATCGAGATAAATGCAATCCCCTTCCTCCAAAAGTGAAGCGGCTTTTTCAGCAATCTTCAATTTGTCTTGAAGGTTTTTGGATGATTTTTCAAGCATATCAGGTTCAAGTCTGATATCGGAAAGCTTGGCAGCTCCCCCGTGAACACGCTTTAAAAAACCGCGTTCTTCAAGCGTCGATAAATCTCTTCTGATTGTAGATTCAGAAGCATTTGTAAGATTTATGAGCTCTTGAATCTTTACCACATCACGCTTTTCTATTTGATCAATAATCAACTGATATCTTTCAGGAGTTAGCATGCTTCACCTCCTAATGAAAACGTATTCATTTTGAATACAATTTCATTGTAAACGCTTTTTTTACAATAGGCAACTAAAATCATTCAAATTCATTCAATAACTATCAAAATCTTTCACGTTTCTCCATATTAACGTATGTATATAGGGTTTGTAAACTGTAAATTCGACAAAAATAAGGACAATTGTATGACTTTTTCTTCTTATCTTAATGTAAAAAGTCTTTTATATTCATAGTAAAAAGCACCAAACATAAAAAAACCTCATGCATATGCATGAGGTTACTCGTAACGCAGCGCTTCAATCGGATCGAGCTTGGCAGCTTTATTTGCAGGAAGCATTCCAAAGACAACGCCAATAAGCATACTGAACAGCACGCCTCCGCATACGACCTGCCAGGATACTAATGACGGCCAGCCGGCAATGGCAGAAACCAGCGCGGCCCCTCCGTATCCGATCCCGATCCCAATCAGTCCGCCGATAAGCGTTAATACGACTGATTCGATTAAAAACTGGGTCAGAATTTGTCCTCTCGTCGCTCCGAGAGACTTCCGAATCCCAATTTCCCGCGTTCGTTCTGTCACTGACACGAGCATAATATTCATGACACCGATTCCGCCGACTACAAGCGAAATGCCTGCAATTGAGCCGATAATCGTGGTCATGATTGTTGTGATCTTTCCAATTCCTGCTGCAATCTCTTCCATGTTCATTACTTGATATGAATCCTCAGTGCCATGATGGTCATTCACCAGCTGTGCCGCTTCTTTTCCGATAGATTTTATATCATCAGCCGATTCGACCTGCAATGACACATTACTGAAGTCACTTGTACCGAAAGACGATTTCATCATATTAAACGGCACATACATTTCACTTAGTCCGAAAGACAGCAAACCTGTTTCCTTCTTCAGCACACCGATAATTTCCACAGGCTGTCCGTTTACCCAGACAACTTCACCGAGAGGAGAGGATTTATCAAACAGCTCTTCTGCCATTTTTTGCGATATAATGCCCGCCCTTTTTCCCGCAAGAAAGTCATTATCAGTAAAGGTTCTCCCGCTTTCTATTTCTAAGGAATTGACATTCATATATCCGTCGTTGATTCCGTTAATGGTTACATCGGTTTCTTCCTCATGATAACGCGCCTTCATGCTTTCAGAAGTCGATGCAACCACTTGTTTTATCCCTTCTATATCTTTTAATCCGCTAATATCGTTTTCTGTGAAAGTTGACTCCGTTACGGCGTTCGGATTACTTGCAAGCTCTTCGTCACTCGGCATGTAGTAAAGTTCCACCGTATTCCCCGGACCGCTGATGGACTGCTTAAGCATTTGCTCGCCGCCCTGCCCTACAGCAACGACGACAATAACAGAGCCAACACCAATTATGATTCCGAGCATCGTTAAAATGGAACGCATTTTATGTGCAAGAACAGAGCTCAAAGCCATTCTGACGTTTTCTAACAGACTCATTCCCCCACGCTCCTTTGTCCGGAGCCGGGAGGAACAATTTCTCCGTCTCGCACCATGATGACCCGGTTCGTGCAATCTGCAACTTCCGGCTCGTGGGTGACAAGTACAATCGTTGTTCCCTCGTCGTTTAACGCTGTAAATTGGTCCATAATCGCTGCACTTGTTTTCGTATCCAACGCGCCAGTCGGTTCATCCGCCAAAATTAATTTTGGTTCATTGACGATTGCCCTCGCAATGGCCACACGCTGCTTCTGACCGCCGGATAACTCATTCGGCATATGAAGCATCCGATCGGCTAATCCGACCTTTTCTAAGGCTCTTTCGGCTCTCTCTTGGCGTTCTTTTTTTCCAATGCCGGAATAAATCATCGGCAGCTCGACATTTTTTTTAGCGTTCAGCCGCGGGAGAAGCTGGAATTGCTGAAAGACAAAACCGATGGATTTGTTGCGGACTGCGGCCAGTTCTCTGTCTTTATAAGAAGAGATGTCTTCGCCGTCCAGCTTATATATACCGGAAGTCGGACGGTCTAGACAGCCGATAATATTCATAATCGTTGATTTTCCCGATCCTGACGGCCCCATGATCGAAACGTATTCCCCTTGATTGATGTTCAAATCAATCGAATGAAGAACATCAAACGTTTCTCTGCCGATCTGGTAGCTTTTTCGCACATTTGAAAGCTGAATCATTTATGCTTTCACTTCCGTTCCGTCAGCCAAATCATCAGCAGGATTTAAAATGACCTGATCATCCTTAGAAATTCCTTCTTTTATTTCCGTTACATCATCTGTTACTTCCCCGATTTTGACGTCGACTCGCTTGGCTTTACCGTCCTTTACTGTATACACATAATATTGATCGTCTTCTTTTTTAACTGCCTTAGAAGGAAGCGTATTGGTTTTCCGCTTATCCGTTTCTATATTCATAATGAATTTAAAACCTGGCTTTCCTTCAGGAAGATCACCTTTTATTTTGACTTGAAGCGGGTATTGTACCGCCTGATCTGTGCCAGCTGCTGCCGCGGCGTTATCCTGCTGATCCGGCACTAGTCCGACAGCTGAAACTGTACCTTTCCATGTTTTATCCTGAATGACATCTGAAGTGAGTGTGACCTTTTGGCCTTTTTTGACTTTAAGTGTATCGTATTCAGACAATTTTCCTGCAACGACAAGATCTTTAGGATTGCCGATATGTATAACGGGCTCTTGAATATCTGACTTTTTTGATGCCGCTTCCTGGTTGACAGAAATCACAGTGCCTTCGATCTCGCTTTTCACTTGAAGATCTGACACTTGATTGGCAAGCGACTGCCGCTGAAGCTCAGTTTGCTTTAATTCAATTTGAGCTGTTTTTTCCTGCATTTCAAGCTCTGTGCGCTCAGAGTCAACTTGTTTTTCTGCTTCTTTCTTTCCAAGCTGTTTTGTCAGTTCTTTTTCTTTACTGTCCAACGCTTGTAGCTTTTCTTGAATTTGATCGATTTGCAGCCGGTTCGATTCAGAGGTCAATTGATTCTGTTCTTTTTCCAGACTAAGCTGCTCGTTCGTATAAGTGACTAACGGCGTACCCTTTTTAACTTTGTCGCCTTCCTTCACTTTAATGTCGTTCAAAGTTCCTTTATCGGCTTCATAAAACACATATTGTTCATTTGAAAATTTAAGTGTGCCTGGAACCATAACCGTTGACGATATCTTTTTTTCTTCTAGACTGCCCGTCTCCACCTTCTGGCCGGCGCTGCCGCTTGTCGGAGCGGCAGACCGGTAAATATTAATTCCTATAAAAAGAGCGACTAATGCTGCAATCCCAATTCCAATCCAGACTTTTTTCATCTATTTATGCACCTGCCACAGAGTTTATCGCCCCTGAAACAAACGAAAATGCGACCAAAAGGACGAAAAGAATAATAACGGATATCCACCCTGCTTTTTTGGAGATGCCTCCCGTTTTGTGAAGACCGATCGCTAATAATACATAGCTCCAAATGCTGAAGATTTCAAATGTATTTAATACATTGGCTAAAGGCATGTCTGAAGGAATAATTCCCGCAAGTGACGTCATGCTGTAAAGTGAACTTGTGTCAGTTGTAAAAGCAACAATTCCGTTGATCAATAATCCTAAGCTGCTGATTAAGGAGACAAACAGACCGAGAGAAAGCATTTTCTTATACGTCGTTACGCCTCCTGATATTTTCACACAGAGCCAATAAATGAGAGGTGCAATAAATAAAGCTGCAATTCCGCCGAGAATCGAACCTGCCATTGCTCCAAACTTGGTAATAGTGGCGACAGTTGAAATCTGCTCAGGCGATAAACCTTCAGTATCCGTCGCTTTAAGAAGCTCGCTATAATCCGTTCCGAGACCCTGCAATACAGCACCAACTATGATGATTGCCGCAACAATCAAGAGCGGGCCCCATACAACCGGCCTTTCTCTTATTCTCTCAAATTGAGTTCCAGGACTTGTGATCACTCCAAAAAGGGATGGCTTTTCAGTTGACACTCCGCCGTTTTTTTCTACATTTGCTTCCATATATAAAACCTCCTTGAACATATCTAGCTGATAATACGAAAGGATCTAAAAAAAGTTTCATATTTTTTTAAAAAATATCCAAATCATTCAATAGGCCTTCAGACTTTCAAACTGCAGGCTTTTATTCGGCAGCTATGCTGTATTGCGCTTTCACCAGTCCTGCATAAATACCTCCTTTCGCAAGCAGCTGTTCGTGGCTGCCCTCTTCCATTTTCCTGCCGTGATCAAGAACGATGATATGGTCGGCGTCGCGGATCGTGGACAATCTATGGGCAATCATGACGGCTGTACGGCCTTTCAGCAAAGTTTTTAAAGCCTGCTGGATTTTGACTTCTGTCTCTGTATCAATGCTTGCCGTGGCTTCGTCAAGAATGATAATAGCAGGATCTGCGAGCAGCGCTCTTGCGAAGGAAATGAGCTGGCGCTGACCGGCGGATAGTACGCTGCCCCTTTCTTCCACTTCTGTTTCGTATCCTTCTGCTAAACCAGATATAAACTCATCCGCTCCGACTGCTTGAGCAGCTTTTATCACTTCTTCGTCTGACGCATCCGGCCTTCCGAAACGAATATTTTCCATAATCGTTCCCGAGAAAATAAACGTATCTTGAAGCACAATGCTGATTTGAGAGCGTAAACTGGCAATGGCCAGGTCTTTTATCGGAGTGCCGTCTATTTTAATGGTTCCTCCTGTTGCATCATAAAATCGGCTGATTAAATTGGCAATCGTTGTTTTCCCGCTCCCCGTGTGTCCGACTAGTGCAAGTGTCGAGCCTGCAGGAATAGAAAAGGAAACGGCATGAAGTGCCTTTCGTTTTTCATCATAAGAAAATTCAACCTCTTCAAAGCTGATATGGCCTTTAATATTTTTCTTGTGAATGGCATCCCGCTTTTCCTTGACGTTCGGCTGTTCGTCTAAAAACTCGAAAATCCGCTCTGACGAGGCCATCCCCATTAACAATTGGTTATAAACCTGGCCTAATCTTGAAATAGGCTCCCAAAACATGCCTAAATAGAAGGCGAAAGATACGAAGACACCTATTGTAATAGTTTGGTTCATGATGAGTGTGGCGCCATACCATATTAATACAGCCGTTCCTATCGCATTTGTCATTTCTACCAGCGGACGGAACACAGCATTTTTTCTTGTTGCTTCCCGCCATGATTGATAGTTCTCCTGATTGACTCCGTCAAAATACGCCATGTTTTCTTGTTCCTGCGTGAAAGCCTGCGTTACGCGGATACCTTGTATGCTTTCATTTAAATGGGAGTTCAGCTTTGATTGCTTCAGACGCACCGTTTGCCATGAACGGCGGATTTTTTTTCTGAGACTTGTTGAAATAAAAAACATAATCGGCAGAGTCACCATGATGGCTATGGTCAGTTCAGGACTCAGCGTGAATAAAATGATGACGACTCCCGCCAAAAGCAATAAATCTGTTAATAAGTTAATCACGCCGCTTGTGAAAAGCTCCTGAAGGGAGTTAATGTCATTCATAATTCTGACGAGAATAGACCCTGCCGATCTCTGATCAAAAAATCGGTGGGACAAGCGCTGCACATGGGTAAATAAATGCTGGCGCAAATCGTAAATGACATGCTGGCCAAGCTGGTTCATCCATCTGATCCTTAGCATATTGGCTGCATAATTAACAGCGTATAAAACGCTGATCAAAATAATCAGCTGCATCAGCAATTCCGAATTCTTTGCTGTAATGGCTTGATCGAGAACATAAACACCGATCAGAATAGGAATGACAAGCTTCACAGCAGTCCCAATCAAAACGGTGAGAAAAGAAAGCGGCAGAATTGTTTTTCCGTATGGTTTGACATAGCTTAACAGCCGCCACATTTGAGCCCAGTTAAACGGTTTTTCAATGATTTCATCTGAAGAATAATAGAAACGCTCCAAAATCCCCTGTTTTTTTGCTTGTTTCATATGTTCCTCCCTATCCGACCTGATGCGGCTCATTTATCATATTGACGTCCCGGTATTGCAAATCGTATATCTTTTTGTAATAGCCGTTCTTGGCAAGAAGCTCGTGATGATTGCCTCTTTCACGAATGCTACCTTTATCGAAGACAAGAATTTCATCTGCGTGTTTCAGTGAAGAAATGCGGTGAGCGATGATAAAGGTTGTGCGGTTTTTCATGACTTCTTTTAACGCAAGCTGTATGCTGTGCTCAGTTTGCATATCTACTGCACTTGTGGCGTCATCTAATATTAAAATGCTCGGGTTTAAACAGATGGCTCTGGCAATAGCAATGCGCTGCTTCTGACCTCCAGAAAGCCCCAGCCCCCTTTCTCCAAGCATGGTGTCATATCCGTCAGGCAGTTCCATAATAAAATCGTGGGCCTGAGCTCTTTTTGCCGCATTTATAATGTCGTCCATCGAAGCATCCGGCTTCCCGTATGAAATATTTGATCGAATAGTAGATGAAAATAGGAATGATTCTTGAAGTACAACTCCAATATTTGAGCGAAGGGTTTTTAATGAATAATCTGTGATAGGTTTATGATCAATGGTGATGATTCCGCCTGCAGGACTGTAAAATCTAGTGAGGAGCTGTGTGACTGAGCTTTTTCCAGATCCTGTAGGACCCAAAAGTCCGATCATCTTTCCGCTTTTTGCTTCAAAGCTTACATCGGAAAGCGCGTTCGTTTGTTCATTTCTGTATGTGAGAGTTACATCTTTGAATGAGACATCTCCGGTTAACTTTGGCTGATGTAAAGCATGAACGTGGTCTTTGATGTCTTCCTCTTCATCAAGAATGTCTAACAGACGCTCTCCTGAGGCTTTTGCCTGAGAAAACATATTAATCACAAAACCTAAGTTCATAATCGGCCACATCATATAATTGACAAGACTGAAGAAAGCGACAAGCTCACCCGGATTCAGCTGATTTTGCATGACCAAATAGCCGCCGTATGAAAGAAGAGCCACAATACAAATATTGCCGATAAACTCCATCAGCGGAAAATACGCAGACCAGATGGATGACGTTTGTAAATATTTTGTTCTGTAGGCCGCATTTGCCTTATTAAAGGCGCTGATTTGAAAATCTTCTCTTGATAGTGACTTAACTGTGTTGATGCCGCTGATATTTTCCTGCACCTTTGTATTGAGCTTTGCAAACGATTTTCTGATGCCTCGGAATGCGGGGTGTACTCTTTTGTCAAACTGATATACCGCGACCGCCAGAAAAGGCAAAGCAGCGATTGTTACCAGCGTAAGCGGAACCGAATAGTAAAACATGACCGATAAGCTGATTGCAACCAGCAAGCCGAATCGAATAAACTCAGCAAGCCCGTAGGATAAAAAAAACCTGAGCCCTTCAACATCGGCTGTCAGCCTGGACATCAAATCACCTGTTTTTGCGTTGTCATAGTAAGAAAAAGAAAGCCTCTGCAGTTTTGCATACAGGCCATTTCTCAGCCGATAAACAGATTTGATGCCAAACATATCACCTAAATACTGATGAAAAAAAGTGGCAGTTCCTTTTACAGCCATAACCGCAATAAATCCCAGACTGATCCATGCTGCAAGCTGATACTGCCTCCCCAGTACGATCTCATCAATCGTAATTTGCAGAATGATCGGATAAACGACCGTAATGGCTGTCATCAAAACCATCGCCAGAAGCGACCACATAAACACCTTTCTGTACGGCCAATAAAATGCTTTTAATCTTTTAAATGTCTCCATACCCAGCACCCTTCCAGTTTTTTCACCCTTACTATATCGATTCCAGAAATAAATTTCTATTATTTTTCAAAAATTCAATCTAATGGTGGGGATAGTCTCTTACTTTATATGGTGGGACTTATGTAAAATAAATGCCTACAGAAAATCATTGTATGCAGGATGATGAGCAGGATATGCAAAAAAAGAGGGATATGACTTTTAACGCAAAAACCGGACGGCTTTATCGCCGTCCGGTTTTCATCCCCCGCTGACAGGTGGAATAACAGCCACCGTGTCACCGGAAGATACTGAGGTATTTTCTTTGACGTAGTTTTCATTTACAGCAATCATAGCCGTATCAATTGATTCAAGTCCGTATTGTTCCTTTAATACCGCTTTTATATCATCGGTTGTTGCTTGTTCCATATCAATTTCAAGCGTTGACGTGCCGGCCTTTTCAGCAAGTCCCGCAAACAAAAGAATGTTAATCATGCTGCTCTCCCTCACTTACATCTGGTTTTCCATTCGGATAAGCTGTTGTCTCAAGCTGGTTACCGATCCATTGCTCTCCGTCTTCCCAAATTTCTTTTTTCCAAATAGGCACAATCTGTTTAATGCGTTCGATTGCATACTCATTGGCTTCATAAGCGGCTTTTCGATGGGGAGAAGACACAGCGATGACAACTGCCGCTTCGCCGATATCCAGTACACCGATCCGATGTGTGATAGCAGCCGAAGCACCTTTCCATTTCTCTTCTATTTCAGCCCCGATTTGGGCCAGCATCTGCACAGCCATCGGTTCATAAGCCTCATATTCCAGCCGGATTGTTTTTTTTCCGTTTGTCCACTCCCGAACTGTCCCGATAAACGTGGTAATAGCTCCGGCTTCCCGTTTCTCTACTTTTTTTATGATATCTTCAGTAACGATGGGTGTTTTCGTAATCTCAAACCTTCCCATTACACAGATTCCCCTTTCAGCTGTGAAAGCACAAAATCAACTGCTGCTGGATCATCCGCGTGAAAAACGGGTAATCCTTGGTGTGCAGCCATTTGTTCTTTTTCTCTGTATATAATTGCGATTATATTTACTGCCTGCAGTTCAGCCAGATCATTCTTATCTCGTACTATTACTACTTTAGGATAAGGAGCTTTTTTAAAGCCTTCTATGAGCAGGCAATCCATATCGAGAAAGCGATATAACTCGATCAGCTGCGGGAGATCCCATTTACGGCGGGCCGTAAGCTGTAAAACACCCGCTCCTTCTACTGCTGTTACTTCAGCTCCCGCAGCTTGGTAACGGTCAGTGTCTTTTCCTTCAGTGAATGCTTCCGGTTCACCGCCATGACCGTGATGCTTCAGGCAGCCTGCATGCAGTCCCTGTAGTGCGGCTTTTTTAAGAATACGCTCTATCAATGTTGTTTTTCCGCTATTTTGGAAACCTACAACTTGGACGATCGGGAAAGGACGGACCAAGGCCACTCACTTCCATTCTCTTCTCTGATCAGCAGCACGTGGACTGTTCTGCCTGATTCGTAACCTCTCGTACCGCCCGGCAGGATGATAAACGCATTCGCTTCTGCAAGTGAAGTGACAGAGCTTGACTTATCTAATCCAACGGGAGCCGCTAACAGCTTTCCTTCCTGATGGTGTACATAAGCACGTACAAATCGGGTAAAAGGATTCGGCTTCGGAAAGTCCTTAGTCAAAACAGCTTCTGCGCAAATTGGATGCGGTTTATCATGAAGCAGCCATGACCGGATCATCGGTTTTACAAACAGTTCAAAACCGACATAGCAAGCCGACGGGTTACCTGACAGCCCAAACAGCAGCATATCGTTTGCATGAGCCACAGTCGTTACACTTCCCGGGCGCATAGCAACTTTATTAAAGAGCACATCAGCTCCGAGCCTTTCATAGATTCCAGGCAAAAAGTCAAAGTCACCCACTGACACGCCGCCTGTTGTGATTAGAAAATCAACCTTTTCCATTGCTTCCTCGACCGCAGCAAAGCTTTGATCAAGATCATCGGAGATTTTCCCTAAGTAAAGAGGTGAAGCGCCCGCTTCGATAACTTGTGCATATACCATACTGGCGTTACTGTTACGGATTTTCCCCGGCTCCAGCGGGTCACTGACATTCAGCAATTCAGTGCCGGTAGCGATAATCCCGACAACAGGCTTTCTCACGACAGGCACAGAAGCGTAGCCAAAGGTTGCCAGAAGAGCTGTTACCCCCGGAGTAATTCGCGTGCCCTTTCTGACTAAAACGCTCCCTTTTTGAGCATCTTCACCTGTTTTTGAAATATTGTCCCCTGGCTGGAAGCGGCGTTTTAAAGACATAAACGGCTGACCATTCTCTTCAAAGGCTTGAGTCAGCTCAATCATGACCACGGCATCCGCGCCTTTTGGAATTTGCGCACCTGTCATGATCCGCACTGCCTGAAACGCAGCAAGTTCTTTCTCTGATACAGCTCCTGCTCCGATATGGTCAATGACCTCAAAGCGGACAGGGTGCTCGCGTGAAGCTTCAGCCGTATCACATGCTCTGACAGCAAAACCGTCATATGGCGAACGGTCAAATGCAGGCACATGGTGATCTGCCGTTACATCTTCAGCTAAAAATCGGTGAAGGCTGTTTTCAAGCGCCACCCATTCTGTTTCCCCTCGTTTTTGAAATCGGCTGACACGCCGAACAGCTTCATCTACCGGTATCGGTGTTCTTTTCTCCAGCATTCTGAACCCTCCTGTTGTTACAATCCGATTACTCTTGCCAACACAGAATTAGCTTCTTTCACATCACTTGTTCCGTGAATCAGAGCCCGTCCGTCATTAAAAATGACGATTCTGAAATTTTCATAATAGATATGAAGCAAAAATGCATTGGCCTCTACCTTGCCGATTGTTTTCAGCCGACTGGCTAGCTCCTGCTTCGGTATTCTTTTTAATGACTCTGATCTGACTTGAACCGTATCACGGCCGCACAGTACAGCAGCTTTTGGCGTGTTCCAGTCTTGAAGATAAGGATAAACTGCGTGTACGCCGCATGACGGACAATCTTCGACTCGTACATTGCTAACGTTGATTTTCATATGTGAATTGTTCCAGACATCAAACGTGACAAAGCCGCGCTGTATCGCCTCTGTGTTTCCCGTTAACAGTTTCAGCGCTTCCGCCTGCTGATAGGCTGAAACCATATGGACCGCAGGCGGAATAATCCCTGCTGTATCGCACGTCGCTCCGCCGACAGGAATTTGCTCAAACAAACAAGACAAACAAGGTGTCTCCCCCGGAATAATTGTCATGAACATCCCTTGGCTGCTTACACAAGCGCCATAAATCCACGGTGTCTTTGTTTTCTGAGCTAGATCGTTGATAAGCATGCGTGTTTCAAAATTATCTGTTGCATCGATGACAACATCCGCTTTTTCAATCAGCGGTTCAAGCGTTTCAGCCGTCCCCTCTGTAACGTATGCCTCAATATGTATGCCGCTGTTAATAGCGGATAAATGTTCTTTGGCAGCCATAGCTTTTGGCATGCGGAGTTCCGCATCGCTTTCTGTATAGAGCTGCTGCCTTTGCAGATTGCTCCATTCTACATAATCACGGTCAATGATGGTGACGGTTCCAACTCCCGCTCTCGATAGCCCTTCAGCTCCGGCTGTTCCGAGCGCTCCTGCTCCTACGATCAGCACGCGGCTGTCTGCCAGTCTTTGCTGTCCCTCTTCTCCAATTTGCTTAAATCTGATTTGCCGTGAATAACGCTCTTCCATCAAACCTGATCTCCTTATCTTTTATGTCAATCATACCATGATTTCCCCCCGTCAGTCCCAGCAGGAGAATGTCTTGAGTTCATTCAAACGCCTATAGTCATGTCGTGTATTAATATTCATAAACTCTTCCGGCACTGCCGCGATTTCCTCTGCCTGTACGTACTGAACTGAAATACGGTCTAAGAAATCTGATAGTTTTAATTTTTTCTCAGATAGCTGTTCATATAGAATAGGCATGATCCTTTTATGATACAGTGCTATCAATGGCTGCACTCGTCCGCCTGATATCGGGATGACTGCGTCCGTATCGGCAGTTACCATGCGCCTGAGCTCCGCCATCATCCTTTTTCGTATCAGCGGTGTGTCACAGGATAGAATCGTATAAAGGTCACCGTCTGTCTTTTCAAAAGCAGTATAGATACCAGCCAATGGGCCCATTCCTTGGAACGGCTCCGCGTCTTGATACACTTCGGTTTCGCCATTCTCTTGAAATCTATCGATAAACTCGGGACGGCTGATGATGACCGCTTGCTCACCCAGCGACTTTTTAGCCCATTCGTAAAACATGCGGCCTCTCCATTTTACAAACGCCTTGGGCTCCCCAAACCGGCGTGAGGCTCCTCCTGCTAAAAGTACATTTATATGTTTCATGCTCTCACCTCTAGTTACCAAAAGCATAGCAAAAGCAAGGCCCCAACGCCAATGCTTGTCTGTTTATTAAAGAGGAATAGCTGTTCAGTATTTGCATATTGTAATGTTAACATCATGAGGGAGATGGTTCGATTGAAAAGAACAGGTCCTTTTTTCCATGACGTGTCACAGGAGAACCTTTATTTAAAATCAGAGCTGTCAAGGTGCCGTAAACTAATTTCCGAGCTTGAGGCAAGCTACTTCCATCAGAAAAATAACAAACTGCTCAAAGAAAATACCAATATGAAAGAAAAACTTCAGCAGCTGTCCGCTGAGCTAAAGCAAATGTCAATGAAAGAACAACACGCCTCCTATACGAGCCATACACTGCATCAAATGAGAGCCGAACTGCTCGATAAAATCGTCACCTTGCAGGAGCTTCTTTCCGCAGAAACCTACAAACGCAAAACCGAAATCGAAGAAAAACATAAGCTTCATATCGAAAAAATCAAAATTGAGGAAGAAAATAAAAATTTGCATAAACAAATTATTCATCTTAATACCTCTATCCAGCGGGAACAGAACGAATTGTTTCAAGCGAAGCAGCAAGCTGAAACGATAAAAGCCGAAAACGGACGCTTGAAAGAGCAAATGATAGAAAAAGAATACCAGCTAAAACATATCAAAATAGAAATAGATCATATGAAAGATCGAATCATAGAAACGAAAGAAAGGCTGCTTGAAATAGAAAAAACGAAAGAAAAACTATTTCAAGAAACTATTATTTCGTACAAACGACAGCTTGATGAAAGTGATGCCTGGATTGCTTCTCATTTTGCCGATATTGATGGCGGTGCGAAACAGAAAGAAAAAACGGCAGAAGAAGCTCAAACCGTTTACGCACCGTCAAGTCATGTAGAGACCATCCTTGAAGATGTCACAAAACAAGTAAATGAGCTTCAAAAACAGCTGACCAGAGCCCAATCATCTGACCAGCTTATCAACCATAAAATTGAAGAGCTGAAGAGCCGTGCCGCCGAAGAAAAACCTTATCAAAAATGGGTGTATAAGCTTAATCTTGAAAAAGAAAACAAACCTTCACCGAAAAAAACCCAATAATAAAAAAACTGCTTGAACTCCCAAGCAGTTTTTCTGTGTGCTTATTCTGTTGCTGATTCAGCTGATTCGATGTCACCCTCTAAAATGTACTGGCCGCGATACGGTTTTTTCACTTCCGGATACATTTTAATTAAACTTTGCATAAACGTTGTCATATTAGGGATTTCAAGACCGCTTTCCTTTTCAATCTCTTTTTGAAGTTCGGAGCTCTTAATTGCCGCGTTGTGGCGTTTTAATGTTTTAATAGCCGCTTCACGCAGTTTAGCTGCTTTAGATCCCGGTCTTGCCGTTCCTCTTCTTCTTCTAGTCGCTCCATCTGGTATACCGGCAGGAAGAGAGGAAATAGATTGAAGCTGAGGCTGGGCGGACTGCTGCTGTGATGGCGGCTGATAGCTTCTGATTTCCTGAGCTGCAAGCTCGGCGAGAACTGGCAGAGAGTCAGTTTTTCTTTCAGAACGGAACTCCTTTTTCGTTTCGGAAGTGCTTCCATTTCTGTCCAGCTCTCTTAATTTTGCGTATATTTTATCGCGTTCAATTTGATATTCACGAATGACTTTTACTTCAGCTTCATTTAATTGTTCTAATCGCAAGCGCAAAGCTTCTCTTTCATTAAACATTCCTCAATGTACCCCCTATCAGAATTAACATCTTTAATTAAGATATTAGATTACAAAAGTAATTTTATCAACTATTATTTTAGCATTTTACTATTATATTTACTCTATGAAAAATTCCTTATTTTCTGAAAATGTTTCATTTTTTAACAGACCTCTTTATTCACAAGGGTTCAAGAGCTTATGTCAGTCATTTGGAATAAAGTTGAAAATATATCTTTTAATTACTTCTTTAATGAAATTTAGTGTAATATCTACAATTTTCGCGTGCAGGGATATGAAAAATATCTAAATATGCAGAAAAACATAAGAAATTAGGTCTCGTTTTTAGAAGATAAATCATTAAAAAGCGTTTTTCTTATACCCAAATATGGAAAAATAAGCTTCTTACTCTTTTCCTTTTTTGCGCAAATAAAAAAACCTGATTAGGATCAGGTTTTTAATTTGCGCACAATTATTCAGCTTCTTGTTCTGTTTCAGCCAGAACGCGGTTCACACGTTTTTCAAGCATTTTCATGCCGCTGCCGCCGGCTTGAAAATGACGAAGCTGTCCGGTTTTATCAAACACATAGTACGCAGGCACATACTCGTTTTCAAATGCGTCGGTTAAGGTATGGTCGCTGTCAACAAAAATAGGCTGAGTAATGTCATGTTCAGCAGCTACTTCTTTGATTTTGTCGAGATCCAGGTCATCTTCGGAACGAGGCATATGAACAGCTACAACGTTCAGCTTGTCTTGATATTTGTCACGGAATTCATTCACCTGCGGCATTGCTTCTTTGCACAGGTGGCAGCTGATGGACCAGAAATGAATAAGTGTCGGTTTTTCTCCAATCAGTTGTTCTTTTGTTACTTCACCATTGAACCAAGCTTTTTCTCCTGTCAATTCAGGCATTGGCTGACGTAATTTCATCGCTTTTCCCTCCTAGTGAGCAGTAAGAGTCAAAAAGGCCTAACGAATTGTTAGACCTTTTTCTTTCGTTCTCAAAAAGAATTAAAGTGTTTTTTGACCTGGTTTCCAGTTAGCCGGGCATAGTCCGCCTGTTTGAAGTGCTTGAAGTACTCGAAGCGTTTCATCAACGTCACGGCCGATGTTGTTATGGAAAACCGTTTGATATTGTAGCTCGCCTTCAGGATTGATAATAAACAATCCGCGAAGTGCAACGCCTTCTTCTTCAATTAAAACGCCATATTCACGGGATACTTCATGGTTAGTATCAGCAGCAAGCGGATATTTCAGCTGACCAAGACCATTTTCTTTGCGGTCTGTGTTGATCCACGCCAAGTGAGTATGGATTGTATCAGTTGAAACGCCGATCACTTCAGCATCAAGATCTTCGAATTCGTCATAACGGTCAGACATCGCTGTAATTTCTGTCGGACAGACAAAAGTAAAGTCCATTGGATAGAAGAAAAGAACCGTCCATTTATCGTTTTTCATGTTTTCTTCAAGACTTACTTTGCCAAATTCCTTATTTGCAAGGACTGCTTCCATTTCAAAACGAGGAGCTTGTTTACCTACCATACGTTCTGCCATATGTATCCCTCCAATTGATAGTTTGGCTTTAAAAGCCAGATGAACAAGAAAATAAAGGAAAATATTCCTTATTTCGTCAATAACCTCGCAATGACTATTATATCGAACCGCATTTTCCCAGTCAATTTTTAACAAAGAATACATGTCTTTGCCTTCGACATTTTACGGTAAAAAGTTTAACATGTTCATGTATAGGGAAACAAACTTTAACATGCTGCAACACATTCAGAAAGGAAGCTCCAACATGGATTTTATTACACAGTATGATTGGACAGGTCTTGTCACCAGTGCGGGTGTTTTACTCATTAAGCTCGTCATTATGATTTGCTTATATTTTATCGTTCGATCTGTAGGCATGAGAATTATTAAACATCTATTTGCAAAATTTGAAGCCCAAAACAGCCTGTCTATCGGACGCGCTCACACGCTCCGAAGCCTGACACTTAACGTATTTGCTTACATATTGATTTTTATTTTTTTCGTTATGGTTCTGGATTTGTTTCATTACGACCCGAGCGCTCTTTTAGCAGGTGCGGGAATCGTAGGTCTGGCGGTCGGTTTTGGCGCCCAAGGCCTTGTCAGCGACATCGTGACAGGTTTTTTTATTCTGCTTGAAAAACAATTGGATGTCGGAGATTATATAACCGTTGCGACCTTTGACGGAATTGTGGAGCAGGTCGGTTTAAGAACGACCCAAATCCGCAGCTTTGACGGCACACTGCATTACATTCCGAACCGGAACATCACAAATGTAAGCAACCATTCCCGCGGAACGATGCAGGCGCTGGTTGATATTAAAGTCCCGGCTGAAAGAAACCTCGATGAAACCATTCACATCTTACAACATGTATGTGACGAAACGGCAGCTGCTCTTCCACAAATAAAAGAGGGTCCTAATGTCATTGGCATTCAAGAGCTGGGAACCTCTGAAATTGTGATCAGAGTCATTGCAAAAACAGAAAATATGGAACAGTGGCGGGTCGAACGAGTGCTGAGAAAAGAAATAAAAACCGCACTCGATCGCGCTTTTCCTAAAGAAACAGAATAACAAAAGAACCGAAGCTTTTGCTTCGGTTTTTACTTTACTGAATTCTGCTTTCAACTTCGCTGCAAATTTCTTCAGCAGTCATCCCGGAAGCTGTAATGACCGGTGCTTGTGTTACTGTATCGGCAATACCTTGCACATTGTTGTCTAGCCCTGTTACGACACAGCAGTCACAGCCTTTTGCATCTGCAGGACTTTTCATCATGACAACGTCATATCCTTTTTCTCTTAATGCAGCTTCTACATCTGATAACGACTGTTCAATTCCTATTTTTTTTGTCATAAAGAACACCTCCGTTAAATAGGGTGCTCATCATATGGCATTTTATTCTTTCCATTGTACTTAATTGGCATAAACAGAAAAATAACCTGTCATCACGTTAACCGCTGTTTCGATCGCATTTTCATCAGGATTCAGCTTCGCGTGATGGAGTCCGTGCGCGGAATCAGCGCCGAGCCAGAACATGAAACCCGGGTATTTTTTCAGCATGTAGCCAAAATCCTCTCCTGTCATCGCTTCTTTTGCTTCGATTACTTGTGCCAATTTTTGCTCAGCAACAAAAGACATAAACTCCTCTGTGAGCCCGCTTGTATTGTAAACTTGGTGATACACAGACGGATACGTCACTTTTCCTTTACACCGGAAGCCGATTTCGATTCCCTTTACTAAATCTTCGATCCGTTCCTTTACCTGCTTCATGGATTCTTCAGAAAGCGTGCGGATTGTGCCTTCCAGGTGAGCTGTTTGCGCAATAATATTTTGCGCGGAGCCGCCCGTAATCGTACCGATAGTAATCACAGCGCTGTCCAGCGGGTCTGTGTTTCTGGAGATGATCGTTTGCAATTGAGTAACGAGTGTGCTTGCCGCTACAACCATATCCTCAGCTAAGTGCGGATAAGCGGCATGCCCCCCTTTGCCTTCCAGGTCAATGACAAGCTCTGATGTATTCGCAAAAAGCAAACCGCTTTTTGTCGCGATGGTGCCGACCGGAAGCTCTGGAGCAATATGAAGCGCAGTGATGAGATCAGGCTGCCACTTTTTTAAGACGTCGCTCTCAAGCATCGGTTCCGCTCCCCCTGGCCCTTCCTCTGCCGGCTGAAATAAAAAGAGCAGATCATGCTTAACAGGGTGATGAACAAAGTGGTCGATGATGCCCAGCGCAATCGTCATATGCAAATCATGTCCGCAGGCGTGCATGTTGCCGTGATGCTCTGATGCGAATGGCAGCCCTGTCTGCTCTTCGATTGAAAGCGCGTCAATGTCCGCTCGGTATCCGAGCATTTTGTCCGGCGCTGTTCCGTTCACTTTCACAAAAAGTCCGGTTCTCCATTTCTCAATTTCAATTCTGTCTTTCGGATATTGCTCCAAGACGTTTAATAAATATTGCTGTGTTTTGAATTCCTGAAATCCAAGCTCGGGAATACGGTGCAGATCTCTGCGAATTGCAATGAGCTCCTCTTTCTTCATTTTCATTTCCTCCTGCCTATACGAATAAGGCGTGGATATATCATCCACGCCTTTTTGATCAAATCATTCCTTACAGCTGGCGTAATTCCTGCTTGATTTCGGTTTTGCCTTTTGTTTTCTCATCGATATCTTTAATTTTCTTAGCAGGTGTTCCCGCAACAACTGTGTATGGCTCAACATCGTTCACTACGATCGCTCCCGCAGCGACAACAGCTCCTTTACCGACTGTTACACCTTCGAGTACGACAGCATTTGCACCGATCACAACGTCGTCTTCAATGACAACCGGTTTAGCGGATGGCGGCTCAATAACGCCCGCAAGCACAGAACCCGCACCGATGTGACAGTTTTTACCGACAGTAGCTCGTCCGCCAAGAACAACGTTCATATCGATCATTGTACCTTCTCCGATAACTGATCCGATATTGATAGAAGCCCCCATCATGATGACTGCGTTATCGCCGATTTCAACTTGGTCGCGGATGATCGCACCCGGCTCGATGCGCGCTTTGACATCTTTAAGATCAAGCATAGGAATCGCAGAGTTGCGGCGGTCATTTTCTACCACGTAATCTTCGATTTTGCTTTGGTTTTCTTCAATTGCTGTTTTGATTTCGCTCCATTCACCGAAAACAACACCAGTGTTTCCGTTTAGAAAAGCTTTCGCAGATTCACCGAAATTGATTCCTTCCAGCTCACCTTTTACATAAACCTTTACAGGTGTAGATTTTGTGCTATTTTGAATAAATGAAATAATTTCATTTGCGTCCATCATTTTCATATGTATAGTCCTCCTCCTGATTTTCTACCTCATTACTGTATCAAAGGAAAGATACAAAGACAAGAAAAAAAGGAAACAGCCGCTCGGCAGTTCCCTTTGCATCTATCAGACAGCACAGCCGCTTTTTCTGGCAAATTGTCTGCCGAATTCCTTTAATACTTCTTCTTCTTCCCCTTCAGGATTCATTTCAACCTTTACGGAAGGAAGCACAATTTCGCCGCCTCGTTCTTTTATTTTCTCTTCAAGCGTATCTACAGCACCGCAGAAATATTCATATGCTGTATCACCGGAACCGAAAACGGCGCATGTTTTTCCGGTAAAGTCAAGGGCTTCCATTTCTTCGGCAAGGTCAAGAAATTCGTCAGGCAGATCACCGTCTCCCCATGTATAGGTTCCTAAGATGATATGTTCATAATCATTAAACAGCTCGGCATCATCAATGTCCATCGCTTCAAATCGATCTACTTCCGCTTCCGCCTCCTGAAGACCCTTTTCAATCAAATCAGCCATGGCTTCTGTGTTGCCTGACATCGTTGCGTAAACCAGCAAAATCTTCCCCAATTCCGTATTCCTCCTCTAATGAATCATTGCTGAAACTTCGTACGGCTGGACAAATTTACATTCATACAAGCCTGCACAAAAGAAATTTTCTTTTTGATTGGCGACTCTCCATCCATGACCTTTAATGGTATCGAACCATTTTAGCTCTCGGGCCTCAAGATCAGCCTGATAAATCCTCGAATAGCCATTTTCGTCTTGAGCCGTTGTGACATAAATAATGCCATCATCCTCTGAAATATCAAGAAACGATTCTTCTTTTTTGATCATGCTGGAATGTATCGTGACTTCTTCAGCCGTTAAAATATGTTGTGCAGTGACGGCTCCGCGCTTTCCTTTTGCAGAGCCCATTGCAGCAACCAGCCATTTTTCATCGAACACAAGCATGGATGCCGTCATACGGCTGTCTTCTTTTTTTACCATTCGGACAGCGCCTCGTTTGAAATCGCAAGCCCAAATCCCTCCGAAACATTCGTGTATTTGTGTACCAATATAAAGATTCCCGCCATGCAGACACAGTGAACGGATAACAGGCGGATGTTCAAATTCCGCAAAGGGTTTGGCAACCCGCCACGAAATACCGAAGTCTTCTGATACATAAATGCAATGCTTGCCATGGGCGCAAACAAATCCATCATTCCTGCCGGTAATCGACCACACTGTCGCATTTGTCGGGAAGCTTGACATCGTCCAGCTTTTCCCTTCGTCAGATGAACGAATGATCGTTCCCTTTTCACCGACACCGAATAAGTAAGGACCGATGTAACTGATGCAGTGTATTTTCGCTTTTAAACGAAAAAGCTTTTTCCAGCCTTGTTCCAAAGAATAATGAAAAATGCCTTCTCTTTTTACTGCCACAAAATAGCCAGAAAACGCCGATGCCGCAACAGCTGTCGCCCCTTTATGAAACATGGCTTTTTCCCTTGTTCACAAAGTCTGCCCATGCAAGAAAACCTCTTGCAAATTCTCTGCAGCTTTCCACGTCATCATCCGTTTCAGGGGCAAGCTCAATTTTAAGTGTTTCTTGATAGACAGCAGCTCCCGCCTCTTGCAGCATGTCACTGAACAAATTGACAGCCTCGCAAAACTTTGGATAAGAGTAATCCCCCGAGCCGAAGCAAGCTGTTTTCAAACCGTTCAGCTGGAGCTGCTGAACCTCTTCGAAAAAGTCCTCTGCTTCGTAAGGCAAATCGCCATCTCCCCATGTGTAAGTGCCAATGAGCACATAATCATAAGAAGTCAGAGCCGATGCTTCCGCGTCATCCATATCGATGCAATCAATGTCTAAACCATATTCCTTCAGTGTATCTTTTATAATTCCGGCAATGTCTTCGGTATTTCCTGACATGCTGGCATATGTAATCAAGGCTTTTGCCATGTTATCACCTCATAATTGATAATGATTTTCAATATCATATGTATCACTTTAAATGATAATGATTTTCATTGTCAATATATAAATAAAAAAAGACAGCCTTTTGCTGTCTTTTCTCTTAAAATGGATGCTCTTGATCAAGCATCTCCTTTACAACTGAAACAAAAGCTTGAACTTGCTTCAGTTCAAAAGCAGGTTCATAGCCTAATAACCAGGTATCCCGCCCGATAGGATTGCCTTTCACGTCTAACAGAGGCATTTTATTGACTTTGTCTTCGTTCTGAAGGGTAACAGACGGCAAAATCGCATATCCGATCCCATGCAGCGCCATCTGTTTGCACGTTTCAATCTGATCAACCAATATAGTCTGTTTTGGCGACGTTTTAAATTTTTGATGCCACCAATGCTGAATCTCCTGAAAATAAGTGCTGTCGCTTTTAAATTGGATAAACGGCCGTTCTGTATGAGCAATATCTTCTATACAAGAGATTTCAGTGTCGACTAAATACAGATGGTCTGTCATTAAATAGTCTTTGCGGCCTTTCCACTCGGGGTTTCCTCTAATAATGCCAATATGAACCTGATCCTCATAAAGGCTTTTCAGCATTTCGCTGCTCCAGCCGGTAATGAGCGAGACCTTTGCATTCGGATACTTTTCCACATACGTTTTTAGAACTTTTGGAAGCCAATGCTGGCCGATGATGGAGGCGACGGCAAGCTTCAGTGTGCCGTGAATTTCCCCTTCGAGCTCATCGATATTTTCTCTAATTCTGTCCTGCTCTAACGTAACGTCATTCGCAAACTGAATGATTTTCTCTCCGGCCGGCGTTACTGTCAATCCTTTTTGGGATCTTAAAAATATCTTTGTCCCCCACGCCTTTTCAATGGTTTGTAAACGCTGAGATAAAGCCGGCTGGGATACAAAAAGCCGTTCCGCCGCCTTTCTCATATTTAACTCCTCAGCTAAAACTACGAGCATATGAAGCTCTTGAAGCTGCATGTCGTCCTCCTTTTTATTATCAATAAGTTTTTCTTATCTTCTATTCTAATAAAATCTTAGTTTATGATTCAAGTCCTTTTCACCCCAATTTATGTATGCGCTTTCTTTATTGCTCTGCAAATAGAATAAAAAATAGGCTGAGCAGCCTACTTGTTTAATGAGCGAATATGCTTATTCAATTCCTTCAAAACCACTCTTCTTGTGAAAATCCCCTCAAAGACCTGATCATCATTTTCAACGCAAACAAACCCGTTATCAATGACCATGCTGAACCCTTTGATAATCGGATCATTTATATGAAGACGCGGAATATCAGTCAGCATAACTTCCTCAACGGTAATTTGGTCAAGCTTTTCAAATTCAATTCTTTCAAGACCAAAAATGCTGTTCATGATCATATTGGTTCCTATTAAGCCGTGTAAACGATATGACGCATCCAGCACCGGGATGGCTGTGTACCCTGTTTTTGTCAGCACTAATAAAGCGTGCTCCAGGTTGTTCCCAACTTGAACGTGCGCTACTTTGTCCGCCTCAATCATAAATTGTCCGACTGTTGCCTCAAGAAGCTGATCTGATTGCAAGCTTATCATGTTTTCGACCCCTTTTCATTTTCATCAACACATACATTCCCTATACTACAATAATATAAACTTTATCAGTATTTGTCGAAAAGTTTCCTTCAATAAAAAAGATACTCTTTGGAGGAGTATCAATTATAAGGTGTGCCATTAATTTTCAAATCGAAATCGGTCGTATAGCGTTACAAGTTTTTTGTAGGTGGTTCCGTCAACGTTTTTGGTTCCTGTCTCTATATCGTTGATCTCACTGCTTAAAAGCTCGATAGCATACTCATGATTGATCAGGATATTCAGCAGAAGTTTTTGTTCTTCTTCTGTAAATCGTTCACCGATAAGACTCATTCGTAATCAGGCCCCCTGTTTTATACTGAATACCTCTGAAAGCAAGAAAACTTACTTTCAGCTCTACCGCTAGAATAAGTAATCAGAAAACAATCGTCAACCGCATAATTCGACATTTCCCTCGGCTTGCGAGCCGGAATTATTTTGTAAAACGATTTGCATAGCTGAAGGCTGTGTATGAATCCGGTTTGATTTTAGCCTCAATCCCCATTGAAGTAATGCGCCCTGTCATTTCTTGAATCAGTTCTTTTGTAAGCCCTTTTTTCCCAATATCCAAGTGAACCTCAAATGTAAGATCCGCCCCTTCGCCTGCAAAAGGCAGGAGCAGATCGGTAATATCCATCAAATGTCCATCCAGAATATAGGCGGCTGTTTCTTGACTGTACGCCGTTTCTAACGAAATCTTTTCACGAAGGCTATGTATGGGTCTGTCGACTGCGCGGTTTTTCAAGCAGCCCCAAGCTCCCTTGCCTGTACGATGCAAATGTAATGCAGTAATAAACTTTGTGTAATCACGATAAACCTGTGAATCGGTTCCGATCGATAACACATATGAAGAACGGGGATCCCTTCGAATAAAGGCTTTAAGCCGCTCCATCACATCTTGAAAGGTCATCTGTGCTTCTGAAAGATTATAAAACAGAAAAGAATCGGCCATGACGACACTCCTTTTCAAGGATTTACAACCATGAAACAAGTATGTTCCTTACCGTTTATTTCGATTACATGCTGCAAAGCGAAAGCTTGTTTCCCCTATATCAAGAGTCTTACTGCAGAAGTTCAAAGATTTCGATTGAAACCATGTCGATATTATCAAACGGATATGTGTTCGGCTTTTCACCTTTTTGGAAAACCGTCAGTTCAAACGTTTGATTTTTTTCGAAATATTTAACACTGCATATTTTCTCACCATTTACTTCAAAGTAGCGCTGCATTGGCTCGTTAGCCGCTTCCGCCGTTTCTTGCAGACTTTGCAGCCGTGTGATGATACCCATTAATTGTGACATTCTAAAAAAAGACTCCTTTCAAAAAACAACTTCAAATCAACAAGTATTTATTATAATACAAGTTCTATTGAGCATCATACCATAAAGTCGGACAGGATGGCATTTTCCCTGCTGAATTTAAGAAAAGAAAAAAAGTGAAAAAACTATTTTTACGTAGTTTGAGGCTTTTTTTGGAATGTCATACACACAATTATGATTTTTTTGATATTCCGGCAGAATCCAACAGCCTTTTTGCAATTTCGTCAAAATCCTCTTTTGAAATCCCGGGAGCAAATTCCTCCGGCACTTCTCTGAAATCAGGAACGGGCGCTCCCTTAGGGCTTCCCTCAATGACATGAAGCTCACTGCCGTCTATCGGATGCTCACCTTTCCAGATTTTATTGATATCCTTGTAATCCGTATCACTGAATGTATATAGCTTCGTATGAATTCCCTGCTCTTCGAATTTTCTGGCTGTATCAAAATGTTTATTATCAAGATTCGGGATCGGAAGCATTTTGCCGATATTTACGCCGGTCGCAATCTCAAGCGCTTTGGCATACGCCACGATATGAACGCCGCCGCGCACGAGCAAATAACCGATCATTTCTCTGGCCACCGGATGATCAGTCATTTCATACACTCTCATTTTGTGAGTTCGGGCGCCGCATTCCAGGAAAAAGTTATGGAGCAAATCCAGCACCAGATTTCCGCTGTTAAACACATTTTCACCGGTCCAGGCTTTCCCCATCGAATCAAACGGATAAGACGTTTGAGCCGTTTCAATAAAATGCTGGGAATTGCGTTTATTTTTTGCATCTCTCATCGGTGTAACGTCGGGATCACCTTTAAATGTCGAACCTGTCAGCATTAAGGATATCGTATTAGACACAAGCTCAACATGGCCGAATTCTTCAGCGGTAATGCTTGATACGAGATCGTAAAACGGTTTTAATTTTTTCTTGCTGCGAAAGTTAAAGGACTGGAACATATAATTATTGAGAGTGGACATTTCACCAAATTTGCCGCCTAACAGCTCTTGAACCGCCGCTGCCGCATTTGGGTCAGGATGTTCTGGGGTTGGAAGGTCAATAAGCAGTCTGTTGCTCCTTTTGAACATGTTTTTACCTCCTAGTGCCGTTGTTTACCACTAATAAGGTTTATTGTTTCTATGGATTGTCTTATGCGTTGACAAATAAAAAACTTGGCGGGGGTAGCGCCAAGCTTTTCGGATCTTGATCTGATAGAGGGGTTGGGGAACAGAGAGTAGCTTCTCTCTATAATTAAATGATAATGATTCTCAGTATCAATGTCAATCGTTTTTTGATATTTTTTTCAATTCATAAAAAAAACGGCTCTTCAGCCGTTTAAATCAATCCATCCTGCTCATATAAATAAGAATACGGCAGGTCTATAAATAAATATATTTGATCATCCATCGGATATGAAAACGTTCTGATCATTTCGCCTGTTTCCAAATCGCTGTACAAATCACTGAAAAACCCTTTTCTGAGGTTTCTCATTCTCATGATGTTCTCCAGAAAATAAGGACGCCAGCTCCAGTTCTTCTCCGTATACTCCGGCTGATAAATCCATTCTCCGTCTTGTTTAAAAACATTTCCAGTCAGCTGATCGCCTTCTCCATCACAGATATAAATTCTAAAACTGCAATCCGTCAGCTCTTCCGCCAGCTTTTTAATAAAATCATCATCCGGGGACTGGCTGTTTTTCCGCAATGATGTAACAGCTTGGTGCACCCGTTTGTAAAACTGTTCAGAGTGCTCATAGACGGTTTCTAGTTTCTTTTTCTCATGAGTGATAAATTGGTGAAATTCAGTCTTAAGTCTTCGCTTCAATACATCTCTCTCTAAAAACGTTTCTGACGGGGACACCAAATAATAGCCCTGAAAATAGCGGCCGCCGTTTCTCCATGCGTATTGAAGCTGAAAATTCGCCTCAATATCTTCGTAAAGCAGCGCCGCACCGATTTTTCTTGCTAATAATGAAATGCTGTACAGCACATGCTCATAAGACGGAGATGGCTGTGAGATTTTCAGCGCCTGTAAATCGATTTTTAACAAATCTGGCGATAGCAGCGCAATTCTGTCCAGATTGCTGCTTTCTTTTCCGATATTATCAATTGCAATTTTGATTCCGTATGTACGATAGTAGGCAAGCATATGGTAAAGCTGCTCAATGTCCCCTTCAAAATTGTGCTCCGTAATTTCAAGCACGAAACGATGAAGTTCGATCCCTCTCGCTTCATATTCTTTCAGAAGCTCAAGAAAGCTTTCGCCGTGATCAAGCATTAAAAGATTGGCATCCTGATTCATAAAAATCAGCAGATCAGAATCCGCTTCTAAAAAGCGGTCAAGAGCCTGGCGGATAATTCTGTTATCAACCTCTAATTTATATTCTTCGGGTATCCCCGCATCTAAAAAAAAGGGTCCGAGACTTTGAATTTCTGAATCTGCCAATATACGTCCCAGCACCTCATATCCGACGATTTTCTGCTCCTCGGCACTGAAAATCGCCTGGTAATATGGGAGGACATCATCAATGTTCGTTAAAATATCAAGTGGATCCAACATGTTATCACCTGCTTCTCTATCTTTGTCTGATTATACCACATTGAATCCAAAGTTTAATATGCTTTAAAACGGATAAGGATTCAGCCATTGCCCCCCATCCAGAGTGACACATTCCCCATTCATATAGGAAGCTTCATCAGAAAGCATAAACGCGGCCAAAGCGGCGATTTCCTCGGGTGTGCCAAGACGGCCGAGCGGCACACTGTTCAGCGTGCGGGCCTTCGCTTTTTCCGATTCAAATAGCTTCTCTGCACCGCCAGTTCGTTCAATTGGACCGGGTGCAATCGCGTTTGTGCGGATCCCGTATTGACTGCCCCACTCTACGGCAAGAGTTCTAGTGAGCGACAATACGCCAGCTTTTGCCGCAGCGGAATGAACAACCCCCGCTCCCGCTCCCCACGCATATGTGGCGGCCATATTTAAAATAACACCCCTCTGCTGATGCTCAATCCAGTGCCTGGCTGCGGCTTGGCTGCAAAAAAACGTACCATTTAATACAATCTCAATTACCGCTTTCCATCCATTGGGCGTGAGCTTTTCTGCCGGGCAAATAAAATTGCCGGCCGCATTATTAATAAGTGCATCAAGACGCCCAAACACATGTAACGCTTCTGCAGCCATTTGTGCTGCCCCAGAATCAGAACGGACATCCATTTGAAAACAGGCAACTTGGCCCTCAAAGGTTTCAATTTCTTTTTTTGTTTCTTCAAGTGCTTCATGGTTCCGCCCTGTTATCATGACATTCCAGCCTAATTCGGCCTGTTTTTTTGCCATTGCTTTTCCCATGCCGCTTGACCCGCCGGTAATAATAACAACCTTTTTTTCCATTGTATGATCCCTCCTGTTATGAATGAGTATTCATTCAATATTATTCTATCATTATACGCAAGCTTCTGTCAGCACATGCTGAGATGAGATTTTTTCAAGATACAGGTGATATAATAGAAAAACTCTACTAAAGGTTGGTTTGAAATGAAAAAGATGTCCAGAAGACAATTTTTAAAAGGAACGCTCGGCGTTTTTGCGGCCGGGGTTTTAACGGCCAGCGGGGGATATGGCTATGCCCGCTATCTGGAACCGCATATGATTGAGACTACTGAGCACACGATTAAAAGCTCTCTCATTCCCCATGGATTTGACGGTTTTAAAATCGTGCAGTTCAGTGATACACATTTAAGCGATTATTTTACGCTTGAAGACTTTAGAACTGTCATCCTGACGATCAATGAAACTAAGCCTGATTTAATTGTTTTTACCGGGGATATTATCGATAACCCTGATACGTATCAACATTATCAGGCAGTGATTCCTTTTTTGAGAAAGCTGCAAGCACCCTTCGGCAAGTTTTGTGTTTACGGCAATCATGATCACGGCGGCTATGGAACCGATGCTTATAAAAGCCTGATGTCATCAGGAGGTTTTACGGTATTCCGCAATGCCTATCAAAAATTGGCGCTCACAGACGGCAGCGAAATTGAGATCGCTGCGCTCGATGATTTAATGCTCGGCAAGCCCGATTATGAAGGCACCCTATCGAAACTAAGCGAGAGGCTGTTTTCCATTCTGCTCGTCCATGAGCCTGATGCTGCCTTGAATACAAAAACATATCCTGTCAATCTGCAGCTATCCGGACACACACACGGCGGGCAGATCCAGCTGCCCTTCTACGGACCGCTTATTACGCCTCCGTACGGAAAAGTCTATACCGAAGGAATGTACCAAACAGGCGACACTCATATTTATGTGAACCGCGGCCTCGGGATGACGAGACTGCCTTTGCGATTTCTGGCTAAACCTGAAATCACAGTCTTTACATTAAAAAGCACAACTTAATGTAGCAGAATGGGTTCCTCATCAATACTTATAAATAAAAAAGGGAGGATGAGGAAACTGCTTACGTACCAGATTAAACAAGGCGATACACTCACCAGCATCGCGGCCGATTTCAGAATCAGCACCGCTGCTTTGATTCAAGCCAACCCATCGCTGCAATCAGGAGTTATCGCCGGACAGCGCATTGTCATCCCCGGTCTGCCGGCCCCAAATACGATCCCATATCATATTGCAGTCTCTATTGGGGCTAAAACCCTTACTTTGTACCAAAATAATCAGGTAATAAAAACTTATCCGATCGCCGTCGGTAAAATATTGACACAAACACCAACTGGCGAGTTCTATATTATTAACCGCCAACGCAATCCCGGCGGCCCATTTGGCGCTTATTGGCTGAGCCTTTCAAGGCAGCACTATGGAATACACGGAACGAATAATCCCGCTTCGATTGGCAAGGCTGTGTCTAAAGGCTGTATCCGCATGCATAACAAAGATGTTCTGGAACTCGCTTCAATTGTGCCAAACGGAACAAGAGTCATGATTAACCGGTAATGTTTTCTTATTTGTTTCAAAAACAGGCGGTTTATAATATGATAAAGTGGGACCTTTAGGGTAAGGAGCGTTTTTATGGATATATTTAAAAATCGTAATTTTGTTCGTCTATTTTTCGCAGCACTCGCTTCTCAAATGGGCACGACAGTAGGCAACATGGCATTTGCTTTTTTCTTGCTGGACCGCTTCAGCAGCCAGCCTTCTTATACAACCTTGGCTGAACTGATGTATTCCCTTCCTACAGTATTTGTGTTTTTGCTTGTGGGAGTCGTTGCGGACCGGTTTGACAGAAAAAAAGTCGCGGAAAACTGTGATTGGATCAGAGCCGCCCTGACTGTCGTACTTTTTTTCACTTTATTTACCGGCAATATTCCTCTTGTTTTCTGTATATTGTTTGTCAGAAGCGCTGTAACCAAGTTTTTCTTTCCTGCAGAAAACAGTTTAGTACAAGCCATCCTGCCGAAGGAGCATTATGCGAAAGCGGCCGGGCTTAATCAGATGCTTTTTAGTATCTTTATGGTATTTGGCGTTGGAATCGGTGCTTTTATGTATAACACAATCGGAATTCATGGAGCGATTATTCTTGATTTTGTCAGCTTTATTATTTCCGGCCTGCTTATCCGCACCTGCCGGATTCCGAAAGAAGCCAGACAGCCGAACGGCACATTTAACTGGAGACAAGCTTCCGTCAAGGATTCGATAAACGATTTTAAGGAAGGCATTGTCTACATTTTAAAAAACAAGCTGCTGGCCTCTCTTATTTTCGGTTTCTTTGTTTTTGGTTTTGTGAACGGAGGATTTGCTGTATTGCCAATGTTTACAATGAAGTATGGACTGGCCCCCGACCGTTATGAATGGCATACATCCGTTTTTACGATCGCAATCGGGTTTGGGCTTTTGGCAGGAAGTGTGATCGGCACGTTAATCTCTAAAAAAGTGAAGCCTCACTTTTTAATGTCGGTGCCGATTTTAATTGCGGGCTTGCTGATTTTTGTCCTTGGCTACACCAAAGTTTTATGGGTGTACTATGCAACTACTTTTGTACTGGGGATGTGCATCGGTCCGGTAAACATCGCCATTGGGGGATGGATGCCTAAGATTGTCAATCCGAAGCTTATGGGACGTGTAAGCGGCTGGCAAGATCCTTTTATGATGTTTGCGCAGTCTTTGACACTTGGCTTAGTGGCGCTGTTATTCCCTAAGTTTGTATCAAACATCGATTATTTGTATTACGGCATGGGCGTTTTCATCTTAGCTGTTTTCATTTTCTATTTTGTCGCACTGCCAAAATACAGTGCGCAGGCTGTGGAAGTGAATGTACAGGAAACATTTCAGGCTCAGCCGAAAAAGAAAGCAAAATCTGTATAATATAAGTTGAAAATGCGCTTTTTTTCCATAGAAAAAGCGCATTTTTGCATTCAATATTTGCATTTCAACCTTAAAAAAGTATAATCTAATCATAAGAAATTTGATAAGAGCAAAGGAGAGAAATAATGGACGACCATGCATACTCGAAAGATCTGCAGCCAACCGTAGAAAATCTTTCAAAAGCAGTTTACACCGTGAACCGCCATGCAAAAACCGCCCCCAACCCTAAATACCTATATCTGCTGAAAAAACGGGCTTTGCAAAAGCTTGTCAAAGAAGGTAAAGGAAAGAAAATAGGGCTTCATTTTTCAAAAAATCCAAGGTTCAGCCAACAGCAATCGGACGTGCTTATCTCAATCGGAGACTACTATTTTCACATGCCTCCAACTAAAGAAGACTTCGAACATCTTCCGCATTTAGGTACACTTAATCAGTCGTACCGAAATCCTAAAGCTCAAATGTCTTTAACAAAAGCAAAACACCTATTGCAAGAATACGTCGGCATGAAAGAAAAGCCGCTTGTGACGAATCGCCAGCAGCCCGCTTATCATAAGCCTGTCTTTAAGAAACTCGGCGAGAGTTATTTTTAATCAAAAAAGCCGATGCCACTTATGGCATCCGGCTTTTTTTATTAATCGATCACATACGTATCCACTTTTTTAATCAGATCGCTGATTTCCGGCTTGCTGATTTGCTCATCGGCGCCGACTACTTCTCCCCGGTGACGCAAATCATCTGTAATTAATGATGAGAAAATCATAATCGGCACATCAGAACTCTTCGGATTGTCTTTAAGCAGCTTTGTCAGCCTGTGTCCGTCCATTTTCGGCATTTCAATATCACTGATGATCATATCGATCTGTTCTGTTAAATCATTGCCGCTTTCGGTAAGGTTCATGATATAGTCATATGCGTCTTTTCCATTCTCAAACGCTGTAATATTGTTGTATCCGGCTTCGGTTAATTCATCTTTTAAAAGACGCATCAGAAGCGGTGAGTCTTCTACAATGATAAGCTTTTTATCAGTTCTTCTTTCATCAAAGCCCTCGGTATGCATATTGTACGTATCAACACCTGAGTCTGATTCGATATCATAGATGATTTTTTCATAATCAGGCAAAAAGATCATCGTTTCTTCCAGTTTGATAATCCCTGTGAGGTGCCGCTCCATTCCTTGATTTAAGGAAGTCGGTTTTTCAATCGCTTCCCATGAAACCCTGTGAATTTGAGAAACAGACCCGACATGGAAAACAATTTTTCGCTTATTAAATTCGGTTACGATATACTTCTCGTCTTTTGATCCCTCAGGCTCAACTCCGAAAAAGGAAAACAGGCTGATGACTGGGAGAATTTCTCCTCTTAGTTTAATCATTCCTTCAACATGCTGGTGGGAGTGAGGCACTGATGTGACCTCGACAGGCTGAATAATCTCTCTTACTTTCATGACGTTAATGCCGAAAGCATTGCCACCAACGCCAAACTTCACAATTTCTAATTCATTTGTACCAGAATCCAATAAAATTTCGTATTGTTGTAACGACAATTCAATCCCTCGCTATTCGCATTCAGTATTGTACTGTATATATCGGCGCAAATTATAAAAAATGAATGGTGAGGCTCTTCAAAATCCTATTCTGGCGACAGTTATGCTGATAACCTTAAAAAAAGAAACTTTTTTCCTAATGGCCATTGACTTTCCAACTGACAGTGATAAAATAGTCAAGGATTTTTCCAAAGAAGGGTGTAAATAATGGGTACTTTAGTAATATTTAAAGAAAATGAAATGACTGTTTTAGAGGATATCAGTGAAGAGACTTATCTTCATATGAAGAAAGAATCTGCTGATCTTCAAGAAGAGCATCCCCCGTACATGATTTGGCACGAAGACCTTCATTTTGACTATGGTTATTGATGAAATTGGCACATATAAACAATAATAGAACATGATACAATAAAGACAATCAAATCGCTGGTTGTCTTCTTTTTTTCTGAGAAGGAAGGTATGTTTAGTAAATAGGCGCATACAATCGAAATATATCGGTTAAAAAGGTGACAAATGGCCAGCTAGTGGTAAAATAGGAGAAACTCATTATATATATTAAGGTGATGAATTATGGAACATTTGCTGAATCCGAAAGCCAGAGAAATTGAAATTTCAGGAATACGCAAATTCTCAAATCTTGTATCTCAACACGAAAATGTCATTTCACTTACGATCGGCCAGCCTGATTTTTTCACGCCGCATCATGTGAAAGCTGCCGCAAAAAAAGCCATTGATGACAATGTTACGTCATACACTCCAAATGCCGGCTACCTGGAATTGAGACAAGCTGTTCAGCTTTATATGAAGAAAAAAGCAGACTTCAACTATGAAGCTGAAAGTGAAATAATGATCACAACGGGAGCAAGCCAAGCCATTGATGCAGCATTCCGCACCATTCTGTCTCCCGGCGATGAAGTCATTATGCCAGGTCCGATATACCCGGGTTATGAACCTATTATCAATTTATGCGGTGCCAAGCCTGTCATTGTTGACACGACGTCTCACGGGTTTAAGCTCACAGCCCGGCTGATTGAAGAAGCTCTGACTCCCAATACCAAGTGTGTCGTGCTTCCTTATCCGTCAAACCCTACCGGTGTGACATTATCTGAAGAAGAGCTGAAAAGCATCGCGGCTCTATTAAAAGGCAGAAATGTCTTCGTATTGTCAGACGAAATATACAGCGAATTAACATATGACAGACCGCACCATTCGATTGCAACACATTTGCGGGATCAAACCATTGTCATTAACGGCTTGTCAAAGTCCCACAGCATGACGGGATGGAGAATCGGATTTTTATTCGCTCCGAAAGACATAGCAAAACACATATTAAAGGTTCATCAATACAATGTGTCATGTGCGTCCTCTATTTCTCAGAAGGCAGCGCTTGAAGCTGTGACTAACGGATTTGACGACGCACTGATCATGAGAGAGCAGTACAAAAAACGGCTCGATTATGTGTATGACCGCCTCGTGTCTATGGGGCTTGATGTCGTAAAACCGTCTGGCGCATTTTATATTTTTCCTTCTATTAAATCCTTTGGGATGTCTTCGTTTGACTTTAGTATGGCTCTTTTGGAGGATGCTGGTGTGGCGCTTGTGCCCGGCAGCTCGTTCTCAGCGTTTGGTGAAGGATATGTAAGGCTGTCTTTTGCATACTCGCTGGACACATTAAGAGAAGGATTAGATCGTTTAGAATTATTTGTACTAAAGAAAAGGGAATCGATGCAAACGATATAAACAACGGCGTTTAAGCCGTTGTTTTATTTTTTGGAAATGAGATTTTAAACGCTGTGCCTTTATCCGGCTGGCTGTCTACATGGATAACGCCTTGATGATTCTCAATGATATTAAATGTTACCATCAGCCCGAGTCCCGTTCCCTTTTCTTTTGTCGTTAAAAATGGTTCTCCAATACGGTTGAGCACCTTTTCAGGTATGCCCTCCCCTTCGTCCTTGACGGTAACATGAACAGAATGCTTATCCTCTGTTACGATAATGTCTACAGTGCCTCCGTCAGGCATAGATTCTACTGCATTTTTTATTAAATTAATGAATACCTGCTTTAGCTGATTTTGGTCCCCGTTTATATAAATGCTGTCTTTCTCATAACGGGTTCTGATGAAAATCCCGTTTAAATTCGCCTGGGTTTCCAGCAGCGCAGAGACTTCACCAATTAGTTTTTTCAAGTTCAAATGCTCTTTAACGGCATTCTGCTGGGGCTTCGCCAGCATCAGCAGTTCACTGAGTATTAATTCAATTCGGCTGAGCTCAGAGAATACAATGTCAAAATAATGTTCATTTCCTTCCATCGTCGGTTTCATCAGCTGTAAAAACCCTTTGATCGCGGTCAGCGGATTGCGGATCTCATGCGCGATTCCCGCTGCGAGCTGTCCTGCGATAGATAACTTTTCTGATTTAAGCATGAGTTCCTCTGTTTGTTTTCTCTCAGAAATATCACGCAGAATGACTTGGACAGCCGCTTCACCGAAAAAGGTCGTCGGAATGCAGACCATCTCCGTGTAGATGACCCTGTTCTGAAAGGTAAACCATGATTGTTTAACGATTTCCGATTCTGTTTTTTGCTCGGCAATGTTTTGGATTCTCTCTTTCACGTCCTCATGATCGCAAGGGTGGAGCTGATCGTATATATTTTTGCCGATTAAATCCTCATAGGTCGCCGCTTCAAACAGCGAAATTCCCGACTCATTCATAAACACCCATTTCCCATTATGAATCACAGCAATAGTATCGATTGAATTTTGAATCAGCAGCTGATATCGTTCACGGCTTTTTTGCAGGATGGTTTGGAATTTTTTCCTTGAAGAGATATCGATTAGCAGAAGCAGTTCAGCCTGCTGGTTTTTGTAGACGGTCGGGGACGCTTTCACTTCTAAATGAACAGGTGTGCCATCAAGCCTTTTCCACGTCTGTTCAATCATTCCGACTTCTATTCCTTTTTGCATTCGTATAATTCTGTTTTTCACGATATCATGATACTCTTCCTCAATAAATTCATAGGACCATTTGCCAATAACAGCATCCTTGCTTTTTGCTCCCAGCATGGAAAGCATCGCGCTGTTTACATAGACGATTTTGCCGCTGACACTGATGCATAGCGGGCTTGGAAGATTTTCAACTAGCCGCTCATAATCATCCGTTATATATGTAGTTGATTCCGGGTTCTCAGGCTCAATTTCATGTTTTTCGCAGTTAAGAGGCTGATGCCCGGACTCTTCTTCGAGAATCTTCATTTTCAAAATGATTTCCCGTTCCGTCCGCTCAGCTCTCGTCGTCACAATTTCTACTGCAGCCTCCACCCATACAATCGTATGATCTTTTTTAATGAAACGAAAGGTGCACGGCATCAGATGATGTTCATTATAAAAATAGCTTTCAACTAAAAATTGGTCTTCCTCATGCAGAAATGTCTTGAGGAATGATCCGATCATTTCTCCCTGGAGATAACCCAGATACAGTTTGGAGTTGGCTGATATATAAATGATGCGTCCATTAGAGGCCAAGACTGCATGAATATCGGTTTTTGTTTGAAGTGGTTTAACATGCTGCGTATCCTGTTCCACAGAATCCCTCCTTTGCATGATCATCGTGTTTCGACATATACAGATTGACTTTTACCTAGTATGATTCGCTAGAAAATGAGTATTCTCCTTCTATTCTTATGGTGAACGTCAATTTTTGAATAAAAGAAAGGGCACACAATCTTTTAGTTGTGCACCCTTTTTTTTATTTTTTACTGTGTTTTTTTTCGAGCTCTGCGTAGGCGTGGATAGCTCTTTTGGCAATGAGTTTGTTGATCGGGTCGTGGTCGTTCGCTACAGAAGGAACAACAACACTGAATGCCACTTTTGGATTTTTTGACGGATAATAGCCGACAAATGTTAGATTGTACGTGCTTTTTCCCCACCAATTACGATTTGTTCCGTAATAAAATGTTTGAGCAGTTCCTGTTTTTCCGGAAACATCCTCTGCAAACGTATTTCTAGCTGTTCCCGAAGTGGTAACTAGCTTCATTCCAGTCTTCACCTGCTGAATGTCACTTTCTGAGTTGTTAATTTTGTTGAGAATGTTTGGCTTTCTTTGTTCAATGGTCTTCCCAAGGCCTTCTTTTTTGCTGGGCTCATGAACACTTGTAACAATTCTTGGCTGAATGCGGTACCCCCCATTGGCAATTGATGAGATGTACTGAGCCATTTGAAGCGGTGTATATGTATCGTATTGTCCAATGGCCAAGTCTAAAATTAACCCCCCTACCGCATCAGGTGTAGTTTGCATACCGGCTGATTCCTGCGGCAGATCGATACCTGTCTTTACTCCCAGACCAAATTGGCTGTAGTAATTTCTCATTTTGTTTAAATCCTTCTGGTCAGCAGGAAGAGGTCCATGCGGCTTGTATGTGACACCGGCAATGTGCATGGCGACATTAAACATGTATACGTTTGAGCTTTTTTGCAATGCCGTTAATTCATTAATAGTTCCCATATTCATATAGGACTTCTTAGGCTTATTACCGTTTCCTGCAAAATACAGTGGCATGTCAACAAAATATTTATAATGCGGGATCCCGTCCTGATAGCCGGCTAGCACGGTGGCACCCTTTACTGCTGATCCCATTTCATATTGGGTGGTAAATGCCCCTATCGCATAATCTTCAATTTTGTTGGTTTTTAATTCTATCTTTTTCCCTGCCATCGATAAAATATCGCCGTTATTCGGATCCATCATCACGACAAAGGCTCTGTCAAGCATGTAATTTCCGCGTGCACGGCTGTTTCTTACTTCTTCTTCAATGATCTTTTCTACCTTTGCCTGAAGCTCCATGTCAAAAGAAAGCCGAAGATCATAGCCCCTGCTGCCTTTGTCGATTGTTTTCTGGCTGACGACATTTCCTTTATTGTCTTCCACGTATTCCACTTTTTCTTTATGAGAATTTAAATAGTCCTCATATTGATACTCCAAATAACTTTTGCCGACTCTGTCATTACTCGCATAGCCTCTCGTAACATAAAAGTCTTTCCGGTCGCTGAGCAGCCCTTGATCAGGTGTTGTGACACCTCCAAAAACGGAATAAAGTGTTTTGTCATAAGGGTATTTTCGTGTCCAATCGTTTACGACATCTATCCCCGGCAGCTCTTCTAAATGCTCAGACACAATAGAAATTTCATCATATGTTAAATCATTTTTCGGTCTTTGCGAGGAGTTTTTCTTTTCATCAAGCAATGATCCGTTTTTGCCGTTGCCGTTGCTGTCATTTGGGTCCATCGCTTTTACAATCTGAGGTTCATACGCATTCCCGCTTGAAAATCTTGTGTATATGGCCGCGGTTTGCATTTCTTCGTCATCCCGCTGGATGGCCTTCAATTCTTCAGCCGGGACGCGTTCAACTTGAAGCTTGTAAGCCTGTGTCCCCTTCAGATTGCTTTCAGATTCCTTTAACAGGTTGAGAGCTTTTTTTGGATGAGAAGCGAGCCAGTAATCACGTAAATCTCTATCCTTTAAAAATTCGGTATCAATATCGATCAAAGCGGCAAGCCGTTTAGCTGTTTTGATTTTGTCCTCTGTTTTTGTGCTTGATGTTGAGACATACACAATTTCCGGCACGCTCTGGTTATCAACAGCCACTTTCTCGTTTCTGTCATACATCTTCCCCCGAGGCGCTGGGTAATACGCTGTCTTCGCATTAGCTTTCTCAGCGTTTTCTTCATGCTGTTCGCCTTCGACAATTTGAACAACGCCAAGCTTAAAGATTAATGCAGTAAATAGAACAAAGACCGCTAGGAAATACAGATTCATTCTGATTGCTCTGCTTCCTTTTCGCTTTTTCTTTGGTTCACGTCCTATTTCAGTCACTTCTGGTTACCCCTCTCAAATCATTCAATATATTTACATATACTGTTTTTAATTGTAACACCTTTGTAATAGTTGTTACAGCGAAAAGGGATAAAAAAAGTTGTCAATAATGAAATACATTAAAATATAACTAACGATTCAAAAAATAGGAAGCTATGTAACTGTGAGATAAAGTCACTACATACGCATTACTCGCTTGCCATCAGCGGTTTAGCGCGTTTTGATTACAAAAATGACAATCATCATTTGTCAAAGGAAAGTGATGGATTCTTTATGACAAAAAAGCTATGTTATGATTTTTTTGTAGAAAACAAACAACTCTAGGAGGTTACGAACTAATGAAAAAAGCATTTATTTTATCAGCTGCCGCTGCGGTGGGATTATTCACATTCGGAGGCGTACAGCAAGCATCAGCGAAAGAACTCTCCTGCCAGCCTGTGGTAACGGTCAAAACGGGGAACACAGTGCAAAACCTTACACTTAAGGATGTAGTGAAAAAGCTACATATTAAAACAAATATAAAAACACTAAACGCGGCTAACGAAAAAGATCTCGAGAAGCTTCTTCAAAAGCACGCGAAACAATCCAACATGAAGATTCAGGATGTTCAAAAGCCGGAAGCTGCAAAGCCAGCCCAAAAGGCTCCTGAAAAAGCCGCTGCTGATAAAAGCACTGCTGCTAAAGCACCGGCTACTCCTGAAAAAACAAGCAATAATACAACAACAGCTGCACCTTCATCTGTAAGTGCATATGAGAAAAAAGTTGTTGAGCTGACAAATGCAGAAAGACAAAAACAAGGTTTAAAACCGCTACAAATTGATGAAACATTAAGCAAATCTGCACATGCAAAATCACAGGATATGAAAGACAAGAACTATTTTGATCACCAAAGCCCAACGTACGGCTCACCGTTTGATATGATGAAATCTTTCGGAATCAGCTACAAAACAGCTGGTGAAAACATTGCTAAAGGACAAAAAACACCTGAAGAAGTAGTAAAAGCTTGGATGAACAGTGAGGGCCACAGAAAAAACATTCTTAACCCTAACTTCACACACATCGGTGTCGGTTATGTTGAATCCGGCAGCTACTGGACACAGCAATTCATCGGAAAATAATAAAAAAGAGATTGCCTGTTTTGGACAGGCAATCTCTTTTTATTTCACCCAAAGCTTATATATACTTTGGGTCCCGCTGTTTTCTTCTCCTTGTGCGGCAAGTTGGTCATATAATGATTTCGCAAGCGACAAACCTGGCATTTCTTCACCCATTAATTCAGCTTCCTCTAAAGCAATTCCCATATCTTTGATAAAATGCTTTACATAAAATCCTGGCTCAAAATCACCTTTCAGCATACGCGGGGCAAGATTTGATAATGACCAGCTTCCTGCCGCCCCAGTTGTAATGCTCTTCAGGACATTTTCCGGCTGAAGGCCTGATTTTTGGGCATAAGCCATCGCTTCGGCTACACCGATCATACCTGCTGCAATCGCGATTTGATTACACATCTTTGTGTGCTGTCCGCTTCCTGCTGACCCTTGATATTGAATATTCTCTCCCATTAAAGTGAAGATGGGCAGGCAAGCTTCAAACGCTTCTTTTTCCCCTCCGACCATAATCGCCAGTGTTCCGTTTTGCGCGCCGATGTCACCTCCTGAAACAGGTGCGTCTAAGGCAAATAATGATTTTTCTTTGGCTGTCTCCGCAATTTTTTTGGCTAACGACGGTTTGGAAGTCGTCATATCAATGAGATACGCGCCTTTTTTAGCATTTTCAATAATTCCGCTGCTGCTGAAATACACTTCTTCTACATCACTGGGATAGCCTACCATTGTAATAATGATATCCGCTTCTTTCGATAGTTCTTTTACAGTGTCTTTCCACACCGCGCCTTTTTCCAGTATGCTGTCCGCTTTTGCTTTTGTCCGGGTATACACCAATACGTGATGTCCATCTTTAAGGATATGTGAAGCCATACTGTTTCCCATTACTCCAAGACCGATAAAACCGACTGTTTTTTTCAAGTAAATTCCCCCAGACGTTAGATTTCATTTAGTTAAAATTTATCATTTTCTAGACTACCATATCTAGTAATCATATAGTAGAGTCTAAAAAATAAAAAAACCCAAAACTTGAAAAAGTCTTGGGTATCCAATGATGATTATAATGTAAATTTAGCAATAGCGTTCATAAGCTCTTGGCTTGCATGTTTTAATGTATCAGTTGAGTGTTTGACTTTCTCAAGCGTGATCAGCTGTTCATCGGTTGAGGCGTTGACTTCCTCCGCTGCAGCAGCCGATTCCTGTGATATAGCTGAGATGCTTTGAATCGCTTCAGAAATGGCAAGCTGTTCTTCACTCATTCTTTGTATTTCTTCGTAAATTTGATCAATACCTTGAACAAGTGACTGCATTTCCGCGGTGATGGTGTTTAATACTTCGCCAGTCTCATGAATTGCACTGTTTTGTTCATCATTCATTTTACTTGCTTCGACCATTGCATGGGAAGCCTCTTTTGTTTCAAGCTGAATCAACTTCACTGTCTCACTGATATGCTTGGTGGAAAGCGCTGACTGCTCGGCAAGCTTCCGCACCTCTTCAGCCACGACAGCAAATCCGCGTCCGCTTTCACCGGCTCTGGCTGCTTCAATACTGGCATTTAAGGCAAGTAAATTGGTTTGATCCGAAATATTTGAAATCGCAGTAACCACTTCTTCTATATTCTTCGTTTGATTTTCCAAATCCAGCAGCATCGTTTCGACTTTCTTTGTTTCCGTATTGGCTTCGTTTGATTTCATCAGCAGCTGGCCGAGCGCGTCAAGCCCTTTATAGCTTGCATCCTCTGAGGATTTTGAACGTGCTTTCATGCCGCCTGCCTGATCAGCAATTCGTCTGATTTTAGCAGACAGGTTTTCTGATTTTTCGTTAATGGTCTCAACTTCTGAAGCCTGTTCCGTTGCCCCTGCTGCCACTTCTTCGATCGCTTTCGCAATTTGTCCGCTCGTTTCATTGGTTTCAGCGGAGACAGCTGTTAATTGTTCAGAGGTGTCAGACACTTTTCCTGAAGAATGTCTGACTTGTTCCACCATTTCCTTCATGTTTTCAACCATCTGATTAAAGTCTCTTGTTAACATGCCGACTTCATCCTTGGTCTTTGACTCTGCATGCACTGTCAAATCGCCTGCAGAGACGGCCTTTGTTTTTGCAATCAGCTGCTGGATCGGCCCGGTTATTGTTTTGGCGAGGAAGTAGCTGAGAATAATCGTCACCGCCAGCGCGATGAGTGAGATGAAAAGGTTCGCCCGATTCATTTTATCTGAAATCCACATTAATTTATTTGTGTCAAATTGTGTTCCGACTTTCCATCCCGTTTCTCCAACCGTTTGATACACAATCATTTTTCCCTTTGCATCTTGTATCCCGTTTTTGTCAGATGCAATGGTTTTTAATGTTTGGTCCTTGGAGATATTTTTTCCTTGGTTTGACGGATGTGCTAAAAGATTGCCGCTTGCATCAGCTAAAAAAGCAAAGCCATTGTATGGCACCTTTTGCTTATTTACCATGGTCTGGATGGAAGAAAGTTTCAGATCATAACTGGCAACGCCTATCACCTTCTGCCCGTCAAGAACTGCTTTTGAGGCTGTGACGATCATTTCTCCCGTCACGACATCTTTATAGGGTTCCGTCCAGACGACTTTATCGGGTGTTTCAGCCGCGCGCTTATACCATGGTCTAGAAACCGGATCATAATCTTTTGCAAATTCTGCTTTCGGATATGTAAACATTTCTTTTTTTGCGGTTCCTATATAGGCCATCGCCACATAATCATCGTTTTCTTTAATTTGTTTAATGTCATCATTAAACAGCCTGGAAGCTGCTTTACTTGAGTTTGTCACAAATGCACGTGTTAACTCTCCATTTGCCAATCTTAACAGCGAAATGTCATAACTCTTTAATTGCAGTTCGATATTTTGTTCAAGCGAGTTTGTTACGTTTTGTGTCGTGTTTTTCCCATCCTCTGTAATCATCGGTTTTAACGTCAGGTAAGAAGAAAGCATCAAAAGAACAACTGTGACGACTAACATGATAGAAACGAAAACAGCAATCTTCATGTGAAGTTTTTTAAACAAACCAATCCCCTCCTATTTTCTATATCGGCCTTTTCACCCAAAAAATGAATAAACATAAAATAAATTATAATGAAATTACAAGATATTTACTGAAAATTCAAACTAATTGTGCTTCAGCAGTTTGGATTACGATATAATAAACAGCACAAGGAGAGTGATTATCATTTTTAAACAGATGTATGTCCATAATGGCATTAAATTTGAGCGGCTGACGATCAGAAATTATTCAAGAACAGACATTGAGGGATTGCTTTCCCTTCAGAAAGAGTGTTTTCCCCCTCCATTTCCGCAGGAATTGCTGTGGTCAGAAGAACAGCTTGACAGCCATATCAACACCTTTCCGGAAGGCGCCTTATGCGCGCTGGTTAATGGTGAAATCGTCGGTTCGATGACTTCCCTTATCGTGCAATTTGATCCTGATGCTCCCGAGCATACATGGGCGGAGACAACAGATAACGGCTATATTACATGTCATGATCCGCAGGCAAATACGTTATATGTAGTTGATATTTCGGTTTCACCGCATTACCGGAAGCTTGGAATAGGGAAATGGCTGATGAATACGATGTATGAATTAGCCGTTGAAATGCGAATGGAACGGTTACTCGGCGGCGGACGTATTCCTTTTTATCATAAGTACGCACATGAGATCAGTGCTTCACAATATGTAGAGGATGTTATAGAAGGAAAAAAGAAAGATCCTGTACTGTCATTTCTCCTCCATTGCGGCCGTTCACCGCTCTGCATCGTCAGCAATTATTTGGACGATGAAGAATCCTTGAATTACGGGGTTTTGATGGAGTGGAAAAATCCCTTTTTATGAAAAAACGAGCTGTAAAGCTGACAGCCCGTTTACGTGAAATATTCAATTTTTGCAATAGGAAAATACGTATCGATATAAGATTCAAGCGTTTCTCGAAGCACATGCTCTTCATCTTTCTGATAAATATATTTTCCGATCCCGTAGCGTCCCCATTTATAGCGCCGCTTTTCTTCATCTAACTCAAGCTTTGTTTTTGGATAATTCTTCTCAATGACTCGTTTCGCCGGCTTCGTAAATCGATGCTGAATCAATTCAAAGGTAATATCCTGTCTGACATCCTGCGGCAAAGCGGCATCAAGTTTTTCAAACAGATGTCTGTATCCATCCTCCCAGCCTTCATGGATGTAAATCGGCGCAACAATAAAGCCTAACGGGTAGCCTGCTTTCGCTACTTTTACAGCCGCTTCAATCCGTTTATCGAGAGGAGAGGTTCCCGGCTCAAAATTCTTAATCACATAGTCAGCATTTATGCTGAATCTGAATCTTGTTTTCCCGTTATGTTTCGCATCCAAAAGGTGATCAACATGGTGAAACTTCGTGACAAATCTGAGCTTGCCAAGCTCACTCTGTCCAAAATGTTCAATGGCGTGCTTGAGCGTATGTGTCAAATGGTCGATGCCCACAATATCCGAGGTACATGAAGCTTCAAACCTTGTAAACTCCGGTGCACGTTCTTTCATATACTGATCCGCCTGGTCCAAGATTTCTTCGACATTTACATAGGTTCTGATATAGGGTTTTGTTCCCATTGTGGTTTGTAAATAGCAGTAATGGCAATGCCCCATACAGCCTGTCGCAAACGGGATCGCATATTCAGCTGACGGTTTTGAAGAATCAAACTTTAATGTTTTTCGGACACCGATAACTAAAGTTGATTTTGCATTACGGTATTGCTGAAGATGGTTTTTACCAGGAATATTGCGCACTTGGTTATGGGACGTCGTTTCTCTGATTTCGATGCCCATTTTTTCAAATTTATCATGTAATTCCTGTGCCAATGGATATTCCATTGCTCTCGGTTCAATATAAACGAGCTGCGGAACAAATGGGTTCTGCATGGTGCCACATCCTTTTCCTTTTCTACCGTTACTTTTCTCATAAGGCGGAAAGGATATGAGTTGTAATGTTTTCCTTGTTACTCGTACGGATCGATATCAAATAATTCTTTGTAAAGTGTTTTTGCTTCTTCATAGCTTGCAAAAACAGCATCATCCTCAGCAAACGGATGATAGGTTTCAAATATAAACAGGGAAAGCTCACCCTCATGGTATGGGTGATGCACAATTTCAGCTTCCTTTATATGAGCAACATTGGCGGCGTGCGGATTTCTGTAGATGACGTAGACTGTATCTCCTGCGTTAAATTCGTTTGACATTCTATCCCTCCTAGCCATGTTATTGTGCCCCGCTGCATCCCAGATTATGAAAAAAACCAGACAGGCCGGAGGCCGTCTGGTTTTTGTGAATTACTTGAATGTTTCTTTTACGAGCGCGACAACTTCTTCTGTCGTGCTCATAGATAAGATTTTCTCTTTGAATGACTCAGCTTCTTGTTTAGACAATTTGCTGATTTGTGTTCTTGCCGGAAGGATAGAAGTTGCGCTCATTGAGAACTCATCTAAGCCTAAGCCAAGAAGAATCGGAATCGCAATTTCATCTCCTGCCATTTCTCCGCACATGCCGACCCATTTTCCTTCTTTATGTGCCGCTTCAATTACAAGTGTAATTAAGCGAAGGATTGCAGGGTTGTATGGCTGATACAGGTAAGATACACGTTCATTCATACGGTCAGCTGCCATTGTGTATTGGATCAAATCATTTGTTCCGATACTGAAGAAGTCAACTTCTTTAGCAAACTGATCAGCGATAACTGCAGTTGACGGAATCTCAACCATCATACCGACTTCGATGTCGTCAGATACAGTTTGTCCCGCTTTGACAAGCTTTTCTTTCTCTTCAAGAAGGATCGCTTTCGCTTCTTTGAATTCGTTAACTGTCGCAATCATAGGGAACATGATTTTCAAGTTTCCGTATGTACTTGCACGAAGCAGCGCGCGAAGCTGTGTTCTGAAGATTTCTTGCTCTTCAAGGCAAAGACGAATCGCTCTGTAGCCCAAGAACGGGTTCATTTCTTTAGGAAGCTGCAGGTAAGGAAGCTCTTTGTCTCCGCCGATATCAAGTGTCCGAACGACAACTGATTTTCCTTCCATACGCTCAAGAACCGTTTTGTAAGCGTCAAACTGCTCATCTTCTGTAGGCAGCTGATCTCTTCCCATGTAAAGGAATTCTGTACGGTAAAGACCAACTGCTTCTCCGCCGTTTTCAAGAACACCCTTCACATCATCTGGAGTACCGATATTCGCTGCAAGCTCTACATGATGACCGTCTTTTGATACAGTCGGTTCATTGACCAGCTTCGCCCACTCAGCTTTTTGAGCTAAATAAGCGTTATGTTTTTCTTCATACTCTTTTACAGTTTCCGCAGAAGGATCGATAATGACATCGCCATTAATACCGTCAACGATAACAGTCACGCCGTTTTGGATCGTGCCTGTAGCCGCTTTCGTTCCGACAACTGCAGGAATCTCAAGAGAACGCGCCATGATGGCAGAGTGAGATGTGCGTCCGCCGATATCAGTTGTGAATCCTTTTACGAACTCACGGTTTAATTGAGCCGTGTCAGACGGTGTTAAGTCTTCAGCTACAATAATAACTTCTTCTGAAATCATGCTTGGGTTTGGAATTTCAACGCCAAGCAGGTGGCCCGTTACGCGTTTTGTTACGTCGCGGATATCTGCCGCACGCTCTTTCATGTATTCATTATCCATGGATTCAAACATGGTAACGAACATAGAAGACGTTTCTTTTAAAGCGAATTCAGCGTTTACAGAATCAGAGCTGATTTTTTCTTTCACAGGATTCAGAAGCTCAGGGTCACTGAGAACTAAAAGGTGAGCAGAAAAAATATCAGCTTTATCCTGACCCAGTTCTTTCAAAGCATGCTCTTTGATTTTTTCGAGCTCTTCTTTAGAACGTGCAATCGCTTCATCAAAACGGCTTACTTCCGCTTCAGAATCAGAGATGTTTTTCTTTTCAACCGTTAAATCTGGCTCTTCAAGCCGGTACGCTTTTGCAATCGCGATGCCGGCTGAAGCACCAATCCCTTTTAATTCTTGCATTACTCGCCGAGTCCTTCGCTTTTCATTGTTTCTTCTAAAGCGTTAAGAGCATCGTTTTCGTCAGCGCCAGCAGCAGAAATTGTGATTTCAGCGCCTTTAGCGATTCCAAGAGACATAACACCCATGATTGATTTAAGGTTTACAGTTTTGCCGTTATATTCCAAATTAACGTCAGCGTCGTATTTGCTTGCAGTTTGTACAAGAACTGTTGCAGGACGAGCGTGAATTCCAGAATCTGCAGTTACTTTGAATGTTTTTTGTGCCATTTTTATCATTCTCCTTTTAACTTAAAGCTATATTACTTCACAATATTATATCATACAGCCGTACTTGTCATCTGACAAGCACAGCGTACTATATACCCTTATTTTTCAATCTTCACAATGTCTTCTTGCTCTCTGTTAACTGATCCGCTTGCCTTAATGCTGACCGTTTCTCCTTCAGCAAGGTTCGTAAATACGATCGGTGTCATCAGAGACGGTACATTCGGTTTTACTGCGTCCAAATCAACTTCAAGAAGCTTTTGTCCAGGCTCAACGCGGTCCCCTTCTGATACGAAAGACGTAAACCCTTCGCCCTTGAGGCTGACCGTATCAATGCCGAAGTGGATCAAAATTTCTTTTCCACCGTCGGATTGCAGGCCGATTGCATGTTTTGTCGGGAAAACATTTAATATTTTTCCTCGTACCGGAGAAACGACGATGCCTTCAGAAGGAAGGATCGCAAAGCCGTCACCCATCATTTTTCCTGAGAAGACTTGGTCAGGAACATCAGTAATTGGGTGAATTTCTCCAGCAATCGGAGAAACAAAGACTTCCTCGCCAATTTCATTTTGCAGCGGTTCTGCAATGACTTCCTCAACCTGCTGCCCTACTTCTTCCTCAGCGGATGTTTTCGGTTCAGGTCTTGGTTTGCGTCCCGCGATGATGTCCTGCATTTGTGTTTTTAATCCGTCAGAACGCGGTCCGAAAATCGCCTGAATATTGTTGCCCACTTCCAGAACCCCGGAGGCGCCAAGCTGCTTCAGACGGTCTTTATCAACCTTTTTCTGATCGTTTACAGTCACACGCAGACGAGTGATACAAGCATCAAGGTGTTTGATGTTTTCCTGGTCACCCATGGCCTGCAGGATCTCGTAAGGAAGGTCGCCTGCTTCTCCTGTTTTCCCGGATGCTGCTGTTTCAGCTGAAGCATCCTCACGGCCTGGTGTTTTCAGATTAAATTTGCGGATCGCAAATCGGAATCCGAAGTAGTAAATAACCGCAATCCCTAAACCAACAGGGATGACAAGCCACCAAGCCGTGCGGTTCGGTAAAATGCCGAAAAGGAAGTAGTCAATTAAACCGCCGGAGAATGTCATACCAATCTTAACATTCAACAGCTGCATGACCATGAATGAAAGCCCTGCAAACAAACAGTGAATCGCAAATAGGACAGGGGCAACGAATAGGAATGAGAATTCCAATGGCTCTGTGATCCCTGTCAGGAAGGATGTCAGTGCTGCTGAACCCATAATACCTGCAACAAGTTTTTTGTTTTGCGGTTTTGCTTCATGATAAATCGCAAGTGCCGCAGCAGGAAGACCAAACATCATAAATGGATATTTACCTGTCATGAACGTACCTGCTGTTAACTGTACGCCGTCTTTAATCTGCGCCATAAAGATGCGCTGATCCCCGCGGATGATCTCTCCGGCTGCACTTTTGTAGCTGAAGAATTCATACCAGAACGGCGAGTAGAAAATATGATGCAGACCAAATGGAATAAGCGAACGTTCAATGACCCCGAAGATAAATGCAGCAAGGGTTGGATTCGCTTCCACTAATCCAGTTGAAAAGGCATTCAATCCATGCTGGATCGGAGGCCAGATCACTAACATAATAAGACCAAGAATCAGTGCGGAAATTGACGTAATAATCGGTACGAAACGTTTACCCGCAAAGAAACCAAGATATTGCGGCAATTCAATTGTATAAAATTTGTTAAACAACAATGCCGCCAGCACACCGACGATAATACCGCCGAATACCCCTGTCGCCAAGGTAGGTATGCCGAGCATGTTTACATATGCCGGGTGGTTTTCCGTGAAAAACTTGGCTCTTTCGATTGAATCGGAAGGAATGGTTCCGTTTGCAAGAAGAACCGCACTCATGGATACGTTCATCACCAGATAACCGATAATTGCTGCTATCCCTGCAACTCCATCTCCGTTGGCAAGCCCGATGGCTACACCTACTGCGAAAAGAAGCGGAAGGTTATCGAAAACAATCTGCCCAGCGCTTTCCATCACACCCGCTACGAGCTGAACATTGTCATTGCTTAGGAAATGCAGGACTTGAATCATGTCCTTGTTTTGCATTGCATTCCCGATCGCAAGCAAAATACCCGCCGCAGGAAGAATCGCAACTGGAAGCATAAGCGCACGCCCGATTTTTTGGAGAACGCCGAATAATGCTTTAAACATAAGAATTGACCTCCTCTTTTTACTAGTCTGACCTTACAGCTAAAAATCATGACAACGAATTCACAGGCGTAAGTCTTCCAGTTTAACCGTTTACATTTGCCCTTTTACACAACAAAAAAGGCATGAGCAAAATAGGGTGCGCAAAAGAACGAGAATGACCTTCCCGTTTTTTCCCCTCAATCACTCATGCCTGATCGGATCAGTAACACGTTTTTAAAGGATAAACTGAATTTATGAAATTTTATTGGTTAATCGGTACAGATGAAGCGTGAGATAAACCGCTTCCGCCTCATGAACTGGTTTCTTCAATGTTTGCTGCAAGATTTTAATCAATTTCCAAGCTGTATTGTAGCATAGCGGATATTCATTTTTCAATAACAACATTAATTTTTCTGGTTCTTTAGTCGGTTCCTCTTTTTTAATTCTTTCTATCGTAAATCTGATGTGCCGGATAAGCCGTAAATAGTTGACGCTTTCCTTATTTACTTTCATTTGAAACGAGTCTTCAATCACCTCTACAAGCTGCGCCATCAGCTGAGAGTGCTTATTGACTTCGGACAGCGGGCGATTCGTCAGGGCTGAATGAATATGCAGGGCGATAAAACCGATCTCCCCTTCCGGAAGGCAGATGCCCGCTTTTTCATTGATCATATCAATGACTTCTTTGGCAATCTGATATTCATCCGGATAAAGTGACTGCGTCTCCATTAAAAAAGGATTTTTCATATCAAAGCCCTGCTGCTGCCTTTTGATTGCAAATGCAATATGGTCAGTCAGTGCAATATGAATATGTTCATTTAGTGAGCGGTTTGTCCGATTGCTGATATGGTATATGACATCGTTTGAAATATCAACGAGCTTTTCATCAACATAGTCGAGGAGCTTTTTAAACTGCTTCTGTTCCTTTTCGTCCTTTAAAATGAACATTTTATCGTACCCTTTATCTTCAATCACATCATCTTGTTTTTTTCCGAAACCAATTCCTTTTCCTATCAAAACTACTTCACTGTATTTATGATGAGAAGCAATTAATACGTTATTATTCAGTACCTTTTTCACTGTAAAGGACCCATTCACGATCCTCAGCTCCTTTGTCATTCAATACCTCATATCGTACATAACGAACGGAATGCGCGTCAAACCTTTTTTCATGCTTTCACTAAACAGTCGATCTTTCAATGAGACGGTAATCAAGAACCCTGCTTTCAATCGGCTGACCTTGAATCCTTTTTTCCAGCATGGCAAACGCCTGCTTGCCCATTTCCTTCGCTTGAATATCGATAGTTGATATCCCAAGCAATTGGCTGATTTCATGGTTATCAAAGCTTAAGATCGCAAGTTCATCCGGAACAGACACTTTCTGAGCTTTCGCTTCGAGTAAAAGCCCTGCCGATACCTGGTCATTCGCGACAAAAATAGCCGTCGGCCTTTCTCTCCAGTTGTTCCATTTATGAAAAAGCGCTTTCCCATCGTTCATTGTAATCGCTTTCTCGATCACCCATTCTTCATTGAATGTTTCTCCGATCTCTTCCAATGCTTCTTTATATGCTTTGATGCGAAAATGACTGTTCATGCCTTTTTTTCTCGCTAAGCAAATCGCTATTTTTTTGTGCCCTTTGGCGATTAAATAGTCGAGTCCGTCCCGGAATGCGGCTTGATGAGGAATGCTGATTGTGGAAAATCCGCCCTTGTTTGAATTCTGACAAAGCAATATCGGCCCTTCCCACTCCTTGAGCTTGTCATCAGACAGCGCCTTCGAGCAAAAAATCAAACCGTCAACCTGGCGCTGTTTTAATTGGGACAGCGCAAAGATTTCTTTCTTCACGTCATAATTTGTCTGGAATAAAGAGAGGTGAATACCTGATTCTGCGGCAGCGTCTGAGATTCCCGCCATCAGTTCCGCAAAATAAGGAAGGCCGATCGTCGGCATCACAACACCGATCATGTTTGAAAACCCCTTCGACAAATGCACAGCGTGGACATTTCTTGTGTACTCCAACACTTCCATTGCTTCAAGCACTCTTTTTCTTTTCTCTTCACTTACATAAGGATGATTGTTTATGACTCTGGAAACCGTCGTAACGGAGACACCGGCTTTGTCTGCAATGTCTTTAATATTAGCCATAAATTCCCTTCTTTCTGATTTCCCTTGATCTGGAATGCGTTTCATACAATACGATAAGAACGTACCGACAGATTAGATGTTTTTTTGCTGAAAGGAGAAGATATAAATGGGTTTCTTCATTTTAATTGGATTATGTCTGGCCGTTCTGGGCGGAAGCTGCCTGGCTGTAAGACCGCTCAATCAAAAACATGAAGTGAAACCATTTCGGACGTTTGATGATTTTTTTATTTAAAACAGATAAAAAAGGACGATGTCGAGAACAAAGTCCTTTTTTATCTCTGCCTGTTACGGCAATATCGTTAATTCCTTCGGATATTGAGTAAGCGCAACCGCCCCGTCTTTTGTTACGTGAACGTCATCTTCAATGCGTACGCCGCCAACATCCGGCACATAAATGCCCGGTTCGATTGTGTAAACCATTCCTTCCTGCAGCAGCGTGTCATTGGCTTTGCTCATTGACGGGTACTCATGCACTGAAATGCCGAGACCATGGCCCAGCCGGTGAGGGAAATATTCTCCGTATCCGGCTTTTTCAATGATTCCGCGGGCAGTTAAGTCCAGATCTCCGATTCTCACGCCTGGTTTGCTTGCTTCTATCGCGGCTTTTTCCGCTTGAAGCACCGTCTCGTACATTTCTTCCTGCTTCGGATTGATTGTTTTGTAAGCAAAGGTTCGCGTGATATCAGAGCAATAGCCGTCCATAATAACACCCAGGTCAAACAAGACAAGATCGCCTTTCTTTAATGTGGCTGTCCCCGGATTTCCGTGAGGCTGACCTGATTTTTTCCCGAATAGCACCATTGTCGAGAAAGACATGCCCTGAATTCCTTTTTTCTTCAACTCATACTCAATCTGAGCGAGAACTTCCACCTCACTGATGCCTTCACGCAAAGCAGCTGTTCCGACTTCAACACCAAAATCGGCAAGCTTCGCCGCCTCTTTCAGCAATTTAATTTCATGCTCGCCTTTAATCAGACGAAACTGGTTAAGTGTTTCTTCTGCTGATACAAATTGAGCCCCTCCAGCTGAATGCTTCAGTTGTTCGGCACGCGAAAGCGAGATTGAATCCTTTTCTACGGCAAGCGTATGTATGCTGACATTTCGTTTTTTGAGTGCTTTTTCAATGAGCTCCCATGGATTTTCGTGATCGGCATAGCCAATAATTTCGTGATTCCATCCGGCATTTCGGGCCTGGTCTGCCTCCATTCCCGGACAAACGAAAAATGGCTCCTCCTCTTGAAAGATAAACAAACCCATTACACGTTCATGCGGCTCTGTATAAAAACCGGTTAAGTAAAATACATTTTCTTTCGTATGAATAAATGCGGCAGTATGCCCCGCTTCCTTCAGCCATGAAGAGACGCGTTGTATTCTATTCATTTCTTGTTCCTCCCTGCCTTTTGCCATGCATTGTTCTTTATATATTGTAACAGGTTTTACGGGTGTTTGCCTTTCACGGCGACTTTCCGTTTTCCATCATTTTATTTCCTGCCGGTCATCTTGTATACTGAGAGGAGAGTTAAATCGCAGGGAGTTGTTCCGTTTGCTGATGAATTTTTTCAGACGTAAGGCAGTTGTTCTATTAACAGTTGCGGGAATTTCCGCTCCTTTTGTCGGTATGAAGCTGGTGGATTTTTATTATTACAGCTCTATCATAGGCTGTGCTGCCGGCTTCCTTTGCTGCATCCTGGCTCTCATCATTGTGATGAAAAGGCCGGATCAAGAGAAAAAGAAAAGGAAGGTAAAACTTGATCCATAAAAAAACAGCAGCCCATTTGGACCGCTGTTTTTTATTTTAAAAGCCTTAAACCGTTTAGAATCACCAAGATCGTACTTCCTTCATGGCCTATAACGCCAAACGGCAATTCCATCACCTGTAAAAAGTTTGCGCAAATAAGCAGGCAAATGACCGCGAGAGAAAATACGATATTCTGCTTTACAATCCTGTTCATTTTCCGTGATAAACGGCACATTTTTACGAGTTTTTTCAAATCGTTTTGCATGAGCACCATATCAGCAGTTTCAAGGGCCACGTCTGTTCCGCCGCCCATTGCAATGCCGACATCCGCCGCTTTTAGTGCCGGCGCATCGTTGATTCCGTCTCCGACCATTGCAATGGTCCCGAATTCTTCTTTTAATCGTTTCACTTCATTTACTTTTTGGTCAGGCAGACATTCTGCTGCAACTGTTGTCATTCCCGCTTCCTTCGCTATCGCTTGAGCCGTGTCCTCGTGATCTCCCGTCAGCATGGCCGTTTTAATCCCCAGACTGCTCAGTTCATCCATGACTTCTTTTGCTTCAGGTCTGATTTGATCTTTCAAAGCGATACAGCCGGCAATTTGATCGTCCTTTTTCACAAACACTATGGTTTGGCCGTTTTGAATGATATCTGATGCAGATTGTTTCAAAAATTGTGCTGACAATTCTTCCCCAATAAATCCTGCCTTTCCGACTTTCCATTTGGCACCCGCCACTTCAGCCATTACACCAAAGCCTGACGTTTCTTCGATTGATATGTAGCCGGACTTGTTGATGCCGCGGCTTTCAGCGTAGCCGGCAATGGCTTGCGCGAGCGGATGGCTGGACTGCTTCTCAATCGCATAGACAGCTTCAAGCACTTCCGTTTCTTCATACCCTTCCGCCAGTCTGACCGTCTCAACCGCGGGCTGGCCTTTTGTTACAGTCCCCGTTTTGTCAAAAGCGATCATTTGCACAGATCCCAGCTGTTCAAGAAATACACTTCCTTTCACTAGCATGCCGTTGCGGGCGCCATTTGAAATCAAGGACAGCGCTGCCGGCATGATGGACGCGACAAGTGCGCAAGGTGACGCCACCACCATAAATACCATCGCGCGATAAAAGGTTTCACTCCAGCTCCAGCCAAGTGCAAAGTGCGGCACAAACAACAGCAGCCCCACCACGATCAGAACGCCTTTTACATATGCATTTTCAAATCGTTCGATAAAAGCTTGCGCAGGTGACACACTGTTTTGCGCAGATTCCACCAATTTGATAATCTTTCGGAATAAAGAATCTTCGCTTGCTTTTGTGACACGGACGGTCAAGGAGCCGTTTCGATTAACAGTTCCCGTATACACAGCGTCGCCGGTGTTTTTTTCTACGGGCATCGATTCGCCCGTTAACGCTGACTCGTCAAGACTTGTAGAACCAGATTCAATGATTCCGTCAGCTGCCACCCGTTCTCCAGGTTTGATAACAATCGTATCACCAGCCTTTATATCTGCAACCGATACTCTTTTGGTTTCACCGTTTACAATCAGCGTTGCTTCTTCAGGCTCAAGCTTCATTAAAGAAGTTAAATCCCTGCTGCTTTTATTCATCGTGTATGTTTCTAAAGCTCCGCTTAAGGAAAAAATAAAGATTAAAACGGCACCCTCTGCCCAGTACCCAATCAATGCGGAACCCACGGCAGCGAAAATCATTAAAAGCTCAACATTCAGCGTTTTGGATTCGAGCGTTTCTTCGATTCCTTCTTTCGCTTTAGCAAATCCGCCGATGACAAAGGCCAGCAAATATAGCGTTACCGATAACAACTGATGTGAGGAAAGGAGCCAGCCTGCTAAAATAAGAGCACCTGACACAAGGGCTGCGATAAGCTCCGCATGCTGGGACCAGCTTTTTTCTGGCTGTTCTGTCTTTAATGGCTGATGCTGATCATGTTGAAGCATCACTTGTTCATTCATATCGAATCCTCCTCCCTAATTGAGAACGCAAATCATCTTCATTTCTCTTATAAAAAACAAAATCGCCGCCCAGAAGGCAGCTTCATCGTTGGTTATTTCATGATGTCTTTCTTAATTATAGCATGCAGAAAAAGAATTTCAATTATAATTATTTTAATTTCTTTTTGATAATAATTATCATTAACATCTGTTCACCTTTCATTATATGACAAAAAAGCTGAAAGGCTACGCTCTCAGCTTATTCTTTCGTCCATTCTTTCAATTGTTCAGCCGTCATCGGCCCCACTTTTGTTTCTTCAATTTCACCCTTTTCATTCAGCAAAAACGAGGTGGGAATCGTTATAATATGATATTCCTTCATTAAATCCCCTTTTGTGTCGAGAACAATCGGAAAGGTCAGATGGTTTACTTTGATAAAGTCTTTAACGACTTGCTGATTTTGTTCTGAATTCACTAAATTGACCGTTACCAGCTTCACACTGTCAGATCGATGAGCCTCGTAAAATGATTGGAACTGAGGGAGTTCCTTTTTGCAGGGCGGACACCATGAAGTCCAAAAATGCAGGATCGTTTTCTGTCCTTTATTTGGGATGGAGATATCCTCTCCTTCTATCGTTTTCATGAGGAAAACCGCAGGAACAGCAGGCTGTTTATTGGCAGCCTGTGCCGATAGAGGCAGCCATGGAATCATAGCAAATAAGATCAGGCAAATAGCGAGGGGCAAGCGTTTTGTCAACATGGAATCTTCCTTTCATGCTTTTCAAATAGCTTGCCCCGCTAGAGATTTATCATCCTTCAATCCGCGGCGTTCGGTTTCCTCCCGTCAGAAAAACAGATACACGCAGCGCTTTGCAAATCGTTGTATAGTGTAGGCTCGTCAGCAAAATCATACCTGTATTCATCCCAAGGATAATCCCGAGCATTTGCAGGTTTTCCATTGAACCCAGCACATACATCATACTCAGCGCAACGAGATGGCTCCACACGTTGTGATAAAAAGCTTCTTTGACAAAGCCCATCCCGATTAAACATGCCTGCAGGGGCATCACAAATAAATGAAAGAGAAAGTACGGCCACAAAAGCTGCAAATAATACTGCGCTTCAGGAGAGTGAAAAAACAGATGGGTCAGGGGCTCCGCAAACTGAAACATGATCCAGACAGCCGGTATACCGTATCCCAACGTGATAAAGATCGACTGCTTCAGCCTTTTTAATACGATGTCATATTGTGAGAGAGAATAAGCTTCAGAAATACTGGGAATCATGACGACCATTAACGAATGGGCGATAAAAGCAGGAAACGACCCTATTGTCACAGCCACTCCGGCCAGCATGCCGTATTGATCGATGGCAGTTGTCCCTGCAACGCCCGCTGCCAAAAGCGCTCCTTTTACTAAAAAAGGCTCAATGGCGTTGACTACAGCGTGGAAAATGCGCAGTCCGGTTGTCGGAATCGATACGGCAAGCAGTCTTTTTCTAACATCTTTCCCGCGTAAATGGATATGCTGCTGAACCGATACCGCACGTCTTGCCAGGATAAACTGTGAATACAAGTAAACAAGCACGATCACATCGCTCACGACAAGGACAAACAGCGAAATCAGCACAGCCATGTCCAGCTCAAACGAGTACCATTGAAAGAAGATGAACAAGCACAACAGCTGAATGATTTTTTTCAGTACATTAGCGATTGCGATCTTCCCCATTTTTTGCACACCCATAAAGTAGCCTCTGGCAATTGACGTAAAGGCGACAATAGGAATCAAGCCGATGACAATTCCTTTGATAAACGGGTGATATGTATCAAACACCGGAATAAAAGGAAGCGCAATACTGGCGGCGGCGGTGGAAAAGGCCGTGAAAACAGCTGTCATTCTGAAGGCGTGCCTCAGCATGCTTTCATGGAGCTTTGGATTTGATTCAGCGATAAATTTAGAAATTGATATTGGCAGCTCCAAGCTTGCGATGACAATAATTAAAAAGATGGTAGGCAAAATACTCATGTAAAGCCCCATCCCGTGCTCGCCAAGCTCGCGCGCCAAAATCATATTCACGACAAATTCAAGGCATTCGGCGAAAAAGGCGGCAATGGATAAAAGAATAATCCCTTTTACAAATCGATTCATGATGTCTCTCCTTGTCTCTTGTACTACCAACATCATATGAGACAAGTTCAAAAATTATTTTATTTTTACTCTTTCTATAAAAAAAAGCACAGCTGAGACGAATGGTCTCTTCTATGCTTATATGGCAAAGACATGCCTGCCGATTTTTTCAATGATTTTCCTTGAGCGAATCCAGTCATCTGACGCCGTTTTCGGGTTATAAAAGAAAAGGGCTTCTGTTTCTCTGTCCTTAGATGACATCGCTTCTTCAACAGCCTCAATTGATTCTTTGTCTGGCTCTTGATTAATGCTTCCGTTTGCGACAGGTTCAAAGGCATTTTTCTGATAAATAACCCCTCTGATTGTATCGGGAAAGCCCTTCTTATCCGTCCTGTTCAGCACAACGCTTGCAACAGCGACCTTGCCTTCATAGGATTCGCCCTTCGCCTCTGCGTGAACGAGTCGGGAAAGCAATTCTTTTTCAGACTCAGAATAAGTTTCTCTCTTCTCATTCGCTTTCTCTGATTGTTCTTTTTCTTTCTTTTCAGTGTTCGCTGATAGCTTGATCGGCTTTATTTTTTTCTTGTCCTCATCAGCAGACAGTGAAGAGAAAGATGTGTCTGTGTCATGATTTATATGGGTAAGCAGCTTAGCTTCTTCATGTTTTGTCTTCTTTGTGTTCAGTAGTGAAGCTTGTGTATGTTCAATTTTCGAAGCAGGCATGAAACAAAGAAGAAAAACAGCTAGCGCAGTAAATTTTGTCGTCATACAGTTTCCTCCTTAAAGTGCTCAAAAAACACTTCATAACCTTAACAAGAGATCAAATCAATTTCACGGAAAAAGATTTTCCAACTCTCCCAAACAGGTATCAGGATGGAATATACCGGGTGACGCACTGATTAATGGCAAAAAAACAGCGTGATTTTCTATAAATCTTGTCATTTCAAGGCATATTTATCCATTTTTGTAATTTTACATTTTATTTACGTCTGTTACATCATTTGTAATAAAAGGCTGGCGTTCTGTCATATATGATAAAAAGGCTTCTCACTTATGAGAAACCTTTTAGCTTCTTGGCTGTTCTAAATATTGAAACACCACATCTCCGCCTTGCTGGGCAATGCCTCGGAAATGCTTAAAATCGTCCTGTTTCGATAAAACGGCCCTGAAATCAAGAAAGTGTTCTTTTTGGACTCTCAATTCTTTTATTTCACCAGTACGAAGCTGTTCAATCTGTTCTGTTATGTCTTCGGGACGCAATCAAAACTCCCCCTTTTCAATCTTTGAACGAAAATCAATATATCATTTTTCCTGCGCCAGGACAATTCCTTAGGACGATAAAACTCCTTATCGCTTTACTTCTCAATAAAAATACTGTTTAATACTTTCAAAAGGAATTATTATGTTTAAAGGAGAGGAAGCTTGTGAAAATCGCTAAGGTCGGAAACGTCATTGAATTTAAAAACGGATTAACCGGTGTTGTTGAAAAAGTTAATGAGAATTCTGTTATCGTAGATGTTACCATTATGGATAACTATCGGGATCTTGAGCTAGATTCACTGACTGTTGTTAATCATAAAAATTACAAGATCATCAGAGACTCCTATTAAATCCTCCTTCATCCACACGCATTCGCAAAAACTGCAAGACGAACAATTAAACACCTTACATATCAAATTAGCTTTCTCAAAAGCTGCCGGCCGGCAGCTTTTTTACATAAAAAACACCGATTATGAATCGGCGTTCGTGTCTGTTTCCGTTATTTCGATATAAAATTCACTCACGGCTCCCGCTTCGTACAGGTTGGTCAATGACGTTGAATAATTTGTGATTTCACCGCGTAAGGCAAGATTTCGTTCCGGAACTTCGACGTTAAATGTCTTTTCATATAACAGCACAGCGATATCATGATAAGTCTCACTGGTAACGTGTAAGGTAAAGGCAATTTTCCGCTTCGGCTCGCTCTCTTCTTGATATGTTGACATTTCTAACGTGACATCGTTTAAACGCAATGTTTTCACTTTGTATCACTCCTTATCAGTTCATGCATCTTAACATAACGCCGTTAACATTTACAATGAATCTGTTCTGAGCATTATTTTAACCATTTCTTTAAAAAAGACGCCTTTACAAACATACGTTCGATATTTTATAATAAAACAGACGAGCTGCCATCCAGCATCCCGTCTTTTCATTAGAAGGTGACGAGTGGCATTCCCCCCCGGATTCACTCGTCTTTTTTATGTATAAAATCCCCTGCATTCCGCAGGAGAAACTATATTAACGATTATTAACCGCCTCCGCTTATATATTTTTAAACACTCTATTCCAGACTGACGAATCTTCTTGTCCAAGACTCCAGCTGCCAAGACCTTTTAGGTTATATTTTTGAACGAGTTTTATTTTTGCTCTGAGTGACTGTTCATTTTCGAACCATAATGTATATGTTCCTGGAGGTAATAGATCCTTCTTATCGTGTTTGATCGTAAAAACAGCTTTTGGAGACTGACTCTTTATGTCAAAAATAATTGTACCGTTATGCCTTTTTACTAATGAGTTAACAAGGTAAAGTGAAATGGCTTGTGAGTTAGATTGGTTTTGCATCCAGCAACGGCCATAGAAAGGCAATCCTAAAACCAGTTTTTTGGGAGAGATTTTTTGGGCTAGAGCATATTGAATGGACTTTTCCACCCATCCTACACTTGCAGTAGGCCCAGCAAGGCGGCTTTCATCATAGGCCATAACCATTAGATAGTCCGCATGTTTAGCTAAATTCTCATAATCATATAATCCGTGCCAGCCCTTCGTCCAGCCAAAAGGATTTGCTGCCACTGCAACTGATACCTCTTTGTGCCTAGGAATACCTTTTCTTACTAATCTAACGAAATCCGTAAATGCCTGCCGATCTTTCTCTGTAAGGTTTTCTATATCGATATTGACCCCGTCTAGATCCAGTTCTTCTATTGCATTAGAAATTTGTTTAGCCAAAACCACTCGTTTCTTTAACGCAACTCGACCCAAATCCTGATTCCAATGATTGCTTAAAAAAGGAACTACTTTTAATTTTCTTCTATGAAGAGCTTTAATCACATCAGGATTAGCTGAACGGAGAAGTAGTGATCCATTTTTTCTGATATAGAAAAAGTCAGGAGACACGACTTTTAATACTCCGTTCGTTTGATCAACGTGATGAATAATACCATAACCTAATCCAGAATAGAAATAGCTCATTTGAAACATCTCATAACCCCTTCATTCTCAGAGATATCAAGTTTTAACAAATAATTGACCATTTCAATTTGTTTCGTTTCCGAAACCTCATAAATTACCTTTCTCTTATCTTTATCATTTGTCCGGGATAAATTCTATCTGAAGAAAGCTTATTAAGATTCATAAGTTGTTGTGCCGGAATATTAAAGGATTTTGAAATCGTCCATAATGTATCGCCGGATTCCACACAATATACTTCATATGTCACGGGAAATTCCATATAACGAGGCGTTCTTTTCACTTCTGTTTTGGTTTTTTCCCCTTCATTCATATTACTCTCCTTTAGAAAAATTTATTTTTAACATCTCTAGACCGTTTCTTTCTAATCTTAATGATTTGTCCCGCATATATCTGATCTGATTTGAAATGATTTAGCTCCATGATTTGCTGAAGGGAAACTTTATACTTTATGGCGATTTTCGTTAATGTTTCACCGGGAGCAACATGATGGATCACGTAATTTTCTTTGAGAACATCAACATAATGAATGGTTTCCTCTAGGTTTCTTAAGATTCCTCTGCTTTTTAGCACCTCAAGCATTCTCTCAGCTCTATGCCGATAGGAATCATTCTTTACAGCCTTTTTACCGTTTATCCGAATCTTCTTTCTCTCGCTATCATGATTCAAATAGTATTTAACCTTTTCAAATGTTTCTTTTGGGGAAGATGAAACGATGAGATCGCGGCCAGGTTTGAATTTACCTCGAACTGCTGGTGTATCCGATGTCAATAAAACCCCTCCGGAACCAAGAATCTCATAGGTGCGCTGCGTAAGCTGGCTTTCACAGTTTTGCAAACCGAGAATGATTTTTGCTGAACTGTAAACTTTATATGCTTCAGTATAATCAAGGTATCCATGAATCCAATTCCGGGGAATTTCTCTTCCTATATGTTTGCTCATTTTCTCCCAATTTTTCCCCCAAAAATCAATGCGAATACCATTTTGTATGAGAGGACGAATAAGCGTTTTTAAAGAGGACGAGCGGAACACTTCCGGATGTTCTTCAAGAAAATTAGGGTAAGCATTAGCCACCACCGCTATATCACAGCTATATTTGTCCAATGGTTTAATCTGATGATGTATACTTTCGTGATATGCAAAGTCTAAATGAGCCGCTTTTATCCCCATCCTTTCATAAGTTTTACATAGAGAAGGTGTAACGGTGAAAACAAAATCCGGTTTCATCTTTTTAATTAACGGGATAGTAAAGTTTTGAGTGTGCAGCGGGTCTTCAGTTGCCCAATAAACGAGGGGGATCTTCACCTTTTTAGTAGCATTGCGGATCCAGGCTTGCTTTTCCCTTGAATGCTCTGGTGTCCAACCCATAGATACGATTAGATCTGGTTTGAATTCTTCTATCATTTCAGTAACATTTTCCCGACTTACAGGGCCCGAAATCATTACGGTATGGCCTGCTTCACTAAACCCATTCGGTAAACCATAGAGCCACATAGGATGACTCTCTAGAAAAAGAATTTTCACACATGTTCGTCCTCTCTTTCACTTTTTAATGTCTACTTATTGGTATGTATTTGTAATATAACTTGTGACGGTACTAGTCTATACAAAACGTTCAGATATGAGATGACGTAATAGCTTCCTGAAAAATTACATTCTAAGAGAACGAAAAATAATCGTTTCTCTCGTCGACACGAAAAAATATAACAGAAGCTGAAAAATACTTTCGGTATTGCCGGATACGCCATCCATATATAATGAGAAATAAAAATTATAATCATCATTTAATAGCTTGTGCGGATGCCCCACAGAAAAGAAAGCGATCTACAAAATACTTTCCTTTGATTTAGCTAGACTTTCTGCCAAAAAACTTACGTTAATATATTGATTTTTGCATAAAAGAAAAAGACGTACACATTTGTACGTCTTAAATTACCTCTGCAATATCAACTTTTCACTGCATAAAAGTCACACTAGGTCACACTTTTATTGGACTTAGTGTGGGTTCTCATTAGCGATTATCAATCGTCTCCGGATACAAGTCATGATTCATCATGCGGTACTCGGCCATTTCCTCGTACTTCGTGCCAGGTTTTCCGTAGTTTGTGTACGGATCAATGGAAATTCCGCCTCTTGGCGTGAATTTGCCCCATACTTCAATGTAGCGCGGGTCCATTAATTCAATCAAGTCATTCATGATGATGTTCATGCAATCTTCATGGAAGTCTCCATGGTTTCTGAAGCTGAACAGGTACAGCTTTAGTGATTTGCTCTCCACCATTTTTTCATCAGGAATATAGCTGATGTAAATTGTTGCGAAGTCAGGCTGTCCTGTTTTCGGGCATAAAGATGTGAATTCAGGGCAGTTGAATTTTACAAAATAATCACGGTTTACATGTTTATTTGGAAAGGATTCCAGCACGTCCGGCGCATATTCAAACAAATAATTTGTTCCTTGGTTGCCAAGCAGTGTTACACCTTCTAATTCGGATTCTTTTCTTGTCGTCATATTTATCTTCCTTCCTATTAAACTCCTCTTTTGTTGCCCCATAACAGGGTATGCAGCTGCGGAAGCACTCTGACGAGATTCAGCTCCGCATCGGCAGCGACCTGATCAACAAGCGCTTCATATTTTCCAAGTAAATGTGCAATGAGTGATTTGTCATCTGCCGTATGCACATCATCGTTCCCGACTTGCAGATAAAACGGTATTCCCGGGTAGCGTTTGTGTACAGTTTTGGCAAACTCGAGATCTTCATCATTAAAAATGACAACCTTCAAGCTGACAGCATGCTGTCTGTTATTCTCTTTCAATGATGTCAAAATATGATCCAGCTTACTAAAGTTCGTCACCATTTTCGAACTTGGCGGTTTAGGTGAAATCGTCAGATCGTCGATCAGTGTAAACCAATCCTGATAGACTGTCCCCTGTGTTTCGAGAGCTGCACGGATATTGTTTTCCTTCAGCAGCTCTATCAAAGCATCCAGCTGTTTTAACAGCGCCGGGTTTCCGCCGGAGATGGTTACGTGAGAAAACGCGTCTCCTCCAATCTCCTTAAGCTCTGAAAAAATCTCCTCGGCTGTCATCCAGCGAATATCTTTTTTAGCAGATCCGTCCCAAGTGAAGGCGGAGTCACACCAGCTGCAGGAATAATCACAGCCTGCTGTACGGACAAACATTGTCTTCTGTCCGATCACCATGCCTTCCCCTTGAATCGTCGGGCCGAAAATTTCTAATACAGGAATTCCTTTAGCCATTCAAACCACCCTTTTTCGGACGGTAAACACAATAACTGGTCGGTGTTTCACGGACAAACACCTGCACACAGCTTGGTTTATTCTCCAGTGTGTTTAAATAAGCCTGCACTTTGTCATAGATCGTTTTTGCCACGACTTCAGTTGTCGGCAGCGAATACCGGTCGTCCTTAGAAAATTCTTCATGATCATTTAAAAGCGTATGATCATAGGAGCCGTGAACCAGTTTTTTGAGCACACTGAAATTCACGAGAAAGCCGGAATCATCAAGCTCATCACCGGCAACGGTTATATTTACGGTATACGTATGCCCGTGCACCCTGCTGCACGCTCCCGCACTTTCACGCGGAATAAAATGAGCGGCAGAAATTTGCATGTCCTTATTCAATTCAAATGAATAAGGATGCTGGACCTGTGGATATATTTGAGATAACAATTTATGCCCGCTCTCCTTTCATCGCCATATATTCTTCATAGCCTCTGGAGCGAAGATGACATGCCGGACATTCGCCGCAGCCATCTGCGATGATGCCGTTATAGCATGTAAGCGTGTTGTTTTTCACAAAATCAAGCGCGCCAAGCTCATCTGCAAGCTTCCACGTTTCCGCCTTATTCAGCCACATGAGCGGTGTATGAATCACAAAAGGCTTCTCCATGGCCAGGTTAACCGTCACATTGCAAGATTTAACGAATTCATCACGGCAGTCAGGATAGCCGCTGAAATCCGTTTCGCAAACGCCCGTGATAATATGGCGGGCGCCAATTTGGTACGCCAGGATAGACGCAAAAGATAAGAATACTAAGTTACGGCCTGGAACAAATGTTGATGGCAGCTCGCCGTCTTTTGCTTCAATTTCTATATCATTTCTCGTCAGGGCATTAGGCGCAAGCTGGTTTAAAAGTGACATATCAAGCAAATGATTTTTCACACCAAGCTTATCCGCAATCCCCTTCGCCACTTCAACTTCCTGCGAATGACGCTGATTATAATGAAAAGTTACAGTTTCCACTTCCTCAAATTCCTTTAACGCCCACAGTAAACATGTGGTACTGTCTTGGCCGCCGCTGAATACGACAATTGCTTTTTCCTTTTTCATGATTCCTCTCCTTCTCCGCTATAAAAATCTCGGCGAGAGACATCGCTACAACTGTTAAATATAAAAAAACACCTTTTTGGAAAGGTGCTCTAGAAAAACATAAAAAAGGCCGTATCCAAGGATACAGCACGTCCTTAGTTTTTTATAGAGGGTGTAGCTAGAACCTCTCCCGCATATCGAACGGATTTTCTTCAATTTTTCACTTCTGCTATCTTACCATAATGTTGTTTTTATTGACAATAAAAAAGATAGCCGAAAAGCCTGTCTCATTTTTTCCGCCTTGATCCTTTTACACAGCGAAAATACCTAATTAAGATCCGTTTCGGCTGGCGCAGGGTCTAACATAAACATTTGCTTCATTATTATATATGTTTCAATATTGTGATTACAAACTGCGCCGGGGGAGCTTTTTACAGACCAAAGCGCCTATGAAAGCCAAGCTCACATAGCCAAACAGTGGGTAAATGGTTGAAATGAGCTTGCCGTAGCCGATTTGACTCGTGATATAAGCCGTAATCATTATTGCCGCAAAAATATATTTACTTTTTATAGGAAGAAAGCTCTTCACTTGTTTTTCCAGCCCATAAAGGTTTCCGATCACCGATGTGAACACTTCGCCGAATATAATCAACAAATAAATCAAATGTACAGATCGCGCGAAGAGGTAAACCACTTGAGCCATCGGAATATCGTACAAAAATACATCCGGGAGCATCGACAAAGACAAAAAACTTGCGGAAAGCACAATTGTCAGCATTGTACCGCCGATGAAAGCGCCTTTTTTTATCACCTGTTCCGAAGACATTTCATTCGCCAGCGGCACCAAAACAGCCTGGGCAAGCGATAAATTCAAGGCTCCGTACGACACTGCTGATAATAGCCAGTCCCATCGATGCGGCCACACCCACTGAGCTGTATTCCGCGTCTCACTGAAAATAAATGAATCGGCCACCACAATCATAGAAAAGATAATCAAAAGCGGTACAACAAACACATTCACACCGAAAATGCCTTTTACTCCTCTTGTCATCACAATCAAACTTAATCCAATTGTGATCAGCATTCCAACCTGAGCGGACATCCCAAGCTGTTCCTCAAAAAGCGCCCCTGCCCCCGACAGCATGACAGATGTGACACCGAGAAGAACGAACAGCATAAAGACATTGATAATCCGTCCGGCAGCCGCCCCGAACAAGTATATATTCATTTCCTGATAGGACTTGGCATTGATTCGCTTTGAAATGATCATCAGCTTTGCGCCTAAAAACGTGAACATCCCGCCGCTTATAATAATACCAAGCAATCCGAACCAGCCGAACTTCAGAAAAAACTCAACAATTTCCCTGCCAGTTGCAAATCCCGCTCCGACGACTGTGCCTACATACACAAAAGCGAGCTGATGTGCAGACCCTTTTGATTGTTCCATTTCTCCCCTCCGAACCAACCGCAGTATTGTCCTTTTAGCCTTTTTATAGCCTATGAGACAAGTTCCTTGAAAAGACGAACAAAACATGTTTTACTGTGTAAACAATTCAAAAATATTTTTGAGCAAAAGCCTTGAAAGTCAAAAAAGGTCAGAGTATACTATTCATCAAAGAAGGTCAAACCAGCCGTCTTTTTATATTATTTCATTGGTCAAAGTTAGTCAAAAACAAGACTGCTTTGAGCAAATGGTTTTGAAAGCCAGAGAATCTGGCGTATACTAATAGTCAAAGAAGGTCAAAGGAATCGGCCTTTTTTCTAAACCAATTGGTCAAAGATGATCAAATTTTATAAGGAGGTTTTGGCAAATGCGTTGTCAACACTGTCATCAAAACGAGGCGACGATTCGCCTTAACATGCAAATAAATTCCGTTCATAAACAAATGGTTTTATGTGAAACTTGCTATCACGAACTGACCCGTAAACCTTCAATGAGCATGGGTCCTCAATCTTTCGGTTTACCGTTTGAACAAGCATTCCAGCCGAAAGAACAAAGCGCAGCTAAGCAAAGCGAGAAAAAAGGATTGCTTGATGAACTGGCGCAAAATATTACAAACGGCGCAAAAGCCGGTCTGATTGATCCCGTCATCGGCCGTGATGAAGAAGTTGCGCGTGTGATCGAGATTCTTAACCGCCGCAACAAAAACAATCCGGTTCTGATTGGAGAGCCTGGTGTAGGGAAAACAGCAATTGCAGAAGGGCTCGCTTTAAAAATCGCTGAAGGCGATGTTCCAAATAAATTGAAAAACAAAGAGCTTTACTTGCTTGATGTCGCATCCCTTGTTGCAAACACCGGCATCAGAGGTCAATTTGAAGAAAGAATGAAACAGCTGATCACTGAGCTGAAAGAGCGCAAAAATGTCATTCTTTTCATTGATGAAATTCACCTTCTCGTTGGGGCAGGCTCTGCAGAAGGCTCAATGGATGCAGGTAACATTCTCAAACCCGCTCTTGCCAGAGGCGAGCTGCAGGTTATCGGAGCGACAACACTGAAAGAATACCGCCAAATTGAAAAAGATGCTGCGCTGGAAAGACGTTTTCAGCCTGTCATGGTGCAGGAGCCTACAATTGAACAAGCGATCAGCATTCTGCAAGGAATTAAAGACAAATACGAAGCATACCATGGCGTGACATTCAGCGATGAAGCACTGAAAGCCTGTGTCACTTTATCATCACGCTACATTCAGGACAGACATCTGCCGGACAAAGCGATTGATTTATTAGACGAAGCTGGATCTAAAGCCAACCTGTTAATTGATGATTTGAATGATGAAGATGCAGCTGAACGGCTGACTGCAATTGAAGCAGAAAAAACAAAAGCGCTGGAAGAAGAGAATTACGAATTGGCAGCAAAACTCCGTGATGAAGAAATCGCACTGGAGAAAAAACTGAACAGCTCTTCTTCACATTCCGCCGTCACAGTGGAAGCTGAGCACATTCAGGATATCGTAGAACAAAAAACAGGCATTCCTGTGGGAAAACTGCAGGCAGATGAGCAAACAAAAATGAAAGAGCTTGAAGTAAAGCTTCACGAACGCGTCATCGGACAAGAAGCGGCTGTTCAAAAAGTGGCAAAAGCGGTCAGACGCAGCCGCGCCGGCTTAAAATCAAAAAACAGACCAGTCGGCTCCTTCCTCTTTGTCGGACCAACCGGCGTAGGGAAAACAGAGCTTTCTAAAACCCTGGCGGATGAATTATTCGGTACGAAAGATGCCATTATCCGTCTCGATATGAGTGAATACATGGAGAAACATGCCGTATCGAAAATTATTGGTTCACCGCCTGGATACGTCGGTCATGAGGAAGCCGGACAATTAACGGAAAAAGTGCGCCGCAATCCATACAGCATCGTGCTGCTTGATGAGATTGAAAAAGCGCACCCAGATGTTCAGCATATGTTCCTGCAAATTATGGAGGACGGCCGCTTAACGGACAGCCAAGGCAGAACCGTAAGCTTTAAAGACACCGTCATCATTATGACAAGCAATGCAGGCACTGGTGAAAAACAAACGAAAGTCGGTTTCCAATCAGAAGACAGCGTGATTGAAGAACAAACATTAATTGATTCACTCAGCATGTTCTTTAAACCTGAGTTTCTCAACCGATTTGACAGCATCATCGAATTCCGTTCCCTTGAAAAAGAGCATCTGGTCAAAATCGTCAGCCTTCTTCTTGGAGAATTGGAAGAAACATTGGCAGAACGAGGCATCAGCTTGAGTGTTTCAGATGAAGCGAAAGAAAAAATCGCTGAGCTGGGTTACCATCCTTCATTCGGTGCGCGCCCGCTCAGAAGAACGATCCAGGAATGGGTTGAGGACGAAATGACTGATCTGCTGCTTGACAATAACGAGATTGCAAGTTTTCACGTCACAGTAGAAAATGATAACATCAAAGTTCAGGCAAAATAAAAATCAGTGGCTTCCTTTTCAGGGAAGCCGCTTTTTATGTGAAATCCTTCTCTCGTCCGAGAACATGTCATTCCATCCCCTGAAGCGCTCATCTCCTTCTTTCTTTACACTTTTCATAAAGAGGGATGGAACATGATGAATATTTATTTCTATTGTTATACGAAAGCACTTTAGAGAATCAGATACGCACGTCAAAACCCGCGGCCTTTCCCCTGCTGAAAAGCCTGCGTTTGTTTATTTCTCCCTTCTATGTATCTTCCTTGAATATTTCATGAACAATTTCACAATGTCCCTAAAGTTCCAGACACTGATACCGATATTAACCATAGACAAGCTAGTAAAAAAGGATTTGGTGAAAATTATGGATAAAACTTCGATTATCGGTATTATTCTTGCTTTTGTTGCATTGAGTGTGGGAATGGTTCTGAAAGGCGTCAGTTTCGCTGCTCTTGCAAATCCCGCTGCCATTTTAATTATCATCGCCGGAACGATATCAGCGGTAGTCATTGCGTTCCCAACGAAAGAAATCAAAAAAGTGCCTGTGCTGTTCCGTGTGCTATTTAAAGAAAACAAACAGCTGACAATAGAAGAACTCATTCCTATGTTCTCTGAATGGGCTCAGCTTGCACGCCGTGAAGGCCTGCTGGCTTTGGAAGCAAGTATTGAAAATGTAGATGACGCGTTTCTGAAAAACGGTCTCAGCATGGCTGTTGACGGGCAAAGCGCAGAATTTATCAGAGATATCATGACTGAAGAAGTTGAAGCGATGGAGGAAAGACACCAGGCCGGAGCCGCTATTTTTACACAGGCGGGAACTTACGCGCCGACACTTGGGGTGCTCGGTGCTGTTATCGGACTGATCGCCGCACTTTCTCATATGGACAATACAGATGAGCTTGGTCACGCCATCAGTGCAGCCTTTGTAGCCACCCTTCTCGGTATCTTTACGGGATATGTATTATGGCATCCTTTTGCAAACAAATTAAAACGCAAGTCAAAACAGGAAGTCAAGCTCCGTGAAATTATGATTGAAGGCGTCCTGTCCGTTTTAGAAGGACAGGCACCGAAAGTGATCGAGCAGAAACTTTTAATGTACCTTCCTGCGAAGGACCGTTTGAAATTTGCAGAACGAGAAGGAGAGGCGCAAAATGGCGAGAAAAAAGAAGAAGAAGCATGAGGACGAGCACGTTGATGAATCATGGCTGGTTCCTTACGCCGATATCCTTACCCTTCTCCTAGCATTGTTTATTGTGCTGTACGCGAGCAGCTCGATTGACGCAGCTAAATTTCAAATGCTTTCAAAATCATTTAATGAAGTCTTTACAGGCGGGACCGGCGTATTGGATTATTCCAGCGTCACCCCTCCTAAAAATGAGTCAGACGGAATCGACGAAGTGGAAAAGGAAAAAGAAGAGAAAAAGGAAAACAAGAAAGAAAAGGAAAAAGCAGCTGATCAAGAAGAACTTAAAAATGTGCAGAGCCAGGTGGAAAAGTTCATTAAAAATAAAAAGCTGGAGCATCAGCTGGAAACAAAGATGACTAAGGAAGGCCTGCTGATCACGATTAAAGACAGCATCTTCTTTGATTCAGGAAAAGCGACCATCCGCCAGGAAGACATTCCGCTTGCAAAAGAGATTTCAAACCTTCTTGTGATTAATCCGCCAAGAAACATCATTATCAGCGGACATACAGACAATATGCCGATTAGAAATTCAGAATTTCAGTCAAACTGGCATTTAAGTGTGATGAGAGCCGTAAACTTCATGGGGCTTCTGATTGAGAACCCTAAGCTTGATGCCAAAGTGTTCAGTGCCAAAGGCTATGGTGAGTATAAACCGGTGGCCTCCAACAAAACTGCGGAAGGCCGAAGCAAAAACAGGCGGGTTGAGGTTCTCATCTTGCCAAGAGGCGCAGCGGAAACAAATGAAAAATAGTAAAAAAGGAAGCCTGATCTATCACAAGGCTTCCTTTTTTTACTTATTATGAAACTGTTTTGCGTTTAATCCTACTCTTTTTAACATTTCAGTGCACATTTCAACTTCTTCTTCGCTTAATACGCTGATCATTTCATCAATTTCAGCTGCATGATCAGGGAAAATATCATCCAAAAGACCGATGCCTTTTTCGGTAATTTGTGCAAATGTTACTCGTCTGTCTGTAGGCGACGCTTTCCGAATAAGGAGCTCTTTTTGCTCAAGCTTATCTACGACGTAGGTGATGCTCCCGCTGGCCAAGAGAATTTTATCCCCTATCTGCTGCAGCGGCTGATCACCTTTATGATATAACAGCTCCAGCACAGCAAATTCAGTAGGATTCAGTCCATGCTTATGAATATGCTTATTCATATGATCATTAATAGACCTATACGCGCGTGACAGCACGATAAATAACTTCAGTGATTTTTCTGTCATATCTCAATCATCCTTTTAGAAACCGTTACAGAGAAACATTAATAAACAAATACCGAAATGTCAATAAAAATCTTTCCAATATTTCTCTTCTTTTTTATTATTCATGTGAACAACATATTTTTCTTAATTATTTTGGTTATTTTTTCTTATTAAACAAGAAGAAACAATGATATAATACCTCTAATCAGGTGTATGTTGGAGCGATGCAAATTGAAAATACTAAAAGGCGCCTGCGGGAGAATTAAGCTTTATATTGCACTAGTAGTGATTCCGGCACTCGTCATAAGCTTTTTCGTCTATGAAAAAGAAAAAGAAACAATAGCTGCAGAACATAAGCAAGAAGCCAGTGTTATGCTGAACCTTCACCGCAACAAAATAAATTATTTAATCGGGGAAACAAAAGCGAGAATGACGTCCTTGTCTATCGCTATCGACAGACCGATAGATATGAATAAAATGAAAACTGTTTTGGAAAAAACGTTTGATTCCGAACCAAGGTTTTCCGGTCTTTATTTTCTCAATGCTAAAGGAGATGTCACTGCCAGCGCAACAGAATTAAAAACTAAAGTCAATCTGGCCGACAGATCCTTTTTTACAAAAGCGAAAAAAACAAAAAAGACTGTCATTACAGACAGCTATTCAAGCAGGATCACAGGCCAGCCGATTTTTACAATTTGTGTTCCCGTGCTGGATGAAAAGAAAAATGTCACAGATTATCTTGTGGCAGCTATACAAATTGACTATCTGCAAAACCTGATTAACTTGCTGAGCCCTGATGTCTATATTGAGGTTGTGAACGAAAATAACAAAATGATTTTCTCAAGCGGACAGGCTTCTCACGCAAGAGATCAAAAACCTGTCAGCGGTTATCTTGATGATATCAGCTGGAATATGAAAGTATATCCGAATCCTGTCACAATAGAGGAGCTGAGTAAAAGCCTTGTGCTTCCTCTTTCCTGTATTATAGTCTTGCTGAATATTCTTTTTATTCTAGTACTTTATTATTTGCTGAAGCGGCGGACCCAGCTGGAGCGCACGGAAAATGAGCAGCAAAAATTAGAGCTGATCGGAACGCTTGCTGCCAGCACGGCTCACGAAATCCGCAATCCGCTCACCGGCATAAGCGGTTTTATTCAGCTGCTGCAAAAGAAATATAAAGGTGAAGAAGACCAGCTGTATTTTTCAATTATCGACCAGGAGATTAAACGTATCAATCAAATTGTGAGTGAGTTTTTAGTTCTCGGAAAACCGACAGCTGAGAAATGGGAGCTTAACTCGCTTCAGGATATTATCGGAGAAATTATGCCGATCATCTATTCTGAAGGAAATTTATATAATGTGGAGGTAGAGTTAACATTTTTAACTGATAAACCTCTAAAAGTAAAATGTACAAAAGATCATATTAAACAAGTCATTTTGAATGTTGCGAAAAATGGCCTTGAGTCTATGCCGGAAGGCGGCAAACTCACAATTTCCTTAGGAGCAGTTGATAAAAAGGCCATTATAAAAGTGATGGATAACGGTGAAGGGATATCACAGGAAATGCTGGATCATATCTTTCTTCCATTTGTCACTTCTAAAGAAAAAGGAACCGGCCTCGGGTTAGTCGTATGTAAACGGATCGTGCTGATGTACGGAGGTTCCATTCATATAGAAAGTGAAGTACGAAGAGGAACCGAGGTTACCATTACCCTCCCCGTCTCCTCTTCCTAGCCCCCTGACAGTCTCAGGAGGGCTTATTTATTTTCGTGAACGGGTATTTTCATTCTCCTTGCTTACAGCTCCTCCTGAAAAGAAGAATCGAATCAAACGCAAAAGCATTTTCAAAAGCAAAAAGATGAAAAAGAACACCAAAAAGCCTTTTAACCCTTCCGTCGCATCTAAAAACTCCATATTTCCCCGTCCGGTCACTTTTTGCTGAATCTCAATTGCAAATACGATAACAATGATGATCGTTACGGTATAGATAAAGGACAAAGCCGTCAAGCTCCATTTAGAAAGCCATGTAAATACAGCGTGAGTGACAGCGAAAAAGAAGATGCCAAATATTCCAATCACCCAAAAATGCATTTCTTTGTCGGTTAATTGAATGCCAAGCATCCCGCATATCGAAATAAAAGCATCATGAAATTGGTTTATCATTTCAGTAATGACTACCGCCAGTTCTTTCATCAGTTCCCTCTTTCGTATGAAATTTTCCCAGAAAAAAAGAGCGCTTCTGAAAAGCTCTCTCTTTATATATGCATCAGATAGCGCCGCTATTTATGTGCATCATATGCAGGCATGACGTCTCTTCGGGGCCACAAGCCTAATTTCTTCACAAGGCCTTGAATTCCTTTGGAATGTTCGTTTTCTTGCATGAGCTGGTGGTATTCGTTCATTAAAGAATCCAGCTCCTGACTGTGCCTGATTGTGTCATGCCCTGTAAATCCCTGCTTACTAGCGGCGTCTATCATTAACTTTCTTTTTTCATCAATAGACACCAGCAATCTTTCTTGTTCAGAAGAACAGCCCATTCAATTCACCCCTCGCCGCTAAGAAATAGGAAACAAGTTTGATTGGGTTATTGTGCATTATTACAGATTATACTTTATTTGTAAACATATTTTTATTAAATAACTTAATTTTTCATTTATAATAGATATATTGATAGGATTAGAAGAACAATACCCAGACGAAGACCATCTTAAACACACCGGCAGGCAGGAGGAATGCTAAATGAAGAAAAAAAAAGCGATAATGCTCGGTGCGGCAGGCGGAAAAGCTATTCTGAAAAGGAAAACCCGCAAAAAATTAATCAATCATATCACGATCTTTTGTCAAATGCTTCGCGATTGGCGAAACGGTGACTATCCCCGTTCACAGATTAAAACACTGTTGCTTCTGACAGCTGCTATCTTTTATATCATCATGCCGATTGATATGATTCCGGACATCGTGCTCGGTTTAGGAATTCTTGACGATGCTGCCGTTCTCGGTTTGATTTGGACGCTGGTCAAAAAAGAAATGTCCCAATACGAAGAATGGCGTTTACGATAAGCAAAAAAAGCCCCGCCTTTATGGACGGGGCTTTTTCTTCTTATTGGTTCACGCTGTCTTTTTCATAAATCGGAACCCAGCCTTCAGATGTTACAAAGATCCGCACCGCCACAACTTTTCGATCCTCTTGAAGCGTGAAATAATGGCGGATATTTTCAGGTACCGAGATTAAATCTCCAGGGTTTAAACGGACATCAAAAAATGTGCCGTCCTTGCCTTGAATGACGAAAATTCCGTGTCCGCTTACAATAAAACGGACTTCATCGTCTGTATGGTGATGTTCTCTTTTAAAGTTTTCAAGCAGTTCATCCAGTTTCGGATTTGCGTCAGACAAAGAAATAACATCTTGGGCTTTGTAGCCGCGGCGGGCTGAGATATCTTTAATTTCAGCGTCGAAGGTGTCAAGAATTTGCTGTTTTTCTTCTTCAGACAGGTCATATTTTTCTGAAAGCTGTTCAGGGAGCTTGGCGATATCCCATTGCTCATAGATCACCTCTTGGCTGTCCAGAAAGCTTGCCACTTCCTCTTGATTTTCAATCGTTGTATTTGCCTCATCATGAATTCGAATTGTTGCCATTTGCGGTTCCCCCTTTTATTTAACCAGCTGATGCTGGAGTGTTTTCAGCTTTAAATGATAGCTGAATAAAAATTCATATGCTTCAAGCACTCTTTTCGCTTCAAATGCCGTTCTTCCCCAAGCAGTAATGCCATGGTTCCGGATTAGGACAGCTCCTGAATCTCCAGTAACCTGATCCGCGAAAAGCGCTGCGAGAGTCGGAATATGAGCCGGATTTTCTATAATTGGAATGGACACTTCTGCATTCTCTTCCCACATGCCCAGCGCTTTTATAATTTCTTGGCCTTTAAAAGTGATTTGATTTTGATCTCCATACAGCTCTGAGATGACGTTATTGTTTACTGTATGAACATGAAGACAGCATCCGGCATTTGTTTTATTGTACAGATGTGTATGCAAAAGCGTTTCTGCTGACGGTTTCAGATGATATCCGCTTTCGGCAGGCTCTCCGTTCTGATCCACCAACAGGAAGTCTTCATCCGTTTCTTTTCGTTTATCTTTTCCGCTCGCCGTTACGAGAAATTGCAATGGCTCATCAGAAACCTTGATGGACAGGTTGCCGCTTGTCGCCGGAAACCAATCTCTTTCTGCCAATTCCCGTTTTACTTCGGCAAGCTCGCGCCATCGTTCTTGTTTTGCAGCCATTTCTTTACCTCCGTTACATCTTCAATCGCTTTCTTTATTTCGTGAAAATCATGGTATGGGATATGATTCAGATGATGCTCCTTGCATTCATTTAATAAATAATCCCTTGCAAAGCAAAGATCAGACAGCTTTGCCGCCTCTACATCGGTAACGGAGTCACCGATCATGATGATATATTGATCAGGCTCAGAAAGCTCGTTCATAACAGTCGGCTTGCAGCACCCGCATTGATTTGTGCATGTGCCTTTGCAAGAATGAGGCCAATCAATATGAATGAATTCGTTCTCAAATGACGCACGGTTGCAATAAATATGATCTTTCTCAACAATTCCTTCAAGCAGCGGATAGACAAAAAAGTCCATCCCCCCGCTTACGACATAAAACGGGAGTTCATGCTCGTTAACAAATGCGACAAATTCCCGAAAGCCGTCCCGGATTTTTGCGTCTTCTAATACGAATCTCGTAATCTCCTCTTTTAAGCTGCTCGGCAGAAGGCCGAACATTCGCCCGACGCCTTCTTGGATCGACATCGTTTTGGAGAGCACGCCGTCTTTTAACGCCGTCCACTCCGGCGGAGCGAATGTTTTCATAATGTTTATAATGTTGTCGTTCATCGTGATGGTTCCATCAAAATCACATATAATTAACGGTTTTTGAGTCGTCATACGGCTTCAGCCTTTCCCCATTTATCAAGCGCAAGCTTCAAATCTTCGCATTGACCGGCTTTTTCTTCAATCGGCTGCGCCTCCAAAACCGCCTCAATAATGGCTCTGAACGCTTTGCCCCCGCCTTGGGCGCCGTTTGGATGTCCGTGTATGCCTCCTCCGGCGTTAATAATATGATCGATGCCAAAATCACGCATGAGAAGCGGAACCATGCCAGGATGAATACCAGCAGACGGAACGGCAAATGTCTGGTTAAAGGCATCTTCTCTTACGCATTCTTCATGAATCGCCAGCGCGTCTTCTCTAGGAAGCGCAACTGAACCATATGGAGAAGGAAACAGACTGAAGTCAGCGCCGCAATATCGGTTTAATTTTCCGAGCAAAAGAGCATGGGAAAACCCGTACAACGGTGAGGATGTAAATGCCCCGCTGACTGCTGGGTGCGCCATAATGGGGATTGATACGTCCGGATCTTCCGCAAGGCTTTGCATGACGTCCAAACTGTAAGCGAAGACATTCAATAAAAGCGCATCCGCTCCCAATTCAGCAGCGCGTCTTGCTTTATCTTTAAGCTCAGCCGTTCTACCAGTCAAATTCACTGCATACAGCGTTTTATGGCCGGTCTGCTCGTATGTTTCTTTCAAAATTTGTTTTCCCTCTGTAATTCTTGTTTCAAAAGGTGCTAAACCCGTCTCAAAGAAAATTTCATCGTCTTTGATTAAGTCAACCCCGCCTAGCGCCTGCTGCCTGAGCTGTTCTTTAATATCACTCAGGTCCCTTCCGATGACCCCTTTAAAAATGCTCATTAACAGCGGTCTTTCAAACTCTCCAAGCATCTTCCGGATGCCGTATACGCCAAACTTCGGGCCCGGAAGTGTTCGCTTAAACGCTACAGAAAATTCGAGATCTATTAACTTGATTTTTCCGTCCAGCGACAGCTTGCCAAACACAGTTGTCAGCAATGCCGGAATATCCTGTGAGAAATTTACCTCGGGATAGGCAATTGTGATAACCGCTTGTTTTCCTGATGCAAGATGTCCCTCTCTCTCCTCGACCTTTACAACCCGTCCCTTATGCTTTTGCATCTGCTCCTGCTTCACCAGAGGCAGATCAGTCCAAGAGCCCACCGTCAATCCTGTTGCGATTTGTTCTGCTTTTTTCTCCGTGTCGGCTCCCGGCTCGGTCAGGAGATATGTTGCTAATAATTCACTCATGCCAGAGCTCCTTTCATTTTTTAACCCATATAAAAAACCTCTTCAAACAGCAATGCGTCTAAAGAGGTTTCGTTTCTCGTCCGAATCTTATCTCTCAGCCGCCAGCTGCAAGAATTAGCACCGTGCTTTACAAGTCGGTTGCCGGGCTTCATCGGGCTCGTCCCTCTGCCTGCTCTTGATAAGAAAATATAGATTTTATAAATTATTTTGAATTATCCCACCGTTAAAGAATCTTGTCAATGCTTTTTTGGGTAAACAGGTTTAGTTTGCCAATTCGATGAGCTGCTTCTTTAAGCCTAGCTTCACTCGTTAAGAGCCCCACTCTGACATACCCCTCGCCATATTTACCAAAGCCGTTTCCTGCTGCAACCGCCACATTCGCTTTTTCAAGCAAGAGATCTGAGAATTGCTCAGAGCTATAGCCTTCAGGCACCGGCAGCCACGCAAAAAATGAACCCGCAGGCGCTGTTACATCCCAGCCAATTTCCCTGCATGCCGCTATCCAAGCGTTGCGCCTGCTTTCATACCGGGCATTTTGCTCCGCTACGCATGTCTGCTCAGATAAAAGTGCCGCCTCGGCAGCCTGCTGGGTTGCTTTGAAAAGACTGACAAACATATGGTCTTGATAAAGATTGATCGCTTCTATGACCGAGGCGTTACCAACTGCAAAACCGACCCGCCAGCCCGCCATATTATATGTTTTGGACAGCGTGTAAATTTCTATTCCGATATCCTTAGCGCCTTCAGTCTGCAAAAAGCTTAAAGGCTTGTGTCCGTCAAAGCCCACTGCACCGTAAGCAAAATCATGGACCACACAGATTTCGTTTTCTTTCGCAAAACTCACCGTTTCTCTAAAAAATTCTGCGGTAGCGACGGCTCCAGTCGGATTATTCGGATAATTCAAGTACATCAGTTTCGCTTGTTCTCTTACGTCAAGGGAAATGCTTGCGTATTCAGGAAGAAACGCATTTTCCTTAGTGAGCGGCATCATTTCCATATTCGCTTTCGCAAGCGTGACACCGGACCAATAATCTGGATAGCCAGGGTCAGGAACCAAAATCGTATCCCCCGGATTTAGCAGGCATTGCGGCAGCTCGACAAGACCGGCTTTCCCGCCGAATAATACGGCTACTTCAGTTTCCGGATCAAGCTCAACGCCGTATTCTCTTTTATAAAATGCAGCCGCTGCTGATTTAAGACTGTGCGAACCTCGAAATGAGGAGTATTTATGATTTTCAGGCTGAGCAACGGCTCGCTTCATTTCCTCAACAATATGCTCGGGCGTCGGCTGATCCGGATTCCCCTGCCCCAAATTGATGACATCATGTCCTTCCTTCAGCTTTAGGTTCACTTTCTGCACAAGAGAAGCAAAGAATTGTTTAGGCAGTTCCTGCAGCACTTGAGAATGTTCAAATTTCATCTGTTTTCACCTTCTAAAAAAATCTTGAAATGATAGTCCAGTATCATATATGGTTAAATGAAAAAAGTAAAGAAAAATATGGGGTGTTAAAAAATGAAATGGACCATATCTTGTCTTCAATTTGATATTTCATACGGAAAACCTTCAGAAAATATAAAAAAGGCTGAATCTTTAATTGAAAAAGAGAGTAAATATGCTGACGCTCTTGTTCTCCCTGAATTATGGACGACTGGTTACGACCTTGCCAAACTTGATCAGCTTGCTGATGAAGACGGGCTCACTGCTCAAAGCTGGCTGCAAAAAACCGCAAAAAAACACGGGGTTCATATTGTCGCAGGATCTGTTGCTGTCAGAAAGGGTTCTGATGTTTATAATACAATGTTCATCGCAGATAAGGAAGGACGAATCATTAAAGAGTACAGCAAAGCCCATCTTTTTCAGCTGATGGATGAGCATGAGTATTTATCAGCCGGTTCCGAGGACGGATACTTCGAGCTTGAAGGCGTCAAAAGCTCAGGACTGATCTGTTATGATATCCGTTTTCCGGAATGGATCAGAAAACATACGACTAAAGGCGCTAACGTGCTGTTCATTTCTGCGGAATGGCCTCTGCCCCGTCTTGATCATTGGAAAAGCCTGCTTATTGCGAGGGCTATTGAGAATCAATGCTTTGTCGCTGCCTGCAATTGCACAGGATCTAATCCCGATAATGAATTCGCCGGGCACAGCATGATTATTGACCCTTGGGGACGCATATTGGCCGAGGGCGGCCGTGAAGAAGGCATTGTCAGAGCGGAAATTGACCTTCAAGAAAGCGTTGAGGTGCGGGGAAAAATTCCTGTTTTCGATGATATCAGAAAAGATTTATATTAAAAAATATATTGACAATTCAATCACACACCTGTTACTATGTTCATCAACTGATAAATTAGAATTGTTTAACAAGTGAATATATTCTCTTATCGAGAGTTGGGCGAGGGATTGGCCTTTTGACCCCAACAGCAACCGACCGTAATTCCATTGTGAAATGGGGCGCATCTTCTTGGCGCCGAGACTGAGGTCTCGTAAGGCACGGTGCTAATTCCATCAGATTTGATCTGAGAGATAAGAGAGGCGGGACATGATTGTTAAGCCTCCTTCTCTCTGAGAAGGAGGCTTTTTTACGGCCATTCGCGGCACACATAACAAGATATTACATAACTGGAGGTAATGACGATGGCAGTCACAAAAACACCTTTATACGAAACGTTAAATGAAAGCTCCGCTGTCGCACTGGCGGTGAAACTCGGCTTATTTCAAAGCAAAAGCACGCTGACATGCCAGGAGATCGGCGACGGAAATTTAAACTACGTCTTTCAAATTTATGACCAAGAAAATGACAGGGCTTTGATCATTAAACAGGCGGTTCCTTATGCAAAAGTTGTCGGGGAAAGCTGGCCGCTGACAATCGATCGGGCAAGAATCGAAAGCAGCGCACTGATCCGTCAGGGTGAACACGTCCCTCACCTCGTACCGAGAGTTTACTATTCAGATACTGAATTGGCGGTTACGGTCATGGAGGATCTTTCACATCTAAAGATCGCTAGAAAAGGACTTCTTGAAGGTGAAAATTATCCAAATCTGTCACGAGACATTGGCGAATTTTTAGGAAAAACGCTTTTTTACTCTTCTGATTACGCACTTGAGCCTAAGGTAAAAAAACAGCTTGTTAAACAATTTACAAATCCTGAGCTCTGCGATATTACCGAAAGACTCGTATTTACAGATCCTTTCTTTGATCATGATACAAATGAATTTGAGGAAGAGCTTCGTCCATATGTTGAAAAGCTTTGGAAAAATGACAAGGTCAAAGTTGAAGCGGCTAAGCTGAAAAAGTCATTTTTAACATCTGCCGAAACGCTGATTCATGGCGATCTGCATACAGGAAGCATTTTTGCCAGCGAGCTTGAGACAAAGGTGATTGATCCTGAATTCGCTTTTTACGGACCAATCGGTTTTGATGTTGGTCAATTTATCGCCAACTTATTGTTAAATGCACTCAGCCGTGACGGTGCTGATCGAGAGCCATTATATGAACATGTAAAACAAGTGTGGGACACGTTTCAAACAACATTCAGTGAAGCCTGGGAGAAAAACAGTCTCGATGTGTATGCCAAAATCGACGGTTATCTCGCTGATACACTCAGCCATATTTTTGAAGAGACAATTGGGTTTGCCGGCTGCGAACTGATACGCCGCACCGTTGGTCTTGCCCATGTGGCAGATCTGGATACAATCGTACCGTTTGATAAGCGAATCGAAAGAAAACGGCTGGCGCTGGAAACCGGTACTGCCTTCATCGAAAAACGTTCACAATTAAAAACCATAACGGATGTTATTGAATGTTTTAAGTTACTTGTAAAGGAATGATTCACCCATGACCAATTCATTTGCTGTTCCGCGTTCTGTTGAATGGAAAGAAACAGCCATTAAGATTTTAAATCAGCAAAAGCTTCCTGATGTTACGGAATATTTGGAGCTGACAACGAAAGAAGAAGTATTTGACGCGATTGTCTCACTTAAAGTTAGAGGAGCCCCGGCGATCGGCATTACGGCAGCATTTGGGCTCGCGCTGGCGGCAAAAAACATCGAAACTGATAATGTGGCGGAATTCCGCTGCGAATTGGATAACATCAAAAATTATTTGAACAGTTCAAGGCCAACAGCAATCAATTTATCATGGGCGCTCGAGAGACTGAGCCATTCAATTCAAAACGCCATTTCTGTAAATGAAGCAAAAACCAATCTTGTCCATGAAGCGATTCAGATTCAAGTCGAGGATGAAGAAACGTGCCGTATGATCGGCCAAAACGCGCTTCAGCTTTTCAAAAAAGGCGACAAGATTATGACAATCTGCAATGCCGGTTCTATCGCGACAAGCCGCTATGGAACCGCGCTTGCCCCGTTTTATTTGGCGAAACAAAAGGATTTGGGGCTTCATATTTATGCTTGTGAAACCAGACCGGTTCTTCAAGGTTCACGGCTTACTGCTTGGGAACTGATGCAGGGCGGTATTGACGTCACTCTGATTACGGACAGCATGGCAGCCCATACGATGAAAGAAAAACAAATTTCTGCCGTCATCGTTGGCGCGGACCGAATTGCAAAGAACGGAGATACCGCGAATAAAATTGGCACTTACGGACTTGCTATTTTAGCAAACGCCTTCGATATTCCGTTTTTTGTAGCAGCACCTTTATCTACTTTTGACACAAAAGTAAAAAGCGGGGCTGATATCCCGATTGAGGAACGGGACCCCGAAGAAGTCAGGAACATTTCCGGCGTCCGAACCGCTCCGGCTGAAGTGCCTGTCTTTAATCCTGCTTTTGATATTACACCACACCATCTTATTTCTGGGATCATCACTGAAAAAGGGATTATGACCGGTTCCTATGAAGAAGAAATTGAACAGCTGTTTACAGGCGAAAAGGTTCATTAAAAAACCGCTGAAGACTTTGCTCATATTGGGCCGAGTCAGCGGTTTTTTTGTTTGCTCATATTCATATCGATTATTTCATCTTTTTGAGCGCTGGATAAGATATGCAGTTTTACAAGCAGCTCGGCAAAAACGGCAATTTTCTCAGAGCGGCTCGGCTTCAATTGCTTTGTCCTCCTCTTTCATCAGACCAACTTTTTTAACTTAGTAAAATCATATGTCGGCGGCGAAAAAAGGGAACGTGCCATATGTTTTATTTTTCTTTATAGGAGATTTGCTCGATGCTAAGCAAATAAGCTTTGATGTCAGTTTTACTTCCGGCATACCCTGTTAACGTGCTGTTTTTGCCGATCACTCTGTGGCACGGGACAAATATCGGCAGGTCATTTCGTTTATTTGCCTGTCCGACAGCGCGTACTGCTTTCGGACTTCCGACCGCTACGGCAATGTCAGCATAGCTTCGTGATTCGCCATACGGAATCATGGCAAGCGCCTCCCATACTTTTTGCTGAAAAGGCGTGCCCTTTTGGCTCAATGGCAGTGAGAATATCTTTCTTTCTCCCGCAAAATATTCGTGAAGCTGCTTTTTCGCTTCTGCCAAAAAAGCCGTCTCCAACTGCTCCGTATTCTCAACAGATTCTTTCCACTGCATCAAATCTTCCTTACTGAGGAAGAGACGGGTGATGCTGCCTTCTTCCTCAACAATCGCGAGCTCCCCGAGCGGCGTTTCCGCTGTCATATAGTAATTCATTCGTCTAACCTTCTTTCTTCAAAATTCTGCCTGACGGGAAGTGTAAGATGGAAAACAGTCCCCTTTCCTTCTTCACTTTCCACCATTATTTTGCCTTGATGTTCTTCAATAATTTTATAGCTTACCATAAGCCCGAGTCCAGTTCCCCGCTCCTTTGTTGTATAAAATGGTTCTCCTAGACGCTTTAATTTATCCTCTGTGATTCCTACTCCTTCGTCTTTCAAAGATATAAGAATATGATCTTGATCAGCTTTTTTGATCGTCACATAAATATTGCCGCCGTCAGGCATGACTTCGATGGCGTTCTTTAATATATTGATAAAAACCTGTTTCAGCTGATTCGGTTCACAGTATATCGGCGGAATGTCTCCGACTAAATCCAGATGCATTTGTACGTTGCTGAGATTGGCTTGCGCGTTAAGAAGGTCTAATGTGTCTTTCATAATTTGTGTCACATGTTTTTCCTCATACATGATAGCCTGGGGCTTGGCTAAAATTAAAAACTCTGTGATGATGGATTCGATGCGCTTTAATTCTGAGGTGATGACGTTGAAGTAAAGAGAATAGTCTCCCTCCACACTCCCTTTCAGGAGCTGAATGAAGCCTTTAAGAGCTGTCATTGGATTTCTGATTTCGTGAGCGATACCGGCAGCGAGTTCTCCAACGACATGGAGAGTATCAGATTTGCGAAGACGCTCTTCCAGTTCTTTTCGCTCTGTGACATCTTTAAAGATAGCCAGGTTCATATTTTGAATAATATTTCGTTTAAACGAAAATTCTAGTTTTCGATTATCATTGCTGCTCAGCAAAAATGGAATCTCATTGTCCATTTCATCGAAATTAATCTGCCTTGCGGGCGATGCCAGATTTTCTATTTCATAGGAAGAAATAATATCAAGCAGGCTGTGTTTTTTCAGTTCTTCATGCGGCAGGCCCAAAATATTGCTCGCTAACGGGTTGGCGTCGATGATTCGGTACTGATTGTCGAATAATACGTTGCCGTCCATTGAGCCGTTGAACACTTTTCTGAATTTGAGCTCGCTTTCCCGAAGCTCCTTTTCCATCCGCTTTCGGTCACTGACATTTCTTAAAATTGTTAAGTGCTGGTTTTCAAGTATTGTCCGCTTTGAAGTGAATTCAAGCTCTTTGAACTGCCCGTTGCCCATTTGAAACAGCATCTCTTCTCTGATCTCACCGTATTTTGCATATTTTCTCTTCGTCAAGCTGTATTTCTGCTGAGAGTCTACGAGAAAATCACACAGCTTTCTTTTTAACAGCAAATTCATCGGCAGCTCAAAAATTTTACAGGCTGACTGATTGGCCTTAACGATTCTTCCGTCATTCGACCAGATGATAATGGCGTCCATGGCGTTTTCAAAAATTTCTCTGAAGCGCTCCTCACTTTTAAATAGCTGGAGCTCCATGGATCTCTTCTCTGTGATATCCCGCATAATCGACATATAAAAACCGCTGATGATGTTAGACGTAATCGTAAATTCAAACAGCTTCTGATCTCCTGAACGAAGCCTGACAGGCAGCTCGCCTTTTGCTTTTCCCTTTCGATAAAGCGTGTGCCAAATGTTATCGAAATCTTTTCGCGATCCGCTGTCTATGAATTGATACAGCGACAAATGTGACAGCTCATTCTGGTCGATTTCAAAGCTTTTGCAAAAGGACAGATTGGCATCAATAAAGCCGCCGTCTTTATCAAATAAAACGATTCCGTCGACAGCTCTGTCAAACAAGTCCTTAAAAAGCTGTTCATTCATGGAAAATTCCCGCTCCAAAATTTTCTTTGAAGAAATGTCTCTCATAACGACAAAAAAGAAATCCTCGCCAATCCCTCTTTTGGCAAGAAACTCAATATATTTTGTCGCTCCGCTGTCCAGCCTGATCGGAACCTCCTTCCACAGAAAACCTTTCTTAAAAAACTTCTTTACGGAAAGGTCCAGCTCATCCTTTGGAATAGAAAACAAAAAATCAAAAACGGAACGCTTTTTCAAACCTTCCGCATCTACTTGAAGCATCCTCGCTGTTGCTTCATTTGCCTGCACGATTTTCATTTCATTATCACATATAAAAATAGCATCGAGCGTATTGTTCACAATCACTTGATGCTGATGTAATTCCTTTTTCAGCCGATCATTTTCTTGTTTGAGGCGCTTCAGTTCCTCTTTCAGATCTGAATTTGTCTCGACATCGAGAGTTTCCATGCGTAAACACTCCTTCTTCAAAACCTATCCCTCAATATTTCTACATATTGCATGAACTTCCTTCATTCGCCCTATACATTTCAGAAAATTTCAGCGTGATTACATAAAGAAGACATTTTCAACGATCCTTACCGTCACTTTACATCGTCCTAACAATCAGACGTTTTTTCAAATCCTTTTTGATCTTTTATTTTAAAATAAATACCAACAGGGAATAATCTTTTAGTGACTGATTTAAAGAGAAGGTGATGCTATGAGTAAATCGCGAGACAGTTATTTTGACAATGCAAAATTCTTATTGATATTCCTTGTTGTATTCGGTCATATTCTTCGATCTTTTATTCATGATAACAATTTTATGCTCTACCTCTACAAGTTCATTTACACGTTCCACATGCCTGCCTTTATTCTTGTATCCGGTTATTTCGCCAAAGGTTTTAAACGCGCCGGATATGTGAAAAAGCTGGCGGTCAAGCTGATTATTCCATATTTGATTTTCCAAAGCATCTATTCCGTCTTTTATTACATCATTCAAGACGAAAGCATGACAAATGTGAATCCGATTGATCCGCAATGGTCGTTATGGTTTCTGGTAAGCTTATTTTTCTGGAATATCCTGCTCTATCCTTTTTCAAAGCTTTCTAAGCATTGGGCGCTGTTTGTCAGCTGCGGCATCGCCGTGCTGATCGGCTATCTCGACTTTGTCAGCAGCACACTGAGCCTGTCCCGGACATTTGTATTCTTACCGATGTTCCTTGTCGGATTTTACTCTAATAAACATCACTTTGATTTACTGAGATCAAAACGAGGCAAACAGATTGCGCTCGGTGTGCTCGCCGCCGTATTTGTCATCTGCTGGGGCATCGATTTTGACTATTCATGGCTGTTCGGCTCTAAGCCGTACTCATCATTTGGCGATGTCACCTTGGCAAGCGGCCTCTCCCGAATCGGCTGGTATGTACTTGCCTTTGCGGCAACCTTTAGCTTTTTAGCGCTTGTTCCGCAAAAACGCTATTTCTTTACTAAGTGGGGAACAAGGACATTTTACGTATACCTGCTCCACGGATTTATCATTAAAACACTCAGGCAGGTCGGGCTTGAGGATGGACTCACTGACTATCAAAACTTAGTCATCCTGCTGCTCTTAACTGCAGCTCTTACCTCCATTCTCTCAAGCAATTTCGTCAAAACGGTTGCTCAGCCGTTCATTGAACTGAGAATGACAGGCTTGCTGCAGCTAGTCAGAGGAAGCAGCAAAAATGCCTATTTAAAATAGCATAACACCTCTTAAGCGGCATGCCGCCTAAGAGGTGTTTTTTATTTTTGTTTTTTCTCTTTTTTCTTTTTCGGCTTTGTTACTTCAAGGGTTTCAATGATTTTCCCGGCGTTGTAATCCCCAAGCTCACTTGAGAATTCTTCCTCAAGCACCTTCTTATTCATCGGCTTTTTATGATTCTGCATGTCTTTGCTGTGCTGGTTCTTTTTCATGATCACGCGCCTCCTTGCTGACCTTGTTTGGAATTGCGATTGGCCCCTCGGAAATTCGGGTCGTCGTGATATTGAGTCTTATATGCATTTCTGTCCATACTCTCAGTCGGTGTATTGTTATTTTTTATGGCTTCATCGACCTCAGCCTTACGTTTCATAGAAATCCTCCTCGCCAGTATTTTCTAATTTTTATTTCGCTTGAAAATGCAGGCCAGCTGATTAACTGCAGCTGTTTATGTTAGGTTCTCCAACTGGTGCCAGGTCACACATCTTTTTTTTGGCAATAAAAAAACACCGCAGATGCGGTGTTTAATTATCCGATAATCACTCTTTCCTTCGGATAATGGTAATTTGCTTCAATTTCTTTTCTTCCGATCAGATAAAGGAAGGTCAATATTCCGATCCGCCCGATAAACATTACGATCATAATGACACATTTTCCTACGTTGCTCAAATCAGCGGTAATGCCAAGGGACAGACCAGTCGTTCCAAAGGCCGAACATACCTCAAACAAAAGCTCCAGCAGAGAATGCTTTTCTGTCACTGTAAGGATCAGTGTCGCTCCAAAAACGAGCAAAATCGCCATCATTGTGACCACAAGAGACTTCATCAGATCTGCTGGGTGCAGCTCCCGTTTGAATACTTTTACCGCTTTATTGCCGCGTGCAAAATGAAACAGCGCAAGCAGATTCAAGGCAAAAGTTGTTGTCCTTATGCCTCCCCCGACTGAGCTTGGCGACGCACCGATAAACATCAGCGCGCACATAAAAAACAACGTGGGATCCGACAGCTGGCTGATATCAATTGTTGCAAGCCCACCGCTTCGGGTAGCTGTTGATTGAAACAAGGATAGAAACAAAATATCATGCCATGCCTTTCCTGCAAACGAGTGGCTTGCTTCCAGCGCATAGATGCCGATGGCGCCAAACACTACGAGTGAGCCAAACATAATGGTCGTGATTTTTGTAAAAAGCGTAAACGGATATCTCCGATGCTTTGAAAACAAGAAGTCCTTTACTTCGACAAGCACCGGAAAGCCGATCGCTCCGAATATGATCAAAAGCATCGTAATAAACTGCACAAAATAATCATGGCGGAATGGAACCATGGAATTTCCTGTTATATCAAACCCGCCATTTGTGGTAGCGCTGACACTTGCAAAAAACCCGTGTAAATAAGCTTCCTGAAAGGAATCATAGTAGGTTAAAAAATAAGTGCCAAGTATGATTCCTCCAAAAAATTCAATCCACAATATAAGAAAAAGAACCTGCTTCATTAAATTGACAATTCCTGAAAACTGGGATTGGTTTTGGTCTACCATAATCAATTTCCGTTCTTTAAGGCCGATTCTTTTTCCCATGATCAGCCAAATAAACGTTCCGAGCGTCATAATCCCGATTCCGCCAAATTGCAGAACAAATGCCAAAATAAAAATGCCTGTAGTGCTGAATGTATCAGCTGTATCCACAACCGTCAGCCCCGTGACGCTGACTGAACTGACAGCCGTAAAAAGCGCGTCAATAAAAGTCCAATCCGCTCCCTGCTTATGGGCAGACGGCAGGCTCAGCAATATCAGGGCCACAGTTACTGCGAGAAAGTAATATAATGCAATCAGCTGGGCCGGAGATAATGCCTGTATCAATTTTCCAAGCTTTAATCTCATGTGAAATCCTTCTGCCTCTCTTTTAAAGTACGGTAATTATTCTAAAGATATTAGATCCATTTTTAAAGGCTTTTGCGAAACATTTTCTTAACTTGCATATTTTTTTATTATTTTAGTCAAAGTGAAACAGAAAAAAAAACCTCTGAGGGTTCTCAGAGGAAGGATGTTTTTATTTTATTTAGCTTCTAATCGTCTGATTCTTTCATCTAAATCAGGGTGAGTAGAGAAAAGCGATGACCGCTTCTTGCCATTAATCTTTAGTGTTTGGACAGCTGTCTGATCTTCTTCTATGATGCGGGAAGAATAGCTCTTAAGCGTTCGAAGAGCATGAATCATCTTATCCTTGCCGGCAAGATCCGCTCCTCCCCGGTCAGCATGGAATTCACGGTGGCGTGAATACGCAAAAACAACGAGGCTTCCGAGAATTGAAAAGACAATCTGAAACACAATCATTGCGATAAAATGAACAATCGGAGCAAGATCTTCCTTAACAAAGCGGCTCGCGATCCATGCAGCGATCCGTGATAAAAAGACGACAAAGGTATTCACAATACCTTGTAAAAGTGTCATTGTCACCATATCACCATTTGCAATATGAGCGACCTCATGGGCAAGCACGCCTTCAACCGCAGCATCATCCATTTGATCAAGCAGGCCTGACGACACAGCGACAAGAGAGCGGCGTTTTGAAGGGCCAGTCGCAAACGCATTCACTTCGGATGAGCGGTAAATTCCGACCTCCGGCATCTTCGTTAAGCCGGCAGAGCGGCTCAATCTATAAACACGGTCAACCAATTGCTGCTCTTCATGGCTAAGTGTATGTTTTTCCGGATTCAGCACTCTGACGCCCATCATTGTCTTTGCCATCCATCTGGACATCGCAAGAGACGTAAAGGAACCGACAAAACCGACGACTAAACTGAATACAAGAAGCGCAATAGGATCTATACCGCCATCAGCTGTAAAGTACGTCCCAACTCCAGTGACAGAGCTTATGACAGATAAAACAATTCCGATCGTTGTAAGCACCAAAATATTCGTTAAAATAAACAGAAAAATTCTTTTCGCCATAATAACCTCCGTTATTTTTAAGATCAAATGAACCTGTATATTTAAATTATAAAACATCTGTTTGAAAATGCAAGGATTTAGACGTATGATGTTAATGTATTACTGACGCTTTAATAGTGCATTTATACATAGAGATTATATCCGCGTCAAATTGTCTTGAAGAGGTGAACAATGAATATTTTTAAACTCACTCGAATTGAGATGGTACGGCTACTCTATTCCCTTAAAGGCCTGGGAGACATTAGCCCGCTCGACATCCTCGTTAAATCGGCGAATATGTCAGCGGAAGAAGCGGCAAGCCATCTTCAAATTCCAGAATTTCTTACAAGATATGAACGAAAAAAACAGAAAAAAGAATACGGCCTGTCAACCAACGAAATCGTTGAGCTTGGCAATTTATGCGAGCTGACTTCGTTAAAGTCAACCGCGATTCAAAATTGGGTGAAACGCGATATCAAAGACCTCATTGGCCATCCTGAGCTGGGTAAAAAGTATTCAGTTGAACAGGCAGTGATTCTTTTAATTGTACGTGACCTAAAATCCATTTATGACTTTGAACACATACGAGCTATCTTAAAAGTTGCTTTTAACACCATCTCAGACAGATCTGATGATGTCATCAGCCCGTTAGCGTACTATGAAAGCTGCGCGCATGTGTTGCATGCCATTTATCACCAAGATACTCCTTCCATGAAGGAATCAAACCTCCAGCAGATTGTCGAACAGGAAACAGACCTTCTTCGTCACCATTTTGAAGAGCTGAGTGACGCCCAATGGGTCAAAATCAGGCAGATTATTGCCATTACAGTTCTCTCCATTTTGACGTTCCATATTCAGGCGACCGCGAACAAAATGACCGCTGACATACTGTAATCAGGAGGTACCCCCGGCAAATTGCCGGGGGTTTCTTATTCCCCCACAACAATTGCCAGCATAAATAAACCCCGTACATTTCAAACTAAATACGCGTTAAGAATTTCTTAATAGAAAAAGGAGATGAAAAAAGATGGCGAGCAGAAATAAACTCGTTGTTCCAGGGGTGGAGCAGGCACTAGACCAATTTAAACTTGAAGTGGCTCAAGAATTCGGTGTGAACCTTGGTTCTGATACAGTTTCACGCGCTAACGGCTCTGTAGGCGGGGAAATGACAAAGCGTCTGGTTCAGCAGGCACAATCACAGCTAAATGGCACAAATAAATAAACTCAGGACTCTATTCGCCGGGGGCACTCGGCGAATCTTCTGTTTGAGCTGATTCATTATTGCTGCTGTAGCCATTTGGGTTACGGTGGTAAGAAGCATTATCCCGATTAGATGAGGAATGATCCTTTCCTTTTTCACCGTTATTCCAATTTTTGCGATTTTTGCTATTCTTGCTATTCTGTTCACCATTGTCTTCTTCTTCATTTCCGTTATCTTGAGGAACTTGTGTAGGGGTTTGCTCAGTATCCCCATCTTTTTCAACTTTCTTGTTTTCATCTGATTCCTTTACATCTTTATTCTGTTCACTATCATCATTCTGCGTGTCAGTTGTATCTTCTTTCTGTGAATCCGTATCATCCAGCTGTTCATTTTCTCCTTGTTTGCTGTCCTGATCGTCTGTCTGATTCGTGTTTTCTTCCTCGTTGCCGGTATTTTTTTGATCCTCTTCCCCGGATTTTTGAGAATCTTCATTTGGATCTTTCATGTTATTCTTTTCATTCGATTTTATGTAGCTGCCTGTTGATACGCCTTCCTTTTTTGCTTTTTCTCTCGTTTTCATATCTGTTTCGAGAGATTCCATGCGGTATGTCGTTTTATATTTTTCCGTTACATCATTCAGCTGTTTTTTTACTCCTGATTTATATGTATCGTCATCCGTATTTTCATAAACAGTGGAAATCAATATTTCTTTCGATTCCTTTACATATCCATGCTCGCTGCAATCCGTAATAATATCGTCTATCACCTTTTTAAAATCAGTCTCCTCCCAATCATCGATGTCACTGATAACCTTCTTGCCGTCATCATTTAAGGGCGTCAGTTCGATCACTTCGTAATCGCTGTTTAACGCCATTTCGAAGCTTGGATTGATATCTATTGTCATATACGCATAGGCCTTGTCATTAGAGAAAACGGGGAGAATAATAAAAATAAAAAGCATAATAGCAGTCATCGAAAAAATCCCCATTTTGAAAGGGCGCAGTCTTAAAACATCAAAAAAGCTGGCCCTTCTGCCCATGCGTGTCTCACTCGGAAGCATGATTTCTTCTCCGATTTCATATGTTTGGCGATCATTTTTTGCTTTTAAAAATTGTCCGTCAGGGGTCAGCAACGTGACGAATTTTTTATTTTTCTCTACTATGATCCCTCTTCTCATGAGTGCAGCACCCCTTTAAGATAATCTTTTAAATAAATATAATCACCGGTAATGATAATGCACATTGCAATGATATATTTTCTGTTTCGCTCAATCGTTTTTCTGCTTACTGAAACGAGCTGTTCGAGCTGTTTAACAGGAAGCTGTTTCTTCGTATAAAGAATCGCAGCTAATTCTTCATGCTCGACAAGAGTGAGCGCCACCTTTATGGCGTTTTGCCTTGCGTCCGCATGCTTTGGAGAATGTTCAAGCAGCTCTTGAAATGAAAGTCCGTAGTCTTTGAGCTGCTTTTGAAAATACAGAATTTCCTCCCGCCTCTGTTCCTGTTCTATCTGGCGGCGGTATTCATCAATAGAAAGCTCGGCTTCAATCAGGCTTTGTGAGGATTCCTGATCGTCACCCTCCTGTAAATCCATATTAATATTTTGTGCGGTTCTTGCTTCTTTTCTAATGTAATCAATGACTTTTCTTTTTATAATAAGCTCTGCGAATGCGAGCAGCGAATTTCCTTTTTCAGGTGAGTACTTTTCAATAGCTTCGTTAAATGCAATCAGTCCGATGCTGAACTCATCGTCTTTTTCATCTATATATCGTTTACAAACGGATGAAACCGTCTTTGCGATAAATGGCTTATATTGCTGTATCAACTCGTTTTGCAGATCTTTATTGCCTTTTTGTATGCTTTCAACAGATTTTTCAAGCGTTTGCTTCTTTTTTCCCAATTTAAACAAAAGGCTAAGCACTGGTTTCACCTCAGTTCCTCCCTATAACTATTCATTAATGATAGCTAATTTGATAGGGAATCGCAAAGGAGAAAAAGAAATATTGATTTCCAATGTCTCAATTATGACAATCCATTCTCACGTACTATACAGGATTTCGTGCCTTTAAAGAGAATTTTGGGGGTTTTAAAAGAGGTTTTTGTAACAAAGCTGTTATAAAAATGTTATTTTATTTCGTCTTTGAAAACGCTTCAAACATGAAAAGACTCTGCTTTTCAGCAGAGTCTTTATGATTAAGCCCTTTCTTGGCTTCTGTTATTTTGTTCGTTTTGTGCGTCTTCCGCCTGTTTTTTTGAGCCTGACATAAACCAGCCGCAAACTGCGATCGCCGCTAAGACACCCCAGAAAATCACCTTCCATGTCCCTGAGTGGATAAAGTGCGAGGACACTATGGCGATGTCATCATGTGCGAGTGTATATAAAGCAAGCTTTACCCCGACCCATCCGACAATAACAAATGCTGCTGTTTCTAGGCTTGGACGTTCCTTTAAAAGCTTAACAAACATCGATGCCGCAAACCGCATAATCACCAGTCCGATAATGCCTCCGGCCAAAATAACGAAGAATTGTCCTCCATCAAGTCCGCCGATCTTTGGAAGTGAAGTTCCCGGCAGCGTAACGGCCAGAGCGACGGCCGCTAAGATGGAGTCAACAGCAAAAGCGATATCTGCCAGTTCAACCTTTAATACAGTCGGCCAAAATCCGCTTTGCTTCGTCACCTTATGATTGTCTTCTTTCTTAAATACATATCTTTTGAGCAAGTGGCTTGCTGCAATATACAGCAAGTAGATCGCGCCAATGGCTTGAACCTGCCATACGTTCACCAAAAAAGAAATAGCGAATAAAGAGCCAAATCGCAGAACAAAGGCGCCTGCCAGCCCATAAAACAATGCCTTCTTTCTTTGCTCCTCCGGCAAATGTTTTACCATAACCGCCATCACTAAAGCGTTATCGGCGGCTAAAATACCTTCCAGCCCGATCAAGACGAGAAGAACCCAACCATACTCCAATAATAATGCTGCATCCATAAATGATACCCTCCCAAAAAAGTTGTTTTCTTTCTCTTCATCCGATCTTATGCCGGCCGGACATGCAAAAAAGACCTTTGCCGACATAAGGCAAAGGTCTTGCTAGACATGAATTCAGGCATGCCAACAAAGCCGATGGATATCACTATCCATGAAATGACGACTTTGTTTCCGGAACATTCCGGACGCTACTCCCCTTTGGGATTTCAAGAAATATCATATTATATGTCAATGATATGCGGAGCGAGTTTATTTGTCAACGCTTATTTTTTAAAAAAACTGAAAAATGTTCAGACTGCATTCGTTTTTTCCTCTTTTTTATCACTAAATAGAGAACAAACAAGATCAAAATGGCGATCCCGATCGGAAGCATATATTGGTCTAGAATAGAGCCAACGTCTTTCCAATTTTCTCCGAGCTTCACACCGAGATATACATAAACAAATGTGATCGGAAGCATGGCGATAAACGTGTAAAGAGAAAACACCCAGACATTCATTTTTGCGATGCCGCATGGTATGGAAATCAGTGTGCGGATCCCTGGCAGGAAGCGGCCGCTGAAAGCGACAAAACCGCCATGCTTTTTAAAAAATTCATCCGATTTGTCAAGAGCCTCAGGCTTTATAAAGAGGTACTTTCCGAAACGTTCAAGGAACGGCCTGCCTCCATAACGCCCGATCCAATACAGGGTGAGCGGACCGGCGACTCCTCCTAATGATCCTGCCAGAACAGCGCCGGCAAGCGTCATGTCACCTTTCGATACCCAATAACCTGCAAGCGGAAGGACAATTTCGGCCGGAATAAATTCAATACAGAGCGCCAGAAAAATTCCGAAATAAGATAAGCTTTTAAATGCTTCTATCCAGGACATAACCAATTCTTCGATCATCTTCACTTCCCTTTTCCCTGATCTATGTATACACATTTTTGTTTTTCACTCAAAACATCAAAATGATTTTAACATATTTTTGACGGTCAGCAGAACTAAAAACAGAGAATCTTCATTTCAAGCGTTTTTCTGACAATTTCTCCAGGCATATAGACTGAAATTCTTTAGCTGACAGCCGATATTAAGGAGAGTCAACAAGACTGGAACACACGGGGGAATCTCCATATGGAATTACACGCAACGTATAATACAACACTCATATGTTTATCTATTCTTATTGCTTGTGCAGCATCGTTCACCTCCCTTGAACTTTCAAGAAAAGTCACCATTCATACAGGATTAAAAAGCAAGGTATGGCTGATTGCAGGCTCTATCATTATGGGCTTTGGGATTTGGTCCATGCATTTTATCGGCATGATGGCTGTTCATACGGAGATGCCGATGCATTATGAACTGGCGCCTTTAGTTGCCTCGATTGCAGCTGCTGTTTCTGGATCATTTGTTTCTTTATATATCGTCAGCCGTTATATCCTAACCTTTTACAGGCTGCTTACAGGATCGGTGGTGCTGGGTGCATCGATTTCGTCTATGCATTATATCGGAATGTCTTCCATTTCCCGGGTAATGATGATGTATGAACCGCTGCTTTTTACATTATCCATTGTCATTGCCATTGGAGCTTCTTTCGTCTCACTAAAGATTTTCTTTGACTTGTCCATAAAAAAACCTGCAGACCATTTGCTGATTTATAAAATAATCAGTGCCTTAATAATGGGAATTGGCATATCGGGAATGCATTATACAGGAATGATGGCCGCTACATTTTATGAGGATGTTGCACCTCCCGACCATCATATGGAAGTCCATACATTCGATTGGTCTATTCTGATTGCCTTAATCGTCTTCTGTATTCAAACGTTATTATTATTCAGTTCTCATGCTGATCGAAAATTCATGAAACAAAATGAACGCATGAAGGATAACGAACAGCGGTTTCAATCTTTAATCATTCATAATATTGATGCGATCTTTATCCTGTCATTAAAAGGAGATATTATTTCTTCTAATCATGCTGGTGAGGATATGATGAATAATTTCGGCCTAAACCATCAAAATTGGAATCATTATATGTCGCCAAAAATCAATGCGCTTTTTAAGCAGGTCAAAAGCGAAAAACAAGCCATTAACAGCGATACCAATCTTATGACGGACAAAGGCCAGTTTCATTTGAATATTACGTTTATTCCTGTTGAGGTGAACCAAGAACTGGACAGCATATATGTCATCTGTAAAGATGTGACAAAACAGTACAGGGCCGAAAAAAAAATCCATAGAATGGCTCATTACGACTCACTTACAGATTTACCCAACAGAAGACATGCGATCTCCCATTTAACAAAGGTCTTGAATCGCGAGCATGCCTTGGATTATAACACCGTGGTATTTTTCTTAGATTTGAACCGGTTTAAGGTGATAAATGACGCATTAGGCCATAATGTGGGCGATCAGCTGCTCCAGCTCGCGGCTAAACGGCTTTCATCCGTTATACCGGATAATGGATTTATCGCACGGCTTGGGGGTGACGAATTCATTATTATTATGACTGACGCCAATACCGGAACGGGAGAAGCCGATGTTTTGGCTAAAAAAATCATTCAGCAATTCAAAAAGCCATTTAAAATTCAGGAACACACCCTTATTACATCCGTCAGCATCGGAATTGCGATTTCTCCTAAAGACGGAACAGACGGCCCTGAATTGATGAAAAAAGCAGATATGGCAATGTATGCGGCCAAAGAGCGAAACAAAAGCAAATACAGATACTACTCTTTCTCAATCGGCAATAAAGAAACCGTCAAGCTTAATCAAGAAATGGAGCTGAGGGAAGCGATTGATAACAAAAGATTTGTCTTGCATTATCAGCCGCAATTCAGTACAAGAGATCAAAAAATGACAGGTGCTGAAGCGCTCATACGCCTTGTCACTTCCGACGGCAATCTGCGTCCGCCTGGAGAATTCATCGGTGTTGCCGAAGAAACCGGCCTTATTATTGATATTGGAAAGTGGATTATTGATGAGGCGTGCAGGCAGGCAAAAGTATGGCACGACAAAGGATTTGATCTTTCTGTCGCCATTAATATTTCCGCCAGACAGTTTCAATCGGAGGAACTGATTCCGCTCATCAAGAATACACTTTCTAAATACATGCTTCCCCCTCGCCTTCTTGAAGTTGAAGTAACAGAAAGCATGACTATGGATAATCTTGACCACTCCAAAAAGGTTCTATCTTCTTTAACCAAATTAGGCATCAGGATCAGCATTGACGATTTTGGCACGGGGCATAGTTCTCTAAGCTATTTAAAGGACTTTCCGATCCACAGGCTGAAAATCGATAAATCATTCATCGATGATATTCAGACACACCCAAAATCAGAACAAATTACAGGTGCCATTATTGCCATGGGCCATCAGCTGTCTTTACAAGTCATTGCCGAAGGCGTGGAAAACTCCGGTCAAAAACAGCTGCTTGACGAAAAAGGCTGTGACCATTTACAGGGCTTCTTTTTCAGCAGGCCGATACCGCCCGAACAGCTTGAACACTTGATATTGAACCAGCCGCCGCGTTAACAGCGCCGGCTTTTTTTTATACCCATAAGTTACTACACATGAATCACCCCTCTCATCTCCACAATAATGAAAAAAGGGGTTCATCGATATGCATACAATGTGGAAGGGATCCATCAGCTTCGGTTTGGTGAATATCCCCATCAAGCTTTATGCCGCCACAGAAGACAAAGACATCAAACTGCGAAGCCTTCATAAAGAAGATCATGCGCCAATTAAATATGAAAAAATGTGCACCAACTGCGAAAAAACGCTCAGCCCTGACGAAATTGTGAAGGGATATGAATACGTAAAAGGAAAATATGTCGTGCTGACTGATGAAGATTTAAAAAGCTTAAAGCAGGAGCATGAAGAGAAAGCGGTTGAAATTGTCGATTTTGTTCAGCTGCAGGAAATTGACCCGATATATTTTAACCGCTCCTACTTTGTCGGACCCGGAGATAACGGCACGAAAGCCTATACTCTTCTTCGCGAGGCGCTTCGATCCACCGGAAAGATCGGGATCGCCAATATGACGATCAGGTCGAAACAGCAGCTTGCCATTCTCCGCGTATATGAAAATTGCATCGTAATGGAATCCATTCATTATCCCGATGAGGTCCGTAGTGCTGCCCACGTACCCGGAGTGCCTGATCAATCAAGTGTAAATGATAAAGAATTGCAAACCGCCATTACACTGATAGATGAGCTGACAACTGATTTTCAGCCGGAACAATATGAGGATACGTATCGAAAAGCCTTGCTGCAAAGAGTCAATGATAAGCTGGAAAATAAAGAAACAGCCGTCACTCCTGACAAAGCGCCTCCTCGTGAGGATGTGATCGACCTGGTCAGCGCACTTCAAGCCAGCATCGATCGAACCAAAAGGCCGAACCGGGAAAAACCAGCGGCAGCACCAGCCGAAGGCGGAGAACCGAAAGGAGCCGGAGAAAAAAAGCAGAAAACCACTAGAAAAAAAGTCTCCGGCACATCATAACCAATGGCGTTTACCATGCAGCCCGTCCTTACTTCTTCACCTCCAAAAGGAGCGGAATGGCGTTACGAAGTAAAATATGACGGGTTTCGCTGTATTCTCCGTATTCATCCGTCAGGCGTGACATTAACGAGCAGAAATGGCTTAGAGTTTAACAGCACCTTCCCTGAAATTGCTAACTTTGCCGAAACTGCTTTTCAGCATATAGAAAAGGAACTTCCGTTAACACTTGACGGAGAAATCGTGTTTTTGGCGAATCCATTCCGTTCAGATTTTGAACATATTCAAGTGCGGGGACGTTTGAAAAGGCCGGATAAGATACAGGAATCCGCAAACTCTCGGCCTTGCTGCTTTCTCGCATTTGACCTTTTGGAACGAAGCGGACAAGATGTATCGACTTATTCCTATACTGACCGAAAAACATCGCTGCATGAGCTGATGTCTGCTGCAAAGCTTCCGGCTGAGCCAAATCCTTATGCAAAGGAAACCATTCAGTATATCCCCTCCTACCAGCACTTCGATCCGATTTGGGAGAAGGTAATAAAGTATGACGGAGAGGGAATTGTAGCAAAAAAAATCAACAGCAAATGGCTCGAAAAAAAACGGTCATCTGATTGGCTGAAATATAAAAACTTTAAACATGCCGATGTTTGTATCACAGGATTTAATCCTCACAATGGATTTCTGACGGTTTCTGTGTTAAAAAACGGTGTAATGACGCCTGTAGCCTCTGTATCACATGGGATGAGCGAGGAAGAAAAAAATGCAATACGTGCGATTATGGAACAGCACGGACATAAAACAGCATCAGGTGAATATACGCTCGAACCATCGATCTGCGCTACTGTCCAGTACTTAACGATTTTACAAGGCACGCTTCGAGAGGTTTCGTTTGTCAAATTTCAATTTCAAATGGACTGGACCGACTGCACCTTTGCACAGCTTGTGCGCCGCTCAAAGCCGGTTCATCCAAAACTGCAGTTTACAAGCCTGGATAAAATCATATTTGAAAAGCATAAAAAAACAAAAGAAGATTTCATCCAGTATATGATTGAAATCAGCGACTACCTGTTCCCGTTTCTCAAAGACCGTGCTGTCACGGTTATTCGCTATCCGCACGGATCAAGGGGCGAATCCTTTTTCCAAAAAAACAAGCCGGATTATACACCGGACTTTGTCCAATCCTTTTTTGACGGTAGCCATGAACATATTGTCTGTAAGGACCTGTCCACCTTATTGTGGCTTGCCAATCAGCTCGCTTTAGAGTTTCATGTTCCTTTTCAAACGATTACAAGCAGAAGGCCGGCAGAGATTGTCATTGATTTAGATCCCCCGTCCCGAGATGACTTTCTGATGGCTGTTCAGGCAGCAAATGAACTCAAACGGCTCTTTGAATCCTTCGGCATCACATCGTATCCGAAGCTTTCCGGCAACAAGGGGATTCAGCTTTACATTCCCTTGTCACCAGAAGCATTTACGTACGAGGACACACGCCAATTCACACAGCTGATTGCCGAATATTGTACCAATGCATTTCCGGATCTATTTACAACCGAACGCCTGATCAAAAACAGGCATGGAAAATTGTATCTCGATTATTTGCAGCATGCTGAAGGAAAAACGATTATCTGCCCCTATTCCACCAGGGGAAACGAGCTTGGCACCGTAGCAGCGCCGCTGTATTGGCACGAGGTGCAGCCATCTTTAACACCGGCGATGTATACAATCGATACCGTCGTTGACCGGGTCAAGAAACACGGATGCCCGTTTTATGAATTTTACCGCATTCCGCAGGATGAACCTCTTGCCGCTATTTTGAATCAGCTGAAGAAAAAGAGCTGACTTATCCGGTCAGCTCTTTTTGTTGTTTCAACTGTATTTTTTCTCCAAACGCTCACTTTCCTGGCGCTGCAGCGGGCCCAAGGGTTCATTATACAAATCGATATCAACAGCATATTTCGGCCGTTTTTTCACTTCAGAGAAAATCGTTCCGATATATTCGCCGATAATCCCGATTCCCATGAGCTGCAATCCGCCCAGAAACCAAATGGAGATGATGAGAGACGCCCAGCCCGCGTTTGTGTGGCCGAGCATTTTTTGAATGACTGCTCCAATCCCCGCCATGGCGCTTACCAAAAATAATAGAAAACCCAAAAGCGTAAAAAAGCGAATCGGGGCCACACTGAAGGATGTAATTCCGTTAAATGCGAATGAAAGCATTTTTTTCAGCGGATATTTCGTTTTTCCGGCAAAACGTTCTTTGCGGTCATACAAAACTTCGGCTGACCTGAAGCCGATCATAGGAACGATGCCCCTTAAAAACAAATTGGCTTCCGGATAGCGCGCGAGTTCTTCAAGCGCCCTTTTATTCATTAAGCGAAAATCGGCATGATTGTAAATTAACTTAATCCCAAGCTTATTCATGAGCCGGTAAAACCCTATAGCGGTCGTGCGCTTAAAAAAGGTATCGGTTTTCCGGCTGCGGCGCACGCCGTACACGATTTCAAAACCATCGTGATATCTCAGCATAAATTCTCTGATAACAGAGATATCATCCTGCAGGTCGGCATCAATCGAAATCACGCAGTCTGATTTTTGCTTTGCTTTATGCAGACCTGCTAAAAGCGCTTTTTGATGTCCGACATTGCAGGCTAATTTTAATCCGGTTACCTTCTTGTTTTTCACACTTTCCATGGCAATCAAAGACCAGGTGCGGTCTTTGCTGCCGTCATCAACAAATAAAATTTTACTGTCTTCGGATATCATTTTTTCTTCCATTAAGCTGTTTACAACCTCCGTCAGCTGACGGCTTGTCTCTTTAAATACTTCCTCTTCATTGAAACACGGAACGACGATGGTTAACACTGGCTGTGGCTGTTTCAATCGATATCCTCCTTATTTTGTTTCGTATAAATAAATGCGCCAGGCGGAATCTTTATGGTCAAATGTTTTCACGAGCGCCAGGTGGTTTTGGTCAGCGTTCATGATGGGAACCGAAGAAAAAATATATTGTCCGCCCATTTGTTTAAACACATCTGTATTTAATTCAAGATGATTGATTGTTTTCTTCGAATTCTTTTTAAAGTCATATCGTTTGCCAAGCTCATCGACGAACAGATAGCAGCGGCTCCCCCATTCATCAAAGTATCGTTTCAATTGGGCGTTTTTTTCTAGCTCTTTTTCAATGATTTTTCTAAATTCATATTTATATGAGAGCGGGTACAGGTTGTTATATGTATCTAAGGTGTAAAAACCGTTGTATTGGGCAATAGACGGATGCAGACCGATACTCGCCACCCTGTACGAATCTTGCGGGCGCCCGATATACTCCTTAATCTCTTTGAATTGGTCAGACGCGTAAAATTCACGAAACGTCGGCGCGTTGTAGTGAACGCCATACGTATACTCCTCATTAAAAGGCGCAAGGACCATCAGCTGCGCAGTAACTGCCGCATACACAAGCCATTGCCACTTTTTCCCCATCCGCCAGATGAGGTACAAAGCGAGCGCAAAACTCATGTAGATCACCAGCGGGCGCAAAAAATGAAAACGGGCAAAATTAAATTCAGCTAAAAATGCAAATTTCTGCTTTGGAACAGCCCATATTTTGTTAAACCAAAACGCATACCACAGTGACAGCGCATAATTCAGCACGCAGAGAAAAAGATAAACGTTTTCTTCCCTTGTCCGATTTCGTTTGAACAGCACAGCAAAAAATACGAGTAATAAGATTGGAAGAATCACAACGGTATGAACTGTCATGACATGGTTATGTCCGTAGACAAAGTTTTTGACGGACAAACGCAGAGAGTGCCAAACATCATGCCTTGATGAAATAAATTCAATCCGGTGCATCGGCGCGTGTGAAATCAACATCGAATAGACAAGCCGGTACTCGACAAATAGATAAATACTTGTCATAAAAGCGATGCTGCCTAAGAAAATGAAATTCCATTTTCTTTTTGTGATGACATCATACAGCCAGAAGCATGCCATCCCAGCCAAGAAAAAGAAGAAGCCTAATACAAAGCTTGAATACAACGGCAGCAAACCGAGCGTCAGCCATTCTCTCCATGAGATATCCCCTTTTCGGATATTCAAAAAAGCCCACAGCGCCAAAGGGTATCCAAGCGTGCTCAGCATTCCAGAAGGCCAAAAAGGCGTTAAGGCAAATGCGAGCGATACGCCAATTCGGATCAATGCCGCTTTCTCCTCCGGAATCACATGTTTCTTCAGCAGCACATACATTCCGAAGAAAGCGACAACTCTCGTAATGGTCTGGCTTACCGCATAGGCGGTCATAGAAGAAAACAACGCGTGCAGCCAAACAATTCCGCTCCACTCAGTGCCAAACGCATCCCGTGGCAGTCCGTTAATGATTTGCGGAATGGCCGCATCAACTTTGCCGATGATTTCTCCGCTGTCGGCCAGCACCTTGTACCAAGCGATATTGGAATCCAAATTATCGTGTACGCGAATATGGGCGTCTTCCTTCAAAATAAAAAGCGGGGAGACATACAGCAAAAGGAGAAATAAAGCCATCAAAAGATAATATGTTTCTTTTTTGTGTTGTCTTAATCGTAACATCCCTAACACATCCATCTGTTATTCTGACTTCTATTGGGCATGATCTACCTCACCTGTCAAAATTTATTATCCCTTTTCCCTTCTAAAACATTCATAAATGACAATCCTTTCTGCATTTTTCAAACTGGTCTTCAACCCATTAATTCCCGCTATCCATAAGGCTGGATCACTTACTATACTGGTAGAAGGGAGGGGATACATGTGTTCATCTTACTTTCATTGGTCATACTTGCTGTTATGCCATTTATATATAAAGCAAACCGCAACACAAAAGATGTGAAGGTCAACACGATTTCAATTGATCAGCAAGACGGCCTTCCAGTAAGAAAAAAACTGAATATCCTTCATTTATCGGATCTTCATTTAGAAAACATTTCTGTTTCGCCTGATGAGCTGTATCGTTTAACAAATAATCAACCTGTAGACCTCATTGCGCTTACCGGAGATTTTCTTGACCGGAAACGAAATATTCCAAAGCTTGCCGGCTACTTGCAGGCACTGCAACAACTGAAGCCTGCGTATGGCATGTACGCGGTGTTTGGCAATCATGATTATGTATTAAAAGAAAAGGACTTTCAAAGATTAAAGCGAGTGCTGGAGGAAAACGGCTGCATTACGCTGCAAAATGAACATGTTCACATCAATACTGACGCAGGGCCTGTTAATATTATCGGAATTGACGATTACAGCACGAATCGCAGTAAAATCACAAACTCTTATAAAGGCCTTCAGAATGGCTATCACCTTGTACTGACACATGATCCGAATATTATTTTAGAGATGCAGGATATTCATTTTGACTACCTGTTATCAGGCCATTTTCACGGAGGGCAAATCCACTGGCCAAAGCCGTATCATTTGGTGAAAATGGGCAAGCTTGTACGCATGAATATGATTAAAGGTCTTCATTATCATCACGATAAACCGTTTTATATCAGTGAAGGTTTAGGACAAACTGGCGTTAATATCCGTGTAGGAAGCCGTCCCGAAGTGACTTTCCATCAAATTTAAAAAGACTGTGCTGACCATGGCATCAGTCTTTTTTTTGATAGGTGTGCTGAAGCTTTTCTTTCGAGATAAACAAATAGGATGAATTCGGCAGATTTCGCAAGCTCACTGGCTTTGACGTTAAATATAAAATCGGCATATGGGTGATTTTTTTAAAGGATCTGTAAAAAGGATTGACCGGGGTTACCACGTCAAAGCCGAGCCTTTCTACCCCTTTATCAAGCATTGTAATGCCAATGATTCCTTTGATTTTTTCGCTTTTTTTATGATTGTTGATATACTCCAGCAGCATCGGCATTGATTGATATACTTTTTGATAAATAATGATTCCTTTTCTGACTGCGCTTTCAATGCTTTGCAGTTCCCTGATCAGCTTGATGTTGTGCAGATGGATTTTAACGAGCACATCGTTTTTTCTTATATGCGTTCCGTCACTCAGCACGACATGATGCCCTTTGTATTTCGTCAGTCTGACTCGCAAGACGCATTTTCGCTCATCTTCAATCAAAGTCAGCCTCGAAAAAAAGAAATAAATCGGGTCAATTACTCTCCAAATGGAAAGGAAACAGGTTTTCATCTCTTCACCTTCCTTATCATCAAAAAAAACACCCTTATATTTTGTGATGATTCTCCCCAAAATATAGTTGCCATATTTTTAAGGAGGACGGACATGACAAACATTCTTATTTTTCCTTTTTTAAGCATTTCCACCGGGCATCATCATGTTGCTGATACCCTGAAGGCTGATCTGGAATCTAAAGGGCTGCATTCAGAAAAAATTGATATCTTTTCACATACGTATAAACGTTTAGAACAACTGTCCTCCTCAGCTTATTTAAAATGGATTCAATATTTCCCGAAAACGTACAGCGGAATATACAAGCTTCTCGCTTGCGGAGAGTGTAAAAATGTCAAACGCTATGCCATGTATGAATGGCTGTTTATGCAAAGCATGAGACAGATTCTCAAAGAAAAACAGCCTGATATCGCCTTCTGCACACACGCCCTGCCTTCTTACCTGCTAAACCGGCTGAAACCGGAATATCCAAACATGGCCATTGTAAATGTATACACGGATTTTTTTGTGAATCAGGTATGGGGGCGGAAGAACATTGACTACCACTTTGTCCCGATCATGGATATCAAGAAGCAGCTCATGACCGAAGGAATCAGCCAGGAAAAAATATTTTTGACCGGCATTCCCGTTCACCGGGCTTATGAAACAGGAACCGCAGAAACCTGTCAGCATCGTCCGCCTTATACCGTCATGATTACAGGCGGCAGTATGGGAGTCGGAGGTATTTTTAAGCTGGTCCAGGAGCTGTCGCCAGGCGGAAACATCTTATACAAAATATTATGCGGCAGAAACGAAAAGCTCTACCGCTATGTCAAAAGTTTACAACATCCTTTTATCGAAGCGATCCCATACCTTCACAGCAAAGCAGAAATGAACAGTCTGTACGCACAAGCCTCAGGCGTCATGACAAAGCCAGGAGGCGTAACCATCAGTGAATGCTTAAAGAAAAGGCTTCCGGTATTTATCTATCATGCGCTGCCGGGACAGGAGGAAATGAATGTGAACCTGTTAAAAGAACGGCAGCTTGTCACAGATATAAGAAACTGGGATATGAAGCGGGCAGAGGAACGCATTTCCGCATTTTTTCAATCGAATGAACGGGCAGCAGCAGAGAAGCAAGTCAGGGAGTATCTTGGCCAAATGTGTGACCGGGAGATTGGGGAGGTTTTAAAAAGGATATTAGATGAATGTGAACATAAAAAAACACCCTCCTGAAAAGAGAGTGTGGAATGACTAACGAAACAGTAAATGCTGGCTGTGAATACCTGCTTTCTTCAGCAGGAGGATCAGCTGGTCCTGCTCATCAGACGAAAGGCCTGAAAACGCTCTCGCTATACGGAGCGCATGGATTGGATAAATTTTATCCAAATACTCATTCCCTTTATCCGTGAGATGCGCGTAAACGGAGCGTTTATCTTTCGGGTCCTGCTCCCTGACTAAAAACCCGTTTCTTTCTAGCTTGTCAATGACATATGTGACGTTTCCGCTTACAAGCAGAAGTCGCGACCCAATTTGCTGTAATTTTTGCGGGCCTCTCGTATACAAAAGTTCCAGTACGGCAAATTCTGTGGGATTAAAGCCGTGCTCTTTGCTGTCACGGATGCTGTGTTCAGACACACTTTTGAAAGCCCTTGCAAAAACTCTGTACAAATTCATCGCACGCTCAACTTCTTCTTCGTTAAACGATAATCTCATCATATCTACCCCGTATATAGAATTTTTATAAAAAAATAATGAAAACCCTTACATATAATAAGAGTTTAATGCCCTTATTATTTTTATTCGCTATAATTCGAGAAATTCCTTTTTAGGAAACAAAAAAATCCTTATACTCGTTATTTTGTATAAGGATTTTTTTGGTGATATGGTATGCTGCGAAAGAAATATGCGTATTCCTTCCGCAGTTCAGAAAGTGTCATTTTGTTCATTACTTCTTTATTATAAACTCCGATTTGAAAGAGTTTTTCTGAATAATGGCTACGTTCTTTTTCTAATGCAGTTTTCAATAAATTACTCATAGCGTCCTCCTTCATTTTAAGGTATCCTCTAAATAAGATACTCTTTTTAAATGAATGTGGTGTGAATCTAATGTAAAGAATTTATGTTTACGAAGATTTTCGGTAAAGTCCGTTTTGAACTGATCTTAAAAGCTGAAAAGCATGTTCTCCGGCAAGCTGCATAAACGTTTCAAGCATTTCATCCCGTTTCATATCCAACTCGATTATTTCCTTTGCCAGTGAGACCGCTTTTTCTTCCTCCATGATTATCCTTCCTCCTCATTTAATCGTTACATAAAGGATAAAACGCGCTTATAGGTTACGCATCATTCTTGTTAATTTTTCTGCCGTATTTTTTCAAAAATCTGCTATTTCATGTTAGAAAATATAACAAGCGTCAGGTTTTTTCTCTATGTTTTTTATATACTATTATCAAAAGACATCCAGGGGTGGAAAAATGACCACAGAAGATCATTCTTATAAAGACAAAAAAGTGATTTCAATCGGGATTGTCAGTGAATTGACAGGGTTATCCGTAAGACAGATCAGGTATTATGAGGAGCGTAAGCTGATTTATCCGCAGCGTTCTTCAAGGGGAACGAGAAAATATTCTTTTGCCGACGTCGAGCGGCTGATGGATATCGCGAATAAACGCGAAGACGGCGTGCAGACAGCTGAAATTTTAAAAGATATGCGCAAAAAAGAACAAATGGTAAAAAACGATCCGCAAGTACGAAAAAAAATGCTGGAGGGGCAGCTTAATGCTCACTTTAGGTACAAAAACCGTTAAACGATAAAAGTCCGCCTCGCAATCTGAGACGGACTTTTATCGTTTATAATGAGTGAATGAATGCAGTCGCAATACCAAAGTAAATTAATAATGACAAAATATCATTTAACGTCGTAATGAGCGGGCCTGACGCAATGGCCGGGTCTACATTCAGTCTATGCAGAATAATGGGGATGATTGTTCCGGACATCGTGCCGATAATTAAGGTCAGCAGCAGTGAAGAGCCTACAACAAATCCTAAAAGCACATTCCCCTGCCATATAATGGCGATCACCGTAATTAAGACAGAACAGACGGCACCGATATAAATACTCGTTCTGAGCTCCCGAAAAATCAGTTTCACAATCGTTGTTTTATTCATTTCTTCTTTAGATAAACCTCTGATGACAACCGCGAGAGACTGTGTTCCTGTATTCCCTGTCATCCCTGACACCATCGGCATAAAGAATGCCAGCGCCACGACCTGCTTCAGCGTATCTTCAAAATAGCTCATGATGCTGCCTGAAATCAGCCCGATGAACAAAAGCAGGATCAGCCATGGAAGGCGGCGGTATGCTGCAACATATGCTTTTGTATCGAAGGTAATGGCTTTACCTGATGCGGCGAATTTTTCGTAGTCCTCATCGGCTTCCCGAATAACGACGTCGATGATATCATCGACCGTCACGATCCCGACAAGCACATTGTTTTCTTCCACAATCGGAATCGCTAAGAAATCGTAACGTTCAATCAGCCGCGCCACTTCTTCCTGATCTTGAAGCGCGTCTGCTGCAATGACACGGGTAAACATCAAGTCTTGTACCTTTTCTTCCGGTTCCCCGAGAATCAAATCGCGATATGACAAAACGCCGACAAGCTGCTTACTGTCATTTATAACATATAAGTAGTTGATAGACTCTGCGATTTCCGCGAAACTTTTTAGTTTGACGACCGCGTCTTTTACCGTGTAATGCTGAGGAATCCACACATAACGGTTGGTCATCATGCGCCCCGCTGAATCAGCCGGGTAGTTCATAAGGAGCTGAACAGCTTTTGACTCTGATGCTTCCATGCTGGATAAAAGCTGTTCCTTCAGTTCTTCATCCATTTCTTCAAGCAATTGAGCGAGGTCATCGTTGTCCATTTTGTTCATGGCGAGTGTTGCTTTTGTTTTTCCGACTTTATTTAAGACGGCTAGCTGAAATTCCCGTTCCAGTTCGCCGATCATATCAGTAATATCATCAACAGTTAAATAAGATAAATAGCGGGCGCGGTGTTTTTCCGGCATTTCTTTAAAAATAAACGCCATATCATAGGGCTGAAGCTCATCAATAACACTTCTGAAATCCCTGATTTTTCCGTCTCGCAATAAGATAATGATGCGTAAAATGAGTTCGTCATAGGTCATGTTTTGAACCATCGGGACTCGTACCTCCTCTACGGAGACGTGCCGGCCTCGCCAGAAGGTGCGGCAGATCGTCTCCTCATCGTGTAATCAATTGTCTTGCTGTCATAGTATATGGGTACTTCTTCAGATTGACTCGAATGGGGAGAATCCATACTCCGCACCTCCTTTTTGTTCAACATTTCGTTTTCAAGGCATAAAAAAAGCCTTCTGGATTGAAGGTGAAAGAAGCACGGCAAAAAAAGCGTGCGGGCGCCTTCAATCGTAGAGCTTTAGCACTGTATGGCATAGGAGCAATCATCCAGCTGCATTAAAAATCACCTTATGTCGATGATTTCTGTTGACCCATTGGCGTCTTTGGACATTTTTGGGCAGCAGCGTATCTCCATACAGGAGCCTCACCTAACGAAGTTCGTAATTGAATTGACACACTGAGATTACAGAAAAAAACAAGCTATGTCAACTTAAAAAAGTTATTTATGCGTTTACATCTCATCAAATGAAATAAAATAAGGGCCTTAGCCCTTATTCTGTTGTTTGCGTCTCATCATCTTCAGAAAGCAAATGATAGGTTTCATGAAGAAATAAGGCGTATTCCCCTTCCTTCGTCGGATGTGGAACATACTCAGCCTGATTGATGTATTGTTCTTCTTTCTTTTCCAAGCGCTTCGCCTCCTTTTCTTATTAGATTGTCCAAAAAGCGGTTCGTTATCATGAAAAAAACCCCGCGGGTGCGGGGTTAGTCGTCTAATTCCTGTTTCATAATACGTCCGTCCTTTGCAGAGATGTCAAATTCTGCTTCAGTCCCTTGTTTCGTTTGAACCTCAATTTCGTAGATATAAGCACCGTCGTCTTCATCCAGCTTGCTTTCTGTGACGGTTCCAGCTGTTTTCTTTAGAGCAATCTGTTCTGCTTCTTCTTTTGTCAAAACAACTTGCTCTTTTTTCTCTTTTAACGGGTCATTGAGCGCTTGTTTGGTCTTGATATCCACATAAACATCATAATCTTCACCGTCTTTTTCGATTTCAACTTCATAAGCTTCTTTGCCATTATAGATGTCTCTGTCGATGTCATCCACTGTTCCGTCAACAACTGTTTTGGCAATAGACTCCGCTTCTTGTTCAGTAAGTCCGCCAGTTTCAGAAACAGACTGTGTTTGTTCATTATTTTCTTTCGCAAACGCGTTGTAGCTGAACCCTCCGGCCGCTAAACACCCTGCTAATAAGCCAATCATCCATCTTTTCTTCAGCATATGTGATTCCTCCCTTGTTCATTATGAGATCAGTTTACACACTCAACATGAAAGGAAAACGAGAGAAAGATGAGAATTTGATGAGAAAACCATTAGTCTTCATAGATAATATTAGAAACTTTGCCGGTATAGGCGTTTATTTTCACCGTAGCTTCCTTGTCATTCGGGAGATCAACATCTACTTCAAACAGGAGAGTGCCTTCGCTTTCTTCCAAATCGGCGTCATCCGCTTTTCCTCCAGCCTCACGCTCTGCAATGGCTTTTGCCTCTTTTTCCGAAATTGTTGTCTTTTGTTTGTCTTTGCTGCTGATTTTATCAGCGGACACCACCGCTTTTGTCTTCATATCTACCTTCACTTCGTATGTTTCCCCATTATTTTTTTGAATGGTATACGACGCAACTCCGTGTTTTCGCGTGTGTTTTTTGACGGTGCCCGGCACCCGCACCAGAGCGAGCTGCTCAGCTTCTTTTTCTGTCATCTCAGATGTGTTCGTCTTTTTCACTCTGTTCATTGACAATATGTCGCCCGATTTAGCATCAGCTTTTAGAAAATAAATTCCTTTTGGATTTTCCAAAGTCATATCATACGTTTTTTTATCATTGGATTGCGTCACTTTTGTGATGTCGCCTTCATAGGAGGTTTCTACTTTTTTTATGACTGCCTCCTTTGACAGCACGTCCTCATGGGTTTGCTGAATGATAAGAACCGCGCAGATGACAATGGCTAAAACGGCTGCCGCAGCAGCAGCTCCTGTTTTCATTCGTTTTGTCATAGCGCTCCCCCATTCTGTTCTCTAAATTGCATCGTGACATTTGTTCCCTGTCCCGGTTTGCTTTTTACAGACAGGTCAATACCATGCTCATCGGCAATATGTTTGGCAATGGATAGACCTAAACCCGTTCCGCCTGTTTTGCGGTTACGTGCCTCATCCGCCCGGTAAAAACGTTCAAACAGGCGCGGGATATGATCTTCAGGTATGCCGATTCCTTCATCCCTTACGGACAAAAACGGACGTCTGTTATTGGTTCCTGCGGAAATCACAATGGCCTTGTCACTATACTTTATGGCATTATCAAGCAAAATCGTCAGCAGCTGCTTTATGCGTTCTTCATCTGCCGTTACAAGCAAATTCTCCTTGTCCGTCTCAAGAAGGATGTCGCGTTTATAAACCGGCTGGAGTGTTTGTATGACGGCGCGCGACACTTCGATCAGGTCAACCGTTTTCAGATCAAGCTCCAGTTCTTTATGGGTCTTGGCCAGCGTAAGCAGCTGATTGGTCAGTTTTTTCATATGGACCGCTTCTGAATGAATAGCTTCAATGGATTCCTCAAGCACTTCAGGCTTTTTTGCCCCCCAGCGTTTCATCAGATTGCTGTAGCTTTCAATAATGGTGAGCGGGGTTTTCAGCTCGTGTGAAGCGTCTTGGACGAATTGCTGCTGTTTATCGTAGTGCTCTTTCAGCATGCTCGCCATCTCATTAAAGGTCAGCCCCATTTGATACAGTTCGTCATGCGACTGTCCTTCCAGAGAAATTGTTTTGAATGCTTTTTCTCTCTGTATGTCTTTCATCGTTGTCACCAATTGTCTGATTGGATTGGTGATATGGCGGGCGAGTAAGCTTCCGGCAAAGAAGGAAGCGATACAGACAGCCGCGCTGGCCGCAATTAAGATGATTCTTAGCAGAAGAAGACTCTCTTCTGTATGCTCCAGCCTTTCCACGAGCTGAAGCGATACGACTTGTCCGTCTGTCCAAATGACCGGGACAGCTGCTGCTGCAAACAGTTTGCCTTCATGCTTTGTCACGTCTGTCGTTTCCCCGCTGTGAAAAGAAAGAGGGAAGTCTTTATATGCTTTTTCCTTTGTGATGGTCATGACGGCTTTCCGATCCGCACTCACTACCCGCACCATTCCGTTTGCCGGAAGATAGGCCTGCAGCATATCCTGCAAAGCCACCCCTTGTGTTTCGGCGGTATGAAGAGCTTCGGTGATATTGTCCGTTTCATCGGCAAGACGGGCCGCATCCTTTGAGGTGAGTGCCGATGAAAAAATGAGATAGACCGCAGTATGAACCAACATTAATAAAATCAACAGCCAAATGGATGTATACAGATGAATCTTTGTCTTCAGCTTCATCATTTACCCCTTAATGGTATAGCCGACCCCGCGTACGGTATGAATCAGCTGTTTTTCGTAAGGATAGTCCAATTTTTTTCTGATATATCTTATGTACACGTCGACGACATTTGTATCACCGATGTAATCAAACCCCCATACAGAGCTGAGAATTTGCTCTCTCGTCAGCACTTGCTGCGGATGCTTCAGCATATAGACGAGCAGATCAAATTCCCGGGGCGTTAATCCAACCTCTTTGTCTCCCCGTCTGACTTCACGTGTTTTCTCGTTCACCTGCAAATCGTCATATGTCAAAAATGTGCCGATATCCTCTGTTTTGCTTCCGGTTTGGCGGAGTGCCGCTCTGATTCTGGCAAGCAATTCTTCTATTTCAAACGGCTTGGTGACATAGTCATTCGCACCGATGTCAAGCCCCGTTACCTTATCTGGAACGCTGTCGCGGGCTGTTAATAAAATAACCGGTGTCTTTTGATCCGTTTTCCTCAGCCGGCGCAGCACTTCAAGCCCGCTCAACCCTGGCAGCATGACATCGAGCAGCAATAGGGAATACGAACCTTCCGTGGCCGCGTTAAGTCCTTCAGAGCCATTATGTTTGATGGTGACGCTGTATCCTTCATATTCCAATTCAAGCTGAAGGACCCTCGCGATTTTTTCTTCATCTTCCACAATTAATATGTGCCCTTTTTCCAATTCCGATCATCCTCTCATGTTCCTATATGAAAAAAATGATTTCATTGTTTACAAAATGATTCTTATCATCTATTATGATGTCAAAATAAAAAATTGTATACGGAAAGCACTAGGGGTGCTGTTATGGCTGAGATAAAGCGCGCAAAAACGCGCTTTGATCCCTTATGACCCGATCTGGATAATACCAGCGTGGGGAAGTGCAGGTTGACCGAAAGGTGTATTTTTTCGTGCGCTTACTCGATCTATGACTGCATATTCCCTAAGGATATGCAGTTTTTTATTTTACCAAAAAAACAGGAGGTCAGAGAAATGGACAACTTATGCGGTACAAGCAGAATCGCCGGATTTCGGTTCTCTTTATACCCGATGACAGATGATTTTATCAGTGTGATCAAGTCTGCGCTGAAAAAAACGGATACGTCAAAGGTTTGGACAAAGACCGATCATATCAGCACAGTTTTGCGCGGATCGATCGAGCATGTATTCGACGCCGCCAAAGCCATCTACCTGTATGCAGCAAATAGCGAAAAGCACATTGTCATGAACGGGACGTTTTCCATCGGCTGCCCCGGCGATACACAAGGAGATACATATCTGACAGCAGATGAAAAGCGTGTCAACGAAGAATCTGTTCACGACCTGAAAGCAGAGGCTCCTTGCCAATTTGCGCTTTATCCGATGAATGAGCCGAATTATATGGACATCATCATGAAAGCTGTTGAAATCGCTAAGGCTGACGGCACCTTTGTACAGGGTGTTCATTACGCAAGTGAGGTAGACGGAGATGCACACGACGTGTTCCGGACACTGGAAGCCGCTTTCCGCATGGCAAATCAGCAAACAGCCCATGTCACCATGACCGTGAACTTCTCGGCAAACAGTCCATCAAGAAAACAGAAAGCAGGGATAAAATGAAAAGCTGGAAAGTAAAAGAAATTGTCATCATGTCTGTTATCAGTATTGTTTTTGGCATTGTGTATTTAGTATTCACCCATTTCGGAAACGTACTTGCAGGGATGTTCGGGCCCATCGCTTATGAACCGATTTACGGCATTTGGTTTATCGTGTCAGTGATTGCCGCGTACATCATTCGTAAACCGGGCGCGGCCCTTGTTTCAGAAATCATTGCAGCTCTCGTTGAATGTTTGCTGGGAAATCCTTCAGGCCCGATGGTTATCGTTATCGGCATTGTTCAAGGTCTCGGAGCAGAAGCTGTATTTCTTGCGACACGCTGGAAAGCATATTCCCTTCCTGTGCTGCTTCTGGCGGGTATGGGGTCTTCGGTGTCCAGCTTTATTTATGATTTCTTTGTTTCCGGTTATGCGGCGTACTCACCGGGCTATCTGCTCATTATGCTTGTGATCCGTCTCGTTTCAGGTGCGGTCCTGGCCGGCCTTCTCGGAAAAGCTGTCAGCGATTCTCTCGCATATACGGGTGTCTTAAACGGAATGGCACTCGGAAAGGAACTGAAAAAGAAAAGGAAACGGAAACGGGTATCAAATCATGCAAGCCTATAACAAGTTGCTTTCGGTTGACCGGCTTAGCTTTTCATATGAAGAAAACGAGAAACCGATTTTTCAGGATATAACGTTTGAGCTCCAAAAAGGAGAATGCGCTTTATTGTTAGGGCCGAGCGGGTGCGGAAAAAGCTCGCTTGCCCTCTGTTTAAACGGGCTTTACCCTGAAGCTTGCGACGGGATGCTGTCTGGGCATGTATTCTTATTTCAAAAAACGATCACTGACGCTGAAACCTCTGAAACAATCGCTCAGCATGTCGGAGTCGTCTTTCAGGACCCTGAGCAGCAGTTTTGTATGCTGACAGTAGAGGATGAAATCGCCTTTGGATTGGAAAATCTGCAAATCCCCCAAGAAGAAATGGTGAAGAAAATTGATGACGTTCTGGAAAAATTACACATCACTCATGTAAAGGAAAAAACGATTTCCACTCTGTCAGGGGGACTGAAGCAAAAAGTCGCGCTCGCCTGTATTTTGGCGATGGAGCCTGAGCTCATTATTCTGGATGAACCGACTTCCCTTTTAGACCCTTATTCAGCACGGGAATTCGTTCAAATGATCAAAGAGCTTCAGCAGGAAAAAGGCTTCGGCCTTCTCGTGATCGAACATCAGCTTGATGAGTGGGCGCCTTGGGTTGAAAGAACAATCGTACTGGATGGAGCAGGCAAGAAAGCCTTAGACGGGCCGACTAAGGATATGTTTCAGCATCACTCAAACATGTTAAGAACAATGGGAATCGCTGCGCCAAAAATTTGTGGCTTACAAGAAAACGTGAGCATACCGTTTACATTGTCAAAAGAAACGCTGTTCAAGGAACCCTTCCCTGCTGGGCCTGCTGAAGAAGCGGCGGTTCTTTCTGCTGAACACGCAGTGCAGGTCCAGAGCTTATCGTTTTCAAGAGGACAGCAGACCATTTTCAAAGACATCAGTTTTTCATTGCGTGCAGGCTCTTTGACGGCACTTGTCGGGCCAAACGGCACAGGAAAATCTACGCTGTTGTCTGTTCTCGCCCGTTTGCTCAAACCGAAAAGCGGCAAGATTCTTCTGCATGATAAGCCGCTGGAGTCTTACAAAGAAAAAGAGCTTCGCAAACAAATGGGATTGGTTTTCCAAAATCCAGAGCACCAGTTTGTGACTGACACAGTATATGATGAGCTGCTGTTCGGCCATGCGGCAAATGCCGAAACCGAGAAAAAAGCGCAGAACCTGCTGCAGCGTTTCGGCCTTGCACATTTGGCGGACCACCATCCGTTTGCGATCAGCCAAGGGCAAAAACGGCGGCTGAGTGTCGCCACAATGCTGATGCACGATGTAACGGTTTTGCTTTTAGACGAACCGACCTTTGGCCAAGACGCCAAAACAGCCGCTGAATGCATGGAAATGATTCAGCATATCCAGACAGAAGGCACCGCTGTCCTCATGATCACACACGATATGGAGCTTGTATCTTCATATGCTGACAGCGTGCTTGTGCTTCACGGCACACATTTGGCCTTTGACGGAACACCGGAACAATTATTTTCTAGGGAAGCCGAGCTCGTCCAAAAAGCAAAGCTCACCCTCCCCCTTCGATATGAATGGATGACATACCAGCAGGAGGTGCGTGATGAAGCAGCCGTTACATCTCATTAACCCGGCAGTAAAAGCAGCGGCGGTTTTTTGCTGTGTCGTCATGCTGTCGTTTATTTACAATCCTTACACACCGGCGTGCTTTTATATCATGATTGTTGCGGGTGTCCTGTTTGCGGCCAGAATACCGCTGAAAAAATGGCTTTTGTTCACGATTCCGTTTTTGATTTTAGCATTCGGCTGCGTATGGACAGCCGCTGTTTTCGGCAAGATTCCGACGACCGCAGATAATTTTCTGTTCCAAGCCGGCCCTTTTTCGATCAACAGTGAAAATGTGGCTGTCGGCATCTCACTCGGGTTTCGTATTTTGTGCTTTTCTGCCTTATCAATGATGTTTGTTTTTACAACCGATCCGATTTTATTTATGCTGAGTCTTGTGCAGCAGTGCAAGCTGTCCCCGAAGCTTGCATATGGCGTCATTGCCGGATTTCGTTTTCTCCCTCTGTTAAAAGAGGAGGTCCAGCTGATCCAGCAGGCACATAAAATCCGAGGCGGGGCGGCGGAAAATGGCTTAAAAGAAAAAATAAACGCGTTAAAGCGCTATACCATCCCGCTATTAGCAAGCGCGATCAGAAAAGCGGAACGAACAGCTCTTGCGATGGAATCAAAAGGATTTACAGGCAGCCGAAACCGGACGTATTACCGGTCGCTTACCGTCAGCCCGCGCGACTGGCTGTTCTTTTTCCTCATTCTCTTGTTATTCGCAGGATCTTTTCTTGTGTCTTTATGTTTTACCTCATAGAAAAAGCCGCTATGTTGAATAGCGGCTTTTTTATTATTGATGATAGTTCAATGCTTGGGCAAGATTGGTTTTAATATTAATGTTCGTAAAATCAATTCCAAGCTGTACAGCGGTTTGCGCAATTTCTGGTCTGATTCCAGACAATGTGGATCTGACACCGATTAAAGTAAGCGCCTCAATCAATTTAAAGATTTGGTGCGCCACCATTGTATCAACAACGACGACACCTGAAAGATCGATCAACAGATGCTCAACGCGTCTTTTCGCACATGCATTAAGCGTGTTCTCAAGAATAAACTTTGCCCGTTCAGTATCAATATCACCGACAAGCGGCAGCAGAGCTGTCGTTTTGCTCAGAGTAATGACAGGCGAGCTTAATTCCAGTATCATTTCTCTCTGGGCATTTAATTGCTGTTTTGCATTCGATTCAGCGTGATCGACGAATGTATAAATGGTAAAATCAAAAACTTTCACAATCAAATCGGCCCATTTTTGTTTCTCTCCCGGTCCAAATGCCGACTCGTTTTCTTCTGCGAACTTCTCAAAATACTTCGTATATAATCTTCGATTTCTCATAAACTCACGGATGACGTATTGCACCGGGGTATCGAGATGTTTTTGATCATTCGTCAGCTCAATAACCCATTGTTGAAATTCATCGAGAAATTGTTTTTCCGGTAAAACATACATGTAATTCAGATGCCGGTAGAACTCTCTGTCCTGCTCTTTCAGCTCCTCGGTTACAGTTGCATTATGTAAGGCATAAATCGAATTCGGATCGCTTTCCTCCATTGTGTCAATCCATTCCTCGGCCATTTGTTCTACATGCTCAGAAAAAAACGCAAATATTTTTTCATTCAGTTTCATCACACTGCTCCTTTCCCAACTTCTATTATAACTTGACTGACAGCTGAATCCCAGCCATACACGCTAGAGACATCCATTATTTTGAAAATTACTAATCCATTGGATTGTATCCTATTTTTTCAAAATGCTTCAAACGACACTGTCCGAGCGGCTGCTTTTTTCATATAATGTGAGATAACACCCTTGTATCCACTTGCAAGCATAAAAAAGGAGGGCTTTTTTATGAATGGTGAAATCCGCTTGATCCCGTATGTGACGAATGAGCAGATCATGGATGTGAACGAGCTTCCTGAGGGTATTAAAGTGATTAAGGCGCCAGAAGTGTGGTCAAAAGGGGTTAAAGGCAAAGACGTAAAAATTGCTGTATTGGACACCGGCTGCGATACGAGCCATCCCGATTTGAAAAACCAAATCATCGGCGGAAAGAATTTCACAGATGATGACGGCGGCAAGGAAGATGCCATTTCCGACTACAACGGACACGGCACACACGTTGCCGGAACGATTGCGGCTAACGATTCAAACGGCGGCATCGCCGGGGTTGCGCCTGAGGCAAGCCTTTTAATTGTAAAGGTGCTTGGCGGTGAAAACGGCAGCGGAAAGTACGAATGGATTATTAACGGCATTAACTATGCTGTTGAGCAAAAGGCTGATATCATCTCAATGTCCCTTGGCGGACCGAGCGATGTGCCTGAACTGGAGGAAGCGGTCAAAAACGCCGTCAAAAACGGAGTGCTAGTCGTTTGTGCCGCGGGAAATGAGGGTGACGGCGACGAACGCACAGAGGAGCTTTCCTATCCTGCTGCGTATAATGATGTAATTGCGGTTGGATCTGTTTCAGTAGCGCGTGAATCGTCAGAATTTTCAAACACAAACAAAGAGATTGATCTTGTTGCACCTGGTGAAAACATTTTATCCACTCTTCCCAACAAGAAATACGGGAAGCTTACCGGCACATCAATGGCTGCCCCTCATGTCAGCGGAGCGCTTGCTTTAATTAAAAGCTTTGAAGAAGAATCTTTTCAAAGAGAGCTCTCTGAATCTGAGCTTTATGCGCAGCTGATCCGCAGGACACTTCCGCTCGATATCGCAAAAACATTGGCCGGGAATGGATTCCTGTATTTAACCGCTCCTGATGAGCTGTCAGAGAAAGCAGAGCAGTCACATTTACTGACCCTATAATATTATTTTTCTCATATAATATATACCGTAAATTGTAAAAAAAATTTCAAAATCTTTGTTGACAATGAATTTGAATTGCTGTTAAGATTACCAACAAATGATTCAACTTTTCAAAAAATTAATAACATTTTCTCTTATCGAGAGTTGGGCGAGGGATTGGCCTTTTGACCCCAACAGCAACCGACCGTAATTCCATTGTGAAATGGGGCGCACTGATTTTCGCGCCGAGATTTATATCTCTTAAGGCACGGTGCTAATTCCATCAGATTGTTTCTGAGAGATGAGAGAGGCTGTATGTTTTGCAAAAAAGCCTCTTTCTCTCATGGGAAAGAGGCTTTTTAGTTGTGAGAAAACCTCTTAACAGCCTGTATCCGCGGGTCAACAAGAGTGTTTTACATATAAAGGAGGAGAAACAATGACAACAATCAAAACATCGAATTTAGGATTTCCAAGAATCGGACTGAACAGAGAATGGAAAAAATCGCTTGAAGCGTATTGGAAAGGAAACAGCGATAAAGATACGTTTTTGAAGCAAATCGATGAATTATTCTTATCCGCAGTGAAAACGCAAATTGACCAGCAGATTGATGTTGTGCCTGTTTCTGATTTCACACAGTATGATCATATTCTTGACACTGCGGTCAGTTTCAACTGGATCCCGCAACGCTTCAGACACCTGACTGACAGTACAGATACATACTTCGCCATCGCCCGCGGAATAAAAGACGCCGTATCAAGTGAAATGACAAAATGGTTTAATACAAACTACCATTACATCGTGCCGGAATATGACGAGAGCCTAGAGTTCCGCCTGACAAGAAACAAACAGCTTGAAGACTACCGCCGAATCAAACAGGAGTACGGCGTTGAAACAAAACCTGTTATCGTCGGCCCTTATACGTTCGTCACGCTTGCAAAAGGCTACGAGCCATCTGAAGCTAAAGCAATTCAAAAACGTCTCGTGCCGTTATATGTACAGCTTTTAAAAGAGCTTGAAGAAGAAGGCGTAAAATGGGTTCAAATTGATGAACCTGCGCTTGTCACCGCTTCAGCTGAGGATGTACGCGGCGTAAAAGAGTTATTCGAGAGCATCACAAATGAGCTTTCTTCCTTGAATGTGCTTTTGCAAACGTATTTCGATTCTGTTGATGCTTATGAGGAGCTTATTTCTTATCCTGTACAGGGTATTGGGCTTGATTTCGTTCATGATAAAGGCAGAAACCTGGAACAGCTTAAGACACACGGCTTTCCGAAAGATAAAGTGCTGGCAGCCGGTGTCATAGACGGACGCAACATTTGGAAAGCTGATCTTGAAGAACGCCTGGATGCCGTGCTTCATATCCTCAGCATTGCACAGGTTGATGAATTGTGGATTCAGCCTTCCAGCAGCCTGCTTCATGTTCCGGTAGCGAAACACCCAGATGAGCATTTGGAACAAGATCTGCTGAACGGATTGTCCTACGCGAAAGAAAAACTGGCAGAGCTAACAGCTTTAAAAGAAGGCTTAGTATCAGGCAAAGCCGCCATCAGTGAGCAAATTCAGCAAGCGAAAGCGGACATCAAAGCGCTCAAACAATTTGCAACAGGAGCCAATTCTGAACAAAAGCAAGAGCTGGAACAATTAAGCGATAAAGACTTCAAGCGCCCCATTCCGTTTGAAGAACGCTTAACCCTGCAAAATGAATCTCTCGGACTCCCGCTTTTGCCGACAACAACAATCGGAAGCTTCCCGCAGTCTGCTGAAGTACGCAGCGCACGCCAAAAATGGCGGAAAAACGAGTGGTCTGATGAACAATACCAAAACTTTATCAACGCGGAGACGAAAAGATGGATTGATATTCAGGAGGAATTGGATCTTGATGTTCTTGTTCACGGTGAATTCGAACGGACAGACATGGTTGAATACTTTGGTGAAAAGCTGGCCGGCTTCGCCTTTACGAAGTACGCCTGGGTTCAATCATACGGTTCACGCTGTGTACGCCCGCCGGTCATTTATGGAGATGTAGAGTTTATTGAACCGATGACAGTGAAAGATACTGTATACGCTCAATCGTTAACATCCAAGCATGTAAAAGGAATGCTGACAGGTCCTGTTACGATTTTAAATTGGTCCTTCCCTCGGAACGATATCTCGAGAAAAGAAATCGCATTCCAAATCGGACTCGCCCTCCGCAAAGAAGTAAAAGCGCTTGAAGACGCGGGCATTCAAATCATTCAAGTCGATGAGCCAGCCCTGCGTGAAGGCCTTCCGTTAAAAACCCGTGATTGGGATGAATATTTGACTTGGGCTGCCGAAGCATTCAGATTAACAACCTCTTCCGTGAAAAATGAAACACAAATTCATACACATATGTGCTACAGCAACTTCGAAGACATCGTCGATACGATCAATGATCTTGACGCTGATGTCATTACGATCGAACACAGCAGAAGCCACGGAGGATTTTTGGATTACTTAAAAGAGCATCCGTATTTGAAAGGGCTCGGGCTTGGTGTTTATGACATTCACAGTCCACGTGTCCCGTCAACTGAGGAAATGTACAACATTATCGTTGATGCGCTTGCTGTATGTCCGACTGACCGTTTCTGGGTAAATCCTGACTGCGGTTTAAAAACAAGACAGCAGGAAGAAACAGTCGCAGCCTTAAAAAATATGGTTGAAGCGGCGAAACAGGCAAGAGCTAAGCAGACACAGCTTGTATAATACGAAAACCATCTGCAAATGCAGATGGTTTTTTCTTTTAGAAAACGGGAATCGGTTTTCGATGCTCCCCATCCCCTTCTTTTAGTATTTTGGCTGTTCCATTTTTATCAAATGCCACAAGGCTCAATGATGTATCATGTATGTAAGCAGAATTCCATATGTCATGAATGCCTCTTCCCTTTATGATATTTAACAGCATTAATATAAAGACAGAATGGGTAACCAGAAGAATATTCCCGGAAGAATGGCTGTCTAAAATCAATTGGAGAGCCAGCCTTGCCCGGCTTTCGAGGTCAAAAAACGTTTCACATCCCGGCTGGCGATATGCTTCAGGATGATGAAAATAAGCATGAAAAAGATCAGGTTCGTCTCTTTCAATATCCTCTTGTTTTTTCCCTTCCCATGGCCCCAGAGACATTTCTCTGAATATACGATCTTTCACCAGCGGCAGGCAGCGCGGTCCCAATATAGCTTTTGCCGTCTCTTCTGTCCGCTTGCTCGGGCTGATGTAAACCTGATTGAATTTAATATCCTTCAGCCGTTCTCCAAGAGCTCGGGCATTGTACAGCCCAAGTTCTGTTACACCAGAATCCAGCCAGCCCTGCATTCTTTTTTCTACGTTCCAATGTGTCTGTCCATGCCTGGCGATATACAAATGCAGCATATGCTCCCCCTCCCTTTTTTTCATCTTAGCAAATCACCCAAATATTTTGTTTATTTTTCATTTTTTTGAGAATGTTTTTTGCACTTCTTTTCGGCTATACTTATATCATTCGATCGACTGGGAGGGTATGGGATGAATCATGAAACGTTTTTAAAGCGGGCTGTCGAGCTTGCTCGTGAAGGAGTGATTGCTGGAATCGGCGGGCCTTTCGGAGCTGTTATCGTGAAGGACGGGGCCATTATAGCCGAAGGACAGAACAACGTTACTACAAGCAATGATCCGACTGCCCACGCGGAAGTAACTGCTATTCGAAACGCCTGTAAAGCGCTTGGGACATACCAGCTGGATGACTGCATGTTGTATACGAGCTGCGAGCCATGCCCAATGTGCTTAGGCGCCATCTACTGGGCCCGGCCGAAAGCCGTTTACTATGCTGCTGAGCATACAGATGCTGCTGAAGCCGGTTTTGATGATTCATTCATTTATGAAGAAATCAATAAACCTGCTGAAGAAAGAACGATCCCCTTTTATCACGTAACTCTCACGGAGCATTTATCTCCGTTTCAAGCATGGCGGGATGTTGACCATAAAAAAGAATATTAAAGGATCAGGCATGTGCGGCCTGATCCTTTGTTAATTCACTGAGCAGCTGCTGTGCCTGAGTACACCTCGGGTTTGCTTTCAGCGCTTTTTGCAAATATAAAACTGCTGTCATATGTTGATGCAATTCAGCGTGACAGACGCCCAGCCAGCAAAGGGATCGAAAATCAGCGGCCCCTTTAACCTGTACGTACTGATGGTTTTCACCTTGCGTTTGCAGACAGGATTCAAATGCTGTAATCGCTTCTCTGACTTTTTTAAGCTGATACTTCATTATCCCTTTGTAGTAGTAAAGGGTGCTGTAATCTGGATAATGCCGCAGTGCTTCATCAATATCCCGCTCAGCTTCTTCATACCGTTCAGAATCAATGAAGAGTTGAAACTTGATATAATATAAAACCGCTGGAGGAATTTGCTTTTTGCTGTTGCATTCATTTATGCACTTCATTGCCAGGCGGATGGCTTTGCTCTGTTCACCGCCTCTGTCGTACTCAGCTGCTTTCTGATAAATGAGAAGCGGGTCGGCATATGACGTCAATAATTCTGTATTCAATATGCTTAAATTACGTTTATGCTTACACTTTGCCTCCTGCTCCAGATAGCCGTAATGGTGAATAACACAAGGGAGAGAGAAAGCGCCGCTTGCCTCCTCACCCACGGGCTTTTCGCAAATTCTTCCCTTAAACGTTATCTTCCGCTGATTCCGTATCAGCCTGATCTGCATTTGTTCAAATGCTTCGTTTTCATCCCATTGCTTTCCCGTATAGTTTATAACCTTTACGTAACCAAGGGACTGCCTGCAGTCATTCAGCAGTGAACGCAATAAGCTTCCCGTATCCACGTCTAACTCTTCATCTGCATCCAAAATCAAAATCCACTCACCCTTGGCATGCTGTAAACTGATGTTTCTTGCCTGCGAATAATCCTGTGTCCATTGATGATGATAGACCTGAGCATGAAAACTTCTGCAAATTTCTACTGTTTGATCGTTTGATCCGGTATCAACGACAATGATTTCATCAGCAATATGCTGCACGCTTTCTAAACAGCGGACAATATGACGTTCTTCATTTTTAACAATCATACAAACTGACAGCTTCGGTCTTTTCATTTGCTCACCTTTTCTCTAGTCTGAATCCACCTATACTACATGTATTCACACTTCGAAAAGATCATAACCAATCCGTTCATATCAAAAAAACATCCTGAGAACTCTCAGGATGCTGCAAATTATTTTAATTCCAATTTTACATCAACATTTCCTCTTGTTGCTTTAGAATAAGGGCAGAATTCATGAGCAGCCTCGACAAGCTTTTGGGCCTGATCCCGATCCAATCCCTTTGTATTGACGACTAGTGTGACTCCAATTTTAAAGCCGCCGTCTTTCTCATCCTTCATGAGGCTGACCTGACCTTCTATTTCTGAATCAATGTCAATATTTTGTTCTTTGGCCACGTGTTCAAGCGCGCCGCCAAAGCATGCTGCATAGCCTGCAGCAAAGAGCTGTTCCGGGTTTGTTCCGGTTTGTCCTTCTTTTTTTGCATTGGGCATGACAATGTCAAAATCGAGAACCCCGTCATCTGATTGAATATGTCCTGAACGTCCACCGCGAGCAGTGGCTTTTGCTGTAAATAATGCCATTTGTTTTCAGCCTCCTTATTTGTCTTTAGTTGTTATATTTCCCATACACATCTTTTTAAACATGTTTTGTTTGCCGAGAATAGGAAAAGTGGTGATTTTCAGCTACAATAGTATGTAATGTCAGAAAAAGTTGGTGAACACAGATGCAAAATGGATTTGATCATATGAAATTAGAGAATCAGCTTTGTTTTTTGCTTTATGCGAGTTCGCGGGAAATGACAAAGCAGTACAAGCCGCTGCTTGAAAAGCTGAATGTGACATACCCTCAATATTTGGCTTTGCTTTTATTGTGGGAACACGAAACACTTTCCGTCAAAAAAATGGGCGAGCTTCTGTATTTGGATTCCGGAACGCTGACACCGATGCTGAAACGGATGGAGCAGCAGGACTTGATTACCAGAAAAAGATCTGAAGAGGATGAGCGGTTGGTGATGATCAGCCTGACAGAGAACGGAACGTTATTAAAAGAAAAAGCGGCTGATATTCCGGGAACGATTCTGGGACTCTCAGGCCAGTCCGGCGAGGAATTAAAACACTTAAAATCGGCTCTATATACATTGCTTGAAACGCTGCACCAAAAAAAATGAGGATGCCCTATGTGAGGCATCCTCATTTTTTATTCAGCGACTTCCAATGTGACATCGATATTGCCGGATGTTGCTTTTGAATAAGGGCAGACACCGTGCGCTTTTTGCACAAGTGCCTGTAATTCTGATGCACTGACTCCTTTTCCTTTCACCTGCAGCGTCACACCCAGTTTGTAGCCCTGATCTGCTTCATCCTTTAACAGGCTGACATGCGCTGTAACCTCCGTCTCCACTTTCACTCGTTCTGTTCTTGCTACAAGCTGAAGTGCGCTGTCAAAGCAAGCTGCGTAACCTGCCGCAAACAGCTGCTCCGGATTTGTCGCTTTTTCTAATTTCTTTGCTCTCGGTGTTCCCGGCATTGCGACATCGAGCTCGAGAACGCGGTCTGATGAAATTACCTTTCCTTCTCTTCCTCCTACGGCTGAAACAGACGCTGTAAATAATGGCTGACTCATTTTTGTATCCCCCTAAATATATTTTATACAATTAAATTGTACACAATCTAATTTGCGGTGTCAATTTTTTAGTGCACAAAAAAAAGCTTATCCCGTTACGAGATAAGCTTTTTCATCGAACATTGCCCCGCTATTCGCGAATTTGTCCTGTTCCTTTAATGATATATTTTGTAGAAGTTAATGCAGGAAGCCCCATCGGTCCTCTTGCATGAAGCTTTTGTGTACTGATGCCGATTTCTGCTCCGTAGCCAAATTCAAAGCCATCGGTAAAACGGGTCGACGCGTTATGATAGACCGCGGCGGCGTCTACAGCCGTTTGAAAGTAAGCCGCATGCTTATCGTTTTCAGTTAAAATGGCTTCAGAATGATTAGTGCCGTATTTCTGGATATGCTGCACAGCTTCCTGTACACTTTCAACCGTCTTTACACTGATGACAGGCCCTAAGTATTCCGTTCCCCAATCTTCTTCTGACGCCTGTTTGCTTGAAGAATGAAGCCCGCATACGAATTCATCGCCGCGGATTTCGACTCCCGCTTTTTCCAGCTGCGTCAGCAATTCTTTTCCGTGCTGCTCTGCCCATGCTTTGTGGATCAGCAGTGATTCAATCGCGTTGCACACGGAAGGGCGCTGCGTTTTGGCGTTTATGACAACCTTTTCAGCCATTTGCTGATTTGCCGTTTCATCTATGAAAATATGACAGTTGCCGGCTCCGGTTTCTAATACCGGGACTGTTGATTCTCTTACAACGAGATCGATCAGTTTTTTTCCTCCGCGCGGAATCAATACATCCAATCCGTCATTTAACGTAAAGAGTTCTTTTGCTGTCTCTCTGCTCGTATCCTCAATCAGCTGCACAGCGTTGATTGGAAGCGCTGATTGCTCAAGCGCTCTGTGAATAACACTGACGAGTGCTTTGTTGCTGTGAATGGCCGAGGAGCTCCCCCGCAGGACAACCGCATTTCCTGTTTTCAGGCAAAGGGTAGCCGCATCAACTGTGACGTTTGGCCTCGCCTCGTAAATCATTCCGGCAACACCGAGCGGCACACGGATTTTTTCAATAAACAGGCCGTTCGCTTTTTCAATTGTTTCAAGAGATTCGCCGACTGGGTCAGCCAGATCAATCAATAGCTCTACCGCGTCCGCGATGTCGCGTATGCGTTTCTCATCCAGCGTGAGACGGTCAATGACATCGGGTGTTAACCCATTTGCTTTTCCGTTCTCAATGTCTTTTGCATTTTCCGATAAGAGAAAATCCAATTCTTTACGGAGTCCATTTGCAATGAGACTGAGCGCCTCATTTTTTTCAGCCGTTGTTTTCATCATCATTTCAGCTGCTGCTTCTTTCGCCAGCGTCGATTTTACAGAAACTTCACTCATTTTTCCGCCCCCTAGTCTTTTAAGTTGACCCAGTCATTCCTGTGAATGACCTCAAACGTTTTGTCAAAATCAAGCTCATTGCTTCGTTTTCCTTTTGCCTCCATAATCTCCTCAGATGAATAATGGGTCTGGCCTTTGCCGATCACACCGCCCGGTCCCCGGACTTCAACGACAGCCCCTTTTGGAAAGCTTCCGTTCACGCCCACTACGCCAGCCGGTAAAAGACTGCTTCCGTTATGAACCATCGCCTCTTCGGCACCCGCGTCAATGACGATTTCCCCTGATATCGGCGAGTGGAATTGAATCCATTGTCTCGTATTGTTGACTGAGGATAGCTCCTTGTCGCCGATATAAGTCCCATCTCCCCTGCCATCTAAAATATCCGCCAGCTTTTGTTCGCCGCTGCCTGTTCCGATGAATACTTTGACCCCAAGAGACAGTGCGGTTTGTGCAGCTAACAGCTTTGATTTCATACCGCCCGTGCCGACCCTTGATCCGGCTGAACCCGCGTATCCCAGCAATTCAGGGGTGATCTCCTGCAAATAATCAAATCGTTTCGCATCAGGATTTTCATTTGGATTGGCATCATACAGCCCGTTAATGTCAGTCAGGATCATGAGCTGGTCTGCATGAATTAATCCGCTGACCAAAGCAGAGAGCATATCATTGTCGCCAAAAGTCAATTCTTCAACAGACGTAGAATCATTTTCATTAATAACCGGGATAACACCGCGCTCCAGCAACTCCATAATCGTTGCATACGCGTTTCGATACCGCTCTCTCTTCGAAAAATCATTTCTCGTCAAAAGGATTTGTCCCGGGGTAAGTGAGTATTGTTTAAATTGATTCATGTATTGCTGCATTAACAGTGTTTGTCCGACCGCGGCTGCCGCCTGCTTTCCCTTGAGGGTAACAGGACGGGACGGATAACCGAGACTGGAAAACCCCGCCGCTACTGCTCCCGAGGTAATCAAAATCATTTCATGCCCCGCTTTTTTCAAAAGAGAAATTGCCTGAACGTGTTCTCTGATTTTCACCTCATCAATGCTTCCTTTGCTATTTGTAAGCGAACTGCTTCCTATCTTCACTACTATTCTTTGTTTTTTCATTTATTCTCCTCCGCGGCTCTTCGCCAGCCAACTTACAATAAAAAAACCCATTTCATCCTCATTCATAAGGACGAAATGGATTTCCGTGGTACCACCTTGTTTGAACGCACTTCAGCACGTTCCGCTTCCCTGTAACGCCAGGTTATGCGCCTAGGTTTTCCCCCTAAGACTCCAAGGCAGGTTCGGCAGGTTTCATGCGGCAAAATGTTTCAGCCACTCATTTTGCTCTCTGTCACAGAAAGGTCTGCTTACTAATCCTCTTCAACGCTCAATGATTTTTTTATATTATGCAAAGAAAAAAGCCTCTTGTCAAGGTTTTTTCCACATCAAAAAAGCCCGCATTGCGCGGGCGTCTGGCAGTCTAGTTAAAGACAATGGTTTTATTTTCGTGAACGATGACGCGGTCTTCCAGGTGCCATTTCACAGCGCGGGCAAGAACGCTGCGTTCAATCGTTCTGCCGATATTTTTCAGCGCGTCGGCATTGTCGCGGTGGTCAACACGCTCAATGTCCTGTTCAATGATCGGCCCTTCATCAAGGTCATTTGTGACATAGTGAGAAGTTGCGCCAATCAACTTGACCCCCCGCTCATAAGCCCGTTTATACGGATTGGCACCGATAAAAGCAGGCAGGAAGGAATGGTGGATATTGATGATTCGATTCGGATGAGCCGACACAAAATCAGGCGTTAAGATCTGCATGTAGCGAGCAAGAACGATCACATCAATATCATATTGTTCCAGCAGTTCAAGCTGCTGTTTCTCAACTTCCGCTCTGATATCTTTGTTCGCTTTTAAATAGTGGAATGGAATGTTCAGCGGTTCAACAAGGTCTCTCGCATCTTCATGGTTGCTGATGACAACCGCGATTTCCGCCATGAGATTGCCGGTTTGCCATTCCCAAATGAGCTCATGCAAACAGTGAAGCTCCTTTGATACAAAAATAGCGACACGCTTCAGTTCGCTGGCCATCGTTAAGCTCCACGTCATGTCGAATGTATCCGCAATAGACGAAAACGCATCCTGAAGTTTTTCTTTTTTCTCCTGAATGCCTTCACAGTCGAAGTCAATTCTCAGGAAAAAACGCCCGCCTTCAGGATCTGTCGTATATTGATTGGATTCAATAATATTGGCGCCATGTTCTAATAAAAACGCAGAAACCGCAGCAACAATACCCGGCTGATCAGGACAGCTGACCAAGAGGCGCCCTTTATCTTCATTTCCGTCACGGTATTCATTTAACCGCTGGGTCATATATGATTTCATGAATAATCCCTCTTATCTTTGTAAGTCTAAACTAATTATCCATTATACTGAAGATTTGATAAAAATCAATTTATGACAGAATTTTTAAACCGACGGCCGAGCACAAGATTAATGCGATAAAGAAGATCCGTTTGGCGTCTTTCGGCTCATTGTAAAAGAGAATGCCGATAAGCGCCCCGCCCGCGGTGCCGATTCCTGTCCAAACGGCGTAAGCAGTGCCCATCGGAATGGTTTCCATAGCAAATGATAATAAGGAAAATGAGGCGGCAAAACCGATAATGATCAGCACCACCCATTTCGCACTTTTTTCTTTCGCAAATTGATTCATAAGTGCGACGCCTGCCATTTCCAAAAATCCCGCGCCTAATAAACTGATCCAATGAAGCATTATGCCTCGCCTCCTTTTTCATCAGCCTCATCCTGTGTCACAAGCTTCAATCCGATCACACCGATTAAGAGCACGCCGATTAACAAAAGCTTCGGCAATCCGACCGGTTCGTGAAACAGAAACATTTCACTCATCACCGTTCCTGCTGTGCCAAGACCTGTAAAGACGGCGTATACGGTACCGACCGGCAGGCTGGCTGTCGCCTTCATTAACAAATAAAAGCTAACTATGATACCGACGGCAGTGCCGCTCCATGTTAAGACTGAGTCAGCATGCTTTAAGCCCACAACCCAAACAACCTCAAATACGGCGGCTAACACAACCAATCCCCATTTCATATCACATCATTCCTTTCTATCTATGCAATAAAATTCTCCGAAAACAAAAAAACCCCGGACAGTCGACTCATAATGAGCTTGACTCTCCCGGGCTTTTTTCCCTCCGTGTGCATATGCGCTGTTATGATGCGCATATGTGTTTTCTCTCGGACCAGTCCATGTCAATGAACATGCGGAACCCTAGAAAACTTTATCTGGTCTTATGATACTACACCTCGACGCTGTCTTCAATTGTAAGATTTTCTTTCATACACAGCGATCGGTTTATTCCATTTTCTGATCGTCCGGCTGTAAAGCATGCCGATTTTCTCTGCCACCCGTAAAGACGCTTTGTTATCCGGGTCAATCAAAGCCGCAATTTTGCCGTACTGCCGCTCCTTGAAACCATAGTCCAGGCAGGCTTTGGCCGCTTCTTGCGCATAGCCGTTTCCCCAGTGCCGGCGGGCAAACATATAGCCGATTTCCATTGCCGTTTCATTTTCGGTTTGCTGAGGCACGATTCCGCATTGGCCTAAAAAATCCCCCGTCTGTATGTCTTCGGCGATCCAGAGACTGACCCGGTACCCTTTTTCATTTCTTTTGTTCCAAGCAATCCACTCGCGGGTTTGCCGTTTATCTTTTAAACCGGAATAATATTTCATCACTTCAGGGTCGCTGAAAAGCTCAAGTAAAGATTCTTGATCCCGGTCCTCCATACAGCGCAAACGAATCCGTTCGGTCACAAGCTTCGTTTCAGCGCGCATTTTTGATCATATCCTGCTTCCATTCTTTTTTAAGGGCTTCAATATGAGCTTGATGATAGCGATTATGATCCGCCATATGCCATATCCCCCATCTTACTGTTGCCTTGTCACCCTCGTAAGAAAGCGTCTGATGCAAATCGTTCTCCGTCAAGGTCTTACATACCGATTTCAGCTCGTTTATGACATGTTGATGTCTTGTCAAAAGTTCTTCTAAACCCAGCTGATTCTTTGGTTCAGGCAATCGTCCGCTTTCATCTGTCATCGGGCCGTAAATGTCTTCAATATGTTCTGGGACCCGATTCTCCTTTATGCGCCACACCCATCTGATATCAACATTTGCGATATGCTGCATCAGCTGTGCCGTGCTGTTTTTTGTTTGACAGCACCCCTTATAATATAGCTCTCTGTGAGTCATGCGGCTAACAATGGATGCCAGACGGAGGCTGTTTTCTTCCACTGCGGAATACAGCAGACTGACTGTCGGCGCCATGTCTTTTCTAATGAATAAGTCCCTCATGTTCCATTCCCTCCTTACCTATGTGTACATTTTGACGTAAGGGGGAACATTTCCTTTGCAGAAGGCACAATCTAATCTATCAAAAAAGCGCCGAAAGAATGTCGGCAGCACATTTAATTGTTATTCCCAGGCTTGTACAAATACGGATCATGGTGCGCATCGTTGGATGTATTCAAATCGAGTGAGATGTCACCGCGGTCATTTAACGTGCCGAGCGTGACCAAAGACAGCTGTTTTGGGCTGTGTCCTTTTTCCTCAAGCTTTTCAAACAGCCAGCTTCGGTTTTTTTGAAGGTACTTCAAATTGTGATCAAGGATCTCACCGTCCAATATGAGGGGAATCGGGATAAAGTTCCGTTCAGCCTCCATATTCAAATCCCGCACCTGCACTGCTCTCGCTTCTTCTGTCGGGATCACGCTTACTTCTCCCGTTTCTTCAATGATGGCAAGATCAATATCAGCCGGATCAGCATAGCCTTTTTCTCTCAGTTTTCCGAGCAGCTCATTGACGGTCAGTCTCTCTTTTTTGAGTCCACGCTCATCGATATCCCCGTTCCGGATTAACACTGTCGGACTGACCACCAGCAGCCATCTCCACTTATTAGAAAGAGCAAGCTTGCTCATCAGAAGATAAAGCAATAAAAAGGCGCCTGCGTAATAAATAGACATTGGCAGCTTGGATGTGAGGATCGGCTCACTGATGATGGTTCCGATTGCAAAGGTCAAAAGCAAATCAAAATTGTTCATTTGTGACACGGCTTTTTTTCCGGCAAGCCGAAACAAAATATAAGCAATCGAAAACACGATAACAGGCTTGAATAAAAATGCCCATACCATCCATAACACTGATCATTGCCCTCCATCCGCTAGTCATAATGAATATATTGTTCCCTGTAACTGAAACGCTATGCATATCTTACCTCTTCATCCAAATAGGCGAACGTGCAGAATGCAGGCACATAACATAGTAGAAAGTCATGTTATTGGAGGGACAGCATGAAACATCAGCATAAGAGTGCCAATTGGCACTATGAAAGCATACAGTCAAAATCCGCAGCCTATCAGCCATACCATACAGCTGACAGGCTGGCCGGTTTAGAGCTTAAAATGGAGCATTTGATCAGAGCCATCGAGGTGAACAATGAATTGCTGAGAACGATTCAAGAGCAGCAAAATCGCGTATGCTCAAGCGGAGGCGGATCAGTCATTGTGCGGATGTAGAAGAAGGCGCTCGTCCGCCTTCTTCTATTTTCCTAAAAAAAGCCCTTCTCATATAAGAGAAGAGCTGCGTGTATTAAGAAATGGACTGTGCGATGCTTAATTGAGGACCGAACAGTTCGTAATGAATAGACTCTGGCGCTGACCCGAGCTCCGATACAAGCTTATGCATTTGAGTGATAAATGACGGTGAACCGCAAATATAATAATCCGCATCTGTATTGGCGATCAGGCTTTTGAGGAACTGCTGGTCAATTTGACCTTCATGAAATTGAATGTCACCCGCGCGGTCTTCTTCTGTCGGCTCGCGATACACAAATGCCGTTTTAACAGAAGAATGCTCTGCTGCCTCTTCTGCTTCATCGCGTAGCGCGTGGTATTCACTATTTTTCGCGGCATGGATAAACAGAATCTGCCGCTCAGGCTGTTTGGAAACAGACGTTTTCAGCATGCTGATCATCGGTGTGATGCCAACTCCGGCACTAAGCAGAACGAGATCTTTGCGGGATGAAGAATCTAAAACAAAATCTCCTGCCGGTGCGCTGATTTCTAATGAATCCCCCTGATGCAGCCCTTCGTGTAAATAAGAAGACACAGCACCGTCTTTCTTAACTGAAATTCGATAATAGTCTTTTCCCGGCATATCAGACAAGCTGTATTGACGGATATGCGTATATTCAGAATCAGGAATCCGGACTTTGATGCTGATATACTGCCCTGCTTGAAATTCAGGTAACGGCTTGCCGTCTTCCGGTTTCAAATAGAAGGATGTTATTTCTTTGCTTTCACGCACTTTTTTCGCAACGACGAAAGGCTTATACTCCTTCCATCCGCCAGTTTGGTGTTCCGCTTGTTCATACATTTCTTCTTCAATTCCGAAAAAAGCGTCAGCTATAACTCCATACGCTTTCTCCCACGCCTGCATAATGTCAGGGGTCGCTGCATCTCCCAAAACATCTTTAATCGCAATCAGCAAATATTTGCCGACAATCGGATAATGTTCAGGCTTAATACCGATACTGCGGTGTTTATGGCCGATTTGTTTGACGACCGGAATGATATTGCCAAGCTGGTCAATATTGGCTGCAGCTGCAATAACGGCATTTGCCAGAGCGGTACGCTGTGTTTTTTTCTTTTGATTTGTTTGATTAAAAATGTTTAAAAGCTCAGGATGATCTTGGAACATGAGGTCGTAAAAACGTCCTGTAATAGATTCTCCGTGCTGCTGTAATACTGGTACAGTGCTTTTTATGATTTCGATTGTTTTGTTATCTAACATCGTTTAACAACCCTTCCGAAAAGATGTATTTAAAATATATCTTTAAAATACATGATCTTACCTTTAAAAGATATATTCAAAATGAATCTTTAATAAAGTTGTCACAAAATTATCAATTTAACGTGACAATTGTTGCTTTTTTATAGAATCCCCTAGCAAAAACGGACTAACCTTTGTAATGATCACCATTATCAGCAAATTAATAGAAGGCACAAAAAAACCCAAAACAACGTATGTTTTGGGTTTCATGTTTTACCAAGGCTTGTCTGTTCCAAGCGCATTTGCCAGCGCCTGACTGTGTTTTTTTCGGTTTTTCCGTTCACTGGCACGCTGAACCGCTGTGTTATGCAGCATGATTTCCTCTTCTGTTTCCGGTACAACTCTCGGCACAGGCACCGGCTTGCCGTTTGAGTCTAATGCGACAAAGGTCAAAAAAGATGTCGCGGCGAGCTCCCGTTCACCAGTCATCAGATGCTCTTTGATGACTTTCACAAACACCTCCATGGAAGATGTGCCGACCCAAGTCACATATGATTCCAAGCAGACAGACTCCCTTTGCCCGATCGGTTTCAGAAAATCGACAGAGTCCATCGAAGCCGTTACCGTATCACGTCTGCAATGGCGCGCTGCGGAAATAGAGGCAATATCATCGATATAACTCATCAGTTTTCCGCCAAACAGCGTATTATGATTGTTCGTATCGAGAGGGAATACCCTGCTGGTTTTCACAACCTTTGACTCTTTACAATATTTTGTTTCCTGTGCTTCCATACCTTTCTCCCCTTTGATGTCTGATCGATTAGTAAATGCACTCATATTCTCCTATTAAACAATATTCTCATCCATTTGTCTAAAATTTAAAATGATTTGTCTGTCAGGTTTTCTTTCTTAAATGTTTAATGATTTGGCTGACAAGGGAATAATATACGTATTCTTCACACGGTCAGGAGGAGAAACAAATGGATGTATCCGTTCCAAAACATCAGCACAAAACGGTATGCCAAACAGAATATGACACCTTGAAGAAAGTTATTTTATGCAAACCCGAGCATATGACAATTAAGGACGTTATTAATGAAACCCAAAAACATTTTGAAGATGACAATATTCAGGTCAAAACCGCCAAAGAGCAGCACAAACGCTTAGTAGAAGAGCTCAGGTCACACAGCATTGAGGTCATCCTTTTGCCTGTTCAGCACGGACTGCCTGAGCAGGTATTTACCCGGGATATCGGTTTTGTCATCGGGGAAAAAGCCTTTCTTTCCAGCATGACTGAGCCCATTCGCCAAGGGGAAGAAGCTGTGATAAAAGAATTTTTCCACAATCAAGGGATTCCTTATACCCGGATGCTGGATACTAGCATTGAAGGCGGGGACGTCGTCATAGATGGCGATACCGTTTATGTCGGAATCAGCCAGCGCACGGACATCTCAGCGGTCGGCCAGCTGCAAGAAGAGCTTCCTGAATATACCATCATCTCAGTTCCGCTCCATGAAAAATTTCTGCATCTGGACTGCGTATTTAATATCATTTCTGAAAGCGAAGCATTAATCTACCCTGAAGCCCTTCCGCAGCAGGAAGTCGATATGCTGGCAGAGCGTTACAATCTCATTGAGGTACCCGAAAACGAACAATTTACACTTGGCACAAACGTCCTGTCTATCGGCAGAAAGACCATCATCAGCCTGCCGGGCAATCGTCATGTGAATCGTGAATTATCCAAAAGAGGCTATCACATCATCGAAATTGACTTGTCAGAAATTATCAAATCAGGCGGTTCCTTCAGATGCTGTACGATGCCGCTCATTCGAGGCGAATGAAGAATATTCCCCTTTTTCATGTTTTGAACAGCGTATTTCTTTAAGATACGTTAATATAGAGATGACATCATTTTTAAGGGGGAAATCGCATGACAAAGTACATAGGATATGTCGGAACATATACAAAAGGCGGAAGTGAAGGCATTTATTCATTCGAGCTGGATACTGAGAAAAAAACACTCAGCGAGCCAAAACTTGCCGCAAAGCTGGGAAACCCCACATATGTGACGCCGAATAAAGACAACACGATTCTTTATTCAATTGAAAAAGCAGACGGTAAAGGCGGTATTGCTGCCTATAAAATCGATAAAAACAGCGGCGAATTAACATTTCTGAATCATCAGTTAATCGATGGCCCATCGCCATGTCACGTGAGTGTCGATGATCATCAGCAATTCGTATTGACAGCCAACTATCACAGCGGGAAGGTGCACGCTTTTCCGGTTCAACAAGACGGAGGTTTGCAATCTCCCGCTTCTGAAGCCGCCCATACAGGAAAGGGTCCGCATGAAAGACAGGAAAAGCCGCATACACACTATGCGGGCTTTACACCTGAACATAATTACGTCGTAGCGGTTGACTTAGGAACAGATAAGCTGTACACCTATAAGCTGAAAGACGGTGAATTGACTGAATCCGGAAGCCATTCCTTTGCTCCCGGTGCAGGCCCTCGCCATATCGCTTTTCACCCGAAAGAAAAATACGCATATGTCATGACAGAATTAAGCAATGAAGTCATTGCGCTTGAATACAATCCGACAGCCGGCGAATTCAGAGAACTTCAAGTCGTCTCTGCCATCCCTGATGATTTCACAGATAACAGCCAGGGAAGCGCCATTCACGTCACTCAGGATGGGCGTTTTGTTTACGTTGCAAACCGCGGCCATGACAGCATCGCTGTGTTTGAAGTAAATCAATATTCAGGCGAGCTGGCATTTGTGGAAAGAGTATCGACTGAAGGAAACTGGCCTCGTGACTTTGTGCTGGATCCAACGGAGACCTTCCTCGTTGCTTCAAATGAAGAAACAGGCAATCTCGTATTGTTTGAAAGAGACACAGAGACAGGCCGACTGACGCTGCTTCCTTCAACCGTTTCTGTCCCTTATCCAGTGTGCGTGAAATTTTTACAGCAATGATAAATGAAAGCTGGCTCCCAACAACGGAGCCAGCTTTTTGTTTATCTCACCTTTTCTTTCGTTTCAGCATTTCGATATAAATGGCAGGCAACGAAACGGCCGGCTTCGATTTCTTGAAGCAAAGGGCGTGATTCCCCGCATTCAGGCATCGCCTCCGGGCAGCGCGTCCGAAACACACAGCCGCTCGGCGGATGTACCGGACTCGGCAGCTCCCCTTTTAAAATGATGCGCTCACGCTTGTCCTCTAATTCGGGGTCCGGAATCGGAATCGAGGACAGCAGCGCCTTCGTATACGGGTGCAGCGGTTCACGATACAATGTGCCGCTATCTGTAATTTCCATCATGTGGCCTAAGTACATAACGCCGATCCTGTCGCTGATATGCTTTACCATCGATAAATCATGGGCAATAAACAGAAATGTGAGCCCTTTTTCTTTTTGAAGCCGCTTCAGCAGGTTGACCACTTGCGCCTGAACCGACACATCAAGCGCAGAAATCGGTTCGTCCGCTACGATAAACTCCGGATTCAATGAAAGCGCTCTGGCAATCCCGATTCTCTGCCTTTGACCGCCGCTGAATTCATGCGGGTAACGGCTGCCGAAATCCGGGTGAAGCCCCACTGCCTCAAGCAGCTCGTCCACAACGAGAAGCCGCGCTTTATGGGTATTGTAAAGATTGTGAATTTCCATCGGCTCTAGAATGATTTCTCGAACGGTCATCCGCGGATTGAGCGATGCATAAGGGTCCTGAAAAATCATCTGCAGTTTGCGGTTATAGGCAAACTGCTCTTTCTCACTGAGGGCGTGAAGATTTGTTCCGCGGTATTTGACGCTTCCTTCTGTGGGATGGTAAAGACGCATCAGCACTCTTCCCAAGGTTGATTTCCCGCAGCCGGATTCTCCGACAAGCCCGAACGTCTCCCCCTCATGAATCTGGAAGGTTACCCCGTCGACCGCTTTGACTGTTCGCTTTTTCCCTGCATCAAAATGCATTTTCAGCTGACTGACCTCTAGCAGTGGTGTCATGTGTCTCCCTCCTCATTCTGAAAAACAGCGGCGTGCCGCACAAAGCTCTTTTTCATATCCTGTATCTTTCAGCGTGATAATTTCGATCGATTTCCCTGTTTTAGGAGAATGGAGCATTTTTCCGTCTCCTATGGACAGACCTACATGATGAATTGCTCCATTTCCTTCCTCATATGCATAAAACAGCAGATCACCTGCACCGATGTCGTGAAGCGGCACTTCCTTCCCTGTTTTCGCCTGGTCTCCCGCATCACGGGGAATCCTGTATCCATTTGCTTTAAATACGCTGTACATAAAACCAGAGCAGTCAAATCCAAACCCGCTTATACCTCCCCATAAATAAGGAAGCCCGAGAAAACTTGCCCCTGTCTGAATGATGTCTTCCGCCGTTCCTTTCTTATTCTGAACAAGCGCCGCATCAGTTTGTCGCAGGAGCCTATCTCCAAAAGGAGTCGCTACCTTGAAAAAGCCATTCTCTTCTTCAATCAGCGGCAGAGCAGTTAAGAAGCTCAGTTCAATTTCCTTATCTCCGGTATCCCCATACAAAAAAGCTGTTGGTTTAGTGATCGCCACGGTGTGATTCGATTGTGGGAGATTTGTGTTTTTCAGCTGGTTCTTTTTCATCCAGCCCGGATAACCGCGTTTATCCTTGCGGGATGACTGGCCGGGCACAACGACAGACACCCATTCATCCTGTTCTGCCGTGACCAGCACCTCCTCACCAAAGAGAACCTGCGTCTGGATCACATTATCTGTACATAACCCAAGCCGCTGATCATAGGTCATGCTCTTCAGCCATTCTCTGATCGACACGGTCGGATCAAGCATGGTGTGATCAAATGGACGAGGAGTATCAGGTGCTGTCCATATGTTGGCAACTGCTGATATAACAGTATGGTTCATGTCTCCATCCCTCCTTTCTGATACGCGACTCCGGTAATGCCAAGACCAGGTTTGTCAGGCATCGTAATCGTGCTGCCGCTGTAAATAATCCCGCCCTTGATCAAATCCGTTTTCAGCATGAGCGGGGCGTCGAAATCAAAGCGGGTAATGTTTTTTTTGCTTGCCGCGAAATGCGCCGCAGCTGTTATGCCGAGCTTTGTTTCGATCATGCTGCCGACCATGCACTCCACCCCGCAAATCTCAGCCATGGCATTGATTTTCTCTGCACCGCTGATTCCTCCTGCCTTCATCAATTTAATATTGATCAGATCGGCGCTGCGGGTTTGAAGGGCTTCGAATGCCTGTCGCGGAGTAAATACACTTTCATCAGCCATGATTGGAGTGTCCGTTGCATCCGTAACTTTCTTGAGCCCGGCAAGATCATCCTTATGGACAGGCTGCTCGACAAGCTCAATGTCCAGGCCGGCATCCTCCATTTTCCGAATGGCCGTTACCGCTTCTTTCGGCACCCATCCCTGATTGGCATCCAAACGCAGCTTTACCCCAGGCCCGACACGCTTTCTGATTTCTTGAATACGGGAGATATCTGTCTCAATGTCATCTCTGCCAACCTTTATTTTTAGCGTTTGAAAGCCTTGTTTAAGAAAGCTCTCTGCATCCGCCGCCATCTCTTCAGGCGAGTTCACACTGACGGTGTAGTCCGTTTCAAGTGTGCTTCGATACCCGCCGAGCATTTGGTAAAGCGGCTGTCCGCTCATCTGCGCCCAGCCGTCGTATACAGCCATTTCTACAGCTGCTTTTGCGCTTTGATTCCCTTCCAGAAGATGCTGGATGTCATGCAGAATGGCCTCGCAGCCGGACAGTCTTCTTCCAAGCAGTGCCGGCTTTAAGACATTGTGAATCGCACTTTCAATACTGTCCATGCTGTCTCCGGTAATCACAATCGTCGGAGGCGCTTCTCCCCATCCGATTGCGCCATTATCATAAGTGATCGTTACGATAACAGATTCGGCCGTATACACTGTGCGAAGCGCCGTTTTAAACGGCTTTGTCAGCGGCACGGCGACCCGTTTCGTGTCTATTTTTGTGATCTTCATACTCAAAGCGCCCCTTCAGAAACGCCCGCCTCAATGACGACCGTTTTTTCGGCTGTATCCATGGCAGCGTGCGCACCGATCGGAACGGCAATACTCGGCGAACAGTGGCCGATCTTAAACCCTCTAAGAGCAGGCCTTCCGGCGGACACAATATAGTCTTCGAGCACCTGCTCAAGTGTCAAAGATTTCTCCCGCTTCACCGGGATGCAGTTATGAAAATCACAAACAAGAATACCGGCTGCGTCCGCCAGCTTCCCTGCCATTTTCAGCTGATTCAGCATCCGGTCAATTTGATACGGCTCTTCATCAATATCTTCAATAAACAGGAGCTTTCCCCTCGTATCAATTTCAAACGGCGTGCCGAGTGTCGATGACAGCAAGGAAAGATTGCCGCCGACAAGCTCTCCTTCCGCTTTTCCCGGAACAAGCACCGTCAGCGGAGAAAGCTTTTCTGTATAGGTGAATACTGTCTCTTGAAACAGCTGCTCATACGACGCTTTTGTCAGGGGATGAACGTCTTCCAGGCCTATATCTGAGCTGAGCATCGGCCCGTGAAAAGTGACGAGGCCTGTGTTTTGATGGATGGCGGTATGTAAAAACGTAATATCACTGTATCCCCAAAAGATTTTAGGATGTTTGCGGAGCAAGCTGTAATCAATGCCTGAAGCGATCCGTCCCGTGCCAAAGCCTCCGCATGCGCACAGCACCGCTTTCACCTCCTGGTCTTTGAACATCTCGTGCAGATCAGCCAGCCGCTCATCATCCTGTCCCGCTAAATAGCCGTGCTGGTTTTTCAGCGCCTTGCCCAGCTTTACCTGAAGACCGAGCTCCTCTAAAAACAAAAGCGCCGTTTCAAGCTTTTTCGGATCAGGCGGGCTTGCAGGTGCGATGACACCGACTGTATCGCCTTTTTTCAGTGCGTTCGGCTTGTGATTCAACTCCGATCAGCTCCCTTCATTTGCTCTGCACCCTACGTATACGTGAAAATAAGAGAAAAAATACCGCTCCTTCACATAAAGAGAGCAGTATTTTCTCAATCGCCGCGTTAGTTTTTATCGGCCCATTTTAAATCGATGTAGCCGACAGGGTGCCGGACGATGTCCTTTACATGTTCGTTTTGCAGATTGACCTGATTATAGAAATACACCGGAATGATCGGCGCTTCATTGATGAGAAGCTTTTCCGCCTTATGCATGAGTGAAAAACGCGTTTTTTCATCCGCTTCATTTTTCGCCTGTTTCATCAGCTGATCATATTCTTTGTTGGTCCAGCCTGTGCGGTTCATTGAATTTCCTGTTTGGAAGGCTTCCAGAAAACTGATAGGGTCCGCATAGTCAGGCAGAAATGAGCTTTGTGAGAATTGAAACTTAAGCGCTTTTTGCTCCTCTAAAAACACGTTCCACTCCATATTGGCCAGCTTCACATCGACGCCAAGGGTATTTTTCAATTTTTGCTGGATGGCTTCAGCAATCTTTTTATGCTCCGGTTTCGTACTGTAAGTAAGCATGATCGCAGGCAGCTTGTCATACTTCTCTTCCTTCATTCCTTTTTCCAACAGCTGCTTCGCTTTGTTTCCATTTGGTGTGATCAGGTCTCCGCCCGCTTCCCGGAAATCCTTGCCGTCAGGCTGTGTAAACCCGGGCGAAACAAAAGCGTGTGCCGGTTTTTCATTGTTTTTCGTGACGTATTTTACGATTTCCTTCTGATCAACAGCCATTGCGAAAGCTTTTCTGATGTTTTCATTTTGAAACGGCTCCATATTGACATTAAAGCGGTAAAAGTATAAACCCGCCTGATCAACGATGTGCACGTTGTCTTGATCCAGCAGCTGGTCACTTAGCTCAGCCGGTACGTATGCGGTGTCCAATTCACCGGACTGGAACATTTGGTAATCTGTATTTCTGTCACTCACCATTGCCCATTTCACTTTGTCAAGCTTCACGGTTTCTTTATCCCAGTACGTATCGCTTTTTTCCATTGTGATGCTGTCATCATGCTTCCATTCTGACAGTTTAAACGGGCCGTTTCCGACAAATGTATCGGCTTCAGCAAACCACTTTGGATTTTCTTTGTCGACTTTTTCGTTAACCGGAAAATACGCCGGGTTTGACACCACGCTCAGGAAATATTTTTGCGGTGCGGCAAGCGTCACTTCAAGGGTGTGATCATCCTTTGCCGTCACCTTCACATCGTCTCTTTTCCCTTTTCCGCTGTTATAGGCTTCGCCGCCTTCAATAAAATAGCCGAGAAACGCGGAAGAAGCTCCTGTTTTCGGGTCAAGCATCCGTTTCCAAGCGTATTCAAAATCTCCGGCTGTCACAGGGTCTCCGTTCGTCCATTTCGCATTTTCCCGAATCGTAAATGTGTACGTTTTCTTGTCTTTCGACACAGACCACTTCTCTGCCATCGCCGGCTCCGGTTCATTGTCTTTGCCGAGGCGCGTTAACCCTTCCATGATGTTATTTAACGGCTGCCAAGACACGTTATTAAAACCGATCGGCGGATCAAACGAGGTCGGTTCATTTTCATTATTTAAGTACAGTACCTTTTCTCCGCTTGTCTTTGCCTTATCTTCTCCGCTTTCTTTTCCAGCCTGCTCATTAGCTGTACATCCCATCAGCGCAAATGAAAGTCCCAGTGCAAGGCCCATTCCCCATAGCTTCTTCACTCTCTTCATCCTCTTCCCCCTTTTTCGTTATTCATCCTTCGCTCCCGGCAGCACCGCATGCTCAGCCCGTTTATCCTGAAGCCAGCAGTGTACAGCGTGCGTGCCGGATCGAACAGTGTGATAAGGGTATACCCTGTCACACACGATCATTCTGCTCGGACAGCGGGCGGCAAATGGGCAGCCCGGCGGCGGTGAAAATAAATCCGGCGGCGTGCCGTCAATCGGAATCAGCTCCGCGCCCTCAAGATCCAGCCGCGGGACAGAATTCAGCAGCCCTTTTGTATAAGGGTGCTGCGGCTTGTAAAATATATCTTTTCTCGTGCCAATTTCCGCTATTTTTCCGGCATACATAACAGCCACCCTGTCAGCAACCTGGGCAACCACGCCTAAATCGTGTGTGATCAAAATGACAGAAACCTTTGTTTTTCGCTGAATCTCTTTAAATAGTTCCAGTATTTGCGCCTGTATGGTGACGTCAAGGGCAGTTGTCGGTTCATCCGCTATTAAAATATCAGGCTCGCAGATCAGCGCCATAGCAATGACAATCCGCTGTCTCATGCCGCCGCTGAATTGATGGGGGTACTGCTTCAGGCGTGCTTCAGGATCCGGAATGCCGACCAATGCAAGCATGGACAGAACCTCTTTCTCAGCCGCCTTTTTCGTCATCCTTTTGTGACGAAGAAGCGCTTCCGCCAGCTGGTCGCCGACAGTCAGCGTCGGGTTTAGCGCCGTCATCGGGTCTTGAAAAATCATTGAAATGTCCGCGCCCCTTATGCTCCTCATTTCTCTGTCAGAGAGACGGCAAAGGTCTTTGTTTTTAAATAAAATGCTGCCGTCTGTCACCTTCGCTGAATAGGGCGGGAGCAGTCCCATAATGCTTTGAGAGGTGACGCTCTTGCCGCAGCCCGATTCACCGACAATGGCAAAGGTTTCGCCTTTGTACAAATCGAAGCTCACGCCTCTGACCGCCTGAACCGTCCCGCCGTAAGTCGTAAAAGAAACGTGCAAATCATTGACTGACAGAACTTTCTCCATACAGCTACCTCCTTAGCTTAGGGTCCAGTGCATCCTGCAATCCGTCCCCCAGCACATTAAACGCGTACATCGTTAACGAGATGAAAAAGGCAGGAAAGAACAGGCGCCACCAATGCCCGGACAAAATGGTCGGCAGGCCGTCATTCGCCATCACACCCCAGCTGGCAAACGGCGCTTGAATGCCGAGACCGAGAAAGCTCAAAAATGATTCTGCGAATATGGCGGTAGGTACAGTTAAAGTCATTTGTACGATGATCGCGCCCATTGTATTCGGCAGCAAATTTTTGCGGATGATGCGAAAGGTTTTCGCACCAAAGGTTTTCGAAGCGAGCACATACTCGTAATTTTTTATTTGCAGCACTTGGCCTCTTACAATTCTCGCCATGCCGACCCATCCCGTAACAGTCAGCGCTACGATAATGGTGCCGAGCCCCGGACCCATCAAGACCATCAGCAAAATGACAACAAGAAGATACGGCAGCCCGTACAGCACTTCAATAATCCGCATCATGACACTGTCTGTTCTGCCGCCTTTATAGCCGGCAATGCCTCCGTAAATGACACCGATCAAAAAATCAATCAGTGCAGCCATCACTCCGACAAATAACGAAATCCTCGCTCCGTACCATGTTCGTGTAAACACGTCCCGGCCAAGCTCATCGGTACCGAACCAATGATCTGCAGAAGGCGGAAGATTTTGTTCTGTCAGCGATTGGCGCTCGACACTGTGAGGAGATAAAAAAGGACCAATTGCTGCCATCACAAATAGAAATAAAAGAATAAAAAGCCCGGCCATCGCTAGTTTATTTTTTTTCAGCCTTCTCCAGGCATCCTGCGCATAGGATAAACTCGGCCGTTTGACTGAATCGGTCTCTTGGGTCTTTTCCTGATTCGAAACAAACCATTCGTCCGGCACCTGAGCGTGCTGCTGCGGCTGGCGTTCATCTGTTTGTACAGGGAGATTCATACGCTTCACCCTTTCTTATGCAGTTTAATGCGCGGGTCCAGCAGACCGTAGGCAAAGTCGACCAAAAACAGCATTACGATCAAAATGACGCTGTAAAAAACGGTCGTTCCCATAATCACGGGATAGTCCCGCTGATTAATGCTTTCGACAAAATATTTTCCCATTCCGGGAATGGCAAAGATTTTTTCAATCACAAAACTTCCTGTTAAAATGCTGGCAACGAGAGTTCCCAGTACGGTAATGACGGGCATGAGCGCGTTTCTGAGTGCGTGTTTTACGATAATTTTGAGCGGAGACAGCCCTTTTGCTTTCGCTGTGCGGATATAATCCTGTGTCAGGACTTCGATCATGCTTGATCTTGTCAGCCTGGCGATAATCGCCATCGGTCCAACTGCAAGCGCTGCGGTCGGAAGCACCATATGGATCGGGCTCGTCCACGTAGCGGCGGGAAATAGTTTAAAATTGACGGCAAACTGCTGAATAAGCAACGTCGCCATAATGAAATTCGGGATGGAAATGCCGAGTACCGCGAGGCTCATCGCAGCGTAGTCCAAAAAGCCGTTGCGGCGCAGCGCGGCAGTTACGCCAAGTATCAGCCCTGAGATCACAGCAATGACAATCGCTGCCATCCCAAGTTCAAAGGAAACGGGAAATCCGCGTTCCAGCATATCATTTACGCTGTCTGACGGTTTTTTAATAGAAGGGCCAAAATCGAATGTAATGATGGATTTTAGATAGATGATGTATTGGATAATGAGAGGATCGTCTAAGTGATAGTAGGCTTCGAGATTTCTTTGAACCGCTTCATTTGTGCCCCTCTCCTCATTAAAAGGAGATCCGGGAATGACCTTCATCAGAACGAAAGTCAGGGTGGTAATGACCAAAATCGTAGCTGCCATTGCCCAAAAACGCTTCATTATATATCTTGCCAAAGCCTTAACACCCCTTTAGCAGAATGATGTTCGCATTGCCAGTTCAGTCATGACAAGCATAGCCTGATAGGCTTCAAGCATATCCTTCGCCTGAAATTGAACGGTTGTGGTTCCCGGTTTGATTTCTGTACCCGGCATTAGATGAGCCCACTCAGCTTGGCCGTAATTGGCAAATTCAATGCTTAATACAGGCCTGTCAGGCGGTGTAAGCGGTTTAACTTTATCTTTGTTCTGCAAGGCATATGCGGTTTTTTCTGTCAGCAGCCGGCCGGCTTTCGCAGGCGACAGACATTTGACTGCAGACCTTGAAATCGTTTGTTTAACAGCAGCTGTCGTGACATTCGGGATGAGCTCTTCAGCTTCTTTGGCCGCCCGGTCATCACCGGCTACCATTATTACCGGGACATCGTAATAACCGGCAACGTAAGCATTTAATCCAAGCTCACCGACAGGCTGATCATTTATGTAAAAATGACGGACACCGAAAATCATGCTATGAGACATGACACCGGGAGTTGAGGCTCTTGCGTGATAACCGAGAAACAAAGCACCCGTGAAAGTATCATCTAGCCCCTGCACCATTGAAAATGGTTTAACATCGCCGGAGATCAAATCTGCCTCGGGATGAAGCTTTTCAATCATCAGATTATTCATTTTCGAATGGCTGTCATTCACCAGCACCTCCGTACACCCGCTGTTAAACGCTTCGGTAATACAGTAGTTTGCTTCATCGGTCATGATCAGCCGTCCGCGTTCATAATTACGCTTGCCGGAATCAACAAAGGTATCATCCGGAAGACCTGAAATACCCTCCATATCTACTGACATGTACAGTTTCATAACGCTCCTCCTTTTTTACTAAATTATGAATATTCTAACAGATTATATTAAAAAAAGAGGAAAAATGCAATATAGCTGGGAAAAATCACTAACGTTCAGAGATAAAAAAGAATCCTCTTTCAAGGATTCATGTTTCTTTTGCTGCCTGTTCTGTCAGCTGCTCATATTTTTCGAGTGTTTTTTCAAATACTTGATCAAAAACATGCGGCACAGAGGCACGTATCACCGCCGCTCCCTCCCCTGTAATTCCGCCTTTCGTTGCAACACGGTTCAGCGTCTCCTCAAAGGACATCTTCTTTTCGATCAGCAGCTTGCCTGTCCCATACAGTGAGTGTATCAGGAAATCAAAGGCTTCTTCTTTTGTCAGGCCGCTGTTTCTCACAGCCGACAGCGCTAATTCTTCAAACACTGCGGCGATGAAGCCCGGAGCAGAGCTCGTCAGATTACTGGCGGCATCCAAATTTGATTCTTTTAATTCTCGCACACTGCTGAAAGCCGATAACAATTCATACAAACGTTCTTTCTTCTGTGCCGCCAGTGCTTCACTGTGAACAACCAGTGAGATGCCGGCTTCCGCTTCAGATGTAATGGCCGGAATCAACCGTGATATTCCAGCTGCCGTTTCAGCCTCTAAAAGCCGTAGAGGCACACCAGCCGCAATGGATACAATATGAGTATTCCGGTTCACATACGGGTGAAGCCGGCGTACTGTTTCAATGACATGGAGCGGCGGGACACATATAAAGATCAAGGCGCACTTTTCCGCCCATATCTCAAGCGGTTTTGCCGAAACGTCTGGATAATCAGCGAGCAAAGCCTGAAGCCGCTCTCCCTTAGTTCTTGTCTCAACAAACAGCTCATTTTCCTCTACTTGTTTATGCTTCAACAGCTGCCTGGCGATCATATCCGCCATGCTGCCATATCCTATCAATCCGATTGACTCCATCGTTTCAGCCCTTTCATGTACAATATTCCTTATAAAGTGTACCGTTTTTCGCACTTTTTCACAATTTCCCATAATGTTTTCATTTTTATCCCACAGTTTTTGTTTATGATAAACTCAAGTCATAAAACTGCCATAATCAAAATGTAATGAGTTGAAAATAGAGAGAAACGGAGTGAACATGATGGATAACTATCGTGACGAAAATAGAACAGAAGGACAAGAGAATGAGGTTTTTTTAACGAAAGAGAATGATCAAAACCCGTCTTACTCAGCCCGCAATGTGATTCATGATCAAGAGAAGAAAAAACGCGGATTCGGATGGTTCAGGCCGCTGCTTGGCGGAGTCATCGGCGGAAGTCTCGCCCTTGGCATTTATACGTTCACACCGCTTGGCGACCACGATTCTCAGGACGCACCGAAACAGACGTCCAGCCAGCAGCAAACTCAATCTGTTACAGCTAAAAGCACATCCTCTGAATCAAGCAAAAGCTCGACAAGCTCATCTGCATTTAAGAGCGAGGATTCTTCTAAAATCTCAGATATGGTGGAAGATCTTTCACCGGCGATTGTCGGCATCACAAACCTTCAGGCTCAGTCAAACAGCTCTTTGTTTGGCTCTTCCGGTTCCAGCTCTGATTCAAGTGAAGATACAGAAAGCGGCTCAGGATCGGGTGTCATTTTCAAAAAAGAGAACGGCAAGGCTTATATTATTACGAATAACCACGTTGTAGAAGGCGCAACTTCACTCAAGGTGTCTTTATACGACGGCACTGATGTGACAGCTAAGCTCGTAGGCAGTGACTCTTTAACAGATTTAGCTGTTCTTCAAATCAGTGATGACCACGTAACAAAGGTAGCAAACTTCGGTGATTCATCAGATCTCAGAACAGGCGAAACCGTCATTGCGATTGGAGATCCGCTCGGAAAAGACCTGTCTCGCACAGTAACACAGGGAATTGTAAGCGGCGTGGATAGAACAGTTTCAATGTCAACCTCAGCCGGTCAAACAAGCATTAACGTGATTCAAACTGATGCCGCGATTAACCCGGGTAACAGCGGCGGTCCATTGTTAAATACAGACGGCAAAATTGTCGGCATTAACAGTATGAAAATCAGTGAAGATGATGTTGAGGGCATCGGATTTGCCATTCCAAGCAATGATGTAAAACCGATAGCTGAAGAATTGCTGTCTAAAGGGCAAATTGAACGTCCGTATATCGGTGTCAGCATGCTTGATTTAGAACAAGTGCCGCAAAACTATCAGGAAGGCACACTCGGCCTGTTCGGCAGCCAGCTGAATAAGGGCGTATATATCCGCGAGGTCGCTTCCGGCTCTCCTGCTGAAAAGGCTGGATTAAAAGCAGAGGATATTATCATCGGCCTTAAGGGCAAAGAAATCAATACAGGCAGCGAATTGCGCAATATCCTATATAAAGACGCAAACATCGGCGACACCGTCGAAGTGAAAATTCTCAGAAACGGAAAAGAAATGACGAAAAAAATCAAACTCGATCAAAAAGAAGAAACACCTTCTTAAGAAAAGCGCCTCAGGCCGCAAAAGCTGCCTGAGGCTTTTTATTAGATAAAAGACCTATACACTCTACGAAACTTTCTGCCGAGACACCCGTATATGATACAGGCTGACATCATTCTAATCAGATGCTTGAAGCATTGTTTAAAAAGGAGGAATGACATGAAAACCGTAGGATTGAGCATAATTTGCGCAGGATTGGCTTTTCTGATGCTGAGCTTTCTCCTTCCTGCATCAACATTGGCATGGGGAGTTACACTGGGGACCAGTATTCTATTAAACATAACAGGCACTGCTGTGATTATGCGTTTCTTAAAAAACCCTCAATCTAACAGCTGATTTCAGTAGCGCCTAAGACGAAAGCTTTTAGGCGTTGCCGTTTTTATTTCAGCTCGCCTGAACCGCAGTGCAAGTTCACAGTCCCTTCTTCTCTTCTTCTACCATCCATATCAGCATCTTTCACTTTGATCATCATGCAGAACATAAAAAACCCCTGTCCGTAATGGACAGGGGTTCAGGTTAGGACATATGCTGGTCTCTATAGAGTCTTTTATTTTCAATCCCGTACGATTTCTGTACGATGTAAAGCGGCCGGTCTTTGGCTTCATCATAGATTCTGCCGATATATTCACCAATCATGCCCAGTATCAGAAGTACGATGCCGCTGAACAGGAGCTGGATGACGATAAGCGATGACCAGCCGGTAATGGTGCTGTCGGTGAACAGCTTCAAATACAGTACGATAAACATATACAGAAATCCTGCGCCTGACATTAAGACCCCGACATAGCTTGCCAGCTTCAGCGGTTTATGTGAAAATGTCGTAATGCCGTCCATTGAAAGCTTCAGCATTTTCTTAAGCGGGTATTTCGTTTCTCCGGCAAGCCTTTCATCACGTACATACTCAACTGCCGTTTGTTTGAAGCCTACCCAGCTGACGAGTCCTCGGACAAAAGGGTTTTTTTCCTTTAATTTTTTCATTTCATCACAGACTTTTCTGTCCATGAGACGGAAATCCCCGGTGTCAATCGGGATATCAATATCTGTCATGCTGCTGAGAAGCCGGTAAAACATGGCCGCTGTCTGTTTTTTGAAAAAGGTTTCCCCTTTTCGTTTTGTCCGTACGGCGTATACGACCTCATAGCCTTCCTTCCACTTTTCAATCATGTCTAAAATTAACTCAGGAGGGTCCTGCAGATCGGCGTCAATGACGGCGATTGCATTCCCCTGTGCATAATCCATTCCCGCTGTAATCGCGATCTGGTGCCCAAAATTCCTGGAAAAATCAATGATTTTCACTCTCGGATCAATCAGACTGTGTTCTCTTAAAATCTCAATACTGCGATCTTTGCTGCCGTCATTGACAAATAGCAGCTCATAGTTTTCCTTCGTTTGATCCATGACCTCTTTTAAGCGCTGATAGGTTTCATGAATGACAAGCTCTTCATTATACACAGGTACCACAATTGAATATTGAATATGTCTGCTCATGTTTTTTTCCTCCTATTCATCAGCATGTAGTTCGTATAATGCAGCTGACTGGTTCATTCCGCCAGGCCCGCCGCCCATTTTGCCGGTTTGGCCTGAAGCGTTGCTCTCGCTTGACGTACCTGATGAATCAGTCTGATCAGATGATGTCTGCTGATCAGCGCTTGACTGCCATTTATCAGAAGAAACTTTCTTGCCGTTTTCTTGAACCCATTCGACAATTTCATTGTTTCCGCCTTTCCCCATTCCTGAAGCCAAGAAGTATTTCACTTTTCCTTCTTTTACGAGCTTTTTAAATTGAGTCAGCGTGATGGCCGGGTCAGAACCGCTGAATCCGCCGATCGTCATGACGGCCTTTTTCGTTTTGATGATATACGGAGCCGCTGTGTTTGAATCAGTTGTGGCGAATAAATATTCCGCTCCGGAGTTGTTTTCTTCTAAATACTCAATTAATTTTTCATTTACACTCGACTCGTTCATTCCCATGCCTTTTCCGCTGCTTGAAGAGAGCTGCGGCCCTGTTTCAGGAAGAGAGCTGTTTCCTCCGTACAGGAGAGGTGTGCTTGCCCAATAAATCGGCATCACAAGCAATACGAGAAGACCTGCAAGTGATATATAATATGTGAGCGGTTTTTGGCGCTGTTTAAAAATCAAAAGAGCAATGGCAGATAACGCACCGATAACCCCTACGCCGATACTCCATCCAACACCGATTTGATCGTTGTAGTTTCTCAGAATAAACAATTCAAATCCTGTTGTGGCAATCATCGCCGCCGGCAAAAGCCAAGACTTCCAGCCTGTATGGTTTCGGTATAACTGAACGAGCGCAACCCATCCAGCTCCGATAAGTGCAGCAATCGGCGGCGCCAGCATAATGAGATAATAATGATGGAAAAATTCTGCTACGCTGAAGAATCCGGCAATCGGCACAAGCCATGCAACCCAGAACACCGTCTCCTTCTGATCAACAGATAATCTTCTTCTTTCTCGCGCGCCTGCAATCAGCAAGCCTGCAATTCCAAAAAGCGCAAATGGCAGCAGCCAGCTGATTTGATCAGATAGTTCTTGTTGGAAGAGCCGAAGCGGGCCAGGTGTTCCCGTTCCGAACATTCCTGTACCTGATTGCATTTTCGATCCGCCTGAACCGCCCTTACCTCCGTCGCCGCCAGGTCCGCCTTGTCCGCCATCTCCTCCGCCGTTTGGAGGGCCTCCTTGACCGCCGCTTGGCATTTCCCCATTGGATGGCGGTGCCGTCATATTGCCATTTGCAGATTTGTCATCGTTTGATGAGCTGCTGCTTGATGACTGATTAGGCGGTGCCTGAGCGTCAGATGAACTGTTCTCCGAAGAAGGCATTTCTTTTGCTGCGTCTTTGCTTGACCCGCCCTGACCGCCGCCGGAATTTTGTCCTGTCAGCCGCTGAATTCCGTTGTATCCGAAAGCCAATTCCAAAACAGAGTTGGTCTGGCTGCTTCCGACATAAGGGCGTTTGCTGGCAGGGATATTGTCAACGATGAGCGGCCATGATAACGAAACTGCCGCTAATACGACTAATGCGCTTCCTAATGAAATGATTTTTCTCTTGATTGTGGCATTTGCCGCAATCAGGTAGAACAATAAGAAAGCCGGTAAAATCATATAAGCTTGAAGCATTTTTGTGTTGAAACCTGCACCAACGACGAAAAATGCTGCTAACAGCCAGATCAGCTTTCCTTTTCTGATGGCTTTAAAGAGAAGCCATGTAGCCAGCAATAAGAAAAATACCAGTAATGCATCAACATTGTTTGTCCGGGCCACAGCCACCGCAATCGGTGTACATGCCATGATGAAAGAGGCGATTCTTGCTGCCGTCTTACCGAATGTCGGTTTTATTAACAGATACATTAAAAGGACAGAACCTACACCAGCAAGTGCCTGAGGCAGGATGACGCTCCAGCCGTGCATACCGAATATAAGTGCGCTGATGGTTTGTATCTGGAACGTAACAGGCGGTTTATCAACCGTTATAAACCCTGCCGCATCGAATGAGGCATAGAAAAAATTATGAAAGCTTTGCATCATACTTGTGACTGCAGCGGTGTAATAAGGATTCACCGTATCATCATTCCAGATGTTATAGATATTTAAAAATGCAGATGCGAGCAAAATGAGAATCAGGAAGATGTCCAGCTCGCGTTTTTTCTTTTCCACGTGTGTCTCACTCCTTTTCGTCTAACTTTGAAATAGTGTAACAAGCAAATATGAAAAAACTATTAATAAACAAAGGCAATATTTTTGCCAAAACCAATTCATACGATCAGTCCATAAAAGCAAAAGTTTTCGGGTCTTTATCCTGATCTAAATCTGATATTTTGTACCTAATCATCCATATGTAAGCCGTTTTTGAACAAAAATAGCCTTCCGGTGACGCCGGAAGGCAAAGAATCACAATATATCGTTATTGAATCGGCTTCAGTCTTGCTTCGATTTCCTCTCTTCTATGCTCAAGATATGGCGGAAGAGCGATGGTTTGGCCAAGCTCATCAATTTCTTCATCAACCATAAAGCCCGGACCGTCTGTAGATAATTCAAACAGAATGCCGTTCGGTTCTCTGAAATACAGCGCCTTGAAATAGTAGCGCTCAACGATGCCTGAGTTGCTAAAGCCTTCCCGGCTGATGATGCGGTGCCATCCGGCAAGCTCTTCTTCGTCTCTCACGCGAAATGCGACATGATGGACACTTCCTTTTCCTTGACGTTCGCGCGGAAGATCATTTCTTTCAATTAAATGGATTTCCGTGGCCGCACCGCCTTCTCCAGATTCTAAAATGACCGCTGTTCCCTGTCCTTCAACCGGCTCTCGGCTGACCTCTGTAAACCCAAGAATATTGGTTAATACATGTAATGTTGGTTCAGCGTACGGCACTGTCAATTCAACAGGCCCTAACCCGCGAAATGAAAATTCTTCCGGAATGCCGCTTTGTTTAACAGGCAGACCATAACCTTTGCCTTTCTCATCAGCAATCAGCACAAGGCGCTGTCCTTCATGATCTTCGAACGCCAATATGTCACGTCCGGCTCTTTGGGCGATGCCGCTATGCGCTACCTGATGCTCTTCAAAACGTTCTTTCCAGTAATGCAGCGCTTCTGTGCTTGGAACACGTAATCCAATAGAAGAAATACTGTTTGTTCCCGCATGAAACGGCGCAATGCGGGGAATCTCAAAAAACGTCAGTTCCGTTCCCGGATTTGCCACTTCATCCCCGTAGAATAGATGGTACATCGTTGGTTCATCTTGGTTTACGGATTTTTTGACGAGTTTTAATCCTAATACTTTACTATAGAAATCTAAGTTTTTTTGCGCGTCAGCTGTTAATGCGGACACGTGGTGAATGCCGTTGACTTTCATATGCTGTCCCTCCAGGTCAATTTATCTCGATTTCGAGATATTATATTAAAGATGTATATTTATTTTCCTAATTACAAGGTATTTTATTCACATACGAAAGTCAACATATCAGCTTCATCTAGGTCCGGCATCCTGCTAAGTCCCGATGTCAGCCGTTTAATGTGCTCATTCTCCGCTTGAACACCTTTCGCAAAACACGAACTTTAGATAAGATTACACTCAATTTCATTCGTTTCAATAGATAGTAAATAGACGATTTCACAGATTTTACGAATGGAAATAAAGCAAATATCGAAAATCAGAAAATTTATTTTATTTCACTTTTCTAAAATAGGGTTTACAATATGAAAAATAGATTCTTCATCACGAAGCTTCATCATAGGAGGTTAAGGACATGCATACTGAAGAAAACGGTTTAAAAAAAGAGATAGGCCTCTTGTTTGCCCTTACTCTTGTTATTGGAACCATTATCGGTTCCGGCGTTTTTATGAAGCCCGGTGCTGTGCTCGCTTATTCAGGAGACTCAAAAACTGCGCTATTTGCGTGGCTGTTGGGCGGTATATTAACGCTGGCAGGCGGACTGACGATTGCAGAAATCGGTACGCAGATTCCGAAAACAGGCGGACTTTATACGTACCTTGAAGAAGTGTACGGCGAGTTTTGGGGATTTTTATGCGGCTGGGTGCAGATCATTATTTACGGCCCGGCGATTATCGGGGCACTCGGTTTATATTTTGGATCTTTAATGGCGAATCTTTTCGGCTGGGGTTCAGGACTATCAAAGGTAATCGGTATTATCGCAGTTATCTTTTTATGTGTAATTAATATTATCGGTACAAAATACGGCGGTTTTGTTCAAACGCTGACTACGGTCGGAAAGCTGATTCCGATTGCTTGTATCATTATTTTCGGCCTTTGGAAAGGCGATCAGCATATCTTTACAGCAGTAAACGAAAGCATTTCTGATATGAATTTCGGTGCAGCCATTTTGGCCACATTGTTTGCTTATGACGGATGGATCCTGCTTGCAGCTCTCGGCGGAGAAATGAAAAATCCTGAAAAGCTTCTGCCTCGCGCAATGACTGGCGGACTGTTAATCGTAACAGCCATTTATATCTTCATTAATTTTGCGCTGCTTCACATCCTGTCCGCAAACGAAATTGTGACACTTGGAGAAAATGCGACAAGCACTGCTGCCAGCATGCTGTTCGGTTCAATCGGCGGAAAGCTGGTCAGTATAGGAATTATTGTCAGCATCTTCGGCTGTTTAAACGGAAAGGTTCTTTCTTTCCCGCGTGTGACCTTTGCGATGGCAGAACGAAAACAGCTGCCTTTTGCTGAGAAATTGTCCCGCGTGCACCCGACATTCCGCACACCGTGGATTGCGATTTCTTTCCAAATCGCTGTGGCGATCATCCTGATGCTCATCAGTAATCCTGATAAGCTTTCTGAAATCTCTATTTTTATGATCTATATTTTTTATGTGATGGCCTTTTTTGCAGTATTTATTCTTCGCAAACAAACAAAGGGAAAAACGCGTGCTTACAGTGTTCCGCTTTACCCGTTCATGCCGATATTGGCGATCGCAGGTTCATTCTTTGTATTGGGAAGCACACTCATTACAGACACATTAAGCTGCGGATTATCAATTCTCATCGGCCTGGCCGGACTCCCTGTGTATTATTGGATGCAAAAACGAAAAGCCAGCTAAAAAAACGGTTCCCTTGTTTAGGGAACCGTTTTTTGGTGAATCAGAAGATAAATGTTGACAAAAAAAACACAACTTTTGATATACTTTTTACGTTAACCAGAAAGATTTTGCAAACTTGGTTCGTTTTTTTGAGGTGAAGTAGGCCAAAATAAGGAGACACGTTTTATCGAAAAAGTCAAGCCGCGTTTTTTTTCGACTTTTCCTGTTTTTTTTCGACAAAAGGCTATATAATAATTTGATGTGTGCATTGTTCATTCAAACTATGGAGGGTTTTTAATGATAAGAAGAAAAAAAGATAAGTTCTCACTCCTTTTAACAGAAATTGCAAAGAACATAGACGAAACTGCAGAATATTTTTTGAATTTTAAGGTCACTAACCAAACGACGCTTAAAGAGTTTGCAGATACGTTAAAGGAATATGAAACAAAAGGTGACAATCATGTTCATGTCATGATCAAAGAGCTTAACAAAGCATTCATCACTCCTATTGAGCGCGAGGATATCCTTCAGCTGACAAACAGCCTGGATGATGTGCTTGACGGAATCGAACATTTCTCTGCCATGATGGAGATTTTCTCAATTACTTCATCAGACGAGCATATCGATAAATTCAGCGGATACATCAGAGAATGCGCGAAAGAAATTTTGATTACAATTGAGCTGCTGGCAGAAAACCGCTTAAAGGATATTCAGCCTCACGCGATCAAAATTAAAGAGTATGAGCACAGCTGTGACAACCTGCACAGAAAATCATTAAAGAATCTTTTCGGAAATGAAACAGATCCAATTAAAGTCATTCAATATCGTGAAATTTACGAAACACTTGAAGAAATTGCCGATTCGTGCCAAAGTGTTGCCAATAATCTTGAAACCATCATTATGAAAAACGCGTAACGAGGGGTAAAAATGGATATTCTATTTATATTAACGATACTAATAGTCATTTTTGCTCTGGCGTTTGATTTCATCAACGGGTTTCATGATACGGCGAACGCAATTGCGACTTCAGTATCAACAAAAGCGTTGAAACCGCGCCATGCCATTATAATGGCGGCAGTGATGAACTTTGTCGGAGCAATGACGTTTACAGGTGTTGCCAAAACCATTACGAAAGATATTGTAGACCCTTATACTTTGGAAAATGGCTCTGTTGTTATTTTGGCTGCTTTAGTCGCAGCAATAGCGTGGAACCTGCTCACTTGGTATTACGGCATCCCAAGCAGCTCATCCCATGCCATCATCGGGGCGATTGCCGGTGCAGCCGTTGCGGCAGCCGGATTTACTGCGTTAAATTATAAGGGCTTCATTAAAATCATTGAGGCACTCATCTTATCACCAATTATTGCCTTTGTCCTTGGTTATATTCTTTACAGCATCGTCAAGCTGATCTTCAAAGACAGCAATTTGGCGAAAACGAACAAGCAATTCCGCAGAGTGCAGATTATAACTGCTGCCCTGCAATCCTATACACACGGAACAAACGATGCGCAAAAAGCAATGGGAATTATCACAATGGCTCTCATCACAGCAAATTTACATACTTCTGCTAATGATATTCCAACCTGGGTGCAATTCGCCTGCGCGACAGCCATGGGTCTCGGAACTTCAATCGGCGGATGGAAAATCATTAAAACCGTTGGCGGAAAAATCATGAAGATTCGTCCGGTAAACGGTGTATCCGCTGACTTAACCGGGGCAGCCATTATTTTCGGCGCCACATTTATTCATTTGCCGGTCAGTACAACCCACGTCATTTCTTCATCAATCCTTGGCGTCGGTGCATCACACCGGGTAAAAGGCGTAAACTGGGGCACAGCTAAGCGGATGCTCATTACATGGGTCATCACGCTTCCGATTTCAGCGACACTTGGTGCTATCGCCTACTTTATTTTAAATATGATTTTTTAATGTGGAACCGCTTCTTAACAGAAGCGGTTTTTTTGATGGAACAGGAAAACCAGCCGCATCTCTCGAATACAATAATCAGAACCTATTTCAGATGCGAGGGATTGATGTATGCTTTTATTCTTTCAAATCATGGTCTGGTGCACTATGGCCGCTTTAGGCTTATACGTATACGCCACATGGCGGTTCGAAGCGAAGGTCAAAGAAAAAATGTCCGCCATCCGAAAAACATGGTATTTGCTGTTTGTTTTGGGCGCCATGATATACTGGACATATGATCCCTCTTCCCTGTTCACAAACTGGGAACGGTATGTCATTGTCGCTGTCAGCTTTGCTTTAATTGACGCTTTTATCTTTTTGAGCGCTTATGTGAAAAAACTGGCCGGCAGTGAACTGGAAACAGACACAAGAGAAATTCTCGAAGAAAACAACGAAATGCTCCACATGTATCTCGATCGGCTGAAAACATACCAATATCTATTGAAAAACGAACCGATTCATGTTTATTATGGAAGTATAGAAGCATATGCTGAAGGAATTGATAAACTGCTGAAAACCTATGCTGATAAAATGAATCTGACGGCCAGCCTTTGTCACTATTCGACACAGTCTGATAAAGACCGGTTAACCGAGCACATGGAGGATCCCGCTGACGTGCAAACGAGGCTGGATCGAAAGGATGTCTATTACGACCAGTATGGAAAAGTAGTGCTCATTCCCTTTACAATTGAGACACAGAGCTATGTCATCAAACTGACGTCTGACAGCATTGTAACGGAATTTGATTATTTGCTATTCACATCATTAACGAGCATATATGATTTGGTGCTGCCAATTGAGGAGGAAGGTGAAGGATAATGGAAAACGCGTTTCAAAACGGATGCCATCCGCGGGCAAAGAAACCGTTTAAAATCCTGAAAAAACGTTCAACCACCAGTGTCGCAAGCTATCAAGTCAGTCCGCACACAGCAAGAATCTTCAAAGAAAACGAACGGCTGATTGATGAGTATAAACGAAAAAAAGCATGATCACACTAAAAGGACAAGAGAAACAGCTCTTGTCCTTATTCCTTTTCTTAAGGGGCTACATATAATAAAACAAACAGAGGATAATGTCAGGTGATACAGTGAAAAAATTGGTGCGGCGTGTGAAGGTTATTGATTACGGGAAGTTTGGCTTTTCCGGGTATTCGCTTCGGGTGAGGGAGCGGAGTGCAGGAATTTTAAAAAAATTGAAGAAGAAAAAATAAATCCCGGAGCAACTCCGGGATTTTTATGTTCTTTCATCAGCTAACTTGAGCTGAGATCTTCGCTTTTGTCGCAGGTCCGTAGATACCGTCGGCGGGTAGACCGTTAACAGACTGAAAACGCGCAACCGCGTCTGCTGTTTTCGGCCCGTAAATGCCGTCGATTCCGTTGTTCACAGCTCCTTTATCAGGATAAAAGTAGAGAGCCGCCAGCGCTCGTTGCACCTGAAAGACGTGTTCGCCTGAGGTATATGGTGTTGTCAGCTGAATGATACCGTCAGGGAGCGGATAGAGTTCTGGCTCTGCAGCGGACGAAGGAGCACTTACAATTAACACTTGACCAACCTGAATGAGATTCGGATCTTCGATATTGTTCCACTCTTGCAGCTGAGCAACAGTAACACCGAACGCTCTCGCTATGGATGTAAGTGTGTCACCTTTTTTTACGACGTAAGTTTGGCTCCCGCCGCCGCCAATTCCCGCTTTAAACGAGTCCCACGTATCCAACAGTTTGCGAGGGCATTCCTTCCCTGACCAATATTTATGAGGCACGACGTTAGCGAGACTGATACCGTGTTCAGCCATCAATGTTTTGATCAGCCACTGGGCATTAGCTGTTGCTTGTGCAAAGTCGCCATCCGCATTTTCACAAATTTCAATCCCAATAGAAGCCCGGTTGCCGCTTCCGTTCCCGTCTCCTGCATGCCAGCCGTTTTCATTTAACGGCAGATGCTGATAAATCTCTGTATCATCAACTGTAAAATGCCAGCTTGTCGCCGTATCAGGGTTTTTCAAATAGCGGGCATGCGCTTGGGCATCGGCGCCTGCTGCCGTGTTCGCTGTATTGTGTACGGTAATATAAAGAGGTGTCATCGCGTAGCCTGGACGGTTATTTGCACCGACCGGAATAAAATCTTGAATAATGTTAACCATTTTCATCTCTCCTTATTTCGTCAGATTATTTTCCTTTAACAAGTCGCGTTGCTTTTTCCCTCTTTCTGTTACATAGTTGTTTTTAAACCAAGCTGCTAGTGTTGTCCCAATTGTGAAGATCACTGATCCTGCTGAATACAGAGCATCTGCAAGCTGATTCACCTGCTCTTCCTGTATGTCCAATGGTGATTTGCCAAACATCAGCATGCTCTGGTTGATGAGCGCAAGCAAAAGAAGCACCGTCCTAGTGACCGTGCCTTTATCATACGTTTTCATGATAATCCCCCTTAATGCTGCAGCAGGTTGTACATAATGGCGATCGCTCCGCCAATGATCCCTGTGCACACTGCTGTAATGATGGCACCTGTAATGGTGCGCTTAATCCATGTTGTATTTTCATCAATTTTGTTTAATTTTTCGTTCAGCGTCATGATTTGCTGGTCTTGCCGGTCAGACACGCGTTCCAATGCCGAAACTCTCTGTTCGAGCGCTTTTTGTTCACCTTTTATGTCTGCTAAATCCTGCTGAAAGACATTAACATCTGCCTCTTGCTGCATTACTCACTCCTCCTTCACATGCAGATCACCTCCCTTCCGAGAGCCAAAACTGTTATGAAACAGCGGTTCCTTTTACCGAAAGAGTACCGCCGGTGATACTGACGATCTCCATAATGATCTCCTTAAACCCTTTAATATCAAAGGCCCACGCCTCAGCTTTTCCTAATGTACTCAATGCAGAGCTGGCATCATCAGTTTTCACGCCTCTGATCGGTAGTTTCTGTCCTGACACCGATTTGCCCCAAAATTTGACTTCGCTCATTTCCGCTGTGCCGTATACTTCAACGAGTAAATGCTCGGCACCGTCAACAGGTAAAGCAGCACCCTCACTGGCGGACTCTGCATTTTCATGAAAGACAAAGTCAAATGTTTTGCGGGCCTCCACTTTCAACCGTCCATCGTGTGTTTGATTCTCCTGAAAGTCAATCTGCAAAGGCGCTTTTCCACTGACACGCACATCCATTTCACCCGCACCGACTGATTGGTATAATACAAAGTCTGATTGCTGAAGATTCCCGTTCACATAGCGGAAGCGGTAATAGCGTTTAGAAAGATATACCCAGTCCGTCGCTGTCAGGACACCTGCTGCGACATTAACTGATGCTGTCGTCGTCCAAACATTGTTATTGTCACTTTCTTCTATAAAGAGCGTGCCTTCACGATCTGCATACGCCCAGCCCTTTACTTTAGAAATCAGAACTGCGCCAAGCCGGTCTTGTCCGAGCTGACTGTATGCCTCAGTGGCCTTTAACGCGGCATTTGTTAAAATCTCCGCTACACCTGAGAGATTTGAAACAGGTGTGACAAAATCGGTTTTTTCTCCTCTATACGGCTTTACAGCTCCAGCTTTTCCAGTCTTATCGAGAGGAAATTCATATTGATACTTGACCATTTTTATCCTCCTTTTCATGTAAAAACGAGCAAAATAAAAAAGCCTACATGGCTTTACCGGTAATTTCTTCATACTGGTCAGAAGTGATCAGTTTTTTGTTCACGCCTTCTGCCAGATCCTCAAATGAACAGTCTTGATATGCGATGGCCTGTTTCACCATATCCGTTGTCGCCCACTCATAGTAGAGGGCAAGCACCCAATAATTCATTCAGCACTCTCTCCTTTCAAAGATAATAATGAAAGCTTTATATCTGACAGCTCACTCCCCAACGTTTTGTTTAGCTCTTCAAGCTTTTTGCGTGCCAACTTTTCTTGCGACAATTCCTGAGCAAGCAGCTCCACCTGATCAGGCGGCTCGTACGGAGGATTTTTTTGCGATTCCTCCCACCAGGCTTCCAGTTCTTTTTGCGTCGGGATCGGGGCGCGCAGGTTCCATTTTTCAATGTAGGAACCATTTCCGTCATTCCGCAGCTCGAAATCCTTTCTTGGCACAGCGTCAGGGTATTTGTACATGATTGCGTCGTATAATATCATTTTTGTACCTCCTATCTTGTAGGGAAAATTTGGCCACCGAGTTCTAGGATATCAAAGTAATTTTTACTATTAGGATTATCAAAAATATATCGTGATGCTGTACCTGTATATCCTACGTAAACATAGATTTCAACATAATCCCCTGCGTTAAGTGGTACTGTGGCTGATCCAGTAACAGTTGCATAAAACTCTTTTGAGTCATCATTGTCTTTAGGAGAGGGCATCCTAAACTGATTCATTAATTTATATTGAGAACCATTAACATATGCGTACAACTCAAAATTAGAATATTGTAATGTATTTTCAATGTATAAACTGGCATTCACCAAATACATACCAGCATGGCTAGCTATAAATCTGCTATTTGATAAATCAAATAAGTTGTTGCTGTCTTTTATTATATTTTTAAAAATGATTTTATTTTGTTCTCCCTTATTAAGAGCTTGTTTTCCGGTTCTTCCGATGATAGCATGTGCGAAACCAGATATTTTTTCCCAAGGAGTCCATCCAGATTCATTCCACCAGTGACGTATCCAAGTTCCTACATGGTCATTTTTACCATTCGTAGTATCGCCATTTCCATAAAAATATTGAGCAAATCGATAATGCGACCACTTTTCATTTTTGATCATTCCATATCCAAGCGGGTATCCTGTATCATTGTTATTATTTATAGTACAAATAGTTATGCCCAGCGGATAATCTGTGCCAGGTGTTCTTGCATCTTGAATTGCTACAGAGCTCTGCTGGACTATTAATTTTTCATTTGTGTAGTTTGTGTCAACGTAATTTTTAGCGTCCGTTACTGCTTTATCTGCCTTACTTTGTGACCCGATCTCACTTTCAACTTTATTCCACCCTTGCCATCCTAAATTACCATCAACATAGTTAGTAAACATGTTATTCTTATAATCAATAGCGACTACGTACCCAAAAGTTCCATTCCCATTACTATCAGTAGCTGTAAAATGAAAAAATCCTCTTGTAGATAATGCAGAAGGTGCATTAGTCGGTTTTCCAGTAGAATAAAATGTTCCAAACTTCTCCCCCGTTTGAACAATTTTACTAAGAAAATCATCTGCGTCGCCTATTGAAACTAGAACCCCGCCCGCATCGTTCGTAATTTTAGACAATTGACCAGCATTCCATTTGTTACGTTCCTCTGTCGTAATATGAGCTGTTGAGTCCATGGCATGATTAGAAACTTTAGACTGTGCTCCCACAGTTGTTTCAAGTTCTATCCACTCAGACCAATTCCCTCCGGATATTGTCTTTCGATAAGTTTTATTTGCATTATCAAAAGCGATAATCTGTCCGTAATTCCCCATAGCATTAACTGTCCATATGCCTCTAACTGAAGTACCAGGACCATTCACTGTATTAGAAGCAGACGTAAAATGAACCATTCCAGTATTCTTTGGTACAATTTCATGAAAATCATCGGTTTCATTTAAGTATAGTTTTCCTTGACCATTATCCGCTGTTATTTTAAAAAGTTGGCTGTTGTTCCATTTATCCTTCTCCGCTTGTGTTACGTGTATATCCGACTTGGCGGCATGAGCGTTCACCTTTGTTTGAGCACCATTTGTTGTCTCCAATTCAATCCAATCTGACCAGTTGCCATTTGATAACGTTTTGCGATAGGTTCTATTATCATTTGTCATCACAATAACATGCCCATATAACTTACTATCACTGCAAGTCCAAAATCCCCTTCCTGATCCACCCGGAGAATTTAAGGGCAAGCCACTGTAAGAAAAATAAGTCAGCGTAGGATAGTTAAGCAGTTCAGTATGGAAATCGTTAGCTATATTGAATACAGGCTGACCGTCATCATTTGTAATTTTAGATAACTGACCACTATTCCATTTCTCACGTTCTATTGATGTAATATGCCGCACCTGATCTTGCTCATGCTGATCAAAATCCTTCTTCGCGGCCTGCTGCACATTATCCACATTCCCCAGCCCGATTTGCGCCTTTGTTGTGTTGTGGGGGTTGTTCATGTCGTTTTTGTGGGCAGCCAGGTCTGTGTGGGCGTCTTTTATGCCTTTTTCCCAGCGGTTGACGTCGTCCTCGTTAATTGGATCATCCGGAAGCCAGTCTGTTTTTTCTTCGTATGCCATATTTACACCACCTCAAAGGTAAATCTGAAATCGAGTGTTCTGTTTTCACTGACGTCCAGGTCTGTTTTTCTTTCTGTAATGATGTTGCCCAGCTCGTCTAAAATTTGTACCGTTTCTATATGTTTAATATCTTCCTCACGTTTTGTCAGAACGGTCACTGTTGCTCCTTCAATGGTGAGCTCCACTATTTCTGTTTCTTGGCCGTTAAGCAGCACGTGATGAATCCTGCTTTTGAGATCGGTAGCTGTACGTTCTCTGTATATGGTTGAAATCAAGTTAAGACCACCTCATTATTGTTAAGGGTGACAGAATAACCGACCTTCAGCTCACTGGCTGTTCGGTATCTTCGGTGATTCAGGATGACTCTGTCCTTTATTTGGAGCGTCTCATTCAATCCGCCTCTGAGCGTATACGCCAGATGTGCCGGCTTCATATTTTCCAATGCTTCGATCAGCTCATTCATGTGCTGGAGATCATCAATATTGATGTCTACATTAAAGCGGTATTCACCGGGCAGCAGGCGGACTTGTGCCGACGGTTTTTTTAAGAAACGGTTCACCGCCTGCTCAATGGCCCTGTAGGTGATCGGCGGGATGTTCGACATCTTCGAAATGAGCCGTAATCGCCTGATTTCATCGGTGTCTCCAGATTCCCGCGGCACGTTTAAAATCTTTTCCCAGCGGCTAAGCCCCCATGTTGCTGTTGGCACAAATAACTGGTCTGTCAGATCAAATATGCTGTTATTTTGCTGATCAAACTCAGGTGCTTCCGCTTTCAGCAGCTCCGACATTTCTTTTAAGCTGGTGAGAAACGGCGGCAGATATGAAATCATGTCATCTTGTTTGCTCAATGATCTTCACCTGCCCAAGCTTAGGGATTTCTACGTCGCTCAGCACTAAATTTTCGGAAGTGCCGTTGATTTTAATATTTGAATAATCACTGACAGACGGCGAATTATAGACGATGTTATTAATTTGAGAAAGGCGGATAATGTTATCTTCGAATGCCATTTTCTTAAAGAGATTTAAAACGCCTTCTTGAATTTCTGTCTTTACTTCATCAATCGAGTGATTGACTTCTGGAAGCACCTCGGCAGAAATCTCAACTTCCTTCCAGACCGCGCTTTCTACTGTGACAACGGCTCCGATTGGCGCCTGCCCCTCGCCCTGACCGGGCTCAGGATCAATATAGTCTTTCACTTTTTGAATTAAGATTTCAGAAGCCGGTTCAAGGTTAGCATTCGTGACGACAATTTTAACCGTCCCGTCTCCGTTCCAAAGCGGGAAGATCTTTGCCTTTCCAACACCGTCCACTTCTTCAGCCCACTCTTTATAATGCATTTTATTGGCGCTGACAGCCTCACGCCGAACCCTCGTAAAATACCGTTCTCTTAAGCTGTCATCTCCTTCTTCTTCACGCCCGGGAATCAGAATCTCTTTGACAATCGCTTTTTCCAATCCCGGGATGGTATCCAGTGACAACAGATTGCGTCCGGTCAGATTGGCGTTTCCTGCTTCTCCCGGCGTTTCACAGACAAGCGTCCCGTCTCTTGTATATTGAAAATAAAGATTGTCCACATAGAAGCGGGAGCCTTCAGGAATTCTGACGCCAGCTGTGAACTCCCCTGCTCTCACGGCCTTTGTGGCAGCTGTCCGTTCAATCCCCGCTTCCGCAGCGCGCCGGTCCAAAAACTCTCCTTGCGCAGTATCAGAAAACACAAGCTCAAGCACGGTATCAAGCCATATATACGACTTCGCAAGCTCGGCTGCCGCCGGGGCTAATGCGTTATAAATAACACTGCCTTCTCTCGTGTCAATATCTGCGGAGATGCTGTTCAGCATACGCTCCATAATATCTTCAAAGGTCTGGTCCTCAAACATCTTCGCCAATCACCTCCTCAATCTCAAGCGATCCTTCATCTGTCTCGACTACAAAGGAAACATGAAATGCATCGCCTTGTTTTTCTATCTCAAAGTCTGTTACAGCGGAAATACGGTCATCATAAACAAGTGCCTCCTCTATGAGCCTTGGAATCTCCATTTTTTTGTAGGCATCAGTCGTCTCATGATCTGTAAGCACGTCCTGAAGCTCATTTCCGACATTATGGCTATAAACTGAATACGCATATCGTTCAGTTTGTAAGGCGATATACACAAACTGTCTGATTGCTTCAAGCCCGGTAATCAACTCATTTGTAATTCTTCCGTTTTCAAAATCTATTTTGTAGGTTTGCGAGGTTTCAATGACTTCGCCGTCATCTTCAATATCCTCAAACTCCACTTCTGGTGTCAGGGCCATGATGCCCACTCCTTTATACATGCTAAATAAAAAACCACTTCGTCCGAAGCGGTTTTGTTTACAGTTTATCTAAAATAAAAAACGATTGTCCGCCTGTCAGAGCTGCAGTCATGACGCGATCCCCCAGCTCGAGTGCATCATCTCCTCCGGACTGCATCCGTTTTGGGATGATGAGGGCGTCAGCCGGTATAATCAGTTTGCTGTTTTCTTTTAATTTGATTTCAACAGGAGAAACCGAAACCACCTCAGCTGGGAGCAGCTCCACCGGAGATTCAGCATCAACCGCACCGACGGCCAAATGTTTGATGGCTTCACTCAGTCTCATCAGGAAACCCCTTCCGGCATCGTATTCTTTTCGACAACATCAATGGTCATCGTATGTTTCGTTCCTTTAAACTCATGCCGGTCTGTATCTACCCAGTAGATTTTCTTAATCCCTGCCTCCGGAATGGATATATAGACAGGCAAGCCGCTCTGCACTTCTGGAATGCCGATGGCCTGAATATTTTTCAGTTCTTTTTTTACGCCCTTTTTTTCAGCAAGGCGTACGTCGGCCCTCTGCTGAAGCTGCGCCTGGTTAATTTCGTCTGTTACGGTCTCCGTATATTGAAGCACGCCGTATTTGTTTAAGCCTAAATTGTCCTTCGCAGACGCTTTATACGTCTTATTCTCCTTCTGGCGGCGCAGCACCACCCGTGTTGCGGTATCATTTATAGACGTGCTGTATTGGTAGCCCGTAATATTGACGCCGGTTTCCAGCACCCATACCTCTGATGGATCTGGCCAAGCGCGCAGACCGAGCTTTCCTTTTTCCGAATACAGCTGATAATTCCTGCCCGTCTGGCTCTTTGTCTGTTTTAAAGCCTTCAATATGATGTCGTACAGGCTCGTATCATTTTTAATCACAAGGCTTTTGATCGTATGACTTGTGTTCGCAATAGAGGTTGTCGGAATTTGAAAATCATTGGCGATCCTCCTGATCATCTGGTCAGCACGCTGATTGGAAAACACGTACACATCCTGATTTTTGACCAGATATTGCAGCATATCGTACGCACTGAAGGCAAGCGTATGTTCATCAGGCGTTCGGGCGAAGACGATCCCGCGGAAAAGCTCTTTTCCCTTCCACTTAAACAAGACGGTATCTCCTTCTGTGACGCTGTAATACGTTTGGTCGCCCTGTTTGATGACGATGGTCGCTTCTATGGAGCGCGGCGCTTGATATCGGTGTCCCTCCAGCGACACGCTTTCCGCTACCAGCTCAAGCCATTCTGTATCTTTAATGACGAACAATTCTATCATCATACATCACCTGCTTCATTGCGGTATCTTTAATTTTTGACCGGGAAAAATCCAGTGGCCCGGCTGCCTGATATTTCGTTTACTTCGCTTGATCATCGCTGTTTTATTGGCGTTCCAAATTTTGCGCCATTGCGTGCTGTTCCCGTAAAATCTGCCGGCAATGTCCCAAAGCGTGTCTCCCTTTTTCACTGTATAGGTTTTCGGAGAGGCCTTTGACGGACGTTTTGCCTTTGTTTTTTTCTTTTGCTTGATTTTTCGGGGGGAAGCGGTTTTGTATTCTTTTAATTGAATATCAAACGAGCGATCACCGATATCCTGCTGGCCTTCGCTGTAGGAAAATCCCTCAATGCTGCAGGTCAGATTGACTTTTGTCCCCGTAATCAAAAACTGGACCGTTTTTTTGGCCTTCATCCATTTTTCAATTTTTGTTATCGCGTTTTCCGGCGACGGGAAGTTTTGATATTCAGCTATCGGGCTGTATTTCTTCGGAAAAAACGAAGAGAACGAAATTTCTTTCGCTCCCTGTTCGTCAATAAATGTAAGGTCACCAAACTTGGCTACTTTAACCGTCTCATTCTGAACCGTATTTGAAATATTCAGCTGGTCGGGAAGTACGGGGAGCCGCAGCTTGTCCTTCCCTTGTGAAATCCAAAATTCATATACGGATTTAGTCAAATGCAACGACTCCCTTCGTTCCAATATTGATATCCTTTTGCAGTTCGTCTATAAGCGCCTGCTTGATTTTCGCTGCAAGAGTTTCGGCGTCTTGTCCATTATGGAAGTGCTGGTCACCATTAAATTGAATATAAATTTCTTTTGATCCGGATACCGCTGTCGTTGGCCGGCTTGCCGAAGTAACAGCGGAGACTTGGCCTGAAGAAAGCTCAGACTGCTGGGATTGAGACGGATCTGTCACTTCCATACCCAGAGCTTGCGCTGCTCTCTGAAGGAGGTAGCGGCCGCGTATGCCTCGCTCCTCCGGAATGATCCATTCCCGCTTGTTTCCTTCACCGACACGGGCGATTTGTTCTTTTGTGATCAGTCCGCCGTTGGCATAACCGACATAGGGACCGCCACGTTTCAGGCTTTTAATGCCAGGTACATTATCAATTGAGCCGTATCTGCTTTTGATATAGCCGATAGCGGCAGCAGCGTTGTGAATCGGATTTCTGATGTTACCCATGCCCGGTGCTTTATGAGCATTAAATGTGGTCGGGACTGTCTGCATGAGTCCTTGTGATGGATTTCCCGCCTTCGCGTTGCTATCCCACAGGTTAATAGAGTTCGGGTTGCCTCCTGATTCATACTGAGCAATCGTCATCAATCCTGGAAGCCAGCTTAAAGGTGTCTTTGTGGCCATCATTGCAGCCATAAGCCACTGCTTCACATTTCCCCCTACTGCACCCATTCCGGAATAAGCAGCTGCCAGTGAACCGGCTTGCTTTTCAGCGTATTTTTTCACATCGACAGAATCCAATCCTTTTACTACCCCGACAGATGCAAAGCGGCCGAGACTCATCATAACTCGAGAAGGCGAATGGATATCTAATTCTTCACGGAAAGCCTTCTCAACTTTTTTCGCGAGTTCCTTGGCAGCTTCATGGACTTCACTTGCCTTTGAAGTCATACCTGAAACAAAATTCCCGATCATGCCGCTACCCCAGCCGTTTGATGATTCTTTAGATCGCAAAAACGGCTTATTCACATGTGTATTTACATATTGATCAGTACCGGTTTGGGAACTATTTTGTCCTGAAGTAAATCCTTTGATTGTACTGCTTCCCCATGATGAAGATTTGTTTACAGTAGCTTGGAACGGTGTTTTGACTTTTGATTGTAAAAAGCCGTCTGTTCCGGTTGCTGTGCTGTTTTGCCCCTTAGCATAGCCGCTTACCATCTGTTTTCCGTAATTTGGTGAAGAAGAAATCATTTGTGTAAATGGCATATTGATGTTTTTCTTTTTCCAATCTTCCATTTTGACCGGCTGATTGCTGATGCCTTTACCAAAGCCTTCTGAAAATTGCTGTCCGAGGTCTGAAGCTTGGCCGTTAAGGCTAGATGTGTTAATAGAAGATGGCATTGAAGCAGAATGGCTGCCAACAGTGTTTAGAGCTGTCCCACCTGAAAGTGTAGAGGCTGATGCCATATCATCGACCACATGCATGCCCAATTTCGATGCTGCTTGCCCTAACAGCATTTTGCCGCGACCGCGATTATTATCGACTGGAATGACAAATTCCTTACCTGCCTCACCGATCCAGGAGATAGTCGGTTTGGTAATAAAACCACCTGTGGCGTTTTTGTCAGCTTTCATCCCAAAGTCTCTGTGAGCCTTCTCTCGTCCTTTTTGAAAATGATCTACCTTTTCTTTAACCCAAGACGTCACTCCGCCGCCCACTTTTTGAGCAGTTTTTACTACTTTTCCGCCTGCAGACTTTACTGCATTCCAAGAATCTCCTAATATATTTTTTCCCCACTCTTTTACTGAGCCCCATTTTTCAGACCACCAGTCTTTATTAAATAGGCTGTCTTCAAGTGTGGATTTGAATTTTTTCCAAAGCGACTTTGTGTTTTCCCATTTTTCTTTTGTCCAGCCTTTAACACCTTCCCATTTACCGGACCACCAGTCTTTATTGAATACTGTTTCTTTTACTTTCGACTTAATTGATTCCCAAACAGAAACGGCACCGTTCCATTTTTCTTGAGCCCAGCTCTTAACGCCTTCCCACTTACCGGACCACCAATCTTTATTAAAGACTGTTTCTTTTACTTTTGATTTTACAGAGTTCCAGACAGAGGAAGCTTGATCCCATTTTTCCTGTGTCCAACCTTTTACAGACTCCCATTTTCCGCCCCACCAATCACTATTGAAAAGTGTAGACTCTAATGTACCGTATGCATAACCAGCTTTTTCTGCCCACCAATTTGAGTCAAAAAAAGTAGTAGAAGCTGTATCTTTTATATTAGTCCATGTATCACTAAGGCCTCCGAGAGTATCACTCGTTGTTGTTTTAACACCTGTCCATTTTTCATTCCACCAATCACCATTAAATAATGTATTTGAAATGTTCTCTTTGATTTGAGAAGTATCAAACATCTTACCAATGTTCTTACCTGCTTCTTCGCCGCCTATTCCGCCTACTAAACCGCCGCCGACTCCGCCGATAGCTCCCCCGATTACTGTACCTTCCGGACCCACAAAGGATCCGATTGTCGCACCAGCCTCTGCTCCGGCAGTTGCTCCTGCTTCTGCGCCGGCAATGCGTCCTCCGATTGAACCAACCTTTTCACCAGCATTATCTTTATTGATTCCAGCTAGATCGAACATTGCTAAAGCAGATCCTACGTATGGAACAGCCTTACCCATTCCTCTGAACGCTTTTCCTAGTTTGGATGAATCCTTCCCTAGCGATTTTAAGCTTCCGAGCCAGTTCTTGAACTTCGAACCAGAGGACCGTGGCGCACTTTCACCGGATGTGCCGCTCTGGCGTCTTCTTATTACCTCTCCAGGAACCCTAAGTGTTCTGTTTGGAGCCTTTGTCGGGCTTTTCTTTTTTTTATAGGTTTTTCTATTTTTACTGCCCGGACTGTTACCCCCGTCTTCACAGCAGCAACAGCAACAATTTCCTCCTGTATTACGGTTAAGGACTTTATTATCCGTTTCAGAATTTTCACCAGAATCGTCCTTTTTTTGAGGTCCTAGAATTTTATCAATGATCTTATCAAACACATCATTTTTCAGCTTTTCTATCAATCTTTCTTTGAAACGATCCAAAAAAGCTTTGCCTATTTGGTTGAGCGTATCCTTAATCCAAGGCCAAGCTGACTTTGTCCACCAATCCTTCAGCCATCCTTTGATTTTCCCGACCCAGCCAGGTTTTTGATCAGAACTTTTGTCAGCGCCTTTATCCGAAGCTTTGTCTGATTCTTTCTTAGATTTGTCTTTATTAATCGGGCTTTCTTTTTTATTGATTTTGTCTGATATTTTTGTCTTAACAACGACCTTTACATAATAGGTTTTTTCAAATTTCTTCAAAAGTGCTGTTAATCGATTCACTGTTTTTGTAATTTCATCGATAACTTTTAATTTGACTGTATATCCGTTTTTCAAATTTTTCTTGATATAACCAATAATCTTTTTAACGGCTGAAGTAACCTTGTCATCTGGAACCAAAAGGAATGATAGTTTTTGTTTAGATAGCATCTTCTTTATTTTTTTGTACGCAGCTGCTGTCCGGTCTACCAAAGATACAGTCAGCTTCTTTTCTTTCGGCAACCGTTTTAGTTTTTGTTCAATCGCTTCCAGCTTTGAAGTGGCTTGGTCATCAAGTACAACTTTGATTTCAAGTGATTTCGCGAATTTCAAAATAATGTAGTCATTTATTTTTCTCAGCCGGTAAAATGCCTGATCTTCTGCTCTGATACTAATTTTGATTTGCCGATTAATGGTCTTTACTTTTTTTTCGACCTCTTGGAATCCTTTATGTATCCGTTTTAGTTTTTTAGATACCTTGTCTTCGAGATCAAAGCGGGCTGTTAATTTTGCGATTTTAATTCCCTCCTCTCCTTGATTCTTTTTCTAATAGATCTAACTTATATCCAATCAACCCAAATAAAAGAGCTTTAAAGTGCTTTGGTGCTTCATATAATTCAAGAAGCTGGGATGGCGAATAATGAAGTTCATGCATTGCATAATACAAATACACAGTTTCCTTATCGCCATCCTTTACTAGTTTTTTGCTTCTTCTTCTAGATCTTCAAGATCATCTTCAAAACCATTGATTTCAATTGCTTTATTCAGCCAGTTTGCATATTCTCCTCCCACCGATAGTACACGTTTGGCGACTTCCACCGGGTCTGCTGTTTTGTATGCCTCTCTTAAATCTTTTGAACGAAAATCCGGATAAATAGTGGATTCGATGGCAATTCTCGCATAAAAGCGCTGGGAGTCTAAATCTTTAACGCGTCCGCGGCCTTTCACATTTTTAAATGTTGTATTTTCTTTCTCCAGTTCATCAATTCGTTCGGTGGTAATTGGTTTTAAAATAAACGGTATGACATTCCCTTTTTTATCAACAAAACGTTTAGAGATCGGCACTTTGATTTCTTCGGCTTCGATTGTTTTTCCCGGCATAAAAAAGGAAAGATCATATACGTTTTCGTTCTTCTCGCTCATGTAAAAAACTCCCTTATCTTTAAATTGATTTCATCATTTACAAACAGACCTTTCTCAGAAAGGTCTGCTTATGGCTTGTTCAGTTTTGATTAAAACGTGTCAGAAAGCTTTTCAGGCACGTCGAAGTCTTCAAATGTAAACGGAACTTCTTCCTCTAATGCTTCTGAATCGACATCGAGGCTGGCGATTTTTGCGGAGTCGAAGTTTACGTCGTAAAGCGTGACTCTTTCTGTTCCTCTTCCGGAAGATTTATCATCTAACACAGCCTGCAGGGTGAAATAAGGATCGCTGCCTTTTTTGACGTAATCCATCATAAGGATCACAAATTTTGATGTGACTTTGTAAAACGTCGCTGTGCCTGTTCCGTTTGCGCCTGTTGTTTTATGGCCTGTCATGCGACGGCCCATAATATTTACTTCAGACTTGTTTTTCTCCACATTTGCTTCAAATGTTTTGATATGCGCCATTTCTTCGCCATCGAGAAATAAGCGTCCTTCTTTACCTGAAATCGTGTTTTGTGCTTTTAATGCCATATTAGTTTACCTCCACATTAAAGTAGAATTTTTCTGCCGCGTCGACAGGCTGTACAGCAAGGTCAATCAAGAAGCCGTCACGGTCTTCATTCATTGAAATTGTGATATCTTGATCAGAATCAAAACCGGTAATGCCGCCCGCATCCTGAAGTGTTGTCATGTATTGCGTAATCATCGTTTTCACATACTGAAGCCCGTCTTCAGAGGCCGGGATGTCGCTTCCGCTTCCCTTTCTTGATTTGATTAATGCTTTCAGCTCGCGTGTTAAATCGTTATTGACTGCGTCGAGTACACGGACGATTTTGTTTTTCGCAAACTTCTTGTTTTTCTCAGCCGTAAACGTGACAAGTGAGTTAATGTCTTTTTCTACGCTTACCGATTTATCGCGGGCGTCAAATGTGAATAAAAATTCGCCTTTGGCTAAGCGTTCCACAATCGCGTCGTGGTCAAGGCGGTTTAAGACATCAACGGCACCTTCATACTCCACAAATGTGAGAGATTGGTTAAAGGTTGCTCCCGCACTTGCGCCGGCTACCCACGCCGTCGCTTTGTCCGGTGTCACTTCTGTTCCATCTTCCAGCAGCACACCTTCTGTCACGTTGATGATGCCTTCATAGTCACCGCTGTAGTTGGCTGTTACCCCTTGGACTTTTTGCCCTTGACCGTCACGCAGACGCTTAATGAATGCGGCAAAGGTCGCCTTCAGCTGATCTCCTTCTGCAACCGGCAAAGCGATGACATCAAAGCTCTCCGTTTCAGCCGCAGCCAAGAAATCAGTATAGTCTGAGTTGACCGGCGCTTTATCTGTACCGCCGGATAAACGGATACCCGCAGATGCGTTCAGCGTCTCGGCAGCCGCGTCTCCCTCTGATCCAGTCAGCGGAATTGAAGAGGAAAGGTCTCCTTTTCCGGTAAATGTCACATAGCCGTTTGCTGTTAATTCTTCAGCTTTTTTGACAGTCTGTTTATCCACTTCTGATTCATCCATATACGTTGTGACATCAAATGACGCTGCATCCAGTACATTTTCATTAATGCGGATGATGATGTCATTCCCTTTTGATCCTCCGTATAGAGCAGTCGCTTTAACGCCTTCGGCAATATCGGCAGATGCTCTGACGCCTTCAGTGAGGCGGTACATCAATACCGTTTTCGCGTTTTTCTTCGCTTCACGCAACAGTAATAAAGATGGATCGTCGATGCTGAGACCCACTTTTTTGTTTAAATCCTCCACGCTTGAAATGGAGACGAATGTTTTCGCTTCGCCCCAGCTTGATGCGACCGGAAGTGCGACCGTCCCCCGTTCACCGAGTGACACCCGTTCCTGTGCCGTCGTTTTAAAATTGAAATAAATGCCTGCACGGTCCTTTTCTTTTCCTGCTGTAAATGTTCCGCCATTCATTATTGCATGACCTCCTTAGTTAAAAATGTTTGTATCAATTGACTTGCCTCTGATTTCGTCAGGCGTGTTTTGTCCACGCCAAATAAAGCCCCCTGAAGGATCTCCGGCTTAACGCCGAACAGTTCCTTTGCGTGCTTGATCAAATCCGCTGTATCAAAAAGAGCTTCCCGGCTCTCTGTATGTACAGCCTTCGCTTGTTTCTGCTTTGCCACCGCTATTTCACCCCGCTGTTCATATCGATATCCTGTAAGACAGGCTGTTCTGTTTTATGATAATAATATCGGCTGCTCCACCTGATCACCATGACCGCCTCGCCCCTGTCTCCCACCCTTGTCTCAATTCGGGTGATGCGAAGCATATCCCCTGTCTTCTCACCGGATTCACTAAGCAGCGGAACTATATTTCTCGCTTCTCTGATGGCATCCGCCAGCCTGTCCGCTTCATCCAGCGCCTGCACGGAGTCAAGATGAAACAGCTTTACATTGAGACTGTAGGTTTTTTTAAATGTGGAGACTGTATCTGTTTCTTCAAAAACAGATGGCGCAGGGACATATAAAGACGGCACTTGAAACTGATCAGGCAGCTCGCTTTCATAAATGGGAACAGACCACTGGCTGTACAAAAAAGCCATGATCGATCCTGTTTCGCTGTTCATCCGGCTCCTCCTTTACATCTTTTTCAGCCACTGGCGCAATTTATGTTCCATTGATTTTGCAAACATCTGTTCATATAGAAGCAGTGCATGCTCCCAATAGCTCGTGCCGGGTATCCATTTTTTCTTGAGTGCCATGCCTGTGAAAGAAGCCGGATCATAGATAAACCGTGAGCCTTGAAAATGCCCCGGCACCCATCTCACATCGTCTCCTTTTGACGTCCAGTGGCCGTCATTGAGAAAAGAAGCATATTCAAGCTGGGTCCCGACCTCAAGTGAGAGTCCGCCGCTTTGTACCTTCCAGAGGTTGTCCTCTGAGCCTTTCTGAAAGGAGCTGAGCAGTTTTTCTGTATCTATCGTTTGCGTGCTGATGAGTTCAGATTGTACGATCTCCAGAAAATCTTGCCCACACTCTTCAAGCCACCGGGACGCCTCGCGGGAAAAACCGCCGGATGCCGCTTCTTTTAACGATGCGTTCAGCTTTTTAAGTCCCGCTATCTTCATAGACTTTCATCTCTGACAGCGATGACTTCCCAATGATGGTGTCTGATCTTTTTTGGCAGCTTCAGAATATAGCTGTTGTGTTGCCAAATGATTTTGTCGTTCATCCGGATATCCGCAGAGAATGGAAAATGGACAAGCAAGCTGTGATACACGGTTTGATCAGGCTCCTCCTGAATCAGCTGCTGCGTTTTTTCTGTAAAGTAGCAAGGGACATTTTCTTCATCAGGTGTATTCGGATATGAAAAGACCGGCTGAAGCTTGTCCGCCGGAATTCCGAATCGTCCCGCCGGCGGCGGCTGCGCTGTTTCATGATAAATATCACAGCGATGGATCAGCATCTGCTGATAACTCATAACGACCGCACCTTCAATCTGGCAGACTCCGGAACATAGTCCGGTGCGATAAACTCTTCCAGCAAATGATATACATCGGGCTTTTGAATGCCGGCTTCACCGGAAACCGTGTAGGAGTAATCCCCCATTTTCTCAGACTGATATCTTGATGCGGCTGATTCGTCGCTGTTTACTAGCGCAAAGTATTGGGCGAGCTTCAGCAAAGCTAATCTCGCCTTTTCAGGGAGCGGGTCGTAGATGCTGTCTGTAAAGCTGTGCCCTGTAATGAGGGCCGCTTCCGATTCCGCCTCGATGATATCCTGCGCCAGCAGTTCTTCCGGCCTGTTTTTCACCTGGTCATAGACCGAATAGGCGGTAACGTCCGTCGGTTCGATGAGCATATAAGCTGGCCACCCCATTTCGATTATTCTTTTACGTTAATTAATTTAGCGCAGGCATCCTCTTCCTCGAACTTGCTGTCCAGCTTCGCCGTTAAGACAATGATGAACTTACGGGAGCGGATATCCTTGTCGACTTCAATTCGAATATTGCGTGAGAAGCCGAGAATGATATTTTTCGGATGTGTCAGAATGATATCGGACGCATCATATTGCGCGTCTCCCTCTCCGACTGCGTACGGCTGGATATTGGATACCCCTTTTACCGGTACGCCGAATGCTGTGGACAAGCCGCCCTGAACAGCCTGGTCCCCAAGATTTGTCTGGCGGTCCGCCACGCGGTCCTTCCATTCAACTTCTAAGCCGTGCGATGTATAGAATCTGAATTCCTGAGGGATGCGCAAATATTTTGGCGGAACAGCCTTTAAGCCTTTTTTAAATGTCGCTCTGGACAGTTCTTCACCGTTCATATCGACGATGTGTGACACTGCTTGTTTACGGATGCCGTCCAGCTGCGCCAGGTATGGATCTGCTGATGCAGTATCTCCGTTTACGATCAGCTCTTCAATATCAACTGCCGCCCGCTCTGCTAAAATTTGCATGATCGTTTGCTGCAGTCCGCCTTTTTCAATATTGTTTTCGAGCGTGTCGTACGTAATGTTAATTTCCGCAATGACTTCCTTTGTGTTCAGCTGGACAGTGCTTGTCGTCGGAACCGTCAGTTCGTCTGTTGTCAGCGCCTTTCCTTCTTGAGCCGCGCGCAAAATACGCTGGCCGAAACCGATTTTCTCAAATTTTTGCGAATCGTTTTCCATTTGAATCACACGGGATTCACTGAAAATCGTCGGCGTGTTTTGCACCATGCGGATAAAAGCTGATGCTTGTGCAGGGTTCATGAGCCCGCCGCTTTTTAAAGCAGAAAGCGACATTTCCGCTTTCCGAATGATCTCTTGATTTCTCAATTGATTTCCTCCTCTTTGACTGGTTTACAGCAGTCCGCTCCAGATTGATTTTTTGACTTGCTCTGTATTGCCGGCCGCATCGTCCGCCGTCTGTTTAGAGGCTCCCCGAGCTTTTTCCAGGGCCTCAATGCGTTCGATCAGCGGGGCAATCATGTCCTCAACGAGCTTCTTCAGGCGCTCGTCATCTCCCGTCTGCTCCGGTTTTTCCTCTGTTTCTGTGTTTTTTTCAATTGTCTCCAGCCGTTTGAGCAACGGATACAGCGCATGCTCGATTGATTCCCTCATGTCTTCTTTCCTCATTTCTTCAGTCTCCTTTCCTGTTTTGTCGGCCAGCAGCTGCTTAAACACGCTTAGAAATCCGGCTTTTTCAACCGGTTCTTCTTCATATACATCAGCAGTGCCCGCCATGCTGTAGCCGGTGATGATGCCGGCTTTGATTTGTTCCCACACCTCATCTGACGCTCTTGTCACAAGCACCCACGAGCCCTTTGTAATCCGTTTTGTTCCGATGATAAAATCATCGGGCGCCACATAGGATTCAACGACCACGCCTGTGCCGCCTTCAAAGCTGTGATTAATATCAATCTCCCGCGCGTCTGCAAGAAAGCCATGCGCCGCTTTTTCAATTTCTTCTGCGGTCATATAGTCGCCGTGGGCATCTGGAACATCAGGCTCATACACAATTCCGTATACGAGCTTTTGTTCATCCTGCTCGCTTTTCGTAAACAGCCGAACTTTTTTTTCAAATGACGGAGGTTCGGCTGACTTCGTAAAGAAAAATTCTGTCTGGTTTGCCGCCTTGTCCACATAGCTGACAAAGCTGATTTTGGCATTTTTCAATTCCCGCGCCACCTGCTTGATTCACCTCCCTTCAGGACGTTTTGATATCTTCGATGCTGTCCTTCAGCTCCTGCATAAGTGCTGTCAGATTTGTCTTTTCAGCATCCTGTCCGGCAGGGCGTTTGTAAATGTCCTCCGGCCACTCCTCAAGCGTTTTGCCGAGCACCCGTCCGGCAAGGTCTCGCAAATCATTCGGCGAAACGGCTCCAGCTGTAATAAAAGGACCGAGCACTTTCGCAATCTCAAGCGGATCACGAAAGTCCGGTCCTTTTAATGTCAGCCTCACATCGTGAAGATTCAGCTCCGGCAAAAGCAGTGTGTTCAATTTGTTGACAAGCGTTTTCCGCTCTGGCTGAAACACCTGCTCCTCCGTAATTTTTCTCGCTGTATCAGCCGTAGCCCGGTTGTATTCCTGAGCTTCTCCCGTATAAAGCGGCGGCAGACGGAAAGCAGAGCGCAGCTTATTTCTGCTTTTTTCATCATATTCAAGAAACAAGGCGTCGTTTTGCAGGATTTCCGCAAGGGATTTGATTTCCACAGAAACCGGCGTGATATCTTCACCGCCGTGAAGGTCCTTCTCCTTCGCGATGCCTTCCGCCTCAATCAGAAGAAATTTATGGGCGTTTTCCACACCTTCAAGGTCATTCATATACTCCTGCAGTTCCCGGTAAGAAGCTTCAGACAGCATCCCGTTTTCCACCGTAATCGCAGCGGGTACGTGACGCCCCTGCTTAAAGTACATAAAATTGAGCTCTTCCGCTTTCCGGGCGCCGTATAAATTGACGATATTGCCTACCCAGCGGGGCACGCCGTATACGCCGCTTCCGATTTTAAGATGGATCACTTCGTTTGCTTGGTGCTTTTCAGCCAGTGTGCTGACATACTCGCCCGTGCGCATGTCCATTTTTCGGGGATCGCCGTATTCTTTGAAAAATACTTTTTTTCCATTGATCATCTGTACAAATTTCCGAAACCGTTTTTGCCTTTTGATTCTCTTCACTTTTCCGTTTTCTTCATACATAAAAGATACTTCGACAGGCTCGCCGGCCCCGCATACGCGCATATATTTCACATCCAAATATTCAATGCCAGCCGGTTTTCCCATCCCGTCGCGAAGCACTTCCATAAAGCCGTTTCCGGTTTTTTCCCTGTCTTCAATGGCATAGCCTAAAATCATTTCAGCAGATTCATCAAAGTGAAGGCATTTGTAAAAGGCTTCAAGTCTGGCCCAGTCTTTTTCTGCTTTTTTCTTTTTCTCCTGGTCGACATCCGTGGCGTTGACATCAAACGTGTACTCCACATCAAAACCAAAACCAGTAATATTCACTCTGTACGCATCAATGCATTGCTGAAGAATGGTTGAGTATTCAGCAATTGTTTTGAGCTCAGTGATATTGTAGGGCGGAGCGATGATATCCTCTCCGTACAAATCAGAAAAGTCGTCTTCATAAATTTGCTTTGTCTGAGGAGCAGATGCATTGGCTTTTAAAACCGTTGCTCTGACTGTTTGATTGTGCGGCATTTATGACCTCCTCCTTTCTCGGTTCGGACGGATTCGTTTTTGCGCTGTTTCCTTCACATCTGCGACCTCATAATCATCGAGCGCATACCAAATAGCAGAAAGCGTATGCGGGTCAATCGTGAATTCATCCTCAATCAGCGCGCCGTTTTTATCTTTGGCGTACGTCAGTGTCTTGAGCTCATAGATGACATTTTCACAGCGGTCCGAACAGAAGATCTTTTTGAAGCGTTTCACCTTTTTGGTGTATTGAAGCCTGGAGCCGGGAAACTTCCTGGCTCCGACCATCCGAAAACCCTGCTGGCGGAAATATTGAATGCTTTTCGGCTCAGCAGAGTCGGCTTTGATCATTTCCTGTGTTTCAGCCAATTCCCGCAGCTCCTCAGCGGTCCTGTCATCTGTCATTTTGTTTTTATAATACTCCCAATAAATGTAGAGATATTTCTTATCAGGATCGACGGCGAGACGGACGACAGCATTGTAGGATTCTTCGAAACCAAAATCCATGCCTGTGCGAAGGATCGGCTGGCTGATGGCGGCAATACGTTCTTCAATACGGTCGTGCGGGAGCACCTCAAACTGCGGCAGCACCCTGATTCCATTGACGCCGAACCTGCCTTTACGGGCAATTCGGTATAAGTCAGGATCATATTCCTTCAGTCCGTCAAGCTGCCTGATATAGCTTTTCGGGAGAAAGAGGTTGTCGTTTGCCGTGGAATGATGGTAATACGTATCTCTCCTGACAAGTGTCCGCTTTTCGTAAAGCTCGCTGTCATCCAGCACAAACCGCTGATTGCGTTCATCCCGAAAAAAATGCCGGTACGTCCAATTGGAGGTGCCGACGGGATTGGTGGTGCAAATCATGTGCAGCTTCAGCTCAGGGTGGCGAAGACGGCCGATTAATTCCTTAAAGCCTTCATACTTCACCTCAGAGCACTCTTCAATCCATATTAAAGAAATGTTGTGAACAGATTTCAGCTTCGCCGGGTTGTCCATTCCTTTGAACATGATCCGGCTGCCGTTTTGAAACCGCAGCTGAAGCGGGGAAGAAAGTGCTGCGGCTGCCTTCGAGAGACCAAGCTCTTCAATCACCTCTTCAAATAAAGCGAAGGTCGAATCCCGGTGGGTATCGAACACCTCGCGTATGACGAGCGCCGTCCGCTTTTCCTTCAACAGCTTTAACACGATTTTCAGCGCCGTATGATAGCTTTTTGATGAGCCGTAGCCGCCGACGAGAAACTGGTACGTCTGCTCCCAATTGAACACGTAATCTTCAAAATGAGGATTGATTTCTTTTACAATCATGCCTTGTCCTCTTTTCGTTTGATCATGATTTCAATTGGCTCGCGGCCGTCATCAGTTTTTTCCGCTTTTTGTTTCGCGAGCTTTAACTTCTCATTTTCTATTTTTTGTTTAAATTGATCCGGAAACAAATCAAAGTATAATGACAGCTTTTCAAGTGCTTTCATCTTATCGGCAAGCTTAATGGCGATGCCTTCCTTGCCGAGCTTTGCCTCCGTGACAATGGTGCCGTCAACGAGACCGGAGTCTTTGACGTCGACAAAGCTGATTTCCTTCATGATCGGGTTATCATCTTCATCAAACAGCGGTCCCGACTTTCCGACGGCCTGCACCTCTTTTTTGCCAAAGGTCACATAATCCGTGATATCGGCGAACGCGATTTTGACATATACCTGCAAAACGTCCATCGCTTCAATAAACACTTCATTCACCATTTCTTTTTTTATCCGCCTGATTTCAGCGGCAACCTTTTCATTCTTTAACAGCCGGCAGCCCGTCACATGGGCGCTGTCCGGAGAATAGCCCGCCTTGATCGCTGATTGTGTCGCATTGAAGCTTTTTACATAGTACAGGCAGAACAGCCGCTGCCGTTCATTTAATTCATCGTTTTCTATGCGGCGCTGCTTAAGTCCGTTTTCAGAAAACAAAACTTCTTTCCATCCGTCCTGTTTTTTCCAGATGCCGATTGTTTTCGCCGAAACGCCGATTGTGTCTGCAATGGCCCTGTTTGTGATATTTCCCTGATGGTGCTGATAGATTGCTAATGCTTGTTCTCTCTGTTGTGTTTTCATGCTACGGCATCACCGCCACCTCCAGCATGGATTTCTATTCATAAAAGCGGCCGGTTATGCCGTCCGCTTATGTGTCATGCTCTTTTCACTTATAGGTGGCAAACGTATGACAAGCATTCAGGCAAGCGATCGGTTTATTTCCTCCTGCTGTCTTTGCATCTTTAATAAAGCCCGTTTGATTGTTGTCTGCACAGTTGATTTTTTGACGCCAAGAAGATCGGCAATGCGTTCATAAGAAAAGCATTCCACCTTGTGCAGCAAAAACATTTCTTTCTCCCTGTCCGTTAAAAGGGATAAAGCTTCTCGGATTCTCTCCCTGTCTTCCTCAGATACCTGTCCGTCCGGCTCAAACATCATATCGCAAGAAAATGATTCTATGATTCTTGGATCTTTGATCATCAGCCGCTGATACGCATCACGCCGGTCAATCGCCCGTCTGATGCCGGGCTGTCTTCCTTTTTCAAGCCATTCTGTTACATATTCAAGGTCTGTGATGATGTTTCTGATAATCTTTTTATCCTTCATGTCCTCAGCTGAGAGCACTGATTCATCTGCTTCAGCGAGCGGTTTATATTGTGTTCTTGTTTGTTTTAATGTGCGTTTATATTCAAATAATAAGTCTTGCATTCTATGATTCCTCCTCATTTGTGCAATAAAAAAGCGGACACCAATCAACGCACAAATGCTGTGCATGTTGATCAGTGTCCGCAGGCTTTCCGTCTTGGACGTATTCTTTTTTCGCTTTAGTTTAATTTGTAGCCGATTTCAAATTCTACTCGGGCAAGGTCTCCCTTTCTCGTTTCAACAAGCGTTTTCCCGTGCTCCGGAGCTTCTGTGATCCAGGCTTCATGCTTTATGCCGTCGACTATAATAACGCGGATTTTCCCATCCTCAAGCTGGCTGTCGAGCGTGATGGAATCAATATTTACGAGCTTTTTAGGGTTGATCATATGTCTTTTCCTTCCTTTCGGGTTCAGCACTTTTGTTAGCTTTTTCTAATACCCTTATGATGTGCTCCTTGGAGTGAGCGGAATTCCCGTTTAGAAAATCCAGCGCCGCTTTAGCCGCTTCCTTCAGCTCAGGTGCGGCTGCCATCAAGTTGGCATTGCTTATTTGCGAAAAAGAGCTGAGGTCAAATACAGCGGCGATCAGCCGGCCGTTTGAATAAGGGAATCTCTCTTTTTCTTCTTCACTGTAAGCAGAATAGATATAAATTGGCTTCGTATCTCCGCTTGCGACAGCACGCCACGGCGCAGGACTCATTTCAAATTGTTTTGTTTCTTGCATCTGCTTCACTTCCCATCATCCTTGTACCATTGTTCGATGTTTTTTTCTGTCCGCTTCGCCCGAAACAGCAACGCGAACAGAGCAGCCAGCTGTTTAATCACGGGCATTCAGCCCCGCTTTTCCGGCTGTCAGCATTTGTTCCAGCTTTTGAATAACCGGCGTTAAATCATTGCCGGACCGGCAGTTCGGACATGGATGAAAAACCGCTCCGATCCCGGTATGTTCAACAATTACTTTCTTTGTCTTACAGAGCCTGCACATTATCTGATGCCCTCCAATCTATGATTCAGGTCATACGCTGTTCCTTTGATAATCACTAAATAATCACTGCACATTTCATAGATTCTCGTGCCGATCGCTTCATCAACCCGGACGAGCGTTTCAATCGTAAGCTCGCTTGAAAGCAGAATCGGTTTATGATTTAAGTAGCGGTAGTTCAAAACGGAATACATTTGTTCCAGCTGCCAATCAGTGGCGCGCGGTTTGCCGTTTACCGGTTTAAAGAGATCATCAATGAACAGCACATCTGCCTGCTTTATTCGATTCAGCTTGGCTTCCAAAAGATCAAAATCATTTTTTAAATCAGTAAAGCCTTCAACGAACGGAAAATAAATGACCGGCACATGGCGCTTTCTCATCAGGTCATTGGCCGCAGCGGTAAGAAGATGTGTTTTCCCGGAACCAGGCTGACCCAAAAGGGCGATGCTGTTTTTCCGGCTGTCCTTGATTTGTTCATAATCCGCCACAAACTCTTTGGCGCATTCAAACGCGTCCTTGACGGCCTGTGGCTTCCCTTGGGTGCGGAATTCATGGAAGCCAAGCTGTCTGAAAGCAGGTGTAATTTCACTTGCGCCAAGCAGCCGTTTCACTTTTCGTTCTGCCATACAGCTGCACATTGTCCACACTTCCAGACCGTCTTGCCGGCTGAGATATCCTCCCTGATCCTTGCAGCGCGGACAATCATACCGGCTTGCGTCTGATTCGGCCGGTTTGTCCGCCAGTAATGGACGTCTCCCTTTTCTCAACTCGTCTAAAATCTGCTCGATTGTATGTTTTGTCATTACTTTCATTCCTCTCATGTTGTATTGCGGCGGTCTTTTTGGCTTGCTGCGCGAAAAATCGGTCTTCGATGAATTTCGAACAGTAGCGAAAGGCCTTTATCGTTTCTGAAGCAGCAGTTCGCCGGTTTTCAAAAGCTTGAAAACATTCCTCAAGCCATTTGATTGTTTGCGTTACGGGAACGCCGATGGCGACAATACGGGCGATGGCTTGATAATCTCTGGAGGAAGGATACACGGTGCGTCCTTCTTGAGCCGACCGTAATTGTGTAAACCGCTTCGCAATGTGATCCACTGCATCATCAGCAGCAGTATATGTTTTTGCTTTATCTATATTAGAGCGGTCTTCTTTGTCCTGTGCCAGCGGCGAAAATGACCGCTCATTATCGCTGCGGTGTGCAGTTTTGTCCGATCTGAAGCTGAATTTTTTAGAGTGCTTCACAGAAATCATGAGTCCGTATGGCGCGCGGGCAGCCTTTATGTATCCATGGCTTTCAAGAAGCTCCAGCCATCTTCTGACTGTTTTTTCACTTACACCGAATACGGCCGCCATCTCTCTTGCTTTTAATGGCTTATGGCCGAGCACAATTCCCCAGCTCACGCCGTCCTTTTCAATTTCTTTTGTCGTTGAGCTGATAAACCAGAGAAACAGCCACAGGGCCGAGCCTATTTTGTCATAATGTTCTGAATTCAACAGCCCTGAATACATAGGAAAAGGATAGCTTTTATCCATTTTCATTGCGTTTCACCTCTTCTTTTAACAGCAAGTACGCTTGAAATTGTTCTCGATTTTCAAAATGGAATACCGGAAGGCCGCATGCCGTAAAAGAAATGGAGCCGCCGGATTGTCCGAGATGGCGCTGATCTATCGGATGTTCACTAAAAACGATTTGAATCGGATGCATGTGATCACTCCCCCGATTTGTTTTTGATACAATTCGTATCAACTGTTACCAAGTATAAACGATACATTCTGTATCATCAAGTTATTTTTGATACTTTTTTTATCATAACTTTATTTTGATACAGATTGTATCTATAATCATAAGTAACTTAGGGAGTTTAAAAAAGAGAGGTCATAGTATGATAGGCGGCAGATTGAAGAGTCTCAGAGGGAAAAGGACACAGGAAGAAATCGCATCTCACATCGGTGTATCGCGCGCACGATATTCTCATTATGAAAACGGGCGAAGCGAACCTGATTACGACACACTGCAAAAGCTGGCTGATTACTTCCAAGTGACAACGGATTACTTATTAACAGGAAAAGAAAAAAAATCTGATGATGATATGTTTTCTGATCCGGACTTGCAGCTCGCATACCGGGATATGCAGGATTTTTCCCCTGAAAGCAAACAGCAGGCCATCGAATTTATCAACTATTTAAAAGAAAAAGAGAAAAACCGGAAATCGAAAAACAAATAAATATTTCTCTGTTCTCTAAAACATATAAAAAATAGACCGATATAAAGAAAAAGTGTTTATTTTTTAAAGAAAAGGGAAAGATTTCAACACACTTTTTAGTCCTAAACGGGCTTTTCTTTCTCGCTACAAACAGAACATATGTTCGAAAGGGAGTATTCAATTGGGCGATTACTTATCACATCTGGAGGAATACGTAAAAAATTTATACAGCCGGCTGGGCATCACCTCTCCCCATCACATTGACATGCTGAAAATCGCAAACGATCTTGATATATGGGTTCATTTCGAGGATATGGGAAGCATGATGGTGAAATACGACGGCATGTACAGTATCATATTGAACCAAAGAAAGTCCCAGGAAGAGCAATGGGAGGATTTTGGCCATGAACTGTGCCACGTATTAAAGCATGCAGGCAATCATTTTCAGATGAACAAGCTCTTCAGGGAGCTGCAGGAATTTCAGGCGAACCAATTTATGTACCACTTCTGTGTGCCAACCTTTATGCTGTTGCAGATGGAACTGCCGCAATGGAGAAGTCAGGCTCTTGCAACCATTGCGACGGTATTCCGGGTGACAAAGGACTTTGCTGAGAAAAGACTTGAAATGTTTGAACGGCGTAAAGCAGGTATTCAATTTCAGAAGCGGCTTGCTTATTTATTATCTGATAAGCGGCCAAAAGCGGAATATGAGGAAGATCAGCCCCCATTACAGGTAGCGGAAGCAAAAGCACTGTACAATATCAGAAGGCGCGGCTGACATGAAAACGGTCTGGGGACATATGTCCTCAGACCGCAGAGAAACTAGCATTTTGACATGGGAGGCATCGTATCATGCAACCACTTCGGTGCCGGTTTAAGATGAGGTTCCGGACCAAATGCAATCGGAGCCGGTATATATCTGAATTCTCCCCGGCCGTCAAATGATTCGCCATGAGCCCACCTTCCCTGTGAGCTTTCATCCCCTCTGGAAAAGTTAAACAGGTCATAGGATACTTCCTGCTTTTCTAGCTCACGCGGAAATGTCGTGGGAACGACAATATCCCGTTCTCTTTCTTCCAGCTCTTTAATCGCTGCATACCACATATTTTGATGATAAGTATCCCTCGCAATCAAAAATGACAGCATATCTCTTACCCCGGGATCATCAGTCATGGCGTAAAGCCGTGTCACCTGAAGGCGCCCCTGGGCTTCCGCATTTAAGTTTGCACGGAAATCCGCCAGCAGATTTCCGCTTGAGATAATGTATTTTGCATTCCACGGATAGCCCTCACTATCTGATGCCATCGCACCCAAGCCGGACACAATAGCGTGCTGAGGATTCATCCCTGACATCACTGCTGCAATAGCGGGGTTGCTTTTGTAAGCATTCTCCTGTACATCAGCGGGAGCATCATCCAGAAGCCTGGAAATCATCGTAGCCAACATTTCCACATGTCCGATCTCTTCCGTCCCCACATCACATAGCAAATCTTTATACTTGGCATCCGCCCTGCAGTTAAAACCCTGAAACAAATATTGCATCATCACACTAATTTCACCAAATTGGCCGCCCAGCACCTCTTGGAGCTTTTTCGCATAAACAGGATCCGGATGGGAAGGCTTTGCCTGATACTGAAGCTCTTTAATATGATAAAACATCGTTTATTCCTCCCTGCGCATTCAAACAATCACAGCATATGAAGGAATAGGCAGTTATTGCAGGTCCTGCTTGCTTCTTCGATAAAAACCAAGCTTAACGGCATTCACATATCGAGAAAAAAGATTGTTTTCTATGTATTGTCCCTTACGGCAGCCAAAATTGTGAAACAGCGCGCTCCGCTGCGCCGTACTCAATTCCAGCTGCAGCCCCATCTCCCTTTTCGTCCGATTGACGATATTTTGCGGATGAACACCTGCCAGCCGGTCTTTTTCACTGACCAGTTCCGCACTGAAACCTGCCTCATTCAGCAACTCGCAAATGGCTTCTGCTTTTATCCGATCCGCGCCCCCGACCAATGTATGCGGCTTTTTCAGATCATGATAGCCGTGAAATGCCAGCGCGAATCGGTGGGCGTTTACTTTTTCTATGGCAAGCGGTTCATCAAAACGAGTGCTTGTCAGGTGGAGCGAACGGTTGTTGCGCTGCTTCAATCCTTCAAAGATATAAATGGAACTTTGATCAGCAAATGCCCGCACCAGTTCGCTGACGCCCGGCTCAATTCTTCCGCCGTGAGGGCCGATGACAATATGCTCGCTCCCGCTGTTCTCTTCATAAATAATCCGGTATTCCGATTCAGACGCAGAAAGAGATAAAAAACTGTCATACATATCTTTCATGTTAAGCGCTCTCCTTTATCAGTCAGCACCAGTTTACTCTACTCATCTATGAATGAAAACCTTTTTATCGTATTTCCATATCAGGAGATATATGAAGGGATTTATCGATATCTTGCTGGAATGTGTCAACTCTTTCAACAGCTGAGGCGATAGAAAAGTAAGCACTTATTTTACTAGAAAGAAAAACTGCGGCGTTTAAATGGGGGCCTTATGCGGTCGATCTACAGGTGGATTAAGTATAAATGTTATAAATCATTCTTTTAAAAGGCTTATGTAAGCTGGCACGCTATCCATTTTTATCAGTTTGTTTTTGAAAACAGCCTTTTTTTGATAACGAATACATTTGACCATACCATCTCTTTTTTAATCCATATAATAAAACTGATCAAACATTAAAGGAGGCGTTAGTATGGGTTATTATAAAAAATATAAAGAAGAGTATTACACTTACAAAAAGAAGTACTACAAGAAGTATTACGACCACGATAAAAAGTATTATGATGATCATGAGAAAGATTATGATTGCGACAAAAAATACTATGACCATGACAAAAAATATTATGACCACGGCAAAAAGTGTTATGATCATGACAAGCATGACTATGATTACAAAGTAGAATATAAAAAGTATTACTAAACCTTTAACGTTCTATTTCTTTTCCCCGGTGATCACCGGGTCTTTTTATTTTCTATTTTATTGCTCGAAGGTTTTTTGCTTTTCTAGATTTCTTGTTAACTTTATGCCTAGCAAATTGTTCATAACTCTTAACATCCTATTGTGGCACGGCACTCTCCTGCTGTGCCAAATCAGTCAAAAGGTTCTTGCTGCCGTTTGTATGTAAGGTAAAAAAGGAAGCTCCATCCAAGTGAAGCTTCCTTTTTTCATTATAGTTTTTGTTCAATTTTAGCTTTCGTTTTCGGCCCGTAAATGCCGTCTGCCGTTAATCCGCTGACAGATTGAAAGCGTTTGACAGCATTTGCTGTTTTTGGCCCATATACACCGTCCACCCCATGATTCTTCGCCCCTTTATCAGGATAAAAATAAAGAGCTGCCAGCGCAGTCTGAACCTGCTTTACTTTTGTGCCTTTTGTCAGCGGGCTCGTTACTTTGATTACCCCCGATGGCAGCGGATAAGAGGATGCGGCATGGCTTTTAGAGGAAGAGGCAGTCCCGGAAAGCTTGATCTCCTGTCCGACTTTAATGTAATTTGGATCAGTGATGTGATTTAAGCTTTGCAGAGTTTTCACACTGATACCGTGTGATGCTGCGATGCCGGACAGCGTATCTCCTTTTTTCACATGATACACTTGCGCAGAAGGAGAAACCTTTTTCGCTGAGGCGCTGCCGTTTAATTCCGCTTCAATTGCCGCCTTGACTTGCTCCCAGCGCCCCTCTGATAAAATGCGGTGCGGGCAGTATTTTCCGTTCCAGTCTTGGTGCTTTCTGACTCGATCAATTCCCCAGCCCCGCTCCTTCAAAAGCTGTGCCACAAAAGAGATCGCCAATGCCTCGGCTGCCTCGTACTTTGGGCCTCCCGATTTGCTGTAGCAAATTTCAACGCCAATCGACTTGCGGTTGCCTGTACCGTTTGTGCCGTCACCAGTATGCCAAGCGTTACGGTTAAGCGGCAATCCCTGAATCACCTCTTTATCATCAACCGCGAAATGAAAGCTTGTCGAGCTGGTGTTCCCGATCATGTAGCTAATTTCGTTGGCAGCGGACGCGTCGTTTGCCGTGTTGTGAATGGTAATATATTCAGCGGACATCGCATTCGGGCATTTCAGCGCGTACTTTGCCTCAGAAACCAAATTTTTCTTCACTTGAATGCTCACCTATCATCTCTCCTTTTTCTTTTTTCATCAATAGGTGGCATTCGTAGGACGAAAAGCACCGCTATATGGATAATTGTGCTAAGTTAAAGTTCAAAAGGAGGAGACATTCTTGAATACGTACTTAATGCTGACTACGAGAACAGATCAATTCAATCAGAAGCATGCAGCCGGACACTATGAATTTTTGGACCGTCTGCAGGCAGAAAAACGCTTAAAAATGTTCGGGCCTTTCAGCGACGCCACAGGCGGAGCCTACGTCATCAAAGCGGGCTCACTGGAAGAGGCGCGCGAAATCGGACAAGCTGATCCATTGGTGTTCAGCGGGTCCTCTGAGCTGACCATTAAGGAATGGAAGCTGAAATAAAAAAGACCCTTCCGCAACCGGAGGGTCTTTTTTTGTCATCATCATGTTTGATTGCGTGCCGCGATATGAAATGTTTTTCCCTCTGTATCTGCTGTTTCTCCTGCATGGACCATCACCTGAGTAAAGCTGAACCCGACCGCAACGAGCAACAAACCTGTCATCCATTTAGATTTCATATAAACAATCTCCTCTCTGGATTTGTTTTTGTGCGTGCACCATTTTCTCATAAAAGGAAAGTGCTTTTTCAGGCTGTCCATTCTCTATATAGTATTGGGCAGCATCATGCGCCAGCTCTTCAATGTAAGGATACAGCATATGTTCTTCAAGAAATTGAAAGGTGTGTGAGACTGATTCTGTGTCAATGTTTTTTCCGTATAACGCATGTAAAAATTGAAAAAGCTCCACGAATAATTCATCACTATACTGACGGGCGATTTCCAATCCTTGACGATATTGCTTTTGCGCTTCGGCATCATTTTTTTGTTTATACAGAACTTGTGTTAATGAGTAGATAGAATGCGGAAGATTATCGAACTTTTCCGACTTGCAAATAGAAACAGATTTCTCAAAGTATTCGGCTGCCTTTTGCAGTTCACCCATTTTCTCGTAACAGTTCCCGAGATTGTAAAGGGCCGAACTGATCAGGCGGGGATTGCCTTCTTTCTTTGCAAGATCTAAAGCCAGTTCTAAATGGGGCAATGCTCTTTCTGGATACTGCATATCATCATAATTACCTGCAATAACGAATTCACATTGGATTCTGCGGACAGTGTACGTTTCATACATCTGATACGTTTCTAACGCCTGAACGGCATAGCTCATAGAGACATAAGTCTGCTTTAAATTGTAAAAGATCTCAGCCATTTTAAAAGCAAATTCAGCTTTTTCAATGTCGTCTGACACAAGGGCAAGGTTCTTTTCTGCCCTCTTATAGTACATCATGGCACTGACAAACATTTTCTGCTTAAATTCATACATCCCGCGAAAAAAGTTAAAGTAGTATTCGAGCAGTCCTGTCAGCTTGTACTGATTCCCCTCGATGTCTTCTAATAATTCTGAAAACTCTAGCTGCGAGGTGTCCTCTCCCAAAGGCTTAATGTAATCCAGCATAACACGGTGCCTAAATTCCATTAAAGAATAATACAGCAGCAAATCTTGATCTTCTTCCATATCCTCGATTTCTCTTTCTACTTCGAGCTTGACCCGTTCGGCTTCAGCTACGTGAAACTGCCGGATATGGGTATACCATTCATTAATTTTAAGCCCGACATAAGAGGACGGAATAGTCTGCTTCATCCTCAATTAATCCCCCCTTTTATATACCCGAGATATGTCATATTTTATCATATTTACAAGAAAAAGAAGAACGCAAAAAGACCGCAATTGTCGAATTTCGGCTAACCGCAAAAAATACAATCACTTCTCAGCATATTGCTTGTTAATTTATGCCCATTGATATAGGATTTCATTGCACCATTTATTTTTACATATGGAGGAGATTCTATTGAGCAAATCCACTCAAATTGTGAGTCACTTTTTGTCACATCGCAATGTGACGATTGAGCTGACAGAAAAAATCAGCAAAAATCATTACAGCTACAAACCGACGGAAACATCAATGTCAGCAGAAGAGCTTGTCAAGCACATCCTGACGACTTTCCATCTGTTCGCAAATGTCATTAAAGAAGGCAATGCCTCACCTTTTCAAAACCAGCAGGAAGAAACGGAAACAGATCTCAATGTTTTGGCTAAAACGTTTACAGAAAAAACGGCTGCCATCCTTGAGCAGCTCACTGAGGAACACCTTGACAGAGAAATTGACCTGACAGCCACTTTCGGAAGAAAAGTCACTGGCAGCGCATTGCTTCAGCTTGCGATGGAGCATGAAATTCACCATAAAGGCAACCTGTTTGTTTATGTAAGGGAAATGGGCCATACGGAGCTGCCGTTTTATCAGCAGCGCATGTAACCTAAAAAAAGATACCTGATCTAAAGGTATCTTTTTTATTGCCTTCAGTTCACTACCGTATCCAATATACCCCATTCCCAGTGACAGCCAGTATTTGCATATAGCTGACTGGTTGACCTCATTCAGCCAAATACCGACCGGAATTACCTGTTTTAACCGGTCAAACTCAATCCCATCTCGTCCTGACACTCATTATAGGGCAAATGAATAAAGATATTGAGCATACAAAAATCAAAGAAACACCCGTACAAATATTCAAAAAATTTAATTGATTAAAGCGACCTAATCATATATAATCTGATAAAAATAGTCGGGTTTTCAGGAGGCCTTTATCATGAGTGTTAGCATCATTTTGATGGGTTTGTTAGTCGGTGTCTTAGTCGGATTGACAGGTGTAGGCGGAGCTGCGCTTTTAACTCCTCTTTTAATAGTGCTTGGAATCAATCCTTCCATTGCAGTCGGTACGGACCTTGTCTATAACTCGATCACCAAGCTGTTTGGTGTTGCGTCCCATTGGCGGCAGAAAACAATCAATTTTAAATTGGTAAAATACTTAGCCATCGGCAGTATTCCGAGTGCTTCTATAGCCATTGGCATACTTCATTTGTTCCCCGCCTTCCACCAGCATCAGGAAGAGATTATTAAACACGCTCTTGGTTATGTGTTGACCCTAGTTGCCATTTCGATCATCGTCCGCCTGTTTCTGGACAAAAAACTTCGCCCGAACCGCTGGCAGCTGATGCCGCTAGAAGACAAGCGGATGCTTACGATTCTTATCGGTGTCGTGTTTGGATTTATCGTTGGCTTAACGTCGATCGGTTCCGGCTCGTTGTTTGCGATTGCTATGCTGTACTTATTTAAAATGAAAACATCCGACATTGTCGGAACAGATATTGCGCATGCTTTTCTGCTCGTTACTGCGGCAGGTATTTTAAACGCAAGCTTCGGGAGCGTTGATTATTTGTTAGCGGCCAATTTGCTTATCGGTTCCATTCCGGGGGTGCTGGTTGGCAGTCATCTCTCACCTAGATTTTCACCCCGTCCGCTGCAATTTATTATGGCATCCATTATCTTAATCAGCGGCTTGAAGCTGATTTAATCAACAAGGCTATCCTGAACAGGATAGCCTTTCTTGGTTTATAGCGTCACACCCGATTTAAAAATGGCAAGCTCTCTGAAGTCATTTTTTTCGTGATTCACGAGCTCTCCGCTTGCAACCTTCGTGATATAATCGATAAACTCACGAAGCACAAATTCCTCATGAACATCATCCTCTGCTAAGAGACCTGCGTTAAAATCAATCCAGTGCGGCTTCGTCTCGTACAGCTGTGTATTCGTCGCCACCTTTACCGTTGGAACAAAAGTGCCGAACGGCGTGCCTCGTCCTGTTGTAAACAGAACAATGTGGCAGCCGGCAGCAGCCAATGCGGAGGAGGCGATTAAATCATTGCCGGGCGCGCTCAATAGCGTCAGTCCGTTTGTCTGAAGCACTTCACCGTATTTTAATACATCCGAGACAGGAGAAATCCCCGCCTTTTGCGTGCAGCCCAGCGATTTATCCTCAAGGGTGGAAATGCCGCCTGCTTTGTTGCCTGGCGAAGGGTTTTCGTACACCGGCTGATCATGCTTTATAAAATATTGTTTAAAATCATTGATTAAATCGACAATTTTATGGAATACCTCTTCATTGGCAGCCCGCTGCATCAGCAGCGTTTCCGCACCGAACATCTCCGGCACCTCCGTCAGCACCGTGCTGCCTCCCTGCGCAATGATATAATCAGAAAATCGTCCGAGCAATGGGTTCGCTGTGATGCCGGAAAAACCGTCAGACCCCCCGCATTTCAACCCTATTTTCAGCTCAGAAAGCGGTATGTCTTCCCGTTTATCCCCTTTGGCCGCTTCATGGATGTCCTTCAGCAATGCGACACCTGCCTCCATTTCGTCTGTCACCGACTGGGATTCAAGAAACTTCACCCGATCCTTGTTGACATCCTGAAGCGCTTTTTTCATTGCTGCCAGCTCGTTATTTTCACAGCCGAGCCCCAGCACCAAGACACCGCCGGCATTTGGATGGCGAATGGCGTTCAGCAGGATTTGCCTAGTATTTTCGTGATCATCGCCAAGCTGTGAGCATCCGTATTGATGTTTTAGCACTAATACGTTGTCAAATGGGGCAATATCCCCCGTTTCTCTGACAAACCGCTGAAGCATTTTTTCGGCTATTCCATTGACACAGCCGACGGTTGGCACGATCCACAATTCATTGCGAACACCGGCATTGCCATTTTCTCTTCTATATCCTTTAAATGTCCGGTCCTCATGTGTGTAGGGATTTTGTTCAAATCTCGGTGTATAACTGTACGTTTGGATATCAGATAAATTTGTTTTTGTATTATGAACATGAATATGCTCCCCAATAAAAATATCTTTTAACGCATGCCCGATCGGAAACCCGTATTTGATGATGCTGCCGTTTTCCTTTATATGCTGCAATGCAATCTTATGGCCTCTTTTAATATCATCTTTTACTTCAATCGACACGCCGTCCGCGTTCAGTTGCTCTCCCTTCTGAATATCACGCAGAGCAAGCAAGACATTGTCCTGTCTATGAATTTTTATAAATGATTTCACAGCACTTTCCCCCTTTGCAGACAGCATTGTTCAAGAGCCCGCTCCATTCCCAGTTCTTGAATATCATTCAAGTAATCAGCGACTCTCTCAGTCAGCTTCGGAATTTCATTCAGATTTGCTCCCCACAGCCATTGTTCTCCTAATAAGGCTGAAGCGATACGGAGCATATCTCCGGTCTCCTGATTCCAAACCTCTTGGAAAAATTGAAGAACAGCCGGGTCATCCTGCATTTCCTTCTTTCGATAAACATACAGAAGCGCGCTGAATGAAAACACTAAACGTGCAGGAAGCTGACCCTTTTGTTCAACATATTCCTGAAGGGTCGGCAGGTTTCTCGTTTTGAACTTTGACACTGAATTCAGTGCAATGCTTTCCACATAATGTTTGATGTACGGGTTTTTAAAGCGATTCAGCACATCCTCCGCATATTGAGCAAGCCCTTCCATTTTCAAAACAGGAAGTATTTCATCATGAATCAGCTCCTCAACAAAGCGCCCCACTGCCGGATGTTCAACTGAATCACGCACCGTTTTCAAACCGTATAAAGAAGCCACTGGCGTCATTGCCGTATGCGCGCCATTTAAAATTCTCACTTTTTTCGTCCGGTATGGGGTCAGATCGCTGACAATCTTTGTATGAAGACCGGCTGCCGCAAAGGGCAATTCTTCTCCAATCCAATTCGGCCCTTCAATCACCCATAAATAATACTGTTCTCCCACAACAACCAGTTCATCTTGATAGCCTAATTCCGCAGTGATCTCATTAATGCTGTCTACAGGAAAACCGGGAACAATGCGGTCTACTAAACTATTACAAAACGTGTTGGCGTTCTGAATCCATTGCGTAAACCCCTCTTCCAGCTCCCATAGATCAGCATAATGCAGAATCGCTTCCTTCAGCTTTTGCCCGTTATTCTCAATCAGCTCACACGGAATCAAGACACACCCTTTTGTCTCGTCTCCAGCAAAAGCCTGGTAGCGAAAGTACAGAAAAGCTGTTAATTTCCCTGGAAATGTTTTTTGCGGCCTATCCTCTAAGCGGTCTTCTTTCTCACAAACAATACCAGCTTCGGTCGTATTAGAAATGATAAAACGCAGTGCTTCGCTTGAAGCCAACTTTTTGAACTCGTCATAGTCGGAAAACAGATCAATCCCGCGGCTGATTGAATTGATAATCATCTTTTCATTTACCGCTTCTCCATCCTTCATTCCCTGTAAAAAAAGAGTATACAAGCCATCCTGGTCATTTAATCTTTTGATTTTCTCTGAACCTCTCGGCTGTACAACCGCGACACTTCCATTGAAATCAGTATGTCGATTCAATTGCTCAATTTGCCAATCGACAAACGCCCGCAGAAAATTTCCTTCTCCAAACTGGAGAATCCTTTCCGGATACTGTGTATAGCTTTCGTACAATTTTTTATTCAGCTTTTGCACCGTCATTGCCTCCCTTTCAGATTTATGCACACGTTAACATTTTTCTCTATAAAGAATGCCCGCTGGAAAAACGGGGCATCATGTCGTGACATCTTTTACTGAATCACGCACCATAAACTCTGTGTTTTCAAAGATTTTTTCTGCCTTCGTATCAGGTGTGCTGATCAGCTTCAATAATTTTTTTGCACCGAGCACGCTGATTTTTTCAACAGGACGTTTCACTGTAGAAAGCCTTGGCGTGATATATTGCGAAAAACCAATATCATCAAATCCGATGACAGATATATCATCAGGCACGCGCATCCCCTTGGCAAATATGGCATTCATTGCTCCGATCGCCATGTCATCATTCGAACAAAAGACAGCGGTTGGAGTGTTCGGAAGCGCCAGCAGGCGTTCCATCGCCTGAAAGCCGCTCTCCATATCGTATTGCCCTTTTACACTGTATTCATGTTTGATCGGTATATGATGGCGAATCAGCGCCGCTAAGTAGCCTTCCTTTCGCTGCTGAGAGGATTTAAATCCTTCGATTCCCTCAATGATGGCGATGTCTTGATGTCCGTTTTTAATCAAGTATTCTACAGCTTCCTGAGAACCTTCCTTGTCATTGGACAATATGTTGGTAATGCCTCTGTCATCGATATCCCGGTTCAGCACGACGAGCGGGATCTTTTTTTCCCGAATATGATAAATAAAAGAATTATCAATATCACTTTGACTCATTAAAATAATGCCGTCATATCTCATTGGTGTTACAGAGTCATAGCTTTTCAGATCATCAATGCCGCGCACATACAGATTGTACTCCTCGCTGATTGCCTGGTTTACGCCTTTTATGGTATCAGCGAAAAAACTGTGTGAGGTTCCGTTTATGATGCTTGTAAAGAAAAGCCCGATCGTATGGGATTTTTGCATTGCAAGGCTTTTTGCATTCACATTCGGTGTATAGTTGAGCTGTGAGGCAAGCTCCAATATTTTTTTCTTTGTGTGTTCTTTAATATAAGGGCTGTTATTGAGTGCTCTGGAAACGGTTGTGTGGGATACGTTTGCAAGTTTTGCGATATCTTTAATGGTTACCATCTATTTCCCTTCCTTATCATACCGGCTGCGATTCGTTATTACATATTGTATCATCAAACACACCGCCTCTCCCACCATATTTCCAGATTAATAAGAAACCGTATCATCAGCATGCGTTCCTGCTGCGCTGCCGATGATCGGCCGCACAAAACGGATGACAGCCAGTGAAGCGAAGACGGCCAGCCCTCCGGCAAGTAAAAATGCGCCAGAAAAAGTACCCGTCCGGTCAACAATAAAGCCGGTTAAAGCGGGACCGATGATGCCTGCGGTGTTGGCGAGAAAATGCATGAATCCGCCAACAGAACCGACATTCTTTTGGTCGACTACATCCTGAATAACAGCCCAGTAGATCGCGCCCGTCAAATATAAAAAGAAGACAGACAGAGCCACGAGCGTAACAGCGCTTACAGTTGTGGTGACAAGCCCAGCTAAACCAATCAATACCGCGGAAGAAAACAAACACGTGACGAGCACGACTTTACGCGAAAACAGCACGCCTTTCCGGACTGTTTTTTTGTATACATAGTCCGAAACAAATCCCCCGGCTGCCAGGCCGATAAATCCTAAAATCCACGGAATGACTGTGATGACACTCATTGACCCAACACTCAATCCCCGCTCCTCGACAAGATAGCTCGGAAACCACGTCAAAAAGAAGAAGAGGATGTAGTTGTAAGCGAAAAAAGCAAACGCCGTGAACAAGACTGTTTTTTGTTTCAGATAAAAGGTCAGCGGAATTTTCTCCTCGGGAGCGGCTTCAACTTTCATCGCAGGTGCATTGCCCATTGGCTCAGCCGGCTTTTCTTTTACGAATTTTAACCAGAGAAATGCCCAAATCAATCCGATGATCATGATGAGAACGAAGGAAACCTTCCAGCTGAATGCAACGGCGATCATGCCGACAATTGGTCCGGAAATGGCTCCGCCAAGGGGCGTTCCGCTATTTGTGACTCCGACAACAGACGCCCGCTGAGTCGGCGGAAACCAGTTATTGACCATTTTATTGATGGTCGCCGAAAGCGGCCCTTCCCCCATTCCAAACAAAATTCGTATGATCAGCAGGCTGACAAAGCCAAAAGCCAATGCAACTGCTCCGCTGAACAGCGACCAAACGACCATGGCCACAAATAAGGTCAATTTTGCTCCATAGCGGTCGGATGCCACACCGCCAAGAAAATTGAAAACGGCATATCCAATCGAAAAACTGCTGAAAATCAAGCCCATTTGTGTAGCGGACAGTGTGAGATCATCCTGAATGAATGGAGCTGCAATGGACAATGCCGAACGGTCCAGATAGTTAATCACACCAGCCAGGAACAAAAAAAGGATGACTGGAAGCTTATCTTTTGAAAACATCTCAACCTCACCCCTATGTTGGTTCAGTATCTGTATCTGCTTTCGTCACACTCCTGAATAAGCCATAAAACCTCCATCGACAGGAACGGTGATGCCGGTGACAAAGCCTGAATAGGAATCATCCGCCAGCCAAAGAAGCGTGCCGAGCAGGTCCTCCGGTTTTCCAAATCGCTTCATCGGTGTTCCCGCAATAATCTTTTTAGAGCGGTCTGTAAAGCTTCCATCCTTATTGATCAGCAGATCGTGATTTTGTTTTGTCAGAAAAAAGCCTGGTGCGATTGCGTTAACCCTCAGTCCGGTTTCCGCAAAATGCACAGCCAGCCACATTGTAAAATTATTGATTGATGCTTTGGCCGCACTGTACGCCGGAACCTTCGTCATAGGTGAATAAGCGCTCATTGATGAGATATTCACAATGGCTGGTGAGTCTGCCTTCAGCAATTCCCTTCCAAATACTTGGGTAGCCAGAAATGCCCCAGTGAAGTTGGTTGAAAAAACAGTTGAAAATCCGTTTTCATCCATGTCAAAGAATGATTGCCCTTCTCCTTCTGCTTCATATGTCTCCACATCAGTAATCGCAGCGGGATGATTTCCTCCTGCTCCATTGATTAAGAGATGAACAGCGCCAAATCGGTCAAGGATATCAGTCTTCGCCTTCTCTAGCGACGTCCTGTCCAGCACATCAGCAGAAACGGAATATGCCGTGCCGCCAGCTTTCGTAATTTCCCTCACAACCTCTTGTCCTGTTTCAGCTGACCGGTTCAGTATCGCCACCTTCATGCCATGGCGGGCAAGCTCCCGGGCCATGGCCGAGCAGAGCACACCGCTGCCCCCTGTGATAACAGCAACTTTACCTGCCAGCCGATGATGAAGAGGAATCATAATTCCACCTCTTTTTTCGCCATTAATTCGTACGCGTCCCACAGTCCGTTCAAATACATGATGCCTAAAGCGCGATCATATAAGCCGTAGCCCGGACGGCATTGCTCTCCCCAAATATGGCGACCGTGATCCGGCCTGACATATCCGTTGTAATCCTGCTTGTGCAGTTCTGCCATGACCCCATGAATATTAATCGAACCGTCCTTTGTCAGATGAGACGTTTCAATAAAATCCCCATTTTCAAAGATCTTCACATTGCGGATGTGTGAAAATGGAGCAAGCCCGGCATATGTTTTAGCAATTTCCACCATGTCATTGGCGGGATTGGCCCCCATGGAACCGGTACATAAGGTGATGCAGTTAGAAGGTGAGTCTGATATGACCCGCAGCTTCTCATAGCTTGCCTCTCCTGTGATAATACGCGGCAATCCAAAAATCGGCCAAGGCGGGTCATCCGGATGAATGGCCATTTGAATGCCATGCGCTTCAGCAACCGGCAGAATTTCCTTCAAAAAAAATGATAAATTGTTCCACAGCTGTTCTTCATCGACCGTCCTGTAGGCCTTAAACAGTTCTTTGATCCGAGCCATTTTTTCAGGCTCCCACCCTGGGAGTGTCAGGTCAGACGCTTCTTCCACCGTCCGAATCAGCTCTTGAGGCTCCAGGCTCTCCACTTTGGCTTTTTCAAAAAACAGAGCGGTTGAGCCGTCTTCCAGCGGACGGAACATGTCGGTGCGTGTCCAGTCGAAAATCGGCATAAAATTGTAGCAAATCACTTTCACGCCAAAAGCAGACAGATTGCGGATGGTCTGCTTATAATTTTCAATGTACCGGCCGCGTTCTTCGCTGCCCAGTTTAATCGCTTCATGAACGTTTACGCTTTCGACAACCTCCGCATGAAAACCATGGGATTGTATATATTCCGTCTCGGCTTTGATTTCCTCTATTTCCCACACTTCCCCGGCAGGTTTGTGATGGAGAGCCCAGACAATGCCTTTCACCCCGGGAATTTGTTTCACGTGTTCAAGTGTGACTGTATCGTTGCCTCGTCCATACCATCGAAATGTAATATTCATCCTACACCTCCGGATTGAGCCTTTTAATCAAATGTGATCACTGCCTTCCGCACCTGATCAGGATGCTCCTTGATAAATTGAAACGCGTGATGGACATCTTCAACTGAAAACGTATGGGTGACGAGCCCGTTATGCGCTAACCGGCCTTCATTCAGCAGCTTTACAACTTTCGGAAACTGATTTGTCTGGAGTCTTGAGCCGGTAATCGTGACTTCTTTTTTTGTAATGGGGAGCTGAGGAATTTGTGACGCTCTCTCATCAAATCCAAGCACCACCACACGCCCTGCCGGAGAAACAACATCAACGGAAAGCTCAAAAGTCGCAGGGAGACAGACAGCATCAATGACTACATTGGCTCCTTCATTGCCCGTCCATTCCCGAACCCGCTCAGCCGCATGTTCTGTTTGAACATTCACAACAGCGTCGGCACCGTTTTCTGTAGCAAATGTCAGCCGCTCATTATTTAAGTCGGTTATCATGACGGAAGCACCCGCTAGCTTTGCCATTTTTAACACACAGATGCCGATAGGCCCCGCCCCCTGAATCAGAACGCGATCACCCTTTTCCACCTGTCCCCGCCAAACAGCCTGGGCACCTATTGTATAAGGCTCGGCCATAACTGCCTCCTCCCAAGGCAGCTCTTTTGAAACCGCGTGAAGCTGCTTTTCAGGAAGCACAACATATTCCCGCATCCCGCCGTCTTCATGAACGCCAAACACAGAAAGCTTCGCACAAACATTTGGCCGGCCTTTACGGCAGGCATAACAGTTTCCGCAATAAGAAATCGGTTCAATCACAACATGGTCTCCGGCTTTCAGGCCTTTAACATTTGCACCAACCTCCCCCACTTCTCCCGTTACCTCGTGTCCGATTACTCTCGGAAGTGTCGCAAGCGGATTCGTGCCATGATAAATATGCATGTCAGAACCGCAAATTCCGACTCGTTTTACTTTGACGAGCACCTCATCAGCCTTTGAAAGAACAGGCTTTTCCATGTCTGCTGTCACCAAATCATACGCTTTTCGCACTTGAACCGCTTTCATTTTCTCACCTGCTTTTTAAAAATTCATACACGCTCCGAGCAATTGAAATTCCGTGTTTCCTGTTTCTTTCCTCATGCAGCTGCTCCAATTCGCCAGGCACATACACTCGCTCGACTCCTCTAGCCGAAGGTGATTGCTGCAGTTCATCAAGCATGGCGTCCATCTGCTCTAAAAACGTATCTTGTCCGGTAAAATAGGACGGATGGATCGCGCAAACATAATGTCCAAGCTTCCTATTTTGATCAAGATCGCCATACATTTTAGCGATATGCGGACCAAAAGCCGCCCCAGCCAGCAAACCTGAAAACACATCCACCACAACAGATAGCCCGTAGCCTTTAGGACCCCCGAACGTTGAAAGTGAGACGACCTTGTGAGGGTCTGTTACCGTCTCTCCGTTTTCATCGACTCCCCATCCTTCTGGTATTTCTCTGCCCTCTTCACGCGCCTGCAGAATCTTTCCAAATGCCACTTTTGACGTCGCCATATCTAGGATAAACGGTTTTTTATGCTTTGCCGGCACACCGTAAGCAATTGGATTCGTGCCTAAAAAAGGAGACCTCCCGCCAAACGGGACTACAATACTGTCAGTATGAGACATAGCGATTCCGATCAGTTTTTCCTCAGCCGCTTTTTGCACAAAATAACTTAACGCTCCGCAATGGCTGCTGTTTGTCGCGGTGACCATGCCAACACCATTTTTCTTTGCCATTTCAATGGCATGAGCCATCGCCTTATCGGCAATCACATGGCCGAACCCGTCATCACCGTCCAGCACTCCTGTCACCGGCCCCGTTTCTTTAAAAATGGGACACGCTTTTGGATTGATGCCTCCAGCCCTCAGCCTGTTCACATAATGTTCTGTTCGCAAAACACCATGAGAATTCACATTGCGTAAATCGGCGTGTATGAGCACGTCTGCTACTTTTTCGGCATCTCGTTCATTCAAATTGGCGCCGATCAGCTTTTGCTGAACCAGTTCCTTCGCTTCTTCAGCGGAAATCGTTACCGTATTCAATTCAATAAAGAGCCTCCTTTCTTTCAGTTTCATCACTTAGCGAAAACCCTTACAAATTATTATTACTTGCGAACTATTCAAAATATTCTTTATATGATTGTTTGATCAGTTTCTATGCTGAAGCTCTTCGACAATCTGTGCATGCTGCTGATCTGTCAGTTTATAAAGAAAACCGATAATGACCATAGCTAATGCCAAAGCAATGGCGGGATACAGAAGAAGAAGCGCTTTAATGCCGAGCAGCGCTTGTGCCGTCTGGGCTACGTTCGGCATATATCCGACAAGCCCCAATCCGATCCCCGAGAGAAAACCAGACAATGACTGAGCAAGCTTTCGCGAGAAGTTAAAGAGGGAATATGTCGTTGCTTCTTTCCGCTCACCGGATTTCCACTCGCCGTAGTCAATGATATCTGAGACAAGCGCCCACGTAATGCCATTGGGAATACTGATCCCAATAAACGCGATGCTTGCAAGGATCGTAAACACATATACATTTGAAGGAAGCATAAAGTTGATCAGATCCGCGGCAACACTGATGCCGAAACCGATCATTGCGGTTTGTTTCTTTCCAAACATCTTGACGAGCTTTGGCAGAAACACGACGCCCAAAAAGGAAGATCCAATAATGATAAAGTTCATATAAGCCATCAGTTCGACATTGCCTAGGTTATATTGTGCGAAGTATACGAGCATTGCGGATTTAATGTTGTATGCGGAAATCGAAAAAATGGTCATCAGGACAAGGGTTAACAGCGGTTTGTTCGTTATAAACGTTTTGACGACAGATGAAAATGTTAATTTCTCTTTTGGCGCTTCCGCAAGAACAATACGTTCCTTGCAGTTGCGATAGCAAATATAAAACCAAAGCACACCGAGAACAGCAAACAATCCCATGACCACCGGATAGCCTACCTTCGGGTTATCAAACTTGACGAGCAGCGGCATGACGGCCACGCTCGTGATAAACAAAGCCCCGAGTGAGCCGATTTGGCGAAAAGTAGAGATAGAAGTCCGGTCTTCGGTATTTTGAGTCATCGCCGCTCCCAATGAGCCGTACGGAATGTTTACAAATGAATAGCCCACGCCCCACAGTATATAGGATGCATACGCATAAATCAGCTTGCCTGTCGTTGATACATTCGGGGACAGAAAAATAAGAACAGTAAGCACCGCAAGAACAATGCTGCCGATTAATAAATAAGGCCTGAATTTCCCCCGCCTGCCGATGTTTTTGCGATAATCAATTGATGAGCCGACAATGGGGTCTGTTACAGCCGCAAAGAGCTTGCTGACTAAAAAAATACTTCCCGCCATTGCGGCCGGAATTCCCGCCACATCAGTAAAATACTTTAATAAATAGATTTGGCCTAAATCAAACATAAAACCGTTCCCAAAATCACCAAAACCATAGGAAATTTTCTCCTTCAGCGAAAGCCTCTTCTCCGTTTCAATCGACACAACCTTATTTTCCAGTTCTGCTCGCATCTTCCACCTCTGTGTCTTAAGAATTTTCGATGAGATGTCCGCTCAGTATGACGCTGGCTATTCTGAGCGGAACTTATTTTATACGTTTGCCTTTTCTTCTTGAAATTGAAAATATTGTTTCGCATTGTGATAGCAAATGCCTTGTACGATACCGCCAAGAAGCTCCATATCTTTCGGCACTTCACCGTTTTCAGCCCATTCGCCGATCAGATTGCAGACAATCCGTCTGAAGTATTCATGGCGTGTATACGACAAAAAGCTTCTGGAATCAGTCAGCATGCCGATAAAACGGCTGAAAAGCCCGACGTTTGACAACGCTTTCATTTGATCGAGCATCCCATCCTTGGAATCGTTAAACCACCATGCTGTGCCAAATTGTATTTTCCCAGGCGTGATGCCGTCTTGAAAGCTATTTATCATGCTGGCAATGACATAGTTATCATTTGGGTTGAGCGAATATAAAATCGTTTTCGGCAGCTGGTTTTTCATTTCGACTGAATTCAGCAGCCTGTACAAAGGCTTCGCAATTTCTTCGTCATTCATAGAATCATAGCCTGTATCCGGCCCCAATTTCTTCATCATTTTCGTATTCGTATTTCTGAGTGCATTGATATGAAACTGCATCGCCCAGTCAAGCTCAGCATACAATCCGCAAAGAAATTGAAGCGTATATGTCTTGAATTTCTTCTCGTCTTCGTAAGAAACCTGTTCCCCGTTTAATCTTGAGATAAAAATGAGGCCCGCTTCCTCTTTGTCCGTTTCGGCAAACACCATTGAATCAATCGCATGATCAGATACTCTGCCTCCGACTGAATGGAAGAAACGCACTCGTTCTTCAAGAGCCTTCAAAAACTCATCATAGGTTGTAATCGAAAGTGACGCAGCCTTTTCAAGCGCCTGCACCCAATCCGGGAAGCCTTCGCGATTGATTTCCAGCCCTTTATCCGGCCGAAATCCCGGCAGCACACTGACAGGAAAATCTTTGTCCTCTTTTAATAATAGGTGGTACTCGAGGGAATCGACAGGGTCATCGGTTGTGCATACTACTTTTACATTTGATTTCACAATGAAATCCCTTGCCCCGAAGCCTTCTCCTTCCAGCAGTTCATTCGTCCGTTTCCAAATATTTGGCGCCGATTGCTCATTTAATATCTCGTAAATCCCAAAAAATCGCTGCAGCTCTAAATGGGTCCAATTGTAGAGCGGATTGCCAATCGCCATCGGTACTGTTCTCGCCCATGCCATGAACTTCTCCTCATCAGCTGCATCGCCTGTAATGTATGTTTCTTCAATTCCATTGGCTCTCATGATGCGCCATTTGTAATGGTCTCCATACAGCCAGGCTTCTGTCATGTTTTGAAATCTCTTATTTTCATAGATTTCTTTCGGACTCAAATGGCAGTGATAATCAATAATCGGCATGTCTTTCGCATAATGGTGATAGAGGTTGACAGCGGTTTCATTTTTCAGCAAAAAGTTTTCTCCCATAAAGGGTTCCATGTCCTCACCGTCTTTCATTCTATTTCAAAATGTTAACGTTAACATTTTGATTTGTTTTTATTTTACCTTTATATTCCTCTGGGATCAATCTCTTTTTAAAATTTAAATGTTAACGTTAGCAAATAAGCGCAAAAAAGACATTGCCGTAAAGCTGCCTGAAAAGACCTCTTTTTGGCAATGTCCGATTTTACAAGAAAGGATTAGTAAGCCAGGCTGAATAGTCCTTTAATGTGTGTTAAGTAGCGTACATTACTTGCTTCTTTCATCAAGGAAGCAGGAAGACCTTTAAGCGGTGTAGAATTAGCACCAATGATGGCTACCGCATCTTTGCGTCCAAGACTTGCAAGTGTACCAGAGTTTACTGGCTGGAATGTTTCAAGTGTTTTTCCTTCTAAGTAAGCGAATAGATTGTAACCGATCAGCTCACCCATTTGCCATGCGATTTGTGCAGTTGGCGGGTATGGACGGCCGTCTGCCGCAAAGTAAACTGCGCTGTCACCCGCAACAAATACATCTTCATGAGATGTAGATTGAAGGAAATCGTTAACTGTCGCACGGCCGCGGTTCACTTCAAGACCTGATTCGCCGACTAAAGGATTTCCTTGTACGCCGCCAGTCCAAACAAATGTGTTGGCAACAACTTTTGATCCGTCTTTCAGATCAATCACGTTTCCTTCTACATTTGTAACAGGAAGGCCTGTTAAGAACTCAACGCCGCGTTTTTCAAGGCTTTTAGTTGCGCGTTCGATAAGATCATCCGGAAGAACAGGAAGGATTTTCGGACCTGCTTCAACCAATTTCAATTTGATTTCTTTGTGGTCTACGCCGTATTTTTTCGCAAGGTTCGGCATGATGTCAGCAAGCTCACCGACAAGCTCAACGCCTGTTAAGCCGCCTCCGCCGATAAGGATTGTTGCATCCGCTTCGTTTTTCGTTTTAGAGTACTCGCGCACACGGTCTTCAACGTGGTTGAAAACTTTGTTAGCATCAGCAGCAGATTTAAGAACCATGCTGTTTTCTTCAAGTCCTGGGATGCCGAAGTAAGCAGTGACAGAACCAAGGCCTACTACTAGCGCATCATAAGTTAATGCAGAACCGTCAGCAAGCGCAACCTCTTTTTTATCAACAGAGAAAGAGCTGACTTCCGCGATTTTAAGATCAATGTCTTTGCCTTTGAAAAGTTTTTCTAACGGCATTGCAACCGCTTTTTCAGACACGTTGCCTGCTGCAAGACGGTGTAATTCCGTAATGATTTGGTGAGTTGGGTATTTGTTTACCACTGTCACGCGTGCTTGTTCTTTTGTGTAATGTTTGCGAACTGTTAAAGCAGAAAGAACACCGCCATAACCAGCGCCTAAAATGACAATATGTTTTGACATCGTATATCCTCCGTCCTTTATATCAATTTGAATCTGAGATTATTTTTGTTTTTCGTTCATGATTTCAAGGTAGCTGTTAGCAAAACGGAACAGCTTTTGAGCTTGAGGATCTTTCAGCATGCGCAACAGGCCGAAAAGTCCAATCGTTTCGTTGCTAGCATCCGCGCGGTCTTTCGCTTCGATTGCAGTCGCAGCCACTTCTTTTGCTGTTTCTTTTACAGGCTCAAGAATTTCAGTGATTGCACCGACTGTATCGCTTTTCAATACTTCGTCAGTCGCAACAGACTGAGCGAAATCGTAAGACTTCGTTAAAATATTCACTAACTCAGTCAGCTTTGGAAGCTGGTCAACTAAAACAGTCAGTGATTCTTGAACTTCTGGCTTTAACAGCTGATCAATAAGATCTTGCTGGCTTTGGCTGACAGACGCATTTGTTTGATCGATTGTTTCTGGCATATCCAATTCTCCTTTACTATAAGCAGTATGCTGATTTTTTGGAAAGGGTAGTGCCTCTCCCTGATCTCATGTTTGAAAGCATGAGAAGAAGGATTGTGAATTCGTGCACAATCATTCGCAAAAATAAATGTTTACTACCCAGTTTTTCATCTTGCCATATTCAGTATTATTTTTATCTCAAAAATAAACCATTGAATAAGTCAAAATCCTTTACTCTCTCTGAAAATAGCAAACATAAAAAACTCCAATTTGATTACCTTCTATATGATAACACTTTTTGAACAAAATTTGAACGTGAATTGCTTCGATTATGAAATTAATTTATATGGTGCCCGTGTCATAACATTTCTTCAGCACTAGTTATTGACAATCCATCAATTTTCTCCCCTACGCGTTACCCATATGTCCAATAGAGGTTCTCTTTTTCCTGTAACTGGATCCAATGCCGGAAGTACTGCTTGCTCTATATTCTCTAGCGCAGCCGCTCTTTCATCCGGCTTTCCCGTCTTCATATCATACCGAGAACCATCTGGATAAGCGCCGATCACGGTAAAATCGGGGCTCGCGCTTAGCTTTTTATGGCCGACACCGGCTGGAATGACCGCTGCGTCGCCCGTTTTGATAGGAACAGCAGCTCCTTTTTCTCCCCCAAATTGAATAACAGCCTCCCCTCGGACTGCGATTAGGACTTCATGCGTGTTGCTGTGATAATGATGGTACGGAAAAACACTGCCCGACCAGCTGTTTAGCCAGCCATGCCGGTTGACGATCCGCTCTGCCTGTTCAGCACGTCCCATAAAAACATTTTTATAGATAACGAGCGGAAAATCAGGGTGATTTGGAATCCTGCCGTCATCCTGAAAAAAATACGTTTCTGTTTCCATCATTTTCACCTCCCTATTTCTGTCTTCCACTTATATTGATCCGTAAAACATCATTATTTTCTCACAATTCCGTTGATCTGTATCATCCCGGGTAGTATAGTATAAAAAAATAATGCCAGAATGAGGGATTTGATGAAAGCGATTGTAATCGGGATATTGGCTTCTCTCTTTTTCGCCGTTACCTTTATTTTAAACAGGGCGATGGAATTATCCGGAGGCAGCTGGCTTTGGAGCGCCTCGTTACGCTTTATTTTTATGGTTCCGTTTTTATGTCTGATTGTCATAATGAAAGGGAAGTTCGTTCCTCTTTTACAAGAGATGCGGAAAAAGCCGTTTTTTTGGATAAAGTGGAGCTTCGTCGGCTTTGTTCTTTTTTATGCGCCGATCACGTTTGCCGCCGCATTCGGGCCGGGCTGGCTCGTAGCCGGAACATGGCAAATTACCATTGTAGCCGGTGTGCTGCTGTCTCCATTTTTCTATGAGAAAAAAGACACGCCTGGAGGCACTTTGCTCGTTCGGCAAAAGATTCCCCTTGTTTCGCTGGGCACTTCCGTCGTCATTCTGATTGGGGCAGCGCTGATTCAGCTCCAGCATGCAGAATCGCTTTCCGGAAAAATGCTGCTCTTCAGCGTGCTGCCCGTTGTCATTGCTGCTTTCGCCTATCCGCTGGGAAACCGGAGAATGCTTGAGCAATACGGAGGCAGGCTTGATACGTTCCAGCGTGTGCTGGGAATGACCCTTGCAAGCCTTCCATTCTGGCTTGTATTGGCAGCTTACGGCTGGTGGTCAGATGGCCTCCCGACCGCGGGACAAACCGTTCAATCCTTTATCGTTGCCGTCAGCTCAGGCATCATTGCGACCGTTTTATTTTTCTGGGCAACGGATATGGTAAGAGATAATCCGCAAAAGCTTGCTGCTGTTGAAGCAACACAATCCGGGGAAGTGATATTCGCTTTGCTTGGTGAAATAATCCTGCTGTCAGGTGTTTTCCCTTCCATTTTATCGTTTGCCGGATTAATGATCATTATTGCCGGAATGGTGTTACATACCTTCGCTTCCCAACAAAAACCTAAAGAGAAAACTCAGTCAAATCTGACTGCTTAGCAGCTTCTGGAGAATGGGCGAAAGCCCGTTCTCCTTTCTTTTTAACGCCTTCCAAAAGAGACCTGTTTCACGTTATATTTATGTATAGTCTAAGCCCACTTAACTGAAAGGTGATATTTTAATGGAAGCAAACAATCAAAAAGACGATATACCAGCAATCTCATTCACATCTGTGCGAAAAAGCTATGAACAAGAGGGACAAACCTATGATGTATTAAAGGATGTCACCGGAGACATTCAACAGGGTGCAATCGTGGCACTTTTGGGCCCTTCCGGTTCAGGAAAAAGCACACTGCTGTCAATGTGCAATTTGATGAAAACACCGGATCACGGTGAAGTGAAGATTTACGGAAAGGAAGTCAGAGACTGGAATGTGAATGAACTGAGGCGGACGGCCTCCCTTGCCTTTCAATCCGCCCCCGTCCTTGACGGAACGGTGCGTGACAATCTGAATCTGGTACAAAAGCTCCACCAAACCCAGCTTTACTCTCCTGAAGAGCTCGCTTCACTGACAGGCCTGTCTCCAGAGCTGTTAGACAGAAGCGCCAAGGATTTATCAGGCGGACAGCGGCAAAGGCTTTCACTTGCCAGAACACTCGCAAACCCTTCCTCCATCCTATTATTGGACGAAATTACATCTGCCCTGGACCCTGTTTCTGCTCTGGAGATTGAAGAGCTGATCAAAAGGCAGCATCAAGAGAAAAAACTGACGGTGATGTGGGTGACCCATAACATGGAACAGGCGAAACGAGTAGCCGATACCATTTGGTTTATGGCTGATGGCCGGCTGTTGGAAATCGCTGAGACAGACACATTTTTCTCGCATCCTCAGCATGAAGCAGCCCGTGAATTTTTGAAGGGAGGCACACGGTAATGGATTACCTTTCTCTCTCATTCACCATGATCTTTGTGCTGATTGCCTTGTTTTTATCAAAATCCTTTAAAGCCGGCGTTGAAAAAGATATGATGATTGCAACGATCCGGGCGGCGGTACAGCTGCTTGTGATCGGTTATGTGCTGTCGCTGATATTTCATGGGGATCACCCTGTGTTTATCCTGCTGATGGTGCTGTTAATGCTGGCGGTGGCGGCGCAAAACGTCGTCAAACGAAAGAAAATGAAAATCGGTTCTTTTTGGAGGGTGTTTGTAGCGTTAGCGATTGTAGAAATCGTCACCCAAGGCATTCTTCTGGCGCTTCACATCATCCCGCTTACCGCCCGGTATGTCATCCCGATCAGCGGAATGGTCATCGGAAATTCAATGGTGCTCGCGAGCCTATTTTTAAACCGGCTCAGCTCCGAGGTCGGGGTGCGCAAGGAAGAAATTCAATTGATTTTGTCGCTTGGCGGCACACCAAAACAATCCATACAGCATATCCTGACTTCCGCCATGAAAATGAGTATGATCCCAACGCTCGAAAGCCAGAAAACATTAGGGCTCGTCCAGCTTCCCGGCATGATGACCGGCCAGATCTTAGCGGGCGCCGATCCGATTCAGGCGGTACGCTTTCAGCTTTTGATTGTTTTTACAACGATGGCGTCCGCCGCACTGACTTGTGTCATACTCAGCGTGCTGACATACCCGTCATTATTTACCGCGCATCAGCAGCTGAAGCAAAATGGTTAACATTATGACAGCAATTTCGGGATTTGCAGATCACATAAAAGCCGCTTCTCAACAGAAAAGCGGCTTTTGTGCTGGTTATTCCCCAGCCATTTCTTCATAATACCGTGAAAGTTCAATAATCATCGCGCCCATCCGCTCAATCTCCGGAGCAAGCAGCCTTGTGATGCCTTCTTCCCGCAGCGCTTCAGCAGTCACTTTTCCGACAGCCGCTGCGATGGCACGCTCTTCGAATACAGCCTTCACTTCATTGATAAAGCCGCGCTCCTTGGCAAATTGAAACAGAGAACGAACCTGAATCGCCGTGGTAAAACAAACAGCATCCAATTCACCATTCAGCAGTTCCCGGCATAACTGTTCTACCGTTTCCTCCTCTGGCGGGATATGCTGATAAGGGAGAATCGGCAAAACTGAAGCTCCTTTTTCCTCCAAAAATGCTATGAGGGCAGGTGCATTTTCTCCGTGAAGCTGCACCATTACTTTTTTTCCTGAAAAGTCGTAAGGCTCCAAGGACCGGATCAATCCGCTGGTTGTCCCATCTTCATCAGAAGCCTCTGCGGTGATTCCAAGCTTTTTTAACGCAGACAATGTTTTGTACCCTCGGCACGCCGCTTTAGCCTGGCGAATCGCCAGCAGAAACTCGTCCTTTACGCCGATTTTCTCTGCCATCTTCACAAGCGTCTCCGTACCGATGCCTGTCGTAAAGATCACCCAGTCGGCTTTTTCTTCCGCAAATTTGCGCAGCTCCGGCTCCACCTGCTCCTCTGCCAAGTACACTGTTCCTTGGAGAGGCCGGACGACAGGAATTCCGCCCTGTTTTTCAATGATTGTGCTGATTTCTTCCGTTTTCCGAGAACCGCCGATCGCAACGCGTTTTCCATGTAAACCTTTACCCATATCCGTTCCTCTCCTCTTTGCCAGCTTAGGCTTTATATGTATATAACCTTTAATAAAGCTATTGTGTCGCAAACCAAGGGAGAAATCAAGATGAACCAAATGCCTCTCATTACCCGTTGAATACACCGGATGCATGCTGTAATATAAACAACAGACACGCTTTAACGGAGGATCGACCATGGAAACAAAAGAAGAATACGAAACAAAAGGCTACGACACATCGGTTATTTATGAATTCAACGAATATCCCGACGTCCATAGCGGACGCTGTGATAATTGTGACTATACGCTTTTTAAAAGCTCCGTAAAAGGCGGAAAGTTTTTGAGAGAATGCCGGAGATGCGGGATGAAAAAGAATATTTAATAGATGGTGTTCGCGGGTCAGGGGTTAGCCTCTGCACCCGAGAACAAGCTGGAGAAAGCGGAATTCATTATTTTATTTTCGCTGCAGTCTCCAGCCCTTTGTATATCATTCCCACCGTCTCTTCCGGCGTCATCTCTGACGAATCCAGCCACAGGCCAAGACGCGGTGTTTCTGACTGCAAGACGGCATCGAGAGATTCAATGCTGATATCTCCATATCCTTTTTTCTTGCGTGCTGATTCTCTTGCGGCTATTATGTCAGCTCGGGGTGCCAACACGATCACATACAATGGACGATAACTGATCAACTTCACCATTTCTTCTAACATAGGTCCGATGATCACATCCTGCACCACCGTATGAAACCCCGCTTCAGCATACATATCTGATACGTTAGCCGCCAGCCGGTAGCGAAGACGCAACTGTTCCAGCGCCTCAGCTGAAGGAGTGTCTGACATTTGTATTTCGCCGTTTACAATCATTTTTCTAAATACATCTCCCCTGACATGAACGCTCTTGTCTAAACGCTCAGAAAGAAGCTGGGCAACTGTGGACTTTCCCGCTGCCATCACCCCTGTAATCAGATAGACGGCGTTTTCTTTACTCATTGCATCCCATCCTTTTTAAAAGAAGAAAAACCGAAATCTCAGCAGATTTCGGGTGCAAATATGTTATTGCGGAACGACAGACTTTTTTATGAAGGCTTCAATTTCCGCGGCTGCCTTCTCCGCTCCGCCTGCTTCTTTTACGTCTTTCTGCATGTCTTTTACGCGGTTGAGCATTTCTTTATCTCCGGATACGTCCTGAACTGCCTTCTGCAAACGGGAGACGCTGACCTCTTCTTTCGGCAAATAGACGCCGAGGCCTAATTCATCAACACGCCGGGCAGTGAGCTCCTGCTCATACATTTGCGGAATCACAACAAGCGGTACCCCCGCATTCATTGCCTCCATCGTACTGTTCATTCCCCCGTGAGAAACAAACAGATCGGCTTTCGCTAAGATATCCAACTGCGGAACGCGCTGGCGTACTGTAAAGTTGTCAGGAATGTCACCTAGACTGTCAGGTTCAATTGATATCCCTGTTGACATCACAACATGCCAGTCGGAATTCCGAAATGCATCTATACACATACGATAAAATTCCGGCCATGCGTTAAAAGCGGTTCCCAATGAAATCAGCATGAGCGGACGATTGCCTGTTTCCGGCAGCAGGCTCTCTTGTTCACCTCGTTTTCCAAGTGAAGGGCCGACAAAGCAGAATCGCTCATCAAAGGTTTCGTTTTTAATCTGAAAAGACTTCGGCATAAAGACAATATTTAACGCTTCCGGTATAGCCAAGTGTTCAAATGAGACAGCCGGTAAGTTTTCTTTCTCAAGGTAAACCTGGAAATCGGCCTCCGCTTGTTTGAGTTGCTTGAGCATCTCTTCACTTCCAAGCTGGAAGGATTCATTTTGCGCATAGGAAGAACAGAGCCTGATGGCCGGCACATTCAGCTTATCAGCAAACAATTTTCCCGCAAATGCGATAAAATCATAAACGATAAGATCAGGCTGGTCATTTTGATATAATTCTTCAAGCTGAGGCAAGATTTCGAGCGATTCTTTTAAAATGCTAATCGGTGTTTCATTTTTCTCTATCATTTCCTTAATGCGTTCCGGTTCCACGTTAATCGTAGTTTGATATAAAAGCGGGCTTGCCCCGGCTTGCTTCACCGCAGGCGCGAATTCCTCAGTCGTCGCATAAGTAACACGGTGCCCTTTTTCACAAAGCTTCTCCACTAACGCAAGAGTTGGATTCACATGTCCGTATGCCGGGATATTAATAATTGAGATATGATGCTGTCTCATCATTTCAGCCTCCAATTTTCATATTATATGTTGACGCGAAAACTCTTTAGTCCGTAAATCACGCTATTTTCAATCGGGGTGATACTGACCGGCTCCATACGAGAAAACGTTTGAGTCAATGCCGTTAACGCGATGGCTGCTTCAAGCCGTGCAAGCGGAGCCCCAAGACAAAAATGAATGCCGTGGCCAAACGCAATATGCGGATTGGGATGGCGGTGAATATCAAACATGTGCGCCCTGTCAAACTTCGCTTCATCACGATTTGCAGACGCCACAAACGCTAACACCATGTCGCCTTCTTTCATCTGATGGCCACCAATCTCCGTATCCCTCTTGGCAATTCGCCGCAAAACAGGTGCAGGCGCCCTGAAACGCAGAGCTTCTTCCACCGCCTGAGGCATCAGCTCTGGATGCCGCCGCAATTCGTCATAAACGCCCGGCGTGTCTAAAATGCTGTACATCGCGTTTGAAATCAAGTTCGTTGTCGTTTCATTTCCCGCCACCAGCAGTAATGTACAAAACGGAATCAGCTCTTCTCCGGAAAGCTTCTCACCGGTTTCTTCCGCTTTAATTAAAATGGAGATGATGTCCTGTTCCGGTTTCTTCCGTTTTTCTTCTATGATGCCGGCAAAAAACGCGGCTAGCTCTTCCTCGCACTTGTTCCGCTCTTTCAGAAAGGCTTTCTCCGCTTCCTCACTTCCATCTCTTGGTGTGCTCACCAAAATATCAGACCATGTCTTAAACGCATCCATATGCTCTGAAGGAACGCCTAAAAGCTCAGATATCACAATGACAGGAAGCGGATATGAGAAATCCTGAACCAAATCAAACTCGCTTCGTCCATGAAAACGATGTATCAGATCATCTGCGATGTCTTGAATTCTTGGTTCCCACTGCTTCATGACACGCGGTGTAAACGCTCTATTGACAACAGAACGGATTTGCGTGTGTCTTGGCGGGTCCATATTAATGATCGAATTCCCGATAGAACTTGTCTGCTCCGGCATATAACTGGAGAAAAGCTCTTTATCCCCAATCACTTTTTTGACATCATCATAAAGAAAAACACTCCATACTTGATTGTCTTCATCATAGGTAACAGGAGCTTCCTTTCTCATCGATTCGTACCACGGAAACGGATGATAAGCATCCTGTTTATTTTTTCCGTTCATCAGTGCACGCTGCAAAGCTTGTCGCCGATTTACCACATTCATGCGTTTCCCCTCCCCATGAAAGAAAAGATTCAGCAATTGACGAACTTCACCACCTCCTGCTATCGAAAAAGAGAGGGACATCCATTTTGTCGTCTGAAACAGCAGGCAGGTCTTCAAGATGCCGGTGCAGGCATCATATAATCCCCCTCGAATGTTGTTCATCTTACCATAATCTTTCAATTTTTTTCTATTACGCACACCCAATTTGGTTCACAACGTGACCTTAGGCATGCTCATCGATTTTAGAAACGCAATCAATAGCTTATGAAAATCTCACACGTCGCCCTCATCCGCAACGTAAGCACTACTCTAAAAGATGACTTTTCCATTATGTAAAGCATGCTGAAGATATGATTAAATAGAAAGTAAAATGGTGAAGGAGAGAACAAATGACAGCACAGATCAACCGTAAAAAACTAGTTGTCGGCATCGTACTTTCACTTGCATTTGTATTGTTTGTGTTCTCTTTTTCTGAGAGACATTCAAAACCGCTCGTTGAGGGAAAAAAACAGGAAAACTGGCATACTGTCGTCGACAAAGCCTCTGTCGATATATATGGAAGCCGTTTAGTGGAAGAAAGCAAACTAAAACAAAAGCTCGGCCATAAACAAGCCGATTCGGTACTAACCCTTTTGAAGCTAGCCAGCGAAAAACATATTGCCCTGTAAAAACAAAAAAGAGCCTCCGGCTCTTTTTTGTTTAATCCAATACAGTTTTTTTATCCGGATGACGCTGAAAGTCAAAAAGCATACTGAGCTGTGACTGTGTGTTTCGTTTTGGAGAAAGCGGAGGGAGCCTGTCTTCCGGAAAAAAAGCGGCATGGTTCGTCTCAATTCCGGTTTTCTGCTGCCCGCCCGTTATGCTGCATTCAATGAAGATCTTATAGTAATGATAAGGCTGAGGGGGATGAGGATGCTTATGGCTGTCCAGCACGGCCAGTAATCGAGAAGGCACTGTATCGTAACCCGACTCTTCTTTGATTTCCTTGATCACATTTTCAGCGGGTGATAAACCAATTTCACAAAAACCGCCTGGGAGTGACCACAGCTCGTCATGCTTCTCCCGGACAAGCAATATGCGATTCTCTCGAAATACCGCGCCGCGAACATCCGCCTTCGGTGTCGGATAGCCTTTCTCGCCTTTCCATAAATCAGTGATGACTTCAATGTCCTTCTCCGAGTAATCCGCCATCATCTCTGCGCTGAGCTTCATCAGCTCTTCGTACCTTTCCCTGTCATACACATCCTTGGAAAAAGCAAGCCCCGCCTGTGCGATCGCCTGAATCCGCTGGGCCCGTTCCAGCCATTTGGTTTGCATAATTGATCACCTCACTACCATTTTATACTATCAATCTCTTTTAAATTAAAAAAGCATGCTCCGATTTTCCGGTGACATGCTCAAAAGATACCTTAATTCAGTTTTACGAAATATGTAATATCCTCTGTTTCAAAATTTAAAAATGATGGACTATATGACAGATTAAGGTTTTTTTCTCCTTTTGGAATCACGAAACTGACTGTGCCTGTTACCTTTTTACCCGAGGCTAACTTTCCTGATTTAAGGCTTGTTTTCAGGTCAGCAGTAGATACTATGTTTGCTCTGATTGATTGATCTTTGCCATCTTTCAATTCAAAACCGCCACTCGTATAATTGAAAGACTTGTCGCTTGTATTTTCGATCGTTACCTCAGCTATTAAAAATTCTTCATTATTATTTATTGTTTTTTCTTTCTCGCCAATTTTTGTCTTATACTCGCCTTGTTCTGCCGTTGTATATACTTTATTGACCGAGAAATTTGTGCTGGAAGCTTTAAAAGTTTCGCCTACTTTATACACCTTTTCATCCGTTTTGGTTTCTTTTTCCTCTGTTTTCTTTTCCGTTGCTGTTGCTTCTTTCTTTTCTGTCTTTTGCTCAGCTGACGCATCACTGGACTGGCTGCACGCAGAAAGCGCAAATCCAATCGTTAGCACAAACAAAATGAATAATGCTTTTTTCATTGCCGTTCCTCCATCTAAAGTAATCATTTTCTATTATAATCACGCTTTTCCTTTTCTTAACAGGGAATAAAGTAACAAATTACTCTATCAAATCCATTCATAGTATTGGTCAGCTAATGACATAGATATTTATCCTTTACTGGAAAAAATACTGGACAGGCCGGTGATGGCATATCATTTTCCAAAACAAAAGCTTCTTTGTCTTGTTTCTAATTCGGATATTTCCTCCTAGTTCTAAAGACTCATATCGACAAAAACCCGAGCTGGCATTAGCCGGCTCGGGCGGGTGTCAATCTCGCTTATCCATTCCCCTTTTCTTTCGGGGTTCCTGATGATGCTTTTGATGTTCCGGAGGCTGAGTTGTGCGTTCCAGCTCCTTTGTATCTTGTCCCATTCCTTTTAAAAAGGAGAACAGCAGCGTAACCGCTTTGTTGATTTCCGGGTCTTTAAGCGAACGGATGATATCAAAATAACCTGTTTTCTCTTCGCTGTTCTTCTGTTCTACCGCGTTCGCCACACCGGCATTCACTTTCAAAATGAGCGGCTCCAGCTGTTTGACATCCAGCATGCCGAGTGTTCCAAACAGGAGAAGCAGGTTTTTAAGCATATTGGCCGTTTCCTCTGTATCTGCCTTTTTCACTAGGATGTCAAGGACTTTATCACCTTGGCCAAAAAGACCGCGGAGCAAAGGCAGCACGCCCCGTTCGTTCATGTGCCCAAGCATTTGCAGCGTCTCCAGAATGGCTTCTTTGTTGTCGACTAAGGCATCTTCGATTTCTTCCAAATCACGTTTGCGCTGATCTTCTTCGGTCACCTGTACTTTCTGAATGCGTTTAATCGCTTTAGCCATTGTGCCCAATCCCCCTTTTCACAGCATCGCCAGGGAAGATGTAATCCTTCCGCGCCCATTTCTTATGAACCTGCACACCGATTTGCGGCTGCGGATTTCCGTTGCGGTGATTGATTTTAGGCAGCGGATTGATTCCATCCTGCTTCAATATTTCCATCTTTGCTGATGTTTCTTTGTACGCAGGCGTGTCGGTATCCTTGTCCGCGTGGCTGCCTGTTAACAGGTTGATCGCCGCTTCCCCAGAATCGTTCATTGGCAGATACACTTCCTTCCCTTTGACACGATCAGTGATCAGGCATTTCACCTTCACATTTCCAAAAGGCGACGTGAGTCTGACAAGGGTCCCGTTCTGGATTCCCCGTTCTGCCGCAAGCTCTGGAGAAATTTCTAAAAATACATGCGGCGTTTTTTCAGAAATGCCTTTTGATTTATACGTCAGGTTTCCTTCATGGAAATGCTCCAAGAGTCTGCCGTTATTTACATGGATGTCATATTCCTCACCGAACTCCTCAGGCTCAGTCCATTGAACCGGATAAAGAATCGCTTTGCCGTCCGGAAAAGGAAAGCGTTCTGTAAAGAGTAAAGGTGAATCCTTCCCATCAGCACTTACAGGCCATTGCAGGGAGTTGTAGCCCTCAAGACGTTCATAGGTTACTCCTGCATAAATTGGTGACAGCATTGCAGCTTCTTCCATAATATCGGAAGGATGCTCATAATTCCAATTGGCCCCAAGCTTATTCGCTACCTCCATAATAATCTGCCAGTCCGGCTTTGATTCACCCATAGGTTCAAATACCTGGTATAAACGCTGAATACGGCGCTCAGTGTTTGTAAAGGTTCCTTCTTTTTCAAGGCTCGGGCTCGCAGGAAGAACAACATCTGCAAATTCTGCCGTCCGAGATAGGAAAATGTCCTGCACAACAAAGAAATCAAGTTTTTCATATGCGGCGTGCACATGATTGATATTAGAATCGACAAGGCCCATTTCTTCCCCTTTTACATACATCGCTTTCAGCTGGCCGGAATGGATTTTTTCAATCATTTCATGGTTGGTCATGCCCGGCTCCTTCGGCAGCTGCACACCCCAGGCTTGTTCGTATTTCTTGCGGACTTGTTCATCCTTCACTTTTTCATAGCCCGGCAGGCTGTCTGGCATGCTTCCGAAGTCACTTGCTCCCTGCACGTTGTTATGGCCGCGTAATGGATAAGAACCCGCACCCGGTTTTCCGTAGTTTCCTGTGACAAGCAGCAAATTTGAAATCGCAGTGCTTGTATCGCTGCCTCCAATGTGCTGTGTCACGCCCATGGCCCACAACGCGCACACACTGTCAGCCTCATGAATCATTTCAGCCATTTGAATCAGGGTTTGTTTATCAATTCCGGTTTTCTCCTCTGCATATTCAAGTGTGTACGGCGCAAGGCTTTTCACGTATTTATCCCGGCCGTTGACCCTTTCCTGCAAAAAGCGTTCATCGGCCTTGCCGTTTTCAATCAGATATTTGGCGATGGCATTCAGCCAGACGATATCTGATCCGGCACGCGGCTGAACAAATAGATCAGAACGCTCAGCCATTTCGTGTTTTCTGATATCTGCCACGATAACCTTCTGCCCTCTCAGCTTGTGAGCCCGTTTAATGCGGGTAGACAATACCGGATGCGACTCTGATGTGTTCGAACCGATAATTAAAACAAGATCTGCCTGGGCGATATCTGTAATCGATCCTGAGTCACCGCCGTATCCGACTGTCCGGAACAGGCCGGCAGTAGCCGGAGACTGGCAATAGCGCGAGCAGTTATCCACATTATTTGTGCCGATAACCCCTCTGGCCAGCTTTTGCATCAGGTAGGATTCTTCATTCGTACATTTAGACGACGTGATAAAAGCAAGTGAGTCAGGGCCACATTCTACTTTCAATTCAGTGAACTTGCTTGCGATCAGTGTTAAGGCTTCCTCCCACTCTGCTTCCCGGAAATGGTCGCCTTCGCGGATGAGCGGTTTTGTCAGACGCTCCTCACTGTTTACAAAATCCCACCCGAACTTGCCTTTTACACAAGTGGAAATGCCATTGGCAGGCGCCTCCTCCTGCGGCTCCACTTTCAGAATATCTCTGCCCTTAGTCCAAACATCAAAACTGCAGCCGACACCGCAATAGGTGCAGACGGTTTTGGTTTTTTTGATTCGTTCATCACGCATGGCAGATTCCATGTCAGAAATGGCGAGAATCGAGCCGTATCCTGTCTCTACGCCTTTCGTAATCTCGATCATCGGGCGCAGTGATTCGTTATTGATGCCTGTTAAATATCCGGCTTCCCCTTCCATTCCTTTTTCCATCATCGCGTTGCACGGACAGACGGTTGAGCAATGGCCGCACGACACACATGACGACTCGTTAATCGGCACGTCATGATCCCAAATGACGCGCGGGCGTTCCCGCTCCCAGTCAATCGTCAGTGTTTCTGTCACCTGTACGTCTTGGCATGCTTCGACACAGCGGCCGCACAAAATACATTGATCAGGATCATACCGGTAAAACGGATGGGATTCATCCTTATGATAAGGCTTTTGATCAAACGGGATGCTTTGGTGATTGATTTTCATTTCCTTCACCGTATTATGTATTTCGCATCCTCCATTGTTGTAATCGCAAACTGTACAGTAAAGCTCATGATTATATAAGATTTTATCCATCCCGATGACCTGTGCCTTTTTCACGTCAGACGAAAGCGTATCAATGACATCGCCATCCTTTATTTCAGCAGAGCACGATCTCTTCAGCTCACCATTGATGCTGACGATACACGTATCACATGTTTCTATCGGCCCAAGGCTCGGATGATAGCATACTTGCGGCACTTCAATTGAACTGTTATTCAAAAGCTGCAGCACCGTCTGATCTCCGGCTGTCTCCATCTCAACGCCGTTTATGGTTACTTTTTTTGTGTCCGCCATCTCCATTCCCCTTTCTTGCGTTTATATACCGAATTACCCATTTCAGTTCCCTTGCATGTGCTGATTAAAACATACAGAGCGCATACAAAGGTTTTAATGCACGAACACCGGGAAACGTCATGATAGACAAAAAGGGAGGGATAACCATGAAGAAAACCATTTCCGCATTAACAGCGGCGGCAGCACTGTCAGGCACTGTTTTTGGCTTTGGGACGGCAATTCCGGCAAAAGCTGCCGCTCAGGCAAATCCGCCTGCTGAAGAAACAACCTCATCATCCGCTGAGCTTGTAAAAAATCTTTATAACACCGCTTTTACAGGTGAAATGCCGCAGCAGGTACAAGGTCTTACGATTAACAAAAGCACAAAAGGGGATGTCCATGCCAAGATGGGAGAACCGGAAAGACCGGCTGGAGGAAACAATATGTTTGATCTATACAGCTGGAATATGGGAAATCCCGGCTACGGCTTTTCCTATAACAAAGACATGACCATTTCAGAAATCCGTTACTTTGGAACCGGAGTAGAACGCCGTCTGAATCTTGGAGGGGTTACACCGGATGTGCTGAGCGATCAAATTGGCCCCGCCGACCGAATTTTAACCGTCCCATTCACGGATGAAATCGACTATATCTATGATACAGGCCCTTATGAGCTCCATTTCGTCATTGGAAAAGACCAGACAGCCGACCATGTCAATCTAAGAGCAAGATAAAAGCACTTGCGGCTCCAGCCGCTTTTTTTATGGACAAAGTGAGGATGGATTCCTTACAATACATGGGAAGAAAAATGCGGGAAGAGGTATCAATCATTCATGAGAAGGAACCGGTTCATATATGCGGCCTTTACAATCCTCATCATTGGGTTGGGACTGGGGTCAAGAGCATTCTCCAGTTTTCTCCCGGATATCGTCAATACCTATCTCGGAGATGCACTGTGGGCCGCAATGATTTTTACGGGCTGCAGCTTTCTGTTTCAGACGATGAAAACCATCACAACAGGCATTATTAGCCTTTTATTTTGCGTTATTATCGAATGCAGCCAGCTGTACCATGCTGAGTGGATCGATCGGATCAGGGACACTTCGCTCGGCGGCCTCGTGCTGGGGTACGGATTTTTATGGAGCGATATCATAGCTTATACGATGGGAATTGTCACCTGCACACTTTTAGAGCTGATCCATCAAAACATCAAAAAGCGCCGATGACGTGACGCTTTTTCTTATGTCGAGAACAGCCCGCACTGAGACAGAATCGTCTCTGTATCCAAGAGTGTGGCCTCCTTTATATCGACCCGGTGTTTATTCATAAAAGACTGAACAGCGTGATATCCAACCGCATATCCGGCAAAAGCAGATAATCCCGCCGGCTCAAAGCCTTGCGCTTTCGCTATTTGATCTCCAAACATGTAACGGCTCACCTCCGAAAAGCCTTTTACATCAATCACCTCTTTTATGACTTCAATGGAATATTGCAAATCGTCCCGATCAAAGCGAGTAACCCAAGGGCCTAATTGTTCTTCGCCAAAGAGCTCCCGCGCAAATGACTCAGCCAGCCCTTCAATGACAAGATAATCCCCGACTGACACAGAACCTCGGTGAAAATCAAAATACGAAAACCGCAGATTATGGTGAAATTCATGGGCAATCATCGATGAAATCCTAAGAAGGTTATAGCTGTTCGGATACATCCAAACGTGAATAAAGCCTGGAATTCCCCCAAACCCGCAATACCCTTTTTGCAGCTTCAGCTTGCTTGGATCAGCAATGTAAAGCCCGAACCTCATTTCTTCCGCATTTACTCGCAGCTTTTCACGCTCGGCAAAATGTATACACTGCTGCAGCGCAGATTCAGCAGTCTCAGCAATATGCAATTGCTGCAGTTTTCTTAATGCTTTCTGTCCGGTTTCAGCATCACACACATCCAAATAACCAAGCATCTTTACAGCCATGATCACATCATATCCATTCGGTGTCTTCGCTTTTAGGGGAACCTGTATGGCGCTCCACATTTTTTCAAACGGTCCCATCATCGTATACCGAAACTCGTCCTCTCTTTCGTGTTCTTCCATCGAAAACAGCTTTTCATATTGCTGAAAGGTCTGTTCTATTACGATATTCATCCTAATCCCTCCTCACGAAAAATATACGGTATGCCGCAGCGTAAAGGTCAACAGAAAAAATTAAGCCTTTCTGCCCTATAAAATCAAAGCCGGCCGCCGATAGGTAAGGCATAGGAGGTGTAGCAATGGATATTCCTGCATTATCAGTTGCCATGCATCAAGCAAACCTGGCCCAAAATGTTGATATCGCTTTAACGAAAAAGATGCTGGACACTGCCCAGCAAAATGCTGATCAAACCCTTAAGCTGATTCAGCATCCGACGCTCGGACAAAAAATTGACCTGAAAGCTTAGCTTCACACCCCAGGCGGCCAAGAACTCCATCCTCCCGGCCGCCTTTATTTTTCACAAAAAAGCATGCATGTTTTGGCCTTTCCTCCGTATGATTTATTGTTTGTCATTTTAAGGAGGTCAGGAAGAGATGAAAAGAATGGTTAAAAAGGTGTCTTTGGTGTTGTTCGCATTCGTATTTATTTTTGCCATCAAGGGAGCACCCGCTCATGCGGAAACACATGCCTACGATGGAAAAAGCCCTTATTACAATGATTGTGCGTCCAGCGCCGCCACAAAAAAATCTTCTAACTTAGTGAACGCTAACAATCAAGTCATCGGAGTCGTCGAGCTCAAGTTCAGCAGTACATGCAAAACGGCATGGGCAAAAATAACGATGAACAACACCTTGACAACAGGCTATGAAGCAAATGCGGAAATAACCCGGAACACAGACAAAAAGAGATATAACTGTGACTCTGCAGGCGGCAATGGCAAAGCGGTGGCAGGCCAAAAATCTTGTTATACGCCTATGGTCTATGACTTAGACCCGAGAACCTCCTACGCTTTCGGTAAATATTCAGGACCCAACCTGAATGTATGGGCAACCACAGGCTCTTATTAAACAGAAAAAAAGCTGTCCAACGGGCATTTCCCGCGACAGCCTTTCCACATTTATTTAGCTTCCCTTTGTTTTTTTACCTCTTCAAGCTGAGTGACCGTCACCAATTGATAGCCTTGATCGGTCAGTCTTTTGATAATCTCATCGGCCGCATCAGCAGAAGTGCCGTAAATATCATGAATTAAAATCGTCTTTCCGTCAGCCGCGTGGCTCATGACTCGGTTGACAATTGTATTTTTATTTCGGTCTTTCCAATCTTCCGGATCAATGTCCCATAACGCGACATCCATTTTCAGCTTGCTGCGCAGTTCATCATTAATGCCGCCATATGGAGGACGCACAAGCGTCGGACGATACCCGCTTATTTTTTCAATCATGTCCTGCGTGTCATTGATCTGCTTTACAGCCTCTTTCACTGAAAGCCTTGTGAGAAGCGGATGGCTCCATGAGTGGTTCCCCACTTCATTTCCTTCTTTCAGCATTCTTTTTAACGTTTCCGGATAATATTGAACCCTGCTGCCCAGCACAAAAAACGTTGCATGCCCTTCATATTTCTTCAAGGAGTCCAGAATCTGATTTGTTGTCGCAGGATTCGGACCGTCGTCGAAAGTAAGCGCAATGACTTTTTTATTCGGATCAACTGTTTCTTCTTTGGGTAATGAAATGACTTCGTGCTTCGGTTTTTGTTCTTTGATTTTATTTTTGTTTTTCGCTTTATCAATATATTGTTCTTTCAATATATCTTTTAAAAGATGTTTCTTAATCGCAATCGACTGCTCTCCAAGATAGCCCGCAGCGACTTGATATGTATCAAAATAAAACTCGATATAATCTTCCTTGACGGCAAAACGGCTGAAATTTTCTTTTGCCGGTGCAGTTCCTTCTTTTAACAATTCGTCGTCCGCTGCAATGTCCTTATTCTTTTTAAGCTCATGATAAGCGATCAGCGAAAGCTTTTGTAAATAATCAGAGTCCTTTTTGAAAATATCATCAATAGAAAGAAAGGCTTCCTTGCTAAAATCAAAGTTAAATGTTTTTTTTACGTTTTGTCCATGCGCGCCGCCTATGTATTTATATTCATTAAAGACCACTGCCGCTGTCTGCTTGGCATAATGAACAATTTCATAATCGATGTTGAGTTCATTGCGCTTTTTTGTATGCTCCTGGTCAGCATCTTTCGTTTCCTTCTGAAATTGGCGAACCTCTTTCTCTGCGAAACTCTTTAATGCCGCATCCATTTTTTTATTTTTAAAAACAGGGTAGTTGACCGCGTAATTGAAGGTTTTCCCGTCATTCACAAGTGTTGCGATCTCTACATCTCCATACTGAGAATCGGTTTTTACCTGATTCATGACCGTTTCTTTTTTTGATGTATTATGGCAAAAGCCTATAAGCCCTGCCGCACAAACAACTGCTAATAATACTTGAAACCATTTGATTCTTCTCGCCAACAACACAAACTCCTTCTTTCGTAATCACTTCGATTTATATCCCATCAAAAGATTCAGATGATGTTTTTTATGCTCATTCGTACTCAATTAGAAATATTTTTGTAACATTAAAGTAACATTTATTTCACTTTTGTAATAATAGGAGATTTAGAAGTTCTTGTCAATCCCTTTCTGAGGATTTACTCAATTAAAAAAAACAATTTGGTCGATGGACATACACCCATTTCTCATATCAGGAATAAGGTAAACAGAATAAAAAATGCTAGGGAGGTAACCCTATTGGAATTTCCTGTTAATTACGATCAGTTTGAGCAAGTTTCACCTTTTGATGAAAGACAGCCATATTACTACCCGCGTCCGCGCCCTAGACCGCCATTTTATCCGCCTTATTATTACCCAAGACCGTTTTATCCGTTTTATCCGCGTCCGCCTTACTACTACCCGCGCCCACCTTACTACCCTTGGTACGGGTACGGCGGCGGATATGGCGGCGGATATGGAGGATACAACAGATAGCAGGCGGTGTTTACCGAGAATGGGGGCAGTCCAGCTCCCCTTTTTTTGTATAAAAATTGACAATATCATGACAAATACAGGAAATAATTGTGATCTGGATGGCCTCTTGGTACGATAACAAAAGCATGCAGTTTTGGGGGAGGCGTCTATTTTTGGAGAATTCAAGAGTTTCTGCTCCGATTTCTGAAACAAAATACATAAAAGCCTCGAACCGGGTATCCGTTTACGATTTTATAAAGCTTGCAAAACCCGGCATTATCGTATCAAACTCGATAGCAGCCTTCGGCGGATTTTGGATCGCATTTGTGGGCTCAGAAAAACCATTAACAGGACTCGCTTTTTTTATGACAATGATAACGGCAATGCTTGGAACCGCGTTCGTCATGGCCTCCGGCACTGTCTACAACAACTATTTTGATCGGCATATGGATGCAAAAATGGAGCGCACCCGCAGCAGGGCCTCAGTCACAGGAAAAATGCCGCCTGCTTTGATCTTAACGTATGGCTCTGTTTTAGGAATAGCAGGTCTTGCCATGCTGTATTCCCTCAACCCTTTAACTGCAATTCTCGGACTGGCCGCCTTTATTTTTTATGCCATCATCTATACAGTATGGGTGAAACGGGCCTCGGTATGGAGCACGTTTGTCGGAAGCTTTCCGGGAGCTGCTCCGCCGCTGATGGGTTATTGTGCCATCACAGGAGAAATCAGTGTAACCGCCGTCATGTTATATGCCATTATGTTTCTGTGGCAGCCCCCGCATTTTTGGGCGATTGGGATAAGACGCAAAGAGGAATATCGGGCGGCTGGTGTCCCGCTCTTGCCTGTTGTAAAAGGAAATCATGTAACGAAAGTAAAAATGATTCAATATATTGCAGTCCTGGTGCCGGTTACGCTATTATTTCCTTTTTCTCTCGGCACCGGCCATATAAGCCCATTTTATTTTTTAACTGCCTTGGTTCTCGGAGGTATATGGATCAAAAAAAGCATGCAAGGATTCAAAACAGACGATGACGTAAAGTGGGCAAAGGATATGTTTGTCTACTCACTCATTTATTTTTGCTTGCTGTTTTTTGTCATGATGATTGATTCATTTGTAATGTTATTAATCTGATGATTTTATGCAAAAAGAGCCACACATTAAGGGACTGACCCCCGTTTTTGAGACAGAGATCAAAACACCTTTTATACAGCCAATTGCCGATAGCTTATCGGTGATTGGCTGTTTAGTTTCGTTTGAATACGAATGTTGTTATAATAATAAATGTATTCTTTGACAGTGCGTTCTACGATGGCGGTCGTGGTTCGATTAATGCTGTTAAG
>NZ_JAHVOC010000006.1:0-263736 GCF_025696525.1 Bacillus sp. XT-2
TTCCGCAAGGAAGTAAGATCCCTGAAAGATGATCAGGTTGATAGGTCTGAGGTGGAAGTGTGGCGACACATGGAGCTGACAGATACTAATCGATCGAGGACTTAACCTAATTTCTAATGATGTCACACCTGTTATCTAGTTTTGAGAGAACACTCTCAATTGTTTGGTGGCGATAGCGAAGAGGTCACACCCGTTCCCATGCCGAACACGGAAGTTAAGCTCTTCAGCGCCGATGGTAGTCGGGGGTTTCCCCCTGTGAGAGTAGGACGCCGCCAAGCAAGGTAAAGACCAGTTCAGCTGAACTGGTCTTTTTTATATTTGTACTGATTCGTTTTTCTCGATGTTCATTTTTTCAAGGTTTCGGCTTTTGAAGCTCTCTAGTATTTTTAATACTAATACAATAGCCAGCATGATCAACATGCTGAGCGGCACGCCGGTTAACCGATTATGTTTATCACCCGCAGGATTTAACGGTGGTTTCATGCGCTGTAGATAGGCCGCAGCTTTCTGAGCTCTTTACGGAAGAAACGCCGCTGGAAAACTCGAGTCCGCCATCCAAAACTTGATGGGCATAGACCCGGTATCAATGTTCAAGCAGTCAAAACGATTCTTGTTTCTGATCCTGATATGATGTATCATGGCAAATGGCTCAAATATGTTGAGCCATTTTTTTTCTTCAGCATTTGACCTTGCACATTTGATTAAAATTTATTATGATACTCTTTGTATAATAACTCCTTACCTCAATACACTATACTCAACGTTTCCCCTTTTTCTCCGAAAGTTTTTCTTTTCATTTTCTTCCGTAAAATAATTAAGCTCCCAATACAACAGAAACGGTGCGGATTTATTTTTAAAAAGGAGTCGTTATATTTGAATAGTTTTACATTAAAACAGCAGTGGTTCGGTAATATCCGAAAAGATATTCTTGCTGGTATTTTGGTGGCGTTAGCCTTAATACCTGAAGCGATTGGTTTTTCTATTATTGCCGGCGTTGATCCAATGGTTGGTCTTTATGCTTCATTTTGTATTGCCATTATTATTTCTATTTTTGGCGGAAGACCGGGGATGATTTCGGCTGCGACTGGTTCGATGGCTGTTGTGATGGTGTCGCTGGTTGCCGATTACGGGCTTCAGTATTTATTTGCGGCCACCATTTTGACAGGTGTTATTCAGGTGATCTTAGGCATCAGTAAAATTGCGAGATTAATGAAATTCATTCCTCGTTCTGTGATGATCGGGTTTGTGAATGCGCTGGCGATTCTGATTTTTTCTGCGCAGCTGCCTCAATTTGAAGGTGCATCTTGGAGCATGTATGCGATGCTTGCCGGATCATTGGTTATTATTTATGTACTGCCTAGGTTTACGACTGCGGTGCCATCTCCGCTTGTCGCAATTATTGTGATGACGATTATTGCGGTCACATTCCATGTGGATGTGCGGACGGTTGGAGATATGGGCAATATCTCTAGTTCATTGCCTCATTTTCTAATACCTGATGTTCCATTTACCTTCGAAACGCTCAAAATTATTTTTCCTTATTCCATTGCTTTGGCGTTTGTCGGTTTGCTTGAATCTTTGCTGACAGCACAGATTATTGATGAAATGACGGATACGGACAGTGATAAAAATAAAGAGAGCCGCGGACAGGGAATCGCGAATATCGTCACTGGATTTTTTGGCGGTATGGCGGGCTGCGCTATGATCGGACAATCTGTTATTAATACAAAAGCGGGCGGCCGCGGACGGTTATCAGCCTTTGTTGCCGGTGCTTTTCTTATGTTTTTAATTGCCGTTTTGAGTCATGTTGTTGTAAACATTCCGATGGCTGCGTTAGTGGCTGTTATGGTTATGGTATCTGTCGGCACATTTGATTGGTCTTCTTTAAAAGGCTTGAAAAAAGCGCCGATTACAGATTCAATTGTAATGGTTGTGACGGTGATTACGGTTGTCGTGACGGATGACTTATCGAAAGGCGTATTCGTCGGTGTTCTGTTAAGTGCCGTATTCTTCGTAGCCAAAATCTCGAAGCTGAAGATCGTTTCTCATGCAGAAGATCAAAAGCTGAGAACGTATCAAGTGAAGGGACAGATCTTTTTTGCGTCAGTAACTGATCTTACGAATGCGTTTATCTATCAAGAGGATATCGAGCGAGTTGTCATTGACTTGACCGATGCTCACGTATGGGATGATTCAGGAGCGGCTGCGCTTGATAAAATTGTTGCGAAGTTTAAAGAGCAAGGAATTGAAGCTGAATTAAAGGGGCTGAATAATGCAAGTAAAGCCCTTATGAAACAGATGGCATAAAAGTATGAAAGTCCAGATTGATGAGATCTGAGCTTTTTTATATAACATATGGTTGAACTGCATTGATATAATAGAGAGAAAGAAATTTTTAATAGGGGACTTGTATATGATGCTTCAGAAGCTGAACCGTGTATTGGGGAAAGTCATGCCGCTTTTGACACCGACTAGTGTTGTGCTTGGCGTGCTGCTGTCTCAGTTTTTAAATGGATATGAAAGCGCAGTGCCTTGGATATTTGCTTTTATTACGTTTGCGGGCAGCTTGAGCGCGAACTTTCAGTCTTTAAGACACGCCTTGGCGCATCCTCTTCCTATGATTCTTGCATTATTTGTTCTTCATATTTTTATGCCGCTTTTCGCCTGGGGCAGCGGACATCTCATATTTCAAGGTGATCCATTAACGATCACGGGTTTGACATTAGCAGTTGTCATTCCTACAGGAATTACGAGTTTGATTTGGGCTGCAATGTACAAAGGAAATGTTGGTTTGACGCTTTCTATCATATTGATTGATACCGTGCTGTCGCCGTTAATCGTTCCGCTGAGTCTTTCTGTGCTGGCCGGTGCCCAGGTTCACATGGATATCTGGGGAATGATGAAGGGTCTGATTGTGATGGTAGTGATTCCTTCATTCCTGGGCATGCTGTTTAATCAGATGTCATCTCCAGAAAGAACCGCGGCGTTGAGCAGTACGCTGTCTCCCTTTTCAAAGCTGTGCCTGATGGCCGTGATTGCGATTAACAGCTCTGCGATAGCTCCTTATTTCAAAGCGATTGATTTAAGATTTTTAGGGATTGCTGTCACTGTTTTTTGTATCGCGTTAACCGGGTATGCTGCGGCGTGGTTTATCGGAAAAATGATGAAAAGGCGGCAGGAGGAAATTGTCTCTCTTATTTTTACGGGAGGCATGAGGAATATCAGTGCCGGCGCTGTTCTTGCCGTCACTTTCTTTCCGTCTCAGGTGGCTGTTCCGGTTGTGATTGGCATGCTGTTTCAGCAAATCCTGGCTGCCTTGTTCGGCTATATGCTGAACCGTTTCGAATTAAAACCGGTCTTGCAGAAGGCATGAAAAAACCGCTCATATGTTGGAGCGGTTTTTTCCGTATAGCCATTCCAGCGCATTGATAAATTGTTTGCAGAAATGCTTGCGGTGGTGCACCGCCCCTTTTTCAATGACGAGGCACAGCTGATCTTGAGTGAACCCTTTTTCTATTAGGCTCTCGTGCACGTATTTTGTTTTTTGGAGCATCGTCTGCTGAATCGATTGTTTTCCGGCGCCTTCTTCACTGCCGACAGACATAAAAATACGCGTTGAACCCGGTCTTACAGAGGAAGTATAGATAGTTTCTGCTGCGTTCTCGTACCAGTATGAACTTGAGAGAGATCCTATTTTTCCAAATAATGATGAATGTCTCAGAAAGGCGAACATTGAGATGAGGCCGCCTAATGAGGCGCCGATCATACCTCTGGATTGAGCCCTTCTGGAGACATTCCAATTTTCTTCCACAAACGGAATGAGCCGGTTTGTTATTTCAGAAAGATAGTCAGCCCCCTTACCGCCGAAGTCTAGAAACTGATCACTGAGTGATGCGGCGGGCCAAGGAGTGTACTCGTCGAGCCGGTTTTTAGGCTCTATGCCGATCAGCACGAGCTCAGGCACCCTGTTTTGATGAAACCTGTTTTCTATCAGTTCTAGTTGACCTTGAAACAAAGAACCGCCATCCTGTACGTAAACAGAAGGAAATGCCCTGCTGTCCGTACTGTAGGAAGGAGGGAGATACAGCTTAAACATCCTGTCGCCCGCCTTATGCTCTGATAAAGATCCGTTCAAACACTCTCCCCCTTTTTTTGCTTGAAAAGCAGGTATAAGAAATACGGAACACCGAGTATCGCCAAAATAATGCCGGCTGGCACTTCTGCGGGCTGGAAAAACAGTTTTCCGGCAAAGTCTGCGCTCAATACAAGCAGCATGCCGATCAAACCGCTCAAAGGCAAAATATAGCGGTGTTCGACACCGGCCAATCTCCGGGAAATATGAGGCGCGATTAAGCCGACAAATGCCATGCTTCCCGCTACAGAGACACAGGCGCTAATGATGGCGACACAGGCGACGAGCAGAATGGTTTTTTCTTTATTTGACGAAATGCCAAGGCTTCTGACTGTGTCTTCGTCAAAGCGGATGGTATCGAGCAAACGAGACTTGGCCAGAAGAATCGGAATAAACAGCAGCATCCACGGAAGAACAGCTGTGATATATGTCCAGTTTGCCGACCAGATGCTGCCGTTTTTCCATACCATGGCCATTTCATAATCTTGCGGGTCCATTTTTAATGATAGAAACAAAGACAAAGCGCTGAATCCTGAATTAATCGCGATTCCTACCAGAATAATTCTGCCTGAATCTAAATTGCCTCTGTTCCAAGCGAATATGTAAATCATGACTGCAGCAGCCAGTCCGCCGATCAGGCCGAAAAACGGCATTCCCATTGCCGCGACAATCGAAGTTACTTCTTTCTGGCCTTGGAACAACAGCATAAACGCCACAATACCTGCCCCTGCTCCCGCATTGATTCCCAATATTCCCGGGTCTGCAAGACCGTTTCGTGTGATGGCCTGAATGACAGCTCCTGCTATGCCAAGTCCGAGTCCGATAATGGCTGCCATGACAATCCGCGGCAGTCTTAAGTCAAACAGCAAAACTTCATACTGCGGATTGGGATTGATCTGAAAAAGAGTGGAGAGCAGCTCTGTCGGACGAACAGAAAATGATCCGCTGGTCATGCTGAAATAACTGACGAGGAGAATCAATACGATTAACACTGCATATTTTTTAGCCATTTTGCTCTCCTCCTTTTCGTTTGATCAAATAAAGGAAGAAAGGAACGCCGATAATAGAAGTCACAACCTCAATCGGTGTTTCAAATGGATAATTGATAAATCTGCTGGCGAGATCGCACAGCGTTAAAAAGACGCCGCCCAAGATGCAGGAACAAGGAATCAGTCTGTTATAATCTGAGCCGACGAGAAATCTCGTGATATGCGGGACGACTAAACCGACAAACGCAATTTTTCCGGCAAGCGCTACAGCACTTCCGGTTAAAATGATGACAGAGATCATTGCCATGATTTTGATCGTTTTTTTCTTTTGGCCCAAACTCTTAGAGATATCGTCGCCTAGTGATACAGCGGTCACCTTTTTGCTGAGAGAAACAGCTATGACGATACCCGCAAGGAAAAATGGAACGGCAAGCTTTAGAAAGTCGGGGCTCATTTGATGAAGTCTGGCGCTGTACCAGAAACTCAGATCCTGTGAAATTTGAAAATAGATCGATATGGCAGCCGCTAAACTATTAAGCAGCATGCTTGTGACTGTGCCAATGATGGCTAGCTGTACGGGCGTAAACCCGTTAGGCAGCATTGTTGCCAGGCCGAATACCAATGCAGCTCCAAATGCGGAGCCGATAAAAGAGTAAATAATCATTTCAAGCGAAGATGATTGCGGAAGCAGAACCATACAAAGCGTGATGATAAACGCGGAACCATCTGAAACACCCATAATTGAGGGCGATGCCAAATAATTGCGTGTGATGCCTTGCATGAGCGCTCCAGATACAGCAAGGGCTGCCCCAATGAGCAGAGCGCCGGCAGCCCTTGGAATCCGGGAATGCCATATGATTTGATGGTCTGTGTTTCCCGGATCAAAATGAAAAAGTGATGCAAAGACAATATCAGCATTAAGCTGCTTTGCGCCATAGAGGACGGAAAGCAGCAATGATAATGCAATAGCAAATGGAGAAGTAATCAAAATGATACGTGTCCACTGTTTTGAATACATACAAAAACCTACTCTAATTTAGTCTTGTGTTAATTTTTCAGATGCCGCTTTCAGGAAGCGGACTTTGCTCCAAGCCGTACCGCCTTGTGCAAGAGGATCAACTGAATTGACGTACACATGATCTTCTTTGACTGCTGTGAGGCTTTTCCAGATTGGATTTTTCTCTAAATCTTTTAATGCATCAGGTTTATCCGCATTTTCATCATCAGAAAATTGGACGAAAATGTGGTCAGGGTTCATTTCACTGAGTTTTTCTAATGAAATCAGCTCTTGCGCTTTTGCGGCTTTGACTTCATTCGGTGCTTTAAGGCCTAAGTCGCCATAAAGAGTTGAGTTGAAGTACACTTGTTCAGGATAAATGTAAATATTCCCTTGTCTGATTCTGATGACAAGCGTTTTTGAATCTTTTGCTTGTTTACTGATTTTCGTTTTTGTTTCTTTTAGATCCTGTTCATAGTCTGCAATGATTTTTTTCGCTTTTTTCTCTTTTCCAGTCAGCTGGGCAAGCAGCATCATATTTTCCTTCCAGTTTGATGAGATGTGTGAAACCGGAATGGTCGTGCCGGCCGTGCTTATTTTTTTCAGGGTTTTTTCAGGGAACTTTGTAGATGCCAGGATCACGTCTGGCTGCATCTCAAGAATTTTTTCAATGTTTGGTTCCATTTTTTCCCCTGTAGGTGTTGCTTTATCTGTGATGTCCTTGAACATTTCAGGGAATTTTCCGGAGAATGAGATTGCACCCTGCGGATGAACGTCCAGCAGTTTTGCGTCTTCCATGGATTCAACGCTTCCCGTAATGGCAATCTTATCTGTCGGTACGTTTACTTCGTACGTTTTATCCAAATACTCGATTTTCTTTTTCTCGGACTTTGTGCCGCTCGCTTTGCTCGCAGAGGATTCTTCCTTGCTGCCGCAAGCTGCCGCCGTGAGTGCGAGAAGCAAGATTAATAAGGTAAGAGATAGCTTTTTCATCTATAGTGCCTCCTGTTCAATTGATAACTATTATCAATTGGAATTATAGAGAATGAACAGACATAACACCATGGACAAATTCCATATTTATCATGGACTATCACCGGATAGCATAGAAATGGTTTGCTGAACAATCCGCTCGTGCCCGCAAGCCGAGTACTCATTCCATGGGTCTGAAGAGAGGTGATACACACGTCCGTTCCGCACTGCGCTTAGGTTTTGCCATATTTCCGACTGTTTTAATTGCTGATAATAAGCAATGGTTTCCGGCTCTTTAAAAAGAAAGAGCATGATACAGTCAGCTTGGCAATTTGTGATGTCTTCTAATGAAATCGCTTGTTCTGAAGGCGTGTCAGCCGGTTTGAATCCTAAATCTTCAAAGAAAACTTCGCGGACGCTGCGATTATGCGCCACATAAAAGCGCTGCTTATGCAGACGAAGAAAGAGATAACGAAACTCTTGAGCGTGCAGCAATGTCTTTTTAGCGGAAGCCGTCTGCTTGTCATAGGCTGCGAGCCACTTTTCAGCCTCCGATTCTTCCTTTAAAAACGTGGCGGTGTGCAGAAAGTGTGCTCTCCAGTTTTCTTCTGCAGGAAGGTAACATACTTCTGCAATGCTGTTCAGGCGCTTTTGTTCTTCTGAAGAAACAGAATCCATGCTGAAAATGATATCGGGTTCAGCTTGGGACAACGTCTGCAGGTTTTCCTCCCATTTTTCATTAAACCGGTATGCGCTGAGCTGTACTGGAATATCTGCTGAATAATGCTGATAATAGTAAGCCGTCCATTTTGGATGGAGTGCGGCTGCAAACGGTATGTGATGCAGAGGAATGAGCTGTCCCATTGTTCCCTTTCCATAGGCGGCTAGTTTTTGCCTGCGTTTTTTCATATAGCTTGTAGGTGAAGAACCTGTGTGCTTTTTAAAGATTCTGCTGAAATAAAATTCATCTTGATAGCCGGTTTGATGGGCGATTTCTTTCAGTTTACAGTTGGATCTTGCCATAAGCCGCTTTGCTCGGGTGATCCGAGTTTTTGTAATGAATTCTGTTACGCTCTGGCCAGTCCATTTTTTAAAGGTTTCGCTGTAATGCTTGGCGCTGATTCCTGCCATTTTTGAGAGCTGGGCAAGTGTAATTTTTGTATCGGCATGAGTTTCAATGTAATGTTTTGTTTTTTCAATCGCAGATTGTGTATCGTTTTGATCTGATACATGAGCTGTGAATAGATCATAAATCAGGCTCTGAACCTCTATCACACATTTTAATTGAGAAAGCTGAGCTGCTTCTGCCCAAATTTCAGCTAGTTCTTGAAGCCGGGCTGAAAGGTTTTCGATATGTGAAACATTCACAAGGTTTAGACTGGATAAATCAGTTTCAGTGCATGGTTTTAAGAGATCTTGCCGGGCTTCCGCTGTATAGCAGTGAAGTCTGATCAGACACATATCTATATTTCTCTCTTCTGCAGGTGTAATGCCGAATGTCTCATGAGGCGGACAAACATACAGTGTCTTTTTTTGGAGAGGAGCGGTTCTTGTTCCGATAGAAATATGTCCATCTCCTTTTAAATGAAAGATCAGCACGAATGAGTCGGTCAATTGCTGTTCTGAGAAGAGATCACTCGTTTTCTTCATATATTCAATTTGTACCGGATGATAAATCATTGAGTTTTGCAAGGAGAAGACCACCTTTTCAGAAACGCTCGCTTAAATGATAATCATTTTCAATAAGATTGTACCAAATAAATGAAAGTTTTCCTATATAAAGCGTGTTGTTTTTGGATTTAAAAAACCCTTGCCGCAATGTGCGGGCAAGGGAAAATGATCATGCTTTTGTTGGGTAAGAAAATGTTACACGTGTAACATACCATTCTTAAGTCTTAATATAGGAGATATTGTTTTCTGGTTTTATTGAATTGCTTCAGCTGTTTTTGATAGGTGTCAATGATTTCATCAATTGAAGCACCGTTCTTGATTTTCGTTCTAATCCAGCCGTTGCCTGCCAATTTATCAAATGAGCCAGACGCTAGGAACTGAAAATCATCAGGATAGAGGTCATGTATCATTTTAATAAGCGACAGTCCTGTTTTAACCGCTTCAAATTTTTCTCTGTCCGTAATATAGAGCTGCACGCCGTGGCAAAGTGTTCCTTGATGTTTAGAGAACGTTGGAGTGAAGGAGGAAGCTCTGAACGTAACGCCAGGCAGATCAAGACTGTTCATTTTTTCTGCAAGTTCTGTGCTTTTGATAAAGGGAGCCCCGATCAACTCGAATGGCTTAGTCGTTCCCCGTCCTTCAGATACATTCGTTCCTTCAATTAACCCTGTTGCAGGGTACACAAATGTGCTCTCTGCGGTTGGCATGTTAGGTGAAGGGAGGACGAATGGCAGTCTGGTTTCGTCAAAATCCATAGATCGTTTCCAGTGCTTCATTTTTACGACTGACACATCAGCATTAATATTAAATTCCTTGTTGAATAGTAAAGCCAATTCTCCAATGGTCATCCCGTGCTTTAACGGAATGGGATAGAGTCCGACAAAGGATGCGTACTCGGGCTCCAGCACTGGTCCTTCAACCTTTTTTCCGCCTTGGGGATTAGGACGGTCCAGCACGATAAAAGGAATTCCGTTTTCTTTAGCGGCTTCCATTGCATAAGCCATGGTATAAATGTACGTATAGTAACGAGTCCCGACGTCCTGGATGTCAAATAGAAGAACATCGACATTTTTCAGCATATCAGGAGTGGGTTTTTTCGTTTTTCCGTAAAGGCTGTATACGGGAACCCCGGTTTTTTCGTCAATGTAAGAGCCTACTTCGTCTCCTGCCTGAGCGTCGCCGCGAACGCCGTGCTCGGGCCCGAATAAAGCTGTCAGCTGTATATCGGGGTCTTCGTAAAGAATATCTACGCTGCTTTTAAGGGATGCACTCACACCTGTTGGATTGGTAATCAGTCCAACTCTTTTTCCCATTAGCTGCTTTTTGTGTCGTGACAAGAGGATATCAATGCCGGTCTGGACTTTAGGTTTTATTGCTGTTTGTTTTTCTGAATCAGGCGAAGCTGAGGCAGCCGTCATTGTCTCGAACATCATAAGCCCTGCGAGAAGAACCAATACCGTTTTCTTCATATGCTCCTCCTTATTAAAGCGGTTTTCCCGTTTTGATGTTTACTCCATAGCCAAATGGATAAAGGATGTCTCCCGGTTTTGTGACGGATGGAATGTCGACTGGCAGCGTGCCCTTTGGCTTTGATTGTCCGAAGATCGCTTTAACGCCGGCCGGAATATTCGGCTGAAGATAACGCCCGTTTGCATATCCTTTAAAACCATAGACGGCAATCAAAGCTCTTGCTTCTTCGAAATTGGCGGCATCATATGGATTGCGCAGACTCATTAAGACAAATTGCTTTTTGTGCTGCAGTGCGGCATTCATGACAGCTCTCGGAAAAGCGGTGGCCCATTTGCTTGAATCTGTTACCGTGTCGTCGATGACACCGTCGTTGACGACAGGGTCATTTTTTACAACGTAAGAGCCTGTAATAATATAATCAGCTTCTTTTACTTGTTTTTCATGCTCAGCATTAAATACCTTTTCTGCAAAGTTGATTTTGTTAAGAGAAACAGATTTGATTTTTTTTCGCTGCATTAAATCGTGAATGGTTTTTTCAATGGATGCTGTTTGTTCCTCGTAAGGTGCGGCAATTAAGATTCGGCTGCCTTTTTTGGGTTTGAACGGCAAGGTATGCTGATCATTTTTTAATACTGTCACTGCCTTTTCAGCGATTTTTTGCTCTGTCTTCGTATGGTGTTTGCTTCCCACTGTTTTGAGTGCTTTCTTCACCTTTTTATCTATGTTGCTGTCATGCTGAGCGGGGTAAATACCGCGCTTTATTTTCAGGGAAATGATTCTTTCCGCCGATTTGTTGATTTGCTGTAAGGGAATGTCTCCATTTTTAACAGCTTCTTTTAAGGAGTCAATCACGCTTGCCAATTTTTGTTCATCTTTCAAAGATGTAACTGAGACAGGCATTAACGCGATATCAACACCGGCCTTTATGGCCATGACGACCGCCTCTTCCTGACCGAAATGATCTGCTATGGCTTTCATATTGAGAGCATCAGTGACGATTACACCGCCAAATCCCATTTCCTCCCGAAGCAGCCCGGTCATTACTTTCTTTGAAAGTGTAGCGGGAACCATAATATCTGATCCATCAAGCTTGCTTTTATATGTGGTGTCATCAAAGGCTGGGAATTGAACATGAGCTGTCATCACCATATCTGCTCCGGCATCAATCGCTTTTTGAAAAGGATAGAGTTCAACCTCACGAAGCCGTTCCTGGTTATGAGAAACGAGCGGCAGTCCATAATGGCTGTCAACGTCAGTGTCTCCATGTCCCGGGAAATGTTTAAGAGCAGAGGCGATATGTTGCCGTTGCAAACCTTTCATGGAATATAAACCGAGTCGTGCTGTCAGTTCACGATCAGAACTGAATGATCTCACACCGATCACGGGATTATCAGGGTTATTATTAATGTCCAAGACTGGGCTGAAATCTGTATTGATGCCTAAGACAGAAAGCTCTTTTCCAATCATGCTGCCGGTCTGATATGCATTGATTCTGCTTCTTGTTGCGCCAAGCGCCATATTGCCTGGGAAATTAGTGCCCTCCCCTAATCTCGTCACGATCCCGCCTTCTTGATCAATGCTGAGTAAGAGCGGAATCTTAGGGCTGGCCTTTTGATATGCGTCTGTCAGCCGTACCGTTTGTTCAGTTGTTTTTACATTTTCTGCAAATAGTATGACGCCGCCGAATTGATATTTCTTGATGAGGCCAGCGACTTCCTCATTCATATTTGTGAAGGCTTGCGGAGAAGACTCACCTTCCTTTTTCCAGTTTCTGAAATCCGGCATCAGCATCTGGCCAAGTTTTTCATCTAACGTCATACGATCAACGATCTGTTTGGCATCATCGGAGCTGCGGGGTTTTGCTTCAGCTGTCTGACTGACGCCGAGAAAACATGAAAGAAAAAGGACGGTGGAAAGGATAAGCGAAATGACAGGTTTCATAACAACTTCCTCCTATCGTCGATTATTTCATTGCTTCATAAATCGCGGTAATGACGCTTCCGTAACTGCCTGTTGAAAATTGGTCACCCTCAAACACGTTCGGATTTTCCGCTGGATCAGCGACAGGTGAATGCTTTTTATTTGTTAACAAAGCGATGCCTAAATTGTATGCCGGATCAATGATGGTAACCGTTCCTGTCCAGCCAGTATGTCCGTACGCATTTTCGCTTGCATAAGGGCCAAACATCCATTCCATGCTTTTACTGCCGTTTCGCCGCCATCCAAGGCCGAATGTCGGATCTGTTGCTGATGGCGCCGTAAATAGGTCAGCTGTTTTCTGATCGAATAATGAAACGTTTCGGTACGTTCCTTTGTTTAACATGACTTGAAGCAGAATCGCCATATCATCAGCGTTTGAAAACAGTCCGGCGTGGCCTGAAACGCCTTCCATCGAATAGAATGCTTTTTCGTCATGTACTTCTCCTTGCAGCGTGTCTGTGCGGATATGAGGGAAATGGATAACACCGTCTCGTGTATTGCCCATACGTTCAGTGGCTGCGAACTGTTTTGCTTTAAAGCCCTTTTGCAGCGGATTGTACAACGTATGTTTCAGCTTCAGCGGTTTGTAGAGCTCTTGTTCCGTATAGACATCAAGCGGTTTGCCGGTGAGTTTTTCGACAATACAGCCGAGAAGCATGTATCCAATGTCACTGTATACGTGTTTTGTTCCTGTTTCATAATCCAGCGGGATTTTCATCAAGTATTCAATGGTTTTCTCCCGCTCTTGCGAATAATACATTCCGGCTTTTTCCGGGCTGTAAAAGTAGAAGCTGGATGGAAGCCCTGATTGGTGCTGCAGGACATCAATGACACGAATGTTATCTTTCCCTTTGATGCGATCTGTAGGCTGATCCTTGAAATCAGGCAAATAAGCAGATACCTTTTCATAAACGTCGAGTTTGCCTTGGCTGACTAAGCGCTGTAAAGCAAAATTGGCCGCATACATTTTTGTATTTGATGCCAAGTCAAACATCGTGCGGGTTTTCATTTTTGCCGGACGGCGCAACAGTTCAGCCCCGTCATATTTTTTACTGTAGCCGTATGCTTCTTTTTTGATCATACGGCCGTCCTTCACGACGACCAGAACGGCGCCGGGGAATCCTGCTGCAATGTCCCGTTCAATCATCTGATCAACCTTCCTTAGTTTCTTCGACGAAAACTGTGCAGTTTCTGGATTTATTGTTTTCGGCTCAACCTGGTTGTCTGCTTGATGAAGGGCGGTTTGTGCGAAGGCTTCGTTCGGCGTCAGAATGGACACGGTTAAAATAGCGCTGAGTAATGCTAATGTCTTCGTTCTCACAAGCTTGCTCCTTTCCGTGTTTCTATGCCGTTACTATTCCTAAAACGTCATCATTTAATCGAACTGGGCAGCCATTTCATCTTTATATCCGAAAGCGTAGGTCAATAAAAAGCCTGCCGCATAGGAAATAAAGAGACCAATGATATATAAGATGATTTGTGAAGGCAGCACCAGAAAAGAGAGCGGCAATCCGGAGACGCCGAGCGCAACTGTGGCTACCTGAAAATAAGCTTGAAAAGCTCCGCCGATACCCGCCCCTAAGCACGCTGTCAAAAACGGACGGCCAAGCGGCAGCGTTACACCGAATATAAGCGGTTCACCGATGCCGAGCAGTCCTGAAGGAAGACCCCCTGTGATCGCTTTTCTCAGCGTTTTTTTCTTTGTTTTAACGAAGATGGCGAAGGCTGCGCCCACTTGTCCCGCGCCTCCCATAGCAAGGATAGGGAGAAGCGGGTCATCACCGATCGAATTGATGAGTTCCATGTGCACCGGCGTCAGGCCTTGATGTAGCCCGGTGACAACAAGAGGGAGGAAGGTCGCGCCCAGAATAAAGCCTGCAGCGATTCCGCCGATGTCTAAGATGGACAGAAGCCCGGATGTGATGACATCTGAAATGAACCCCCCTAAAGGCATGAAAACGACGTACGTCAATATTCCAGTGATCAAAAGCGAAACTGTTGGAGTTACGATAATATCGAGTGATTGAGGAATAAAGCGGCGGACGAATTGTTCTGTGTAAGCAATGAATATAGCTGCGAATAGAACGCCGATGAGCCCTCCCCTGCCGGGAAGAAGCTGTTCTCCGAATAAGCTGATCTTTGCGATTTCCGGGTTAATGATCAGAATCCCTGCAAGAGCGCCGAGAGCGGGCGTCCCGCCAAATTCTTTTGACGCGTTAATGCCGACGAGAATGCCGAGATAAGTGAACAGGCCTGATCCGATGACTGTCAATACAATTGCTGTTTGTGATTCAGCAGAGAGCCAGCCGGCTTGGATTATCGCTTTGGTAATTCCGGTAATTAAGCCTGAAGCGACGAGTGCGGGAATGAGAGGTATGAAGATGCTGGCTATTTTACGTAAAAAAAGCTTAAACGGGGTGGCGTTCTTACGATTGATATCGGATTTCTTTTTGGCTGCGGCCTCTTTTAGATTAAAATCTTCTTCTGATGATACCAGCTTCGAAAAAGCGGCGGTGACATGATTAACGACACCAGTGCCGAGGATAATCTGCAGGGTTTCAGCTTCGACGACTCCAAGGACGCCATCAAGTTCTCTTAACGCCTTACTATCCGTTTTGCTGACATCGTAAGGCGTAATGCGCAAGCGGGTCATGCAATGCGTATAGGAAGAAATATTGGATTTCCCCCCGCATAGCTCAAGGATTTTTTCCGCCAGAGTATTGTAGTGTTTTTCTTTGCTCATACAAACCCCTCCCTTTCAAGATGCCTTATGTCTTTCTCATAGATTTGATTGCTTCTCTCGTTTTATCAATGCAGCCGACCGTTTCTTCATACTGCTCGGCCGCCATGCTTAAAAACAAAACATCAATCATAAAAAGCTGGGCGAGACGGGAGGAAGTGGCTGCGCTTCGAATCAGGGCCTCGTTGGAATGGGCTGTATATAATGAAACGTCGGATAATGCAGTGACGGAGGTTTGGCTGAATTGTGTGAGGCTGATGATTGTGACGCCTTTTTCCTTTGCCATCGAAAGCAGCTCGATGATTTCCTGTGTCTCACCTGAAAATGAAATGGCAAATACAATGTCTTTCTTATCTGCATTTGCGATTAAAGATGCCACAAGATGAGTGTCCGTGAAAGCAGTCGCCTGTTTATGAATTCGAAGCCATTTTTGCTGGGCATCCTTGGCGACAATTCCCGAGGCGCCCAGACCGAAAAAATGTACAGTGTTCGCTTGAAGCAGCAGAGAAACGGCGCGCTCAAGCTCTTGATAATCCATGAGATCTGAGGTGTCTTGAATTGCTTGAATAGCATTGCCGGCTGCTTTTTCAGAGATGGAAGGCAGCGATTCATGAGGAGCGATGTCCCGGTAGCCTTGAACAGCAGGTTTTGCCAGATCGCCCGCTACCCTCATTTTTAAATCCTGAAATCCTTTTAGTCCCAGTGATTTGCAGAGCCTGATGACGGCAGCGTCACTTGAATTAGCTAAGGCGCTGATTTCGCTGACTGTGCTTTCTATCGCTTTGTGGGGATGGGCTAATATGTAGTCCGCAAGCTTACGCTCTGATTGTGGCAGCTTGTGTTTCATTGATTGAATGATAGCTAAACCGCCTGTCGCCATTACTGTCTCTCCTTATCATGAATGGTAGTTTTCAATTGCTTTGTCTATAAAACCGTTCGCTTCATCAAGCAATGTCTTCGCTTTGTTTTGATCTGTGCTGGTTTTGAGCATAACAATTGCTGTTTTGACATGAAGATTCGCCTGTTCAAGTGTGTATTGCGCTTTCTCATAAGAAACGTCTGTAAGGCTTTGAATGATGCTGATGGCGCGTTCTTTTAGTTTTTTGTTGCTGACATTGACATCCACCATCAAGTTTTCGTAGACCTTGCCGATTTTGACCATTACAGCGGTGGATATCATGTTTAGAATCATTTTATGAGCGGTTGCGGCTTTCATACGTGTCGAGCCTGTAATGACTTCTGGCCCGACGACGACTTCAATGCTGTGATCAGCGTGTTTGCTGATGGCAGATTGACTGTTACAGGTAAGGGAGACGGTGTTTGCTCCGATTTTGCGGGCGTATTTCAGCGCACCTGCTGCATAAGGCGTACGGCCGCTTGCTGCAATCGCGATCACTGTATCGGCTGAGGTGAGATGGATGGATCGTAAATCCTCGGCCCCTGCTTCTTCATGATCTTCAATCCCCTCAGCCGCCTGCAAAAATGCGTTGGGACCGCCGGCCATTAATCCGATTACCTGATCAGGACTGACGCTGTAGGTCGGAGGACATTCAACTGCGTCCATCACACCGAGTCGGCCGCTAGTGCCTGCACCTGCGTAAATGAGCCGTCCGCCATTTTGAAAGGATTCATACGCGCATTCGACGGCTGCTTCGATATCGGGAAGGACACGCTGAACGGCGGCAGCGACTTTGATATCTTCATTGTTAATCATTTTTAAGATATCGAGGGTATTAGCTTTGTGTATTTTCGATGTTTGGCTATTGCGTGATTCCGTTGTAAGATTGTGAAGATTCAATTGTTCTGACATGAGGATGCCCCCTGTGTAAAAATAAATATATCTCAATATTCAGTATATTCATTTCTGTTATGATATTTCAACTATCATTTTTAATTTTTGAAACTTTATTTCAAAAGAGGCTATAAGAAATAATGAAGTATCAGCTGTTCGCCAAGCGGCCCGATTTTTCGGCGTCCTTTATCAAGAAATCCGGTTTTCATATAAAGCTGCTTTGCACGGGTGTTCAGGTGATTGACGGCTAAAATGATTTCATCGCACCATGGGAAATACCCGTTAACAAAAGAGGGGAGCTGAAGCATGGCTTTTTTCGCATAGCCTTGTCCGTGGTGGGCAGAGTTTAATGATAAGGAACTGAGCAATAAAGCAAATGGATTGTTGGAATAGGGAGCAATGGTTTCTTTTGACGTATGTAGAATGAAAAAGCCTATTGGCAGATCACCTTTTAAGATGACAACCGGATAGCGCTCCTGAATGCTTAGGGCCTGGGTCAGCACCTCTTTAGGGAGAGCGGTAAAGCGTTTGTCATCATCGTGTAAAGTAAATGCGTAAAGCTCCGGCAAATGCTCAGGCTTATAGAAGGATAAAGAGATATCTTGCATCATGATGAGCCTCCTTACAATATGTCGTCTAACTGGTTTTCAGAAATTACACGGTACCCCGCTTGTTTTAATAGCGCGGCGGTTACTCCGTTTCCAGCGATTTTTTTGCCTGAAAATGAGCCATTATAGATGAAATTGCTTCCGCATGATGGGCTGTTTTCTTTCAATATGACGGCAGAGGCGTTGATTTCTTTTGCATAGGCCAATGTTTGGGCCGCGCCCTTCATATATAAATCTGTTACATCTTCTCCTGAAGACGTTATGATTTTCGCGGCTCCACTAAGAACATCCTCACCAGTGCCTCCGATGATTTCTGCTGGTTCTCGGGGAGTGGAGAAGCCGCCGAGAAGTTCAGGGCAAGCCATCACTGCTTGTTTTTCTTCAATCAGTTTTCGGATTTTCTCTGATGCGGCATGCGAACCGTTGTATCTGCATTCAATGCCGCCGAGGCAAGAGCTGACTAGTATCATATTGGTTTCTCCTCTCTTAATTCGATCTATATCTATCTTAAAATAAATGATAAATGTTAGGAGGCTTTTTCAGTTAAAAAAGGGGTTAAAAAGTTTGAAAATAAAAAATTTAAATTTCCTCTTTACAAAAGGGGGGGAACCTGTATATAATAACTTTTGTCAGCTCGACGAGAACACAAACGGCCCGTTGGTCAAGCGGTTAAGACACCGCCCTTTCACGGCGGTAACACGGGTTCGAATCCCGTACGGGTCACCATTTGGAGGATTAGCTCAGCTGGGAGAGCATCTGCCTTACAAGCAGAGGGTCGGCGGTTCGAGCCCGTCATCCTCCACCATCTTGCCGGTGTAGCTCAATTGGTAGAGCAACTGACTTGTAATCAGTAGGTTGGGGGTTCAAGTCCTCTTGCCGGCACTGTTTTTCTTAAAAATATGGAGGGGTAGCGAAGTGGCTAAACGCGGCGGACTGTAAATCCGCTCCCTCAGGGTTCGGCAGTTCGAATCTGCCCCCCTCCACCATCATTGGGCTATAGCCAAGCGGTAAGGCAACGGACTTTGACTCCGTCATGCGTTGGTTCGAATCCAGCTAGCCCAGTCACAGACACCTTTGATCAAAAGGTGTCTTTTTTCTTTTTGAAAAATCATTCCAACTTCTAACTGTTCAGTCTGTATAATAATTTTAAAAATATGTTAAGGTAGTTTATTCACAAATTGCCATCTACACCCTGCCAAAAATTTGTTAAACTTATTTTATAAAAAAATTGAAACCTTTAGAAACGAAGCTCGTATACATACAGACCGGTGAAGGCAGAGGTTAGATAAATATGGAAATGATGATTAAAAAGAGAATTAAGCAAGTCAAAAAAGGCGATCAAAATGCATTTGCGGACATCGTAGATATTTACAAGGATAAAATTTATCAGCTTTGCTACCGTATGCTTGGCAATGTGCATGAGGCGGAAGATATCGCACAAGAGGCTTTCATCAGAGCGTACGTCAATATCGACAGTTTTGATATCAACCGGAAATTTTCAACTTGGCTTTATCGAATTGCGACCAACTTGACCATTGACCGCATTCGCAAAAAGAAGCCGGATTATTACCTCGATGCAGAAGTGGCGGGTACAGAAGGCTTGACGATGTATTCCCAAATCGCCGCAGATGGAGTTTTGCCTGAAGATGCAGTCGTATCGCTGGAGCTTTCACACACGATTCAGCAGAAAATATTAAAGCTTCCTGACAAATACAGAACTGTCATTGTATTAAAGTATATTGATGAACTCTCATTAATTGAAATCGGCGAGATTCTGAACATTCCTGTGGGGACTGTAAAAACGCGGATTCACAGAGGCAGAGAGGCTCTTAGAAAACAATTAAGGGATCTTTAAGTGGGGTGATGAAATGAGCTGTCCTGAACAAATTGTGCAGCTTATGCATATGCATCTTGATGGAGATATCCTTCCGAAAGATGAACAAGTATTAAAAGAACATCTGGAGGCATGCGAGGAATGCAGAAAGCATTTTTATGAGATGGAAAAATCCATTGCGCTCGTCCGGAGCACATCGCATGTCGAAGCCCCCGCCGATTTTACCGCTAACGTCATGGCAAAATTGCCTAAGGAGAAGAAAAGAGCTTCTGTGAAAAGATGGTTCAGATCCCATCCGGTTATCGCGGCTGCTGCGGTATTCATCATTTTGATGGGCGGAGGATTGTTAAACAGCTGGCACAATGACCACAACTTCAGCGTGTCGAAGCAGCCGAATCTGGTCGTGCAAAACAACACTGTGATCGTGCCTGAAGGTGAGACGGTCAAAGGTGATGTCACCGTCAAAAACGGCAAGCTGATTATTAAAGGGAAAATAGACGGGGATGTAACCGTTGTAAACGGAGAAAAGTATATGGCCTCTGCTGGACAAGTCACCGGTCAAATTGAGGAGATTAATCAATTATTCGACTGGACATGGTATAAAATGAAGTCTGCGGGGAAAAGTGTATTCAATGCATTAGACCCGAACGGAGAAGAGTAAAGCGTGTGGTGCGCTTTACTCTTTTTTTAGGTTCTCAAACGGCTGGCATATTTCACTTGCCAAAACGAAATGTGGTATAATGGGCTCGCTATGTAAAGTACATATGCGTAACACATTAAACTTCAAAATACGAAATGACTGAATTCTTGGAGGACGAGGAAATGGCTTTTGAGGATATCCCTTTTTTGCAGTACCTCGGCAATGCCGTTGATATTCTCCTTGTTTGGTATGTGATATATAAACTGATTATGGTGATACGCGGCACGAAGGCGGTTCAGCTCTTAAAAGGAATCGTTGTGATCGTGCTTGTCCGTATGGCCAGTCAATATTTGGGCCTCAGCACGCTTCAGTGGCTGATGGACCAAGCGATAACATGGGGATTTTTAGCAATTATTATTATCTTTCAGCCTGAGCTGAGAAGAGCGCTTGAACAGCTTGGACGGGGCCGTTTCTTCTCGAGGAGCGGCACGCCGGTTGAGGAAGCGCAGCAGAAAACAATTGAGGCTATAACGAAAGCGATCAATTATATGGCGAAACGCCGGATCGGCGCCCTTTTAACCATTGAGCGGGATACGGGTATGGGGGATTATATTGAAACGGGCATTCCTTTGAATGCAAAGGTCAGCTCTGAGCTCTTGATCAATATTTTTATCCCGAATACACCGCTTCATGACGGAGCGGTCATTATGAAAAATAATGAAATTGCCGCTGCCGCCTGTTATTTGCCGCTTTCTGAAAGCCCGTTCATTTCAAAAGAACTGGGAACGCGGCACAGAGCGGCTGTCGGAATCAGTGAAGTTACAGACAGTTTGACGATTATCGTGTCTGAAGAGACCGGCGGCGTCAGTGTGGCGAGGAATGGCGACCTTCACAGAGAGCTGACGGAAGAAGCGCTGAAAGAAATGCTTGAAGCAGAGTTTAAGAAGAACACCAGAGAGACTTCTTCTAACCGTTGGTATTGGAGGGGCAAGAAAAATGGATAAATTCTTAAACAACCGCTGGGCTGTGAAAGTCATTGCGCTGCTTTTCGCGCTCTTGCTTTATGTAGCGGTTAACAGCAACCAAGCACCAACTCCGAAAAAACCAGGTGAATCATTTTTTCCAACATCTACAACTGATGAGGCAACACTGACTGATATACCGGTTAAAGCATATTACGATGATGAAAATTATGTCGTGACGGGCGTTCCGCAAACGGTGAATGTCACGATAAAAGGTCCGACAAGCGCCGTGAAGAAGGCGAGACAGACAAAGAATTTTGAGATATACGCGGATATGGAGAAGCTGAAAACCGGCACGCATAAGGTCGAGCTTAAGGCCAAAAACGTGTCGGATGGGCTGACGATATCCATTAATCCGTCCGTGACGACCGTCACCATTCAAGAACGCACGACAGAAAGCTTTCCTGTTGAAGTGGAGTACTACAACAAAAGCAAGATGAAAAAAGGCTATTCTCCGGAGCAGCCGATTGTCAGTCCTAAAAATGTACAGATTACCGGTTCTAAAGCCGTGATTGATAATATTTCTCTTGTGAAAGCTTCGGTAAACCTGGAAAATGCAGATGAAACGATTGAAAAGGAAGCGAAAGTGACTGTCTATGATAAAGACGGAAACGCGCTTCCTGTCGATGTGGAGCCCTCGGTCATCAAAATTACCGTTCCGGTGACAAGTCCGAGTAAAAAAGTGCCCTTTAAAATTGAGCGGACAGGAAGCCTTCCTGACGGGGTCAGCATAGCGAATATCGAATCAAGTCCCAGTGAGGTGACGGTTTACGGCTCGCAGGATGTCTTGGATTCTCTTGAATTTATAGATGGTGTCAGCTTAGATTTAAGCAAAATCAAAAAGGATTCTGATATCGAGGCAGATATTCCGCTTCCTGACGGCGTCAAAAAAATCTCGCCGTCAAAGGTGACGTTGCATATAGAAGTAGATAGTGAAGCGGATCAGACGTTTGAGAATGTCCCTATTAAGACTGTAGGGCTGAGCAGCTCACAGAACATTGAATTTCTGGATCCGGAATCACAAACGATAGATGTTACGGCCAAAGGCTCTCCCGGCAACATAAAAAAACTGCAGAAATCAGACATAGAATTGTATGTGAATGTATCTGATTTAGATGACGGAGAGCACAGTGTGAAGCTTGAAGTAAACGGGCCTCAAAATGTAACCTGGTCCTTGGGGCAGAAAAATGCAAAAATCAAGCTTACGTCTAAAAAAACGAATACGACAACAAAAGATAACAGCAATACGACGTCAGGGAACCAGGATGACACTGATGACAAGACGAATGACAAAGAGAATAATCAGCGAGAAGATACAACGAACAGCGATAAAAACAATGATGATCAAAATCAAGACGAAAACCAAGATCAAAATCAGGATCAGGATGAAGATGAATCAAATACAGGTTCACAATCTTCATCAGAATAAAAAAGGAGCGATTATAAAATGGGCAAGTATTTTGGAACAGATGGTGTAAGAGGTGTTGCCAACAGCGAGCTTACGCCTGAGCTGGCCTTTAAAGTCGGACGTTTCGGCGGGTATGTGCTGACAAAAGACAAACAACGTCCAAAAGTGCTGATAGGCCGCGATACACGCATCTCCGGCCATATGCTGGAGGGAGCCCTTGTCGCCGGACTTTTATCAATTGGCGCAGAAGTCATGCGTCTGGGAGTCATTTCTACACCTGGTGTTTCCTATTTAACAAAAGCGATGGATGCAGAGGCGGGCGTCATGATTTCTGCTTCTCATAACCCAGTGCAGGATAACGGAATCAAGTTCTTTGGAGGAGACGGATTTAAGCTTTCTGATGAACAGGAGGCTGAAATTGAGCGTCTGATGGATGAACCGGAGGATAAGCTGCCAAGACCGGTTGGAGCTGACTTGGGACTTGTAAACGACTATTTTGAAGGCGGCCAAAAGTACCTGCAATTCTTAAAACAGACTGCCGACGAAGATTTTACAGGCATTCATGTTGCGCTTGACTGCGCACACGGAGCGACGTCATCGCTTGCGACACACTTGTTTGCCGATTTAGACGCAGACGTGTCGACAATGGGAACTTCTCCGAACGGATTAAACATCAATGACGGAGTTGGATCGACTCATCCCGAAGCGCTCAGTGCGTTTGTAAAAGAGAAAAATGCTGATATCGGCCTTGCGTTCGATGGTGACGGCGACCGACTGATCGCAGTCGACGAAAAAGGAAATATCGTTGACGGCGACCAAATTATGTACATATGCTCAAAATACCTGAAATCAGAGGGCCGCTTAAAGGATGATACGGTTGTTTCCACAGTCATGAGCAACCTCGGTTTCTATAAAGCGCTTGAAAAAGAAGGGATAAAGAGCGTGCAGACGGCTGTCGGCGACCGCTACGTGGTAGAGGCGATGAAAAAAGACGGCTACAATGTCGGCGGTGAACAGTCCGGCCACTTAATTTTCCTTGATTACAACACAACAGGTGACGGATTATTGTCCGCCATTATGCTGATGAATACATTAAAAGCGACAGGCAAGCCGCTGTCAGAGCTTGCGGCTGAAATGCAGAAGTTTCCGCAGCTTTTAGTCAATGTGAGAGTAACTGATAAATATAAAGTCGAAGAAAACGAAAAAGTAAAAGCCGTTATTTCTGAGGTTGAAAAAGAAATGAACGGCGACGGCCGGATTTTAGTGCGCCCATCTGGCACTGAACCGCTCGTTCGTGTGATGGCTGAAGCGAAGACGAAAGAACTGTGCGATGAATATGTTAATCGCATTGTTGAAGTCGTCCGGTCAGAAATGGGATTAGAGTAACGAAATCTATAAACAGAGAGCGAACAAGACAAGTGCGACTCACATATAATAATTGTGAGACAGGCGGCAAAGTTGTTTAAAAAACAATTGACCATTCTTGGCACATGCTGTAAAATCAAGCTTGTCTTGTTCTTGTTTTCTAGAGGCAGGAAAGACGGGATTTTGTTTCACTTATAATTATAGCGCCCGAACTAAGCGCCCGAAAAAAGGCTTAGTTGACGAGGATGGAGGTTATCGATTTTTCGGCGGATGCCTCCCGGCTGAGTATGCAGATCACAGCCGTAAGGATTTCTTCAAACCAAGGAGGCGACTCCTTGAACAAAGGGAAATCACATGATCTTCCATAAAACATGTAGGAGGGGACGATTGAAAGTCCCCTTGAAAAATGACTTTCTTCGTCTCCTTTTACAATCTTAGGAGGAAGAAATTATGTGTGGAATCGTAGGTTATATCGGTCAGCTTGATGCGAAGGAAATTTTGTTAAAAGGATTGGAGAAGCTTGAGTACCGCGGCTATGACTCTGCGGGTATCGCAGTTGCCAACGAACAGGGGATCCATGTGTTTAAAGAAAAAGGACGCATTGCCGATCTTCGTGAAGTTGTGGATGCCAATGTAGGAGCAAAAGCAGGAATTGGCCATACTCGCTGGGCAACACACGGCGAACCAAGCTATCTGAACGCTCACCCGCATCAAAGCGCACTGGGCCGCTTTACACTTGTTCATAACGGCGTGATCGAGAACTATGTTCAGCTGAAACAGGACTATTTACAAGATGTAGAGCTCAAAAGTGATACCGATACAGAGGTAGTCGTTCAAGTAATCGAGCAATTTGTCAACGGAGGACTTGATACAGAAGAAGCGTTCCGCAAAACACTTACACTGTTAAAAGGCTCTTACGCAATTGCTTTATTCGATAACGATAACAAAGAAACGATTTTTGTAGCGAAAAACAAAAGCCCTCTATTAGTTGGACTTGGAGATACATTCAACGTCGTGGCGTCTGACGCGATGGCAATGCTTCAAGTTACAAACGAATATGTAGAGCTGATGGATAAAGAAATGGTCATCGTGACTGATGATCAAGTTGTTATCAAAAACCTTGATGGCGACGTTATTTCACGTGCGTCTTATATCGCTGAGCTGGATGCCAGTGATATCGAAAAAGGCACGTACCCTCACTACATGTTGAAAGAAACGGATGAGCAGCCAGTTGTGATGCGCAAAATCATCCAAACGTACCAAGACGAAAACGGCAAACTGTCTGTGCCTGGCGATATCGCTGAGGCTGTAGCGGAAGCGGACCGCATCTATATCATTGGCTGCGGAACTAGCTATCACGCAGGACTTGTCGGTAAACAATACATTGAAATGTGGGCAAACGTGCCGGTTGAAGTGCATGTAGCGAGTGAATTCTCTTACAACATGCCGCTTCTGTCTAAGAAACCGCTCTTCATTTTCCTTTCTCAAAGCGGAGAAACAGCAGACAGCCGCGCGGTTCTTGTTCAAGTCAAAGCACTCGGACACAAAGCGCTGACGATCACAAACGTACCGGGATCAACGCTTTCCCGTGAAGCTGACTATACATTGTTGCTTCATGCAGGCCCTGAAATTGCTGTTGCGTCAACAAAAGCATACACAGCACAAATCGCAGTTCTTGCGGTTCTTGCATCAGTAGCTGCTGACAAAAACGGCATCGATATCGGGTTTGATCTTGTCAAAGAACTCGGTATTGCAGCAAACGCAATGGAAGCCCTTTGCGACCAGAAAGACGAAATGGAAATGATCGCTCGTGAATACCTGACTGTATCCAGAAACGCTTTCTTCATCGGACGCGGCCTCGACTACTTCGTATGTGTCGAAGGCGCATTGAAGCTGAAAGAGATTTCTTACATCCAGGCAGAAGGCTTTGCCGGCGGCGAACTGAAGCACGGCACCATCGCCTTGATCGAACAAGGAACACCAGTATTCGCACTGGCAACACAAGAGCACGTAAACCTAAGCATCCGCGGAAACGTCAAAGAAGTTGCCGCTCGCGGAGCCAACACATGCATCATCTCACTGAAAGGCCTAGACGATGCGGATGACAGATTCGTATTACCGGAAGTAAACCCAGCGCTTGCTCCATTGGTATCTGTTGTTCCATTGCAGCTGATCGCTTACTATGCCGCACTGCATCGCGGCTGTGATGTTGATAAGCCGCGTAACCTTGCGAAGAGTGTTACTGTGGAGTAAAATGTTTAACCCCTTTGGTTGTTTTTGCCGACTTTAAAATAAAGTTACGACGTTTATAAAAATGTTGCGATGCTTTTTCCCTTAGATAATTTTTGTCTAAGGGTATTTTTCTATTTTAACTAAAGAGGCAGGTAACTAAAAATTATAAGGGGATTCCAATTGATTTTGGACCCCCTTTTTACATAAATGATGTGACACTAATCTTACAAAAATGTAACTTTAATCTCAAATAATGTAATTTGATTCGATGGCAGGTCATCTAATTTTCTTTTATTATGTTCTAAAAAGAGATTGGATGGTGTTAGGTTTGGATATTTCAGAAGTTAATATATCACTGTTTAGACTAGTTAATGACTTAGGAAAAGAACATCCCTTTTTGAATCCTGTATTTAGTTTTATTGCTGAATATATGGTTTTTTTACTTGCACTAAGTGTTCTTTTTATTTGGTTTACAAGAGATACGGATAATAGAATTATGATTCTTTGTGCATCTATCGCTTTCATTTGTGCCTTTACGATAGGGAAGGTTTCAGGGGTATTTCACTCGAATTATCAACCTTTTGTTGAATTGGGAGAGGTTAATAAACTGATACATAAAGAAAAAGACAATTCTTTTCCAAGTGACCATACAATTTTATTCTTCTCATATTGTATTTCATTCTGGCTCTTTAAGAGAGGCTGGTCAATTTTATGGGTACTGTTAGCTGTTCTTGTGGGAGTCTCCCGTATATGGGTTGGGGTTCATTATCCTTTTGATGTTTTAGCAGGAGTATTAATAAGCCTAGCAGTTTCAACTTTTATATATTTAACATTCCCTAAACTAAATATTACTCAAACTACCATGAAAATTTATGAAAAATGTGAAAACATACTTCTTTATCGCTTCAAAAGAAAGGAAAACAAGTCAAAAAACCTTTAGATTTATTCAACAATCGGGTGCTAATGTTCAAAAAATCGTAACCTAAAATGATAAACTCTTTTATAAAGATTCCACCTGTATTCAAAGCTGTAGAATCCATTTTGATCTATCTTTTTTTCTATGGATTCTTTAAATTTGCCGTAAACTGAAGGTTCATGTGTTATTTTTGATCAACCTATATTTTAAAGCTACAGTTTTAGCCAAAGGGGTTTTTTGTTTTAAAGATGGCTATGTTTAATTTTTCAGATATTTAGGATTGCCATAAGAATATGAAAATATTAAAGAAGGTATTTTTAAGGAAAGTGACATCTACGGAGAAATTGGGGAATTCTAGCTATAACAATATCCACAACAGCTAGTTCAATTTCTTGGTTGTTAAGGCTGTTGAAAATAAAGTAGGAACCAGTATTCATTTATAGTTCCTAATTGAACTCAGTTATTTACTAAACAAGAAAATAGAAAAATGATTATAAAATTCTTCTTGTATTTCTACAAAAAATTAAAGTGATAGATATCATAAGCCTTGGATAAAGATTCAGGATGTATATTTAAAGGGAAAGAAGGATTTGATACTTCTTTCTCTGTATTCCAACATCTTGACAATGCTTAAAATTTAGCATATCTTATACTTAACTTAATAATCGGCCCAGATGTTTATTTTCGTTTGTTAAATTATTAGGTCTTTAGCATTCTTTCAACTAATCTTGACAGGATGAAAAAGTATCCTAATTTAAATGGAGGAGAAACATAAGTCGATTTTATTTGATAATTAAGCACTATATTAAAATGTAGCGATGATTTCATTCCTTTAGAAGGAAGTTAAAACATAGCATATAGTAAAATGACCAATAATAAGGTAGCTCTTCAAAAAACTTCGCAGAAGTTAGTTGAAGTGAAGCCGACAATTTTCAAGATTCAATGATTAAAAACATCATTGAAATTTTGAAATTGTCGGCTTTTTTATTGGAAAAAAATAGAGATATATAAAATTTGTATTAAATTATAGAAAATATGATCTGATCTAAAGGTCTTTTGAGCAATAACGACTTTTAAAAAGGGAGAATTTGAAATGTTAGTTTCGCTGAGTTTGTCATCATTGTTAACATTATTTTTTATTACGCTTATTGCTTCTGGGATAAGTGGACTATTGTTTTTACATCCTCGCGTATCCTTGGGTTTTGTTCGCATTCATATTGGTATCTTGGCTTTACCGCCGTTGGTTTCCTTAGTGATTCTTGCCAATAGGAGTGTGAATGGGAATGTTGGCCCTTGGTACTTCGATTCCTTAGCTTGGTTATTGACCTTCTTTGTTTTGACAATTGGCCTAATCATTCAGCGTTTTTCTGTACGTTACTTAATGGGTGATCGATCTTATCGAAAATATTTTACGCTTTTTACTTTCACTACAGGTGCTGCTTCAATTGCGTGGTTAAGTGGTGACCTCCGCTTGATGGTTATTTCTTGGGGAGCAACTCTTGTCGGTTTAACCCTGCTTATTAGGTTAAACAGTGCTTGGCAAGTCGCTAGTGAAGCAGCAAAGGTTACTGGCCGATTATTTTTGTTAAGCTGGCTTTCTTTGTTTTTCGCGATAGTTTGGCTTTTTCAAGTCACAGGTCAATGGCAGTTATCATTGGTTTTAACAAATGAAAGCTTAGCTCAACTGGGGGCATGGGAGAGAACAGGGATTAATCTATTGATTGTATTAGCAGTGATCATTCCTGCGGCTCAATGGCCATTCCACAGATGGTTAATTGAGTCTATTGTTGCTCCAACTCCTGTTTCTGCGATTATGCACGCAGGTTTAGTAAATGCAGGCGGGATTATACTAACTCGATTTTCACCTCTATTTAATGGTGGTATAGCATCGATTATTTTACTTCTGCTTGCTGGCATCTCTGTATTGATTGGAACTGGTATTAGTTTGGTCCAGGTTGACTATAAACGCCAGCTAGTAGGCTCCACGGTTGCACAAATGGGGTTTATGCTCATTCAGTGTGCATTAGGAGCCTATATCGCAGCCATTATTCATCTTATTTTACATGGTTTATTCAAAGCTACGTTGTTTTTACAGGCTGGTTCGGCGGTACGGCGTTTCGAAGTATCGACTCGTGTTAATGAAAGATCAACCTATTTATGGATCATGGCTGGCCGGACGTTAGCCTTAATGATAGGTGTTGCTTTTTGGCTTATTGCTCCTGGAGAGGGATATCAATTCATTAGTGCCTTAATCTTAGGGTGGTCATTGTCCGTTTCTTGGACTCAGCTCGTGGCTTTTGGAGAGGGGAAAATGGGTCGAATTGCCGGCTTAACATGTTTAGGAGGAGCAGCCTTTGTATATTTTATCATTCATAACCTCTTCTATAAGTGGCTGCATACAAGCGTTTTTCAAAGTGTTCAACCTCCAATGTCAGCTGTCATCATTGTCGTATGTCTATTGCTATTTGGCAGTGCTTTAGGTACTTGGGTTGCTCGTCATCGTTCTTCAGTTTTCTTCGCAGTACTCTATCTTTGGTTAGTACGATTAGGTGAAGCAAAACCCAAGACAGTAGAGAGTCATCCAGACTACCTTAAACAATATTTATCATAAGGAGCTAATCTGAGATGGGCATGACATCCGTATTAACGAAAGAAAATGTAAAAAAGAAAGAGACAGATATTGATGTTCAAAAAAGTGATCTTAACGTTTTCATTCAATCCGCCAGCCGAGTGATCGCGCCACTCTGGCCTATTTCTACATTTGCTGCACGCAATCCGTGGATGGGACTTGAAAACCAACCTTTTGATCAGGTTGCGAGCTGGTTGAAAAACACTCGTGATGTTGATATATACCCTAGTGCGTCTATGATTCGTTCAGCAAGGAATAAAGGCGAGATTGATGAAGATTTTGTGGAAATGGGGCTGCAGCGCTGGCTTGATTCACATTCCTTTACCATCCCGCGGGACGCGGCAGAGCGATTTTGTCATGCTGGATTAAAGTTAGATCCATTGCCTTCCAGTCTCTTATCATCGCATAAGCTGGAGAAATTGGCAGATGAATGTAGTGGATTGGATCATATCGAGAGTTTTTATATGCAACCAATAAGTTCAGATATAGAGACTCAAGAGGGTGAAAGGGTAGTCAATATACTAGATCATCATGTCATTAAGTGGTGTAAATTATATCTTGATGACTCTCAAGCAGGTTGGACAATGCCCAACCGTGAGGAAGGTTTCTATCGTGCCTGGCAGCATCTCATTCAGTATGATCCAGCACTTAGTAAAAAGCAGCGTGAAAGGTTAAAAGGTTGGCCGCAAGAGGCACATGTGGCTTTACAAGAAGCGTTATTCGCACTAGAAATCCCAGAATCAGAAATCCAGTGTTATCTTGAAGGCCATTTACTTTCCTTACCCGGATGGGCAGGGATGATGCTTTGGCGCTCCCAACAATCGAGCCATGAACATGCACTTCTAACAGAATATTTAGCAGTTCGGATATCCATGGAGTGGGCTCTTATAAAGCCATATTTACCTATTAATAATGAACGATTTGAGAATAAAATTTCAATTACTCCCCTTATAGCAGCTTGGATTCATTGGGGGGGCCTTACATTAGAGGAATGGTCACAGATGCCGGCCAATGAACAAAACGAATATTTATCATTTGCCTACAGCTTTGATGAGAAACTTCGCAGGAAACTTTGGCTAGAAGCTTGGGAACAAACACACACTGATCGATTAAGTCAGAAGATCATCTCGAAGCAACGTGAAACCAACGGTAAAAAATCTGCATTAGCTCAATTAGCATTCTGCATCGATGTCCGGTCAGAACCTTTTCGTCGTCAACTGGAAAAAGAAGGGCCGTTTGAAACGATTGGTATGGCTGGTTTCTTCGGGGTGCCAATTGCAACTTGTGAACTTGGCAGTAAACACAGTCATGCCTCTTTGCCGGTCATACAAAAACCGCAAAACAAAATAAAAGAGTTCGCAGATGAAGATGTACTCGAAAAATACAACCAACGCAAGCAGGCAGTTCATTCCTTAAGCTATACATTTAAAAAGATGAAACAGAATGTACTTGCGAGCTTACTTCTACCTGAGCTAAGTGGACCTTGGCTTAGTTTGCAAATGGTGGCACGCAGCTTTGCGCCAAGAAGAGCAGATCGTTTTATTCGTAATCTTCGTGAGACTTGGTTACGGAAACCTGATACAAAACTCTCGCTTCATCATGTTAATGACACAGAGGCAGAGATACCTGTGGGTTTTACTGAAGAAGAAAAAGTGAACCATGCTCGGCAAGCACTAAAAATGATGGGATTAACAGAGAATTTTGCACCCTTAGTCGTGATTTGCGGACATGGCAGTCAAAGCACCAATAATCCTTATGCCGCGGCTCTTGATTGTGGTGCCTGCGGTGGAGCGGCCGGCGGATTCAATGCAAGAGTTTTAGCTGCTTTATGTAATCTTTCAGAGGTAAGAGAAGCTCTATTAACTGAAGGAATGAAAATCCCTGAGGATACAGTTTTTGCCGCTGCTGAACATAATACAACGGTGGATGAATTACATTGGCTTTATGTGCCAGAGCTTTCCGAAGCTGCACAGGAAGCATTTGATCATATTGAAGCTGTTATGCCGAAAGTAAAACATCATGCAAATGCAGAACGACTGGCCCAATTACCGAATGTCCAATCGAAACTTAAAAATCCGAAGGCTGAGGCACACCGGTTTGCGGAAGATTGGAGTGAGATACGTCCGGAATGGGGACTGGCTCGTAATGCCGCTTTTATTATCGGCCAACGTGAACTCACTCAGGATTGTGATTTGGAAGGAAGATCCTTTCTTCATAATTATGATTGGAAGCAGGATGAAAGCGGTGAACTCCTAGCAAATATTATTGCAGGACCTGGAACTGTGGCCCAATGGATTAATTTACAATATTACGCATCAACAGTAGCACCCCATTATTATGGCAGCGGAAATAAAGCAACTCAAACCGTTACTGCAGGTCTCGGAGTGATGCAGGGGAATGCAAGTGACTTGTTAGCCGGACTGCCTTGGCAATCCGTCATGCAATCAGACCATGAGGCTTATCATTCTCCTCTTCGTTTGTTGATTGTCATCCAAGCGCCTAGACAACATGTGGAACGGTTATTAAATAATGACCCAGTATTTCTGCAAAAAGTTCAAAATGGATGGGTTCGACTGGCTAGTATTGATCCAGAAGGATGTTGGGAAAGCTGGTAATTATGAATCTAAACATTTCTCAAATGGATTTGTTACTTAATATAAAAATGATAAATATAAGGAAGAGGTGTGTTATATGAATGTAAATAAAAAAGTATTATTTTTGACGGACATGGAAAACGGCTTGGAGCCTATTTTACAAGAAGTGACTAATACTCCAGCAGAAAATATGCTGACTATCCAAAGCTATGGTGCCGCTATCTCACACCCTTATGGAGAAATAATGAGGTCTGTTATTTTTGCGATTTACCAGGAAGATGTTGAGGAGGTCTTTGTAGTAGGAACAAAAGATAAGCGGACTTCAACAGGTCATGGACTAACTCAACTTGAAACAATGAAAGATAAAATACAAACATTGGATTATCTCTTTCAAAATTGCAAGCCTGAATTTTTAGGTGGTACAGTCGATGAATGGCTAAATGAAGATAGCAGTGGCGCTGTTGAAAAAAGTGTTGATATCATTCGTCAACATCCACTTGTGCCGTCATATGTTAAAGTCAGAGGTTTAATCGTTGATCATAAGGATGGGGAATCCTCAATTGTGGAGGTTCCTTCTATTAAAACAGGTCAAGCCTTACCTGATCATTGCTTGTCATGATGGAGTGAAGTGGTCAGCTTCTACACCCATATATGGGGAGAAAGCAGTTTTAAGGAGAATGTAATGGGCGCTAGTATAACTGATTTTGTCACGAAAACAATAGAGAAAATGAGCTCGTTTGATCGAGAAAATATGGAATGTATGAAAAAAGTAATAAGAAAAGCAATTCATTTTTATCATTTAAAATCTTATGAAGAAGTTGAGGAAACCCATTTAGGGAGCGTTCGATTTTTGCATGTACACTCTATGATGGAAGAAAATATGTTATCCAAAATTGTAGCGGTCACAAGAAACGGCACAACTGATTTGGATATTGAAGGTGTATATGAAGGATATGTTGTAAGAGAATATTAATGAGACGAAATAACTAATAGAATATGCCAATTTTTTTGCCAGGAGATGTGTTATATATGAAAAAAACGAAAGGTTCTATTGAATCAGAGATCAGTAAGTCCATTACGCAATGGGAGAAGGATTATCTTGGGCGTGGGTCTGTATCTGTTAAAACTGATATACTGCGGGATATGATCATCGTTAATTTAAAAGGAATTTTAACACCAGCAGAATATGCAGTTTGTGGATCAAAAGAGGGTATGTTATCTATCAAACAAACTCGTTCGGAGCTAGTTGAATCAGGGATAGAGGGTCTAAAGGATATTATCCTAACGATAACTGGAGAAGAAGTGAAAAGTTTTCATACCGATTTAAGCTCTCGGACAGGCGAACGAGTGATGGTATTTAAATTATGTAATGATCTTGAGAAAAATCTATAATATTTGGAGAGATAAAAAAGCAGAATGAGAGCAAAGTATATATAAAGCAGCGCTTTCTAATGGTCAATCTAACAGTAGATATGCGAAAGTAAGTTCTGTAATACCTCCAACTGAACTGAAATAAGTCTTCACACTTTTAATGTCTAAAAAGAAGTCAGTCATCAAAAACGAAAAAACGAATTGACATATCGGAATATAACGATATAATAAACGATATGGAACCAATTGAAGTATTCAAAGCCTTATCAAATGAATCAAGGCTGCAAATTTTGCAATGGCTGAAGGAACCTGATCGTCATTTTTCACCCCATGAAGGGATTGATATGAACACAATCGGGGTATGTGTCAGTCAAATAACAGACAAATTGAAAATGACGCAATCAACGGCTTCCCAATATCTCACCATCCTTTTAAGAGCCGGCCTGATTAAGGCTCAACGAATCGGAAAGTACACTTATTACAAAAGAGATGAAGAAGCCATTGGGAAACTTGCGGACTTTCTTAAAACAGAGATATAAAAATAAACATCAAAAGATGTTTATTTTTACGCCATACATATCGACATATTACGATGTGTTTATTTTTTAAAACAACATATCGATAATTCGTGATATGTTGTTTTAATAAAAATTAAGGAGTGAATGTTTATGTCTAACACCTGGAAAATTTATATGTTAGCCATTGTCAGCTTTTTAGTCGGAACTTCAGAGTACATCATTTCCGGTATTTTGGATCACATTGCGCATACACTCGGGATCACCTTGGCCGCCGCGGGCCAGCTCATTACGATCTTTTCACTTGTATATGCTCTTTTAACACCCGTACTCATGGCGTTGACAGCAAGTATGGATAGACGCAGATTGATGATTTATGCTCTCGGTTTGTTTGTGTTCGGCAATATCTTGGCCTTTGTTCTGCCTGGTTATGGTTGGTTTATTGCAGCGCGGATCATTATGGCGATGGGAGCGGGTGTGGTTGTTGTCACCGCATTAACGATTGCCGCTAAGATTGCGCCGGAAGGGAAGCAGGGCAGTGCCATCGCTACGGTCGTTATGGGATTTACCGCTTCTTTAATCATTGGTGTTCCGCTTGGAAGAATGATAGCAGTAGCATTAGGCTGGAAGTCTGTATTTGGTGCAATTGCTTTGTTGGGATTAATCGCAATGGCCGTTATATTCTTTACTCTTCCGCATACTGAAGGGGATAAACCTGTACCTTTGCTTCAACAGCTTGCTCTTTTCAAAAAACGGAAAGTGGCGATGGGATTATCAATCACTTTCTTCTGGCTTGGGGGATATTCTGTTGCTTATACCTATCTGTCACCGTATCTCTTGAACATTTCAGGAATTAGCGGCAAGTTGCTTAGCGGTGTTTTGCTTATATTTGGAATAGCCAGTTTGGTTGGATCAAAGTTTGGGGGATATAGCACCGATAAATGGGGAGTGCCCTTTACACTCGTTGGCGGGATGACATTGCATATCGTCACACTGATTCTGCTGTCACTTGTCACCCATTCCCATATCGGAGTGTTGGTGATTCTGATATTATGGTCGTTTGCCGCATGGTCTACCGGTCCGACACAACAATTTCACCTGGCCACAATAGAACCGGGAATGTCAGGTGTTTTGCTTAGCATGAATCAGTCAATGATGCAATTCGCCATGGCAGTCGGCGCAGGAATAGGGGGAGTTTTTGTAGAAAACGTATCATTGGCCTCGATTACCTGGATTGGTGCATTAGGGGTTATGATTGCAATTATTGCATCATTGATGATTTTTCATTCACAACCGAAACAGGCGCTAAAAGATATTAATCAATAATATACTGCTTTGTTTTACTGTTTAAAATTCAATGGGTTCATTTCGAAAGATCTAACATCCGCTTGTTATCAAGCGGGTGTTTTTTTATCAAAGTCAGTCCATAAGCTTTCCAAGGGCCGGTATCGTTCTGTATGTGTCAAAGGCCATTGAAGCTGAAAGAGATTTCTTAAGGCTTTGCCGACGGCGAGGTGAAGTACGGCACGATTGCCTTGCTCGAAAACTGGAAACACAAGAGCATGTAAACCTCAACATCCGCGTAAATGTCAAGGAAGTTGCCACTTGGGGAGTAAACACTTGCATCATCTCACTCAAAGGGCAGCCGAGATTCTTATAGTAGTATTACTGATACTAACTGACAAACAAGTTAACAGTAGTATATATGATGTCAAAATGGTCAGTTTGTTAGTCGTTTTATTAGCTCCTCACAGGAGTATTTACAGTGTTTGTGGTATTTATAAGTTAATTGAAAGTTAAGGCGCTTACTGATATATCTTTGTGGAAAATATGCTGAGTATCTGTTATCAAACGAGAGAGGGGCTCTTTTATGAAATCAAATGGTGATGAATTGTCGTTGTCTGTTCAGAATTTAGCGAATACAAATGAGATCACAATTGTTCAAGCGATAGGGGAGCTAAAGAAATCAGGACAAGATGCAATACCTGTTTTGGTTGAGGCCTTAAAAGAGGAAGGTTCTTTGCGTAATATTGCGGCGGCCGTTTTAGGCGAGTTTGGGGAAGGTGCGGGTGAAGCAGCGGAGGAACTGTCATGTTTATTAAAAAGTCATGCCGAAGATACAAGGATGGCTGCGGCCATTTCACTTATGAGAATCGGGAAGGCCAGTCTGCCCTTTGTCATCAAAATCGCTCAAGAAAGTGAAGGACAATCTCGTTTTTGGGCATCCTGGTGTATTGCATGGATCGATCCTTCTTACATTGAACCGAAGATGTATGAATGCCTAAAACATGAGCATGAACATCCTTCAGGAATGGTTGCTCCGTTTGCGGCTGAAGAGGCATTAGGAAAGCTGATTGCTTTTCAGCTTAAAGATAAGGAGGATTGAAAGGATGAAAGCTGAACAAATAATAAAAGAATGGCCAATTCATTTGCCCTGGTTGAATCAATCACAGAATGATTTGACATTCTTGTCAGTATGTATGGCAAACGGTCATTCCTATAAGCAGGAAGGTTTTTTTAATCATGAAATATTTTTTTATTAGTGGGTATATTCATCAAATGTTCTGCTATGCTCCAAATATACACCTTTCCGTAAGGGCAAAGTCAAATATGAAAATAAAACTGTTCCAAAGTTAATCAGTTATTTATTTTCATATCGTATCCTTTCAGTATCACGTGAAAGGAGCATCATATGAAAACGTTATGGAAAGTCGTAAAAATCTTTTTTGGCAGCATAGGTGCTTTGATTTTGCTTGCAGCCGTCTCGGTCTTTATCTACCACCATTACCAGCTAAATAAGGAAGCAGCACTCCTTAAAGAAAAAGGCACATTAGTCGATGTTGACGGTAAAAAGATGAATGTGTATCAAGAGGGAAGCGGGAAGGATACGTTTGTGTTTATGTCTGGTTCGGGGATTGCTGCGCCTGCTTATGAGATGAAGGGGTTGTACAGCAAGTTTTCAAAAGAAAACAAGATTGCTGTAGTGGATCGTGCAGGCTATGGCTACAGCGACGTGTATGATGATGACAGGGATATTGATACAATATTAGAACAGACGAGAAAAGCGCTTCTGCAAAGCGGGAATAAGCCTCCTTATATTTTAATGCCTCATTCCATATCCGGGATTGAAGCGATTTATTGGGCGCAGAAATATCCTGAGGAAATTAAGGCGATTGTTGCGATGGATATTGGATTGCCTCAGCAGTATGTCACGTATAAAATGAGCGAGATTGACAGACTGAAAGTGAGAGGGTTTCATCTGTTAACCTCGATTGGTTTTCATCGATTTATGCCTTCCGCAGTATACAATCCTGAGGTGATTCGTCAGTCATTTTTAACTGATGAAGAAAAAGAAATCTATAAAGCCATTAATTTTAAGCAATTTTTCAATGCTGATATGGAGCATGAGCTGTTACAGTCTGACCAAAATGGCAGCAAATCTGTAAATTTGCCGGCGCCAAAAGAAACTCCCGTCCTCATTTTAGATGCGGTCTCTGACCAAAATAGAAATTCAAAGTATGCCATACAAAACCGAAAAGATTATGAAGAGTTTGCGGCTCAATTTAATACAGCCGATATAAAGGAACTAAGGGGAACACACAGTATTTATTTATATCAGCCCGATCAAATATATAAACTTTCCATGGAGTTTATTAGAAAGGTTCGCTAAGATGAAGGGTTATCATATTTTAATCGTGGAAGACGATGTCATGATTGGTGATCTGCTGCAGAAGATTTTGCAGCGTGAGGGATATCATGTGATGTGGAAAACAGATGGAGCGGATGTGCTTTCGGTCATTCAGAAGGCTGATTTGGTCATTATGGATGTGATGCTGCCGGGTGAGGACGGGTATCAAATGTCTAAGAAAATAAAAGATTTAGGGTTAAACCTTCCTATTATTTTTCTGTCCGCCCGCAATGACATGGACAGCAAGCTTCAAGGGTTGAAAATTGGCGAGGATTACATGGTAAAGCCTTTTGATCCGAGAGAGCTGCTGCTGAGAATGAAAAATATGCTTGAGCATCATTATGGCACCTTTACGCAAATCAAACATTTGTATATTGATGCAGACACCAAAAAGGTATTCAATGGGAGTTTGCACCATGAAGTGCTGTTTACCGCGATTGAGCGGAAAATATTCTTTTATCTGTATGAAAACAGAAACAATATTTTAACAAAGGAACATTTCTTTGATTATCTATGGCAGCTTGAAGACAGAAATCCGAATATCGTGAATGTGCACATTAAAAAAATCAGAGCGAAAATTAATGATTTAGCGGGTGAGATCATTGAAAATATCTATGGAGAAGGGTATCGGCTGAATACCGTTGTGAAGAAATGAAGCTAAAGACAAAATATCAGCTGTTATTATGTACGGCCGTCATTAGTGTTCCGGTACTGTTGCTAGCGGTTAGCATTTTGATGTCGGTGATTTATGACAGCATGTTTAAACCGATCAATCATGGCATGCCCTTTCACAGGTCTTTTGCGTATCCGGCAATGCTGGCCGTATTTTTATTATCACTTTTATTGTTAGCTTTTTTATTTTCAAAATCGATCCATTCTCTGCTGCGTAAAATCAATCTATTGAATCAAACCATTCGGCATCTGGCGAGTGATCAAAAGGTGCCCGATAAAATAGAAGTGAAACGCGCTGATGAAATTGGCGAATTGATCAAGTCGGTCAACTTGTTAATTGAACGGACAACGTACCGGGAACTGGAACTAAGACAGCGAGAGGAAATAAAAAAGGAGCTGCTGCAAAAACTAAGGCATGATATCAATACACCTTTAACAGCTCTCAGGCTGCAGTTATTTTATTTGGAGAGCCAGTGCCAGGATCAAACCGCATTTGAATCTTTGTACCAGCAAATTGAATATATTGCGGAATTAACGAATGAATTCAATCATTACTCAGCCGAAACGTTAGAGAGTTCTTATATTGTAAATGACGAAGTCAATATTTCTGATCTATTAGAAACCACAGTGAAAAAGTGGGATTATTTATACAGTATCAATGGCATTGAATTGCAATTTAAGCCGTCAGGTCAAAGTTTGATATGGATGAGCAACAGTTTATGGATCCAAAGGTTATTCGATAACATTTTTCAAAATACGCTAAAGCATTCGAAAGCTGAAAAGCTGGAAGTCACGATAGAAAAAGGAGCTGTTTCGATTCGCGATGATGGCATTGGATTTGATAGAGATCAAGATAGTAACGGGCTTGGGTTGAAGATTATTGAGGATATATGCCGGTTGCTTCATATTAGCTATGAGCTGCAGACAAATGAAAATGGGACTGCGTTTTTGTTTTCAAAAAAGTGATCCGGCTATGTTTTTCTTTCTTCCGAACAATTATATATAATAGGAAGCAGAAAAGGGGTGAACAGCATATGTTTAAAAAAATCATCAAAACGATCAAGTACCTCTCAAGCAGCTCGAGTGATCGCCATCGCAGACACCGGCATTACAGCAGCAGCCGGCGCCGCCATTACCGGAGCTACAGCAGCAGCTCTGGCAGAAGAAGACATTATGATCGTTATGGCGGCAGCCACCGCTACAAACGCCGGAGCTACAGCAGCAGTTAATCGCAAAAAAAGTTCTTGTTCCGCATTGGGACAAGGGTTTTTTTATGTCACTGATTGAATCGCACGCTTCAGGTCTTCGCGAATGGAAGCCGTGTGCTGATACTCTTCATCAATGCCCAATAATTTTTTCAGCAGCAGGGTTACTTCTTTTGTCAGCGTTAATTCCTCCAGCCAAGTGGCGTTTTTCTTCTTTTTCCCTTTATATTGAGAGTACAGCAGGAACAATAGGGTTTCTCCGAGATCGAAGAAGTCATCCTGTTTTCTGAGCTTTAATTCCTCATCTTCTTCATGAGATAACTGTTTGGCAAGGCCGAAATCGATGAGACATACGTTACCGTGATTCATCATAATGTTTGGCGTTCTGATGTCAGTGTGAAAAATGAGACGTTCATGCAGGTATTCTACAATGTCCAGCAGCTGAGACATCAGCTGTAATGCCATCAGCTCTGTAAACGGCTGTTTTTGAAAAAATAACAATTCCTCTATATTATCGCCCTCGACCAGCTGCATGACATAGTAGGCTTGTCCGTCTATGATGAAGTCTTCTATGAAGGCCGGGATTTGCGGGTGGCTGATGCTTTTGAGCAGACCAATTTCCTGCTGAAATCGGACTCTTTCCTTTTGTTTTTTGGCTTTTGTCGGACGGAGCTGTTTTAAGACGTACGGTGTTTGCGTATGGATATCGGTGCACACATAAACCAAGCCGTAGCCGCCCATGCCGAGGCATTCTTCGATTTTGTATTGGTTGTTCAGTATGACGCCATTCTTCAGTGGGCGGTCAAATAATAGCTTTTTTAACTGTTTTAATGCCATTCGCGCTGCACTTCCCTTGGTTGTACTGATTATAGTTTATCAAAACAATTGCATCTTGGGCTAAGTCTATTCTATGGAAGCTTAGCATAAAAAAGAGCCGGATCATGGAATCTGAGCCAGCTCAGTATGACATTAAAACTGCTTTGTGACATCGTATTGATAATCTATTTTTGCCTTTACATTACTCATCGTTGATTTCGCAGTCGCTAATGTATTGTATTTAAAACTCCATACCTTTGCCGCACTGAGTTGGTCTGTTAAGGATATATCATAAGATCCCGAAGTTGAGCTATTCACAAGAGCACGGCGCCATTCGCTGTTTTCACTCGTCATGATGATATGTCGTGTATTTCCCTGGCTTGGTGTTTGAGTAGCGGTTGTTTGGACTCTTGTTACAGTGGCATCACGAGGAATTCCTGATTGGTTTGTTAAGTCAAGCTTGATGACGCTGGAGTCAGAACCTGAGGGGCTAAGGCTTGTATTTCCTTTATTTTCAGCCACGCCGCTGAATTGGAACGTTCCGCTGCCGGATTTGATCCGGTCTTCAATTGAAAGTGTGAAATACATGTTTCCAGTATAGGTGCCGCGGGACACTTTCACATAGAATGTATCAGTGGTGTTTTGGGCGTCGGCATTTGCATAAATAAAAGAAGAAAATGTATTAGGATTAATGACTTCTGTGCCTTGCGAAACAGGTACTCTGTTCTTATCGTAAATTTCGATTTTCATCCCTGTGTACGCACTCTGGTATGTACTTCTTACGTATACTTTTTCTCCCTTATTGGCTGTAAATGTGAAATAGGCTTCATCTTGTCCGGCTTCCAGTATCGTTGTGTCTATATTCTTATATTTCCAATATCCGATTGGGGCTGCTGTATCAAATGAATTGTTCCCTGCAATGGCAGTGATTCCGGCTGCGGAAGCAGAATAAGTACAAGTAAATAGAACTGACAGCATGATAGCGAATTGAATGATCCATTTTTTAGCCATGAGAAAACCTCCTTTTTTTTCCATCATACATAATAAAGTTTCAAGTGTAAATAAATGTTTTAAGAGGTTAATATATACAAAGGATTTGCCGATAAATAGAGAAGAGAGAATTATTCAGGAGGGAATCGAATGCGTCTGGATCGTCAATATATCCGCACCCAGCTCATGGCACAGAATATCACAAAAAAGGTTTCGGCTGATAAAGGCAGGAGTACATCTGCAGAGGTGCTGGAAAAGGCATACAGCCGGCTTGAGACACGGTCCTCTGAGAAGGGAATCGATCGGCTCAATTACTCAAAAACCAGTGTAGCGGGGAACAACGGGACTTTCAGCAAAGTGTTTCAATCAGCAAATGACCGAACAGTGACAGACACAGGGGAAGAAACTGTGATTCGATCCAATAATCCTTATGAATCTGAGAGCGATATCCGAATCAAAATTCTAGATGAAAAGTACAGCCGGATGAATGCGATAAACAAAACGAAGTCCGATCCTTTAGGTTATATAAAGGATAAGTATCAAAATTCGAAGTCTCCTTATTTCAGAAGTGATCTGTCAGCTGCAGAAAGACAGGCTGCTTACGATAATGAAACAGAATGGCTATTCAAAGGAAAGGCGCAAAACTATAACCTCCAGGATGCAGCGTTTCGCAATCTTACGTTTAATGGGGAAGCGGAATCGGAGAATGCAAAGGTGTTCCAGCGAAGCCAGGTTAACCAACAGCTTCAAATGCTCCTGAATCGGAACCATATTCAAATCCCGGCGGGTACAGAACTTACGTTTACCATTACACCCATCGATTATAAGGTAAAGGTGAGCGGAACAGACGACAAGGAGCTCATCGGTCAAATTGAGCGATTGCTGCAATCTGGAGACAACAGCAAAGAGCTGTTTTTACATATCTTGAAAAGCCAGACCAGCGATTCAGCACAATATTCCGAAGCGGCGTATCAAAAGTACCAAGCAGTTCGTGAGATGTACGAAGTCACAGGCTACCATTTGAAGGATTTAGAAGTTGTCGATGGCCGATACATCACACCTGACGGACGAGATCTATTAGAGGTATATAAAGAAAAACTTGAGAATGATCCTATGCAAAAACAAACTGCTTCCTATGCTATATCTCACTATGGTTCACAGCTCAGTAACATTGCGGAAATCGGGTATGATGCTATCCCTGATTTCATTCTGTCAATTGGCTACAGGAATGGGTCATTGAGAGATTTGGGGCAAAGCAAGGGCTATGGGACAGGTGATACAGAGTGGCTTGAAACATTAAAACGTCAAACCGGCGTGAATTATTAGGTAAGCTGTTCATCTTGAACAGCTTATTTTTTTATGCCCATTTCATGAAAGCAGCTGTATCATGCATCGTTTTCAATATTGTCATGATTTCATTATATTCATATAAAAGATTTTAATTAAAGTGATAGATCCAACCCATTGAATGAAAGTGTTTACCCGAAAAAAACAATTGTATTTTCCAGAGAAATTTATTATGATGAAATAAGTAATTTTGGAGATTATCTAACAATTTTATGATTGAATTTTCTGATATTTGTAGCTTAATAAGAAATGAAGAACGTTTTGGAGGCTGGTCGGCCTTGATCCTATTTCGGTTGAGCTGTACATGTATTCGTTTTTAAGAGGAGGAAGCGGAGTGGAAAATAAAGAATTGAAGAGGGGTTTGAGCGCCCGTCATATTCAGATGATTGCCTTGGGCGGTACGATCGGTGTTGGTTTATTTATGGGTTCTGCCAGTACGATTTCATGGACTGGCCCTTCTGTCCTTCTGGCTTATGCGATTTGCGGAATTTTTATCTTTTTTATCATGCGTGCAATGGGTGAAATGCTGTATGTGGAGCCGAGTACCGGTTCTTTTGCAACATTCGGCCATAAATACATTCATCCCCTTGCTGGTTATATGACGGCGTGGAGCAACTGGTTCCAGTGGATTATCGTCGGCATGTCAGAAATTATCGCAGTCGGTTCTTATATGAAATATTGGTTCCCGGATTTGCCTGCTTGGATACCTGGTATCGTAGCTATGGCAATTCTCGGTGCGGCGAACTTAATTTCTGTTAAGTCGTTTGGCGAGTTTGAGTTTTGGTTTGCGATGATTAAAATCGTGACGATTATCTTAATGATTATTGCCGGAATCGGGATTATCTTCTTTGGCTTTGGCAACGGCGGAGATGCTATCGGTTTGTCTAATCTGTGGTCTCACGGAGGCTTCTTTGCGGGCGGTTTCTCAGGATTTTTCTTTGCATTGTCTCTGGTTATTGCGGCTTATCAAGGGGTTGAGCTGATCGGGATTACTGCCGGAGAAGCAAAGGACCCGCAAAACACGCTGCGCAACGCGATTCAAAGCATTATCTGGCGTATTTTGATTTTCTATATCGGTGCTATTTTTGTGATCGTGACGGTATATCCTTGGGATGAGCTGAATTCACTTGGAAGCCCGTTTGTGTCTACGTTTTCTAAAGTTGGAATTACAGCAGCGGCCGGCATTATTAACTTTGTCGTTATCACGGCGGCGATGTCAGGCTGCAACAGCGGGATATTCAGCGCGGGACGTATGCTTTATACATTAGGTGTCAATGGACAGGCACCGAAATTCTTTGCGAAGATTTCTCGCAATGGTGTGCCGCTGTATGGCACAATCGCGGTGCTGATCGGATTAGCTGTCGGCGTTGTGCTGAACTATGTTGCGCCGCCGAAGATTTTCGTTTATGTATACAGCGCAAGCGTGCTGCCGGGGATGATTCCTTGGTTTATCATTTTGATCAGCCACCTCGGATTCAGAAAAGCGAAGGGCGCGGCGTTAGATAAACATCCGTTCAAAATGCCGTTTGCACCTTTCACAAATTATTTGACGATTGCTTTCTTGCTGATGGTTCTTGTCGGCATGTGGTTTAATGATGATACTCGGATATCTTTAATTGTAGGGGTTATTTTCTTAGCTCTTGTGGTCATCAGTTATTATGCTTTTGGAATTGGGAAGCGCGTGCAGGCGGATCTTACAAAAAGAAATCAAGCAGCTGAATAATACAGGAAAAAGAGACATTGACTGATGTCTCTTTTTTCATTTTTTACGTATGGATTTTTCTCATTTCAGCAACCTATAGGATATAGAACGCAAAGGAAAGGTGCTTATACTATGGATGTTACACTCGGTTATTTGCGCGAGTCACTTTCAAATCATCTTGAAAACGAAGTCTGTCTGCGGATTTGCAAGAAGATGCTGGCGAAGCGCTATGCCAATGAAGAGGAGTTTGTAAAGGATTTGGATGACGATGAGATGTCATATTTGAATCAGGTGCTGGAAAAGGAAATTAAGTATGCCCAAGACGAACAGGATCAAAAACGGGCCAAGGAATTAAATGAGGTGTATGAATTACTGCTTTGAGAAAGGCGGGAATGAAATTGGGTGCGATTGAACGAAGCGGATATACGTTTCAGCCGGAGTTTAGTGTCGTCCGGCAAAATGGGGCGATCCACGTGTATCATCATGGAGAATTTGTTGAAGAAATTGAATTCGAGTTTAACGGAAATTACCCGGGTCATGATTTGATTGAAGAGCTTGTGAATCATTATTGCTTTGAGCATGACATTTAAGAGCCCTGTACGTTTGCAGGGCTCATTCATTTATGAAGTGATCAGGCCATATTTTTTTAGAATATCAATTGTGATGTTTTTGGCTGTTGTACCGGAGTCATCAACATTTGTGACAAACGTATAGGAGCCGTGCTCTGTTTTGATGAATCCGACAAACCATCCTAATTCCATGTCTGTCAGGCGGGTTCCGGTTTTACCGTAAAGCGTATAATGATCTCCTTCTTCTTGAATCATCATGCGTTTGACCGTTTTCATGACCGTTTTGTCAAACGGGAGCTTCTCTTTGTAAAGCTTCTCCATAAAGGCTTCTTGTTCCAACGGAGAAATTGTCAGAGAGCTTTGCAGCCAAAACTGGTCGATTCCGCCGCTGATATCTTCGTTTCCGTATGACAGGGTATGAAGCCATGTTTTCATTCTTTCCTCGCCGATGTCCCTCGCTAATGCTTGGTAATACCATATGGCAGATTCCCGCATGGCTGAGCCAAGTGTATGGTCGCGGTTCCATGATTCGAATTCGCGTTTGACGCCATCCCAGCGTTTGACATCGTATTCATCCCGGACGGCTTTTACCTGCAAGCCGATTAAGGCATTGGTCACTTTAAAGGTAGATTGCGGAGTTTGTCTTTTGTTGGCCCGTTCCTTGTTGTAGACAAATGTCTTATCCTTTTCTAAATCATGAAGGATGAAGGTTCTGTCAGTATCCTTGAACTCCTTATCCACATCCATTCGGCTGACATTCAGGTGTTTTTTTGTTTCATTGGCGGGCGCTTTTGCATGAACGGACAAACCTCCTGTCACGGCAATGACGAGCACAAGAAAAGCATATATCCATTTCTTCACTTTGATCTCCCCTTTGTTTTGATCATCTATCTTTTCTCCATTTCTGCTTTTCTACCTTTAAAAGTAATGAAAAAATGCTTGGAGACAAATACTGTAATGGGGTTTATCTTCGTGAGATAACGTGAAAACAGAAGTAAAAAAGGAAGGCAGGATTGCGGGATGAATGAGCAGATTCCACATGACAAAAGCCTCGATAACAGTGTGGCTTTGATGCGGGAAGGATATTTGTTTATAAAGAATAGAAAAGAGCATTACCATTCGGATTTGTTCCAGGCGCGTTTGCTTGGAAAAACATTTATTTGTATGAGCGGCGCGGAGGCTGCGAAGGTATTTTATGATACCGAACGGTTTCAGCGGCAGGGTGCTCTCCCGAAACGAGTGCAGAAATCGCTGTTTGGCGTCAATGCGATCCAGACAATGGATGGCGACGCTCATATTCATCGGAAGCTGCTTTTTCTGTCATTAATGACACCGCCCCATCAAAAACGGCTGGCTGAGCTGATGACAGAGCAGTGGGAAGCGGCTGTTACAAGATGGGAAATGGCGGATCAGGTTATGTTGTTTGATGAAGCAAAAGAAATCTTATGCCGGGTGGCTTGCTATTGGGCGGGTGTTCCGCTGAAGGAAACGGAAGTGAAAGAGAGAGCGGACGATTTCATCGACATGGTAGACGCGTTCGGTGCTGTGGGACCGCGGCATTGGAAGGGAAGAAGAGCGAGATCCCGAACAGAAGAGTGGATTGAAAAAATGATTGAAGAGGTCCGCGGCGGCAGGCTGAAAACAGAAAATGGATCAGCGCTGCATGAAATGGCTTTTTATACGCAAGAGAATGGGAGCCGGCTTGATGCCCGCATGGCAGCCATCGAGCTCATTAATGTGCTGCGTCCGATTATAGCGATAGGTTACTTTATTTCGTTTTCAGCGTTGGCGCTGCATGAACACCCGAAGTATAAGGAATGGCTTCGTTCTGGAGGCAGTCAGGAAAGAGAAATGTTTGTGCAGGAGGTGCGCAGATTTTATCCCTTTGGGCCGTTTTTAGGAGCCGTTGTCAAAAAGGATTTTATATGGAATGATTGTGAGTTTAAAAAGGGTGCATCAGTGCTGCTTGATGTGTATGGAACGAATCATGATCCCCGTATGTGGGACAAGCCTGATGAGTTCCGGCCTGAGCGATTTAAAGAGCGGGAGGACAATCCGTTTGATTTCATCCCTCAAGGCGGGGGCAACGCGGAGAAGGGCCACCGCTGTCCGGGGGAAGGGATTACCATTGAAGTGATGAAAGCGAGCCTGGATTTTCTCGTGAATCAGGTTGAATATGACGTGCCAACACAATCGCTGCATTACAGTCTTGCCAGAATGCCGTCATTGCCTGAAAGCGGATTTGTGATGAGCAGCATTAGACGGAAAAGCTAAATATAAAAGCTCTCTTCCTTTTCGAAGAGAGCTTTTTGATTACTTCTTTTTTTCATCGTAGTATTGAACAGGATACATGGAGCCTTCGGATACCATTTTGTTGTCCTCAATGTCATGCGGGTGCGGGTGACCGGCTTTATCGACTGGGAACGTTTCCATGTCTGGTTGTTTTGTTATCTTCATTTTCATGCTGTGAATGAATTCTCTTGCCTTTTGGCGGTTTGACGGGTCTTTTAATAGATAAGAAGTGATGCCGACAGTTGAAACAGCGAGACCGGAAAGTAACAGCTTTTGTTTCATGGTAATAACTCCTTTCTATTTTAAAAATAATGTTTCCTGTATCATTCCCGTTCTGCTTAAGGCTAAACCTCTGTGTATTTTATCAATTGTTTTACAGTAAATTCTATTTTAGGTGAAGCTAGTTACTAAATTCCTATATTGGAAGGCGAGATACATTGATTTTTTATTATTTTAGTTATCATTCGATAAATATTGACAAAGTAAAGTAATCAGAATAATAATATAACTTAGCAACAGAATGTCATCATACATGAAAGGTGTTTACGATATGAATCAGTTACATCGAAGAATGGGAACGTTTGCCCTTATGATGGTCGGGCTCGGGTCGATGATCGGATCAGGCTGGTTATTTGGGGCGTGGCGCGCTGCCCAAATTGCGGGGCCTGCTGCTATTATTTCATGGGTTATCGGCATGATTGTTATTTTATTTATTGCTCTTTCTTACAGTGAATTAGGTTCTATGTTCCCTGAGGCAGGAGGAATGGTGAAATATACGCAATATTCACACGGTTCGTTTATCGGATTTATTGCAGGCTGGGCCAACTGGATTGCAATTGTATCCGTTATTCCTGTTGAAGCTGTAGCCTCTGTTCAATATATGAGTTCGTGGCCATGGGAATGGGCGAAATGGACAAGCGGTTTGGTGAAAAACGGAACGCTGACAGGAGAAGGATTGGTGTTCGCTTCTGTTTTGCTGCTGATTTATTTTCTGCTGAACTACTGGACAGTCAATTTGTTTTCGAAAGCGAATTCATTAATTACGATTTTTAAAATCATTATTCCAGGCCTGACAATTGGCGCTTTGCTCTTTGTCGGATTTCATGGAGAAAACTTTACAGCGGGCCAAAGCATTGCACCGAATGGCTGGGCAAGTGTTCTGACTGCGGTTGCGACTTCAGGTATCGTGTTTGCGTTTAACGGATTTCAAAGCCCGATCAATATGGCGGGAGAAGCCAAAAATCCCGGGAAATCGATCCCGATTGCGGTTGTCGGTTCTCTGTTAGTTGCGACAGTCATTTATGTGCTGCTGCAGATTGCTTTCATCGGAGCGGTGAATCCGTCTGATATCGCTCACGGCTGGAGCCATCTTAATTTTAATTCTCCTTTTGCTGATTTGGCGATTGCATTAAATATTAACTGGCTTGTCATCGTATTATATGCGGATGCTTTTGTGTCACCTTCCGGAACAGGTATTACGTATACGGCAACGACTTCCCGCATGATTTACGGAATGGAGAAGAACAAATACATGCCGAGCGTGTTTGGCAAGCTTCATCCGATTTACGGCGTTCCGCGCCAAGCGATGTTTTTTAACTTGATTGTTTCGTTTATCTTTTTGTTCCTGTTCAGGGGGTGGGGTGTGTTAGCGGAAATTATTTCTGTAGCCACGTTAATTTCTTATATCACCGGCCCGGTTACAGTGATGACATTGAGACGGACAGGGAAGGATTTGTACAGGCCTCTTCGATTAAAAGGCTTAAGCGTGATTGCGCCGCTTGGATTTATCTTTGCGTCGCTCGTGCTGTATTGGGCGCGCTGGCCGTTAACAGGGCAGGTTCTGTTTATTATTTTGATCGGACTTCCGATTTATTTCTATTATCAGGCCAAGGCGAAATGGAAAGGATTTGGCCAAAACTTTAAAGGTGGCATATGGATGGTGTTTTACCTGCTTGTCATGATGATGATTTCCTATTTGGGCAGTGACAAATTCGGCGGTCTGAACGTCATTACGTATGGCTGGGATATGGCCTTGATTGCCTTTGTATCGCTCGGTTTCTATGTGTGGGCGCTGAAGAGCGGATTCAAGACAGAGTATTTGAAAGATGCGAAGGAGATTAATAGCCAGCTGGTAAGCGCACAGTCAGAAGCTGCTGCGGGAAAAGAATAAAAGAAAAAACCTTGCGCTGTGGGCGCAAGATTTTTTCTTTTAATAACCCTTTTTTACTTTGTGGAAAAGGTCAGGATAGTTGGTGAACACTCCTGTCACTCCCCAGTCCAGCAGGCGGCGCATATCTGCTTCTGTATTGACTGTGTAAGGATGCAAAAGCAGACCGTGGCTGCGGATCATGCGGACATTTTCTGCATTCAACGCTTTATAATCCGGACCTGCGCCGACAGCGTAGGTTTTGATTTCCTCCAAATCAGCATCTGTCATTGAAGCTATTTGCTTTGCTTCCATCAATTGAACAGTCGGCAGGTTAGGCTGTAATTGATGAATTTTTAACAGGCTTTCTTTGCTGAACGATTGGATGATCACTTGGCCGCGCTTTGAATGCTTGCTTAGCAGTTTATGCTTCTGTAAGGAAGCGATCAGTTTTTCCTCCATGCCTGGATAGGTGTCAGGCGATTTTGTTTCAATGTAATAGTTCGCATGTTTGCCAAAACGGTTTAATACCTCTTCTAATGTAGGAACTTTAAGGCCGGCGTACTGCGGCTTCGCTTTTGCCGGGTAAGCTTCATTAAACCAAGAGCCGGCATCAAGTTTCTTAATCTCCGCGAGCGTATGATCCTTCACCCAGCCCGTGCCGTTTGTGGTGCGGTCCAGTTTTTCATCGTGCATAACAATGAGTTGCCCGTCTTTTGTCATCTGTAAATCCAACTCAATATAATCGGCTTTCATTTTCTGAGCGGTTTCGTAAGACAGGATCGTGTGCTCAGGCACATATCCGGAAGCCCCTCTGTGCGCGACTGTCAGGATACGGTCAGGAGACAGCAGGTTTCCTTTTGAGGCTGCTGAAACTGGTGTAACCATAAACGACAGCAAACCAAAAGATAGCAGAACCAAAGCTAGTAATCTATTTTTTCTCATCTTTTCTTCCTCCTTATGAACAAGCAGTAACAGCTTTTATGTTAGAAAACGGATGTAAATGGCATGTTGGAAAAATATTAATCTTTTATAATCTTTTCTTAAACATGCTCCGCCCGTTTTCCCGTATTCCATGTCAAAGCCAAGAACACGATGGCCAGTATACAAGATGAGATCAGCATGATGAAGCCGCCGTTCCAATCAAATCGGTCAACGACAAATCCCATAATCGCGTTTGCGAAAGCAGACCCGCCGATGTATCCGAAAAACCCGGTCAAACCAGCTGCAGTTCCGGCTGCTTTTTTCGGAGCAAGATCAATGGCTTGCAGACCGATGAGCATCACAGGCCCATAGATTAAGAAGCCGATGCTGATCAGAGCGATGTTGTCTACCAGCGGATGGCCGGCCGGATTCAGCCAGTACACCAATACGGCAATGAAAACACCTGCCATAAACAGAACGCCTGCCGGTGCGCGGCGGCTCTTAAAGAAGCGGTCGCTGATCCAGCCGCACAGGATCGTTCCCGGTATGCCGGCGTATTCGTAAAGGAAATACGACCACCGGGAGTCTTCAGGAGAGAACCCTTTGGCTTCTGTTAAGTAAGTAGGCGCCCAGTCCACTACGCCGTACCGCACAAAGTAAACAAATACGTTTGCAAATGCGATGTACCAAAGAAACTTATTATTAAGTACATATTGAAAAAGGATTTCTTTTGTCGTTAATTCTTTTTCTTGATCTTTGAAAGCGTGTTTTGGATAGTCGTTCCGGTACTCTTCAATTGGCGGAAGCCCGCAAGATTGAGGGGTATCCCGCACCAAAAGGACAATTAAAAATGAAATCAGAATCGCAATAATGGCAGGGAAGAAAAATACGCTTTTCCAAGTGACAAACATAGCAATCCCAAGAGTGACAAGCGGAGCCAGAATCCCGCCGCCAATGTTGTGAGCGACATTCCAAATCGACATCTTCGTGCCGCGTTCGCTAATAGAAAACCAATGGGCCATCGTTCTGCCGCATGGAGGCCAGCCCATTCCTTGGAACCATCCATTGATAAACATAAAAATAAACATGATGGTGACGCTCGAAGTTACCCAGGGCATAGAAACAAAAAGAATATTAACAATTGCAGATAAAAATAAGCCTGTCGCGAGAAAATACCTCGGGTTGCAGCGGTCGGACACCATGCCCATAATAAATTTACTAAAGCCGTACGCAATGGATACGGCGGCCAGCACCAATCCAAGCTCGGTTTTTGAAAAACCTTGTTCCTGCAGATAAGGAATGGCAAAAGCAAAGTTTTTCCGCAGCAGGTAATAGCCTGCGTAGCCGATAAAAATACCTAAGAATACTTGCAGCCTGAGCCGTTTATAAGCTGCATCCGTCTTTGAATCATCCAGTCTCTCAATGTGCGGAGCCGGTTTAAATAAGTGAAACATCAAATCATCCCCTTTGCTGTTTGTGTTGGATGTGTGGCGTGCCCTCCTTCTGAAAAACAAAAAGAGCCAGAAAACACCCCCTTGTCAAAAGGGGTGGAATTCCTGGCTCTCCTCATCTCCATCCAAGCTATTAACTTATCGTGATAGCGCTTTCTTAAATTATCATAGTCTGGAGTGAATGTAAACGGGTAATTTTAAATTGTGTGAAAAAGTAAATGTTATCCTTTTGGTAGTTATGTTTTTTTGCAAATAACATAAAAATCTGGGGGGAGGCTGTTGCAGGTGGATAAATTAGATATCGCATTCGGCATTTTACCGTTAGCAATTATTGTGTTATCGGTCGCCGGGACTTATGTTTGTAAAAATGTATATATGATGCCGTTAGTTAGTTTGATCATTTCTCTCGTGCTTACGTTTACGGTTTTTAATCAATCTTTTTTGGGATGGGCCGTTGTCTATAGCTTGTTTTCGCTGATTTTATCGTATATTACATTGATGGTGTTGAGGAAGAGGAAGGCATCTGGAAAATGAAATTTTCCTCCGCTTTTTTGACATATCGTTGACTATGGCAACTATATGTGATTATAATTGCTTTAATCAACGATATAAGAAAGTGGGGAGAAGTTTTGAAAACCAATGAATCAGCAACGGGCTTAAAATTCAGAAAGTTCAATCGTTTTTACACGAATGTTCTTGGCTTCCTTAACGAACACATTTATGACAGCCCGTTTTCCTTAACGGAGACACGGATTTTATTTGAGATTTACAATACGCCAAATTGTACGGCGAAAGATCTTCAGGATAAGCTGGGGCTTGACCGGGGATATGTCAGCAGAATACTGAAACAGTTTGAAAAAGAAGATTTGATTTATAAAGAGAAGAGCAAAGCTGATGCCCGCCATCATTATATATATGTGACGGAAACGGGGGAAGCCATTTATAAAAAGCTTGAGAAGAAAGCGAATGAACAGGTTGAGCTGATGCTGAAGGAAATCGATGACAAAGAGCAGCACAAGCTTGCGACGGCTATGGAGGAGATTGAAGCCATATTGTCTCAGTCGCTCTCATCCAGGTCATCAGGCATTTCAATCAGAGATTATTATCTTTCGGATGATATTCACCTTCTCATTGAAAAGCAAAGGAAATTTTATGCAGAGACTCATGGCTGGGATGATACATTTTTAGCTTATCTCCATGAGACATTTGACGCGGAAATTGAAAAGATATGGATCGCGGAAAGCGGCGGAAAATTTGCAGGCTGTGTGGGATTGGTCAAACAAGATAAAAAGACGGTGCAGCTGAGATGGTTCTTGGTTGATGCCGCGTTTCGAGGCAGAGGGCTGGGCACGCAACTGCTTGAGCATCTCGTTACATATAGCAGAGAGAGGAAGTTTGAACGGATTTTTCTTTGGACAGTGAGCAGTATGGCTGAAGCCCGTCCGCTTTACGAGAAATTTGGATTCAGACTGAGTGAAGTGAAAGAAGAAACGCCATTATGGGGACAGCATCTGACAGAAGAACGATGGGATTTAGAGCTGTCATGAAAAGACTCCACTATGCTTGGATCATCGTTTTTATCACCTTTTTGATTTTATTGGCCGTACAAGGTGTGCGCCTGTCGTTTGGTGCGTTTGTCGAGCCTTGGGAGCGGGAGTTTTCGCTGGATAGGGGCACCATCTCGCTGATTTCAACGCTGAGCTTTATCGTTTACGGGATATCCCAGCCTGTGATCGGGCGGCTTGTGGACAGATGGGGCGCACGGGCAGTTTTATCATGGAGCACGTTACTGACCGGGATCAGCATTTTCTCGACATGTTTTATCACTTCACCGTGGCAGCTCTTTCTGCTTTACGGGTTGGGGGTGTCACTCGGAGTTGGCGGAGCGTCGAATGTAGCAACCAGTGTGCTGGTGGTGAATTGGTTCAGCAAAAAGCGCGGCCTTGCCTTTGGAATCATGGAAGCGGGCTTTGGAGCGGGGCAAATGCTGCTGGTTCCCGGCTCGCTTATGCTGATCCATTGGTTTAGCTGGAAGCTGACGGTTGTGGCATTGGGGTTGCTGTTAATGGTCATTGTCCTTCCGGCAGCCCTTTTATTGCTGCGAAATCATCCTTCAGAAAAAAATGAAGAGCCGATCGGCGGGACTGCTGAGGAGGAGTTAGAAACAGGATCAAAAACCAAAGCAGGCTCAGTAACCGCGATGTTTCGTATGAAGCAGTTTTGGCTGTTGATCCTTCCATTTTTAATCTGCGGCTTTACGACCGTCGGGCTGATGGATACCCATTTGATTCCCTTTTCTCATGATCACGGTTTTTCTACGACTGTTACGAGCGCCGCTGTCAGTCTGCTGGCCGGTTTTAATATCGCTGGTATCTTACTGTCCGGAATCATAGCGGATCGGTGGAGCAGCCGGAAAATCCTCTGTTTTTTATATGCGGTGCGCGCGCTGTCGATTGTGATTCTGATTTACAGCCACGAACCCTACTTGCTTTTAGGCTTTGCGGTTCTGTTTGGATTGGTGGACTTTGCAACGGTAGCGCCGACGCAAATGCTTGCCACCCAGTACTTTCAGAATTACTCGATCGGCCTCATGATCGGCTGGCTGTCACTTGCCCATCAAATTGGCTCTGCCCTTGGAGCGTATGTGCCCGGCGTCATTTATACCGTAACAGGTGAGTATACGCTGGCTTTTTATTTATCGATTGGAATGCTTGTGCTTGCAAGCGTGATGAACGTGATGCTGAGGGAGCCTGCGGCGATGAATCGTGACAGTGCGGCTGTGATGGAGAAGGGATAAGAGAGAAAAAGCATCTCTGGCGAGGATTATTCAGAGATGCTTTTTTTGTATTTTTGTTCTAATACGAAGTCGATCATACCGACAATGCGGGTGTTTTCGGATTTTTGTTTGAAGTTTTGGGAGATTTGAATTCTTTTAGCATTTGCAAAAGATGCAACAATCCAAAACAAGCCGATTAACGCAAACAACATTTGTATAGACATGGCTATTAAGTCATTATAATGAGTGCTGAAAAAAAATATATATAGTGTTATTAATGTGACTGAAAATACGATTTTAATAGAATGCTTGAATGTGAGTTCAGGTTCAGTTAAGCACATTTTCATTTGATTTAATGTCAATGAATCTTGTTTCATAAGATATGTCAATAATTCATTATCATTATTCCTGACAGGAAACAATTCAGTTTCAATTTTTTTGACTGTTTTCCTATAAATTTGCATATCAAATTTCATGTAGAATCCTCCTTGAAAATAAATCCATGAATACTCTATGAGTATTCATGGATTATAAAACTATTTAAAAGCTGCTAATAACGAACCGAACAGTACTGCCGCTGCTCCTGCCTCAGGTGCTAAGAGTACTAAAGCACCAATACCTACAACTACAATAATACCTGTACCTACCAGCAGCATGTTGTTTACAATAGTATCCCAATTTGGTGTGTATACTTCTTCTTCCGAATCTGGTAATCTAAAGTGCTTCTGTTTTATTTTAAACGTAATCGTAGTCGTAAGTCCAGTTGTGGCACTGTCACCTACTGGAATATCAGGGGTATAGATTTTAACTTGAATATTTAATGATTGAGCAGTTGGATTTACATAAACCTCCAGATAACCATTACGTACTGACAAGCTGAGACTGTTTAAAAGGTTTTGATAAGAATCAATTTGTGACGCAGTGAGAGACGTTTGGGTATCGCCCAATAAACCCGTGATATAGGCACCTGGTTTACCATTTGTAATGGTAATTGTGTTTGGTGAGCCTTCACTTGGTATGGTTGCCAGAAGTGATGTGGATAGAATAATATCCAACTCTGGTGATGTGAAAATGGTTTCTGTCGTATCAAATTCAAACATCGCGTTTGCGAGACCTGAGAGATTTTCTAAAGCTGGAATGGTAGATAAAATGTCTGTCAGTGTACGCAGTCTTGCATCATATACCGGATCAGACGGTGGATTTACATGGCTTACTCCAGAGTCTTTTCCTGAAAAGCCGTCTTTATCAATCCCGATGCTTCCAGAACCGCTTCCGATTGTTACTTCATAAAATTGATCAAAGGCCCAGTTATTTGGCATCGGATAGCCGAGATTGCCGCTGAAGCCAGTTGACATATTTGCCACAAAACTATACTTTGTGAGTCCTGCTTCTTGGGTTCGGATACAAATATTTCTTGGTCCGTATACGCCTATTTCGTATTTAGGCGCAGTAGAAAACGTCTGCATTTTCGCAAAAGCTGACTTGATTTCCTGGAAATAAGGAATAATTTTATCTGTTACTTCATAATCGTAGGCATCAAAATCGACAGCAAAATAAATGGTCGTGCCTGACGGGAAACCTAATCTTCGAGCCGCTGAAGCAGCACTGTACGCATCTCTTGTGCCTTGGTCTTTTACAAAATAAGAAGATTGATAGCCGCCGTCTTGATAAATCGGAAAGATGTTTAATCCGGCATCAAAAATAACTGCAAGTTCTTGAGATGTCAGGGCTTTTGATGTGAGGCCGCTGCTTGTCCGCACATTTCCGGTTAAATATCTGCCAACTGTTTTATAACCGTTATTCCGCAGTGTTTGGGCTTTTTCTGCAGTAATAATAGTAGCGGTGTCACAAGCTGAAGCGGCGCGTGTTGTGTCTCCTGAGCTTGATAATAAAGCTTTAATGGTCGGCATATCTGCATAACCTGTTTGCGGCAGGCACATGAACTCTTGAAATGCTTTAACGGCTGAAACAACACCGACGCCATATTTGCCGTCAAACTCACCAGGGTCGAATGATTTTCCGTTGCAATAAAGGGCGTACTGAACAATTAAAATAAAGCCTGTTCTTGAATCACCGGGAGTTAAAGTAGGGCATAAGCTTGTTGTGCCGTTTCCGAAAAATCCATTGGCGACACTTGTGCTCATACCTTCTTCTTTTTGCAAAGCATAAATAAGGGCCTTGTTGGTATCGCGGGCATACAGTCCGTCACAAGGCATTAAACCGATATAGTCATTGTAGTCCCGGTTTAAGTTTTGTTGAATCTGACGGATCCTTGAATCGCCCCCAGACACTAGCTTAAAAGCGCTCATGTCCAATAAGGCTTTCATAATCAAGGTGGTGACAATTCCATCCTGAGTTGTCAGTCCTGCAGCTTTCTGAAACTCCTTCACCGCATTTTCTGTTTTTTCGTAAAAGACGCCTGTAAAACCGCCGGGATTAAAGCCTTTGCACCATAAAGCCCCCTGTAAAATAAAATTCATGTTGCTTGGTTTTGAATCTGGAGCTTGGCGTTTAAGAGGCTTAAATAAGCGCTGTGTTGTCGGCCCGAAGTTATCAGCTGGCTCTGAGATACCTAGTTCAATTTGAAGCGCCCGAGTCAGACCGTAGATCGTATCCCACCCAGTTTTCCCGCTTTCTTCTACTGGGTTATACCCATGTTTGCCCCTGTACGTCTCGTTCAGCCACTGCTGTGTGATTAAAACCATTTCATCCATTTCGATTCCTCCATTCTTTTGATCGCGTTCATTTATAGGTGGCAAACGTAGGACGAAATAAAAAAGGATACCGATACGGCATCTTTTTTAAACCCGTTTCTCTTTCCATTTCGCTTTCGGTTTCAGCTCTGAAATGTAGAGTCCTAACAGTGTAAGCGCCCCTCCCAGAAGAGCAATCCATGTCATTTTTTCCTGCAGAATCAAGATGGAAGAGATGATTGTGATAACCGGCACCATGTAAATATAAGCGCTGGATTTCACGGCGCCGAGCACGCCGACCGAGTAATTCCATGTGGCAAAGCATAAAGCGGATGCGCCAATGCCGAGGTAAAGCATGTTGAGTGCATTTGAAGCGGTTGAAAAGCGGCTCGGGTCAAGATGGAAGTCAAACAAGAATAAAGCGGGAATCATAAACAGCAAGCCGTACAAAAATACTCTTTGTGTCAGCTCGATGATGTGATAACGGTGAGCGCTTAATTTCTTCATAAATATCGAATAAAATCCAAACACGAGAGCGGCTGCGGCGGCTAAGATGTCCCCGAGCGGCTTCAGGTGAAGCACGACATTACCGTTGAAAGTAATCAATAAAAGCCCGATCAGCGCTGCAGCGAATCCGATGAAAAAAGTCAGCTGCAGTTTTTCCCCTTCAAGCAGAAAATGAGCCAGAACCGCAGTGATCATCGGAATAATGGACACAATCATGCCAACATTGGATGCGTATGTATACGTGAGCGCTATATTTTCTAATAGAAAGTATAAGGTCACGCCAAATAAACCTGCTCCGGCGAACAACAGCTCCTGCCGCAAGCTTTTGAACGGGATCATTTTAGGACGTACAAGGATCAGAGCAATAAAGCCGATCAAAAACCGATAAAATAATATTTCCATCGGAGTAAAGTCAGCCAGCAGAACTTTTGTCGAAACAAAGGTCGTACCCCAAATCAAAATGGTCACAATTGCCGCTGTATGGCCGGCAGTTTCTCGTTGAATGCTCATTTTTGAAACTCCCTTTCGAAAATCTTCATGTATTGCTTCGGCGTCAGCCCCACCTGTCGTTTGAAAAACTTCGTCATATGGCTCTGATCGCTGAATCCTGTCTGAAATGCAGCATCAATCGGTCTAACCCCTTGTTCAAGGAGTTTTTTCGCTTGATTAATCCGGATTGTCTCCAGGTAGCTATTAGGCGTAATTCCTTTTTGTTTTGTAAATGAACGCAATAAATGATATTTGCTCCAGCCTGTTAGTTCACTCAAATCATTGAGCGTGACGTTCTCGGTATAATGTTCTTCTAGAAATCCGCAAACCATTTTGACTTCGTCGGATGGTTCAGGAATGCTGTTGAGGAACGTAACGTCTGAATAACGGCGGATCAGCTCTTCCAGTAAATGAAGAAACAGCTCCTCCTTGCGCAAAGCCTGCTTTTCCTTGGAAATCAGAATGTGCAATTCCTGCAGACTGGATGTCAGCTCATGGCGGAATAACACATGGTGGGAGAAATAAGGGAGATGCCCGGCGCCAGTAATCTCTTCCACCGCCTTCTTCATGACATCCGGCATCACATTGATACACCGATAATCGAGCGTGCGCCCGTCAATCTGCTCACAGCTGTGCGTGTCACGGGGGTTAAAGAGAAGAAGATCACCTGGATTGATGATATATTCTTGATTTTGACAGGCCAGGTACCGCTGCCCTTTTTCAATAAAACCAATCACATAATAATCGTGAAAGTGATTCGGGAATTTTTGCATAATCCCCTTGAAGCGGTAGGCTTCTATATTAAGGTGCGGGTCAAGGTGCAGTGTTCGGGTTTCGTTTTGCATGGGATGCCTCCTGTCGGTGTGGTGGTCTTGGGTTAAGTGTAGCATGAATTTTGGGGATTTCTTGTATGATGTTGCTGCAGGACAAGGAGAAAGCAGGTGATTTACATTACCTGCTGCTAACGTTCTCCATCAATCGAAGCCATCAAAAATGGCGCTTCTAATTCGTCCTTGTGTCAATGACAGATGTAAGCGTGGATGAACATTTTTTTGCCACTAACCTTTCCCAGGGTGGATTCCATAGCGTGAGTACTCATCCAGTTCCCGCATAGTGGAGGAACTGCTCTATGAGGCGGGATTTTCAGGGGTTGCACTGTTTTTCAGCGCTTATGCCATTGGCGGGTGGTTTGCGGGGAAAGCGGATTGACACCATTTGAAGGAGAGTGAGATGATTGATGAAAAAATGGAGGAGAGATGAGAGATGCAGCCAGAAGATATTGTCCGAAGCGGTCCGAATCAATACATATGCAAACAAGGAATTGTAAAAGAGCTGCCGGCATTTGTGAAGGAATGGAAGCATCCTGTTGTTGTAACGGGCATCAAGTCGTATGAGGCGTTTCAAACGTATGCTGCGATTCCGCCAGAGTGGAGAGTGATTCAGCATAAAGGGTACAGCTCGCCTGAAGCAATAAGGGAGATTGCGGAACAAACGGCATCTGCTGATCTCATTATCGGGATTGGCGCAGGAACAGTGTTAGACACGGCAAAAGCTGTTGCAGATCATATGGATATCGAAGTCATAACTGTTCCGACAATCCCTGGAACTTGCGCGGCAAGCACGCCGCTGAGCGTGATCTATGATCAAGAAGGCAGCTTTATCCGAGTTGATTATCATAAACGTTCCAGCTATTTGACACTCGTCGATCCGTTATTGCTGCTTTCTTCTCCTATCGAATATGTCAAAAGCGGAATTGGCGACACGCTTGCGAAGTGGTATGAAGCGGAAGCCATTATCAGAAATACGAAGGAGCCTGTTTCATTAATGGTCGAAGCAGGGCTTAGGCAGTCTGTCTATATTCGTGATCTTTTGTTGCAGGAAAGCCTTAAGGCTGTTGAAAGCCTTGAGAGAGGGGAAGCCTCGGCTTCTTTCACAGCTGTAGCAGAAACCATTATTACTTTGGCAGGAACTGTAGGCGGTTATGCCGGACGCTTCGGCAGGATGGCGGGTGCCCATGCGGTTCACAACGGTCTGAGTTTTATCCCGGAAACCCATCATGTACTGCACGGACAAAAGGTGGCGTACGGCATACTGATTCAGCTTGCGCTTGAGAAGAGAAATCAGGAAATTGAAGAGCTGATTCCGTTTTATCAGCAGCTTGGCTTCCCGGTGAAACTGAGTGATTTAGGCATTCATAAGGATCAAGAGCAAGCGAAGAAAGTCATTGCGGCTCATACGTGCAAGCCGGAAGAATCGTTATGTTTGATGGGTTCTTTTTGTGAAGCGGATGTTGTGGCGGCAATTAATGTATTGGAATCATAAGCTAAAATAAGGGTTTTCTTATTTTAGCTTTTTTATTGCGAAATTTATTTTTTGAATATTTCAGTTATAATGGTTTTTGAACAGATAGGAGGGGCAAAGATGTATCAATCAAAGAAGGTTTTATTGTTAGGCTCAGGTGAACTGGGGAAAGAGGTTGTGATTGAAGCCCAGCGTCTCGGGGTAGAGACGGTGGCGGTAGACAGCTACGAGCATGCTCCGGCGATGCAGGTGGCGCATAAAAGCTATGTCATTGACATGCTGGATCGTGAGCAGATCAGACACATTATTGAGAAAGAAAAACCTGATTTGATTGTGCCTGAGGTTGAGGCAATCGCGACGGATGAATTACTGAAGCTTGAAGAGGAAGGATTTCACGTTATCCCAAATGCGCGTGCAGCAAAGCTGACGATGGATCGGGAAGGCATCAGGCGGCTTGCGGCAGAAACGCTCGGGCTTGCGACGGCAGGCTATGAATTTGCGAATACATATGAAGAATTTGTACAGGCGGCCGCTCATATCGGCTTCCCTTGTGTCGTCAAACCGTTGATGAGTTCTTCGGGAAAAGGCCAAAGCGTATGCCGCTCAGAAGCGGACTTGGAGAGCTGCTGGGAGACGGCGATGGAAGGCGGACGAGTGAAGAACGGACGCGTGATCGTCGAGGAGTTTATCCCGTTTGAATCAGAGATTACACTCTTAACTGTGCGTGCAGTGAACGGTACGGTATTTTGTGCGCCGATCGGCCATGAGCAAAAGGATGGAGACTATATCGAATCATGGCAGCCTCATCATATGACAGAGCAGCAAATTGAAGAGGCGAAGCATATTGCGAAAGCCATTACTGATGAGCTTGGCGGGTACGGTCTGTTTGGTGTTGAGCTTTTCCTTGCGAAAGACAAGGTGTATTTCAGTGAGGTGTCTCCTCGACCGCATGATACAGGTCTTGTGACGCTGGTGACGCAAAATTTGTCGGAATTCGCGCTGCATGTTCGGGCGATTCTCGGCTTTCCGATTACAGAAATCACACAGCTTTCTCCAGGCGCCAGCCGGCCCCTCAAAGTACCGGAAGAGTCAGCGGATTACACTGTTGAAGGTTTGGAAAACGCGCTGGCAGTGCCAAATACACAAGTGCGCGTGTTTGGAAAGCCGATAACGAAGGTCGGACGCCGTATGGCGGTTGCGCTTTCTGCGGCTGACACTGTTGGAAAAGCGCGAGAGAACGCGAAGAAAGCGCTGGATCAACTATCGATTCAATAGACATGAAACAGACGGGCCTTGTCTTGATACATGGCCCGTTTTTTTTATCATCACCGCCAAAAATTGTATCATAAGAATCAAATTCTTGATTATAATGTAAAAGTCTTCCAACGAAAAGGCTGGTTGACACAAAAGGAGGGGGATGACTAAAATGAGAGTAGTCTCAAGATTCAGAAAAAAATGCTTTACAGGGTTTATGATTTTGTGTTTGGCAACGGCAGCGGCGGTATCTTTCGGAACGCCGGCAGAAGCGGCGGAGAACCCGCAAACCTCTGTCTCCAATACGGGAAAGGAAGCTGAAGTCAGCAATAACCAGACGTCGAAAGCGGAATTGGTTTCTGATCCTTATGAAGGAACTGGAAAAACAAGCAAAACATTACACGAGCTCATAGAATCAGAAAAAAACATTAAATCCTTAAAGCCTTCAAGTGTAATTGGATCAGATGAACGTGTCAGAATTTCAGGCACTACGTCATTTCCTTACAGAGCAACGGTTCAGCTATCTGTCAAATATCCCAATACCTCAAGCACTTATGGATGCACAGGCTTTTTAGTGAACCCGAATACTGTGGTAACGGCCGGACATTGTGTGTACAGCCAGGATCACGGGTGGGCTTCTTCGATCACTGCTGCGCCGGGCCGCAATGGTTCATCCTATCCATACGGCACTTATTCCGGCACGATGTTTTACTCCGTTAAAGGATGGACGGAAAGCAAAGATACCAATTATGATTACGGTGCAATAAAACTAAATGGTTCTCCTGGCAACACGGTTGGCTGGTATGGTTATAGAACAACAAACAGCAGCAGCCCCGTCGGCCTCTCTACATCAGTTACAGGATTTCCGTGTGACAAGACTTTCGGCACCATGTGGTCTGATACAAAGCCGATTCGCTCTGCGGAAACGTATAAGCTGACCTATACAACTGATACGTACGGCTGCCAAAGCGGCTCGCCTGTTTACCGCAATTATAGTGATACGGGGCAGACGGCCATTGCAATCCATACCAACGGAGGATCGTCATATAACTTGGGAACAAGGGTGACGAATGATGTATTCAACAATATTCAATATTGGGCAAAGCAATAAATACGGTAAACTGGCCGTTTTCATTTCTATTTTGTTTTTATGCGGATGCAGCTCTCAGGCGCATTCAGATTCTGCTCAGAAAGAAACAACGATTCCTGTGACCCTTCATGTGGAAGACGATGCCGGGTTACCGATGGAAGGCGTTCAAGTGACGATTGTCAAAGCGCCGGCATCAGATCAGGAGCCGAATACAGAGATCGGTGAGATTCTCGGTTTGACAGACAAAAACGGAGACATCACATGGGATACCGGGAAAAAGGGTGACTATTCCATCGCCTTGACGAAGAATGAAACGTCTGTGACACATCAAGTGTCATTAACAAAGGACAAAAAAGATAAGGTTATTCCATTAGTCTTTAAAGAATAGACGGTTTTCCTTCAAGTTTAGGAAGAGCGTCTTTTTTTTATTGATCTTCGTATATGATCAAACTATATACTGGAAAATTGTTATATGAGATAATAAGAATGGGTATTTTTTCTTACAAGAAAGGGCAGTCTCCTTTCTCTATATATAAATGAAAGTCGGAGGAAAAAGAAAAAGATGAAACAGGATTCGATGCAGCTTGCCGCGGCTGAAGGCGGTACATGCTTTTACCAGGCTTATGATGAAAGCCTTTCTTTGTGGCCGATTGATTCGGAAGCTTTCTATGTTTCTACTCGTTTTGGAAAAACACATATCATGGCAAGTGGGCCAAAGGACGCACCTTCGCTTGTACTGCTTCACGGGGGGCTCTTCAGCTCTGTCATGTGGTATCCGAATATCGCCGAGTGGAGCGGTCAATATCGTACATATGCAGTCGATATAATAGGAGACAAAAATAAAAGTATACCATCAGCCTCTCTGAATACGAGAGCTGATTGCGCTCACTGGCTGAAAGATGTTTTTGATTCGCTTGGACTGGAGACAGCACATCTGGCCGGATTTTCCCTTGGCGGGCTTCATACAGTGAACTTTCTGCTTGATATGCCTGAAAGAGTGGAACGAGCGGTTGTCATGAGTCCTGCTGAAGCGTTTATATCATTTCATCCGGATGTCTATAAATATGCCGCAGGCCTTAGTGAGCCGAGCGGGGCTGATGCTTACATCAAGTGGCTGACAGCTGACCGCTATCAGCTTCATCCCATGCTGCAAAAGCAGATAAAGGCTGGAGTCAAGTGGCAGGATGAGAAAAGAAGCCTGACACCGAGAGAAAATGGCTTCCCGTACGTGTTCACAGACGCGGAGTTAAAGTCGATCACGGTTCCGATGCTGGTGATGTTCGGTGAGCATGAGGTGATGTACCATCAGCAAATGGCTTTAGAAAGAGCTTCTGTATTAGTCGCGGGGATTCAGACGGAAATGGTCAAGAATGCGGGACACCTGTTACCTCTGGAGCAGCCGGACTATGTCAATAAACGTGTAATGTCATTTTTAGGCGAAAATGAAATGAGTACATAAATTGAAAAGACTGGCATTCATTGTTCAAAAGGTAACAAATGTTGTATAATAATAGAATTTGAGTGCTGCTTTTTTTCTGGCAGTCTATGTTATCATGTTTAATAGAGAGATTTTTCCTGTAACGCTGATTCGATATACAACGTCGTGTTGATATAAGGTTTTTTTCAATTGGAGGTTTGGTTACACTGTGAATTATATACCCAGTATGATTACGATAGGAAACTTTATTTGCGGGCTTTTGGCGGTTCATTCCTTAATATTTCACAACATCCATTCAGCAGTGATTTTCATTTTTACCGGCATGTTTCTCGATTTCTTCGATGGAATGGCTGCTCGTAAGCTGAATGCTGTATCGGATATGGGGAAAGAACTGGATTCATTTGCGGATCTGGTTACATTTGGTGTGGCGCCATCCATGCTCGCCTACAGTGTCGCTTTATATGCCTTGCCGTTTATCGGGATACTATGCGCGCTGGCTTACAGTATTTGCGGAATGCTTCGGCTCTCTAAATTTAATGTTGAACAAAGCAAGCTTCCGACGTTTATCGGAATGCCGATTCCATTTGCGGCAATGTGTCTCGTCATTTTATGCTTTGTGAATAACCCGATTCTGCTGGCGCTCGGCACATGCGGGCTGTCTTATTTAATGGTGAGCAAAGTGAAATTTCCTCATTTTAAAAAACACGCAGCAGAAAATCTGGAGTCCGAAAGATGGAATTAGTGCAGCAGCTGATAGCGGATTATGGTTATCTCGCTATTTTTTTAATGCTTGTTCTTGGAATTATTGGATTGCCGATACCCGACGAAGTCATGATGACAATCGTCGGTTATTTTACGCATATTGATGTGCTGAATTATGAGCTTGCCATTTTTATCAGCTTTGTCGGAGCCCTGTTAGGGATGATGATCAGCTACATGATCGGCAGAAAGGCCGGGCGTCCGTTTATCGATAAGTATGGCAAATGGGTCGGTTTGAAAGAAAAGAGAATGCTGAAAGTAGAAAAATGGATGAAGAAATACGGACCGTATTCTCTTATATTAGGTTATTTTATTCCAGGCGTCCGGCATGTGACGTGTTACTTTTCGGGAATCGGCAAAATGGAGCTGAAAACGTATATCGCGTACGCGGCGATCGGCGCCTTTTTGTGGTGCTTTATTTTTATTACAATCGGAAGGGTTATAGGGATTATTCATGTTTAATACGGCTGTAAAGATTCTGTACCGATCATTGATAGAACTGACAAACCATCGATTATCATCCTGCCTGATCAAAGGATTTTGCGAATCGAAAATCAGTAAGCCGGTCATTCCGCTCTTCTCTAAACACTTTCAGATTAACTGGAATGATGTAGACGGAACGGCCGCTGACTACGGTTCGCTTTCCGAATTGTTTATTCGGAATATTAATTTGGAGCGGCGCCCTGTTTCAAAAGAGGCGCATGCTGTGGTCAGCCCCGTTGACGGTGTCGTTCAGACGATAGGGACTATCAATCATAATCAAACCTTTACGGTAAAGGGAAAAGACTACTCATTTGCTGAATTGACCGGCTGTAAAAGCGCTGATCATCAATACAACGGTGGATATTTCGTCGTGCTGTACTTAAGCCCGCGGCATTACCACCGTTTTCATTCCCCGATCAGCTGCACATATCAAAAGCTGGCAGAACTCGGGAACCGTTCATACCCGGTGAATCAGTTAGGATTAAAATACGGAAAAGATGTACTGTCGAAAAATTACCGAGTTGTTTATGAGTTGAATAGCGGCAATCGAAACGTGCTGATGATTCCTGTCGGCGCGATGAATATTAACTCCATCGTGCAGACCAGCACAGGTGATCAATTGAAGATCGGCGAGGAGCTGGGGTACTTTTCATTTGGTTCAACCGTCATTTTGATCTTTGAAAAAGACGCGTTCCGGCCGTCTGCTGATGTAACAGAAGGCCAAGAAGTCCAAGTCGGGCAACTGATAGGTTATGGAGAGTAAAGAAGAGGAGCTCGCAAATGGAAGCGGCGCCTCTTTTTTTGAAGAAAGGTGAGAGTGATGGAAAAACAAATCGTCAGCTGGATCACACATTATCAGCAAACCGGAGATGGAGCGGCTCTTCACAAGGTGCAGGAAGCGTGCTGGCCGATTGTGGAAACAGTTCTGCAAGAGGCGGCAACTGATGCAGAGCAAGTGAACGATTTGCGCCAAAAAGGATTGGAGCGGTTTCCATTCATCATCAGCAAATACCAATCGGATGTGCAGCTTCCGGTTGAAACGTTTTTGAGAAATACGTATCGGTTTTATTTTCATCAGGCAATGAAAGGCTCTTAAAAAAATGGCTTCTATCAGCAGAAGCTTTTTTTTATATATAACTGAAAAGGAAACTTTTTCTATAACTATCTCGTAACTACTAGAGAACCTAGCAGAAAAGGAGAGATAGAATTGAAACATAAGTTAGTAAAAATGACTTTGCCGCTGCTGATCGTCTGTCTGGCGTTTTCTTCTTTTGCAGCGCCCGCCCGTGCTGCTTCTGAAGAAAAACATTGGGATCGCTGGATTGAACGGAATGCCCATCCGCTGGATTCTTCCGATGCTTCAAACAAAGATCTTCGATTTCTGAAGAAAGTGCTGAAAGGAAAACGAATCGTCCAGTTAGGAGAAACCACACATGGCTCAGGTGAGATGAATGCAACAAAGGTCCGCATGATCAAATACCTCCACGAAGAACTGGGATATGATGTACTGGCCTTTGAGTCTGGCTTTCCCGAAGCAAATGCATCCTACCTTCACATGGATCAATTAACCCCGAAGAGCATGATGAAACAATCCATTTACCCCGTATGGCACACAGAAGATGTGGTTGAACTGTTTGATTATATGAAAGAGCAAAAAGAGAAAGGTGATCCGCTTATTCTCACTGGATTTGATATTCAAAGCCTGAAGAATTCATTCGACGGTGCTGCGAATCAATGGGTAAAGGCGGTGGACCCTGAAAAAGCCGAGCTGCTTTCCCAATCAGAAAATGATTTTTTCAGCTTAGTGTCAAACAGCAAAACGATGGAAGAATTTACGCAAAAGAAAGAAGCGCTTGTGACAAACTACAGGGAGCTTATCAAGTTCGCTGACACACATGCTTCAACGCTAAAAGCGCACCTTCCGAAAGAGCCGAAAGCTTATGAGATCTTTGTGCATTCCCTTCAGCTGAGAATTGACGTAATGGAAACATACATGCTGGAAGAAATGAAAGAAAAGCTAATGGATTATCCGGAGAATATGGAGGATTTTTCATTCTTTATGAGAGACCGCATGATGGCTGAACAATTTCAGTGGGTTGCAGAAACGCTTTATCCAAAAAAGAAGATTATCGTCTGGGGGCACAATTACCATCTTCGCAAACAGAATACCAAAATGATAAAGGACTGGGTACAGCTAAACGGACCTAACATGGGTGATTATTTGCCTGAGCGGCTGAAAAAACAGACCTATACCATTGGAATCTATGCGTACTCTGGAGCCAGTCTGGATAGCTCCGATAATAAGACTGTTAATCCGGTAACAAGCCCGCCGCCGGCTGGAAGTCTTGAAGACTTGCTGAAAGCTGCGAACCATCCATCGGTCTTTGTTGATTTTCTCCATACCAAAAAAAGCAAAGGAACTTCATGGATGTATACGCCGCGTACAGCGCTGTATTGGGGTTTCAAGGAGGAGCAAATGATATTGAAGGAACAATATGATGGTGTGATTTGGCTGGAGCATATAACGCCTTCTGTTATTATAAAGTGAGGAAAGAAGATCCCCTGTGTAAACACACAGGGGATTTTTACATATCGCAAAAATAAGGCGGGATCTTTTATTCTAAAACAGAAAGGAGATTAAAGTGTTCCATATATTATGAAAAAGCTGTTCAGCAAACCATTGATTGGCTTGAATCACATTTGCATGAGCCGATATCTGGCAAGGATATTGTAAACGTATCAGGCTTTTCTAAATTTCATTTTCATCGGATTTTTCAAAAAGAAGTTGGCATGTCGGTTGCTTCTTATATTCGTTTAAGACGTCTTGCGAATGCAGCAGCTGCTTTGCTTTATACAGATGTTCGCATCATCGACATTGCTTTGCATTATCAGTTTGAATCTCAAGAGGCGTTTACTCGGGCATTTAAAAAAATGTATCACATGCCGCCGGGAGCATATCGAACATTTATGAAACGTTTAACTGCAAAAAAGGAGGAATCTTGGATGAAGAAAAAAATGAAGGGCTGGGTATTAAGCGGCAGTCATCCATTTTAATTTGAAATGGGGGTTGATCGGGAAAATGTGCATCAGGGCAAGGCGTCGGGGTATTTAAAATCAACAATGGTGCATGACATCGGGGAATTTGCGACAATGATGCAGCAATTTAAGGCGGATCGTTATCTCGGGAAGAGATTGCGTCTATCAAGTTTTATCAAAACAAAAGGCGTAAAGCATTTCGCGTCGCTGTGGATGCGGGTTGACAGTGCGGTTGAAGATGTTCTTCAATTTGATAATATGAGCAACAGGCCAATTACAGGAACAACCAATTGGAATCATTACGCTGTTGTTTTAGATGTTCCTGAAAATAGTGCTGTCATTTCATTCGGCGTTCAGCTATCGGGACCAGGCCAAGTGTGGCTGGATCATGTTGTTTTTGAAGAGGTAGACGAGAGCGTTCCTTCAACAAATCTTGAAATGCCGGGAGAGCTTTTAGATGAGCCTGTTAATTTATCGTTTGAGGAAGAATTATAAGTGTAGTTATCTGAAAAATACATGTGATTTTATTAGTAAATGAATGGAAAATACTATTGTTTTTTCCCGAACCCGCTCGCCTCCTGGGTTTGTAAGAGTTTGGATATTTTTATCAGTCTGGGCGGATGTGTTCATCTTTGAGGTGTTTTCCTGTATGATATAGTAAGAGTGTGCATAACAACTAACTATATCATTGAACAGGGTGTTTATATCATGGAAAAACAATACAGAGTATTACTTTACTATAAATATGTTCCGATTGAAGAGCCGGAGGTGTTTAGAGAGCAGCATCTGGCTTTTTGTAAGGAGCTTGGTTTGTTAGGCCGTATTCTTGTATCAGCTGAAGGAATTAACGGTACGGTATCAGGTACGTTTGAGCAGACTGAACAATATATGCAAGCGATGAAAGCTGATCCTCGTTTTGCGGATATGGTGTTCAAGATTGATGAAGAAGAAAATCATGCGTTCAAGAAAATGTTTGTCCGTCATAAAAAAGAGCTTGTGACGCTTCGCCTTGAAGATGATGTGGATCCAAATGAAACAACAGGAAAGCATTTGAAGCCTAAAGAATTCTTTGAAAAGATGCAGGATCCTGATACAGTCGTCCTTGATGCGCGTAATGATTATGAATATGATCTCGGCCATTTTAGAGGAGCTGTCCGTCCTGACATCGAGGCGTTCCGTGAATTGCCAGAATGGATCGAAGAAAATAAAGAGATGCTTGAAGGCAAAAAGATTTTGACATACTGCACGGGCGGCGTGCGCTGTGAAAAATTCTCAGGCTGGCTGATGAAACAAGGCTTTGAAGATGTATCACAGCTTGACGGCGGAATCGTCACATACGGAAAAGATCCTGAGGTGCAAGGAAAGCTTTGGGACGGCCAATGCTACGTATTCGATGAAAGAATCAGCGTGCCGGTCAACCGTGTCGAGCATGTCATTGTCGGAAAAGACTACTTTACAGGTGAACCGTGTGAACGGTATGTCAACTGTGCAAATCCATCATGCAATAAGAAAATCATATGCACACCGGAAAATGAATACAAATATATGCGCAGCTGCAGCCACGAATGCCGCACGAACCCAAGAAACTTATATGTACAAGAACACAATATGACTGCGGAAGAAGTTAGCGCCAGACTTGCAGCGATTGAAAAAGAAGAGCACGCTGCTGCTGAATAATATGGAAAGAACACCTCTCATGCAGAGAGGTGTTCTTTTTTTACATGCTTTCCGTTTGTCCGTTTGCGGCGGCCCATTCTTTTTGGCGGAAGGCCTTTTCCCATTTAGAAACCACGATGCAGGCGACCGCGTGTCCCGGTACATTAACACCTGTTCGGGCCATATCCATGATGCGGTCCACGCCTGCAATAATGGCGACGCCTTCGGCAGGCAGCCCCACAGCGTTTGCAGTCGCCAAAAGAACGACAAGGGAGCCCGACGGAACAGCGGCGATGCCTTTGCTGGTCATAACAAGCACAAGCATCATGAGAAGCTGCTGTGACAGCGTCATGTCTACATTGAAGGCCTGTGCCAAAAATATACAGGAAACCGATAAGTATAGGCTTGATCCGTCACAATTCAGCGATAAGCCGGAGGGAACGACAAATGATACCACCCGCTTCGGACAGCCGTATTTCTCCATTCGATCCATAAGCTGAGGAAGAACGGTTTCGGTGCTGGTTGTAGAAAACGCAATCAGAAACAGATCCCATATCATTTTCAGCACTTCAAAATACTTAATGTGAAAGATGAGACCAACAAGCGGAAAGAGGACAAAGAGGATCAGAAACAGACCAAGAAAAACAGTACCGACCAATTTAAACATGGGGAGGAGGAGCTCGATGCCATATTGGCCTACAGAGGCGGCCATCAGGGCAAGCACGCCGATAGGAGCGGTCACCATGACGATTTGCGTCAGTTTAAACATAATCTGAGCGACCGATTCAAAAAAATTCATCACTGGTTCAGAGGCTTTGCCGATGCCAGCGGCGGCAACACCGAATAAAATCGCAAAGAAAATGACAGCGAGTAAATCGTTTCTGGCCATGACATCAATAATGTTTGTCGGGATAATATCAAGGATCATTTGTTTGATATCCACGACTTTCTCTGTATAGCCGGAAAGTTCATGAATATCTTTTTTCGCTAAGTGAGAAAGATCCAGCCCGACGCCTGGTTTTAAGCCATTTGCCAATAAAAGTCCCAGGCCCAGCACCAAAGTGGTGATCACTTCAAACCAGATAATGGTCTTTACGCCGAGGCTGCCCATCTTTTTCATACTTCCGCTTCCAGCAGCTCCGATGACAATGGTAGAAAATACAATCGGCACGACAATCATTTTAATCAAGCGGATAAATCCGTCACCGACAGGCCTGAGCGCCATTCCGAAATCAGGAAAAAAGTGGCCGATTACTGCGCCGATAGCCAATGCGATTAAAATTTGAAACGCGATAAATTTTTTCAAATGAATCCCCCTTTAGAATGATATGATGAGGCTTATTCATACCATTCGTGAATCAAATGCAAACCCCTTTTTTAAAAATTTATTTTGATAGCGCTTTCATTATGTTGGATAAAAAGTCCCCCGCGTCAGGGGGACTTTTTTACTTCATGTTCATACGGTTCATTTGTTCCTCAGATACATTTGTGAAAATAATAGGCGTTATGGCGGAAGCAGCATGCTGCTTAATGTAATTCAGATCAAAGGTTAGAAGCAGTTCGCCTTGTTTGACGGTTTGGCCGCTCGTGACATGAGCTTCAAAGCCTTCTCCGTTCAGCTTCACCGTATCAATGCCGACATGAATCAACATTTCCGTGCCGCCAGCGCTTGTAAAGCCAATGGCGTGTTTTGTCGGAAATATCGATACAATCTCGCCGTCAGCGGGGGCAACGACTTTTCCTTCTGTTGGATCAATCGCGAAACCCTCACCCATCATTTTTTCTGAAAATACTTGGTCAGGCACGTCGGATAGGGAGAGTTTTTCTCCTTGTATCGGATATATAAAAGACTCTTCGGCAGGAGGCTCCTGCTGGGTCTCGGCTTCAGCATCAAGCGCCGCGGCGGCAGCCGGGACACCTCCAGCTATAATCGTTTTGATATCATCTTTTAAAGCATCTGACTTTGTGCCGAAAATCGCTTGGAAGTTGTTGTTCACTTCTAACACACCTACCGCCCCAAGCTGCTTTAGTTCGTCTTTGTTTACTTGGCTTGGCTGATGAACGGTGACACGCAGCCTTGTAATACATGCGTCGAGGTTGGCGATATTTTGCTGGCCGCCCAGCGCCTGCAATACGTGGAAGGCGAGCTGGTCTTTTGAAACAGGAGATTTGGCTTCACTTTGATCATCTTCATCTGCTTCACGGCCGGGTGTTTTCAGATTCCATTTCAAAATCGCATAACGGAACAAATAGTAATAAATGAAGGCGAAGACGATCCCGACAGGAATGACGACCCAGCCGTTTGTCGAAAGCCCGTAATTCAGCACATAGTCAATTCCGCCGCCGGAGAAGGTGTAGCCGTGACGGACATGGAACAGATCACACACGACAAAGATGATGCCGGCAAGAATAGAGTTTATTAAATAAAGCACAGGCGCGACGAACAAGAAAGCAAATTCAACTGGCTCTGTAATTCCAGTGAGCATAGACGTAAGCGCTGCTGAAATCATGACGCCGGAAATCATTTTCTTTTTTTCGGGCCGCGCGGTATGGATGATGGCAAGCGCGATTGCCGGCAGACAGAAAATCATGTAAGGGAAATCGCCCATCATAAAACGTCCCGCAGTCGGGTCTCCGGCGAAAAACCTTGTCAGATCGCCGGTTACGGTATTGCCTGTCGATGGATCTGTGTATTCGCCCATCATAAAATAGAAAGGTGTATAAAAAATATGATGCAGTCCAAAAGGAATCAGTAAGCGATAGATTGTTGCATAAAAGAACAGGCCGACCGTTGAATCGGCAATTAAGCTGCTGGCGGCGTTAATTCCGTTTTGAATTAGCGGCCAAACAAATGAGAAAATAACGCCGATGACCAATGAGCTGACCGAAGTAATAATCGGGACAAATCGTTTTCCTGAGAAAAATCCAAGGACGGGATGCAGCTCTATTGATGAAAAACGCTTGTACAAATATGCGGCAAGCAGCCCGATGATAATGCCGCCGAATACCCCCATATCAATCAGATGCTCGGCCCCTTCATAAGGAGGCTGAAGGCCGAGTAGTTTTCCCATGTTATCCAGGGTGACGGTTAAAATCAAGTATCCGATGACAGCGGCAAGTCCGGCTACTCCTTCGCCGCCAGCTAAACCAATCGCGACACCTACGGCAAAAATCAGCGGCAGGTTATCGAATACAACGCCGCCCGCATCCTTTATAATAGGAATGTTAAGTAAATCCTTGTCACCGAAACGGAGCAGCAGACCGGCTGCCGGCAGGACGGCAACCGGAGTCATCAAAGCGCGGCCGAGCTGTTGCAGAATTTGAAATGCCTTTTTAAACATAACAGTCTCCTTCTATTTGTTTTATAAGTTCTTCAGTTTTTGAGCTGCTTTTTGATCGGCGATAACGGTTACATGATTGTGTTTTTGAAGAATCGAGGCCGGTACGTCCGGCGTCACAGGGCCTTCAGCCATTTTTCGGATCGCGTCCGCTTTTTCCTCGCCATTTGCTAATAACACAATGTGTTTGCTGAATTCCATGATCGTTTTTATGCCCATTGAAACAGCAAGCCTCGGCACAAGTACAGGATCGCCGCCGAAAAATCTGGCATTTGCCTGTATCGTGCTTTCAGACAGCCTGACGATTCGTGTCCGGTCCTCAAAATCAGAGCCGGGTTCATTAAAGCCAATATGGCCATTCGAGCCGATGCCAAGGATTTGCACATCAATGCCTCCCGCCTGGCGGATAAGTTCCTCATACACTTTGCACTCAGCCTCAAGCTGGGGATTGTCTCCTTGCGGGATATGAATATGGTCAGGCTGAACATTGATATGCTGAAAAAGATGCTCGTGCATAAATTTATTATAACTTTGTGGATGAGATGGAGAGAGGCCTGCGTATTCATCCAAATTAAATGTTATAACCTTTGAAAAATCAATTTCGCCTGCCTGATAGTCTGAAATGAGCTGTTTGTACAAGCCGATCGGCGTGCTGCCGGTAGCCAGACCAAGAACGGCATCTTTCTTTGCCTGTACATATTCCTTAATCATGTTAGCGCTTAACTTACAGAGATCTTCATAATGATCAGCAACGATGATCTTCATCTGACACCCCCTCAATGAAATAGACAAGCATCATATTTGTTATGATCAATTTATGATATTTGTCATTACGAATTTAGCACCATCGCCATAAAATTGTCAACGTTATTTTCTGAAAATTTGTTACAAAAGAAAGTACAAATCTTTCAAAATAGGAATGCAGATGGTATTATGGTTTCATTCAAAAAGATCGGTTTACATACAGAATGGGGAGGATGAAATGGCAGCTTTATATTCTGTTATCAAATTTAAAATCATTGAATTAATCAAGTCGGGCAAATATCAGGCGAATGATCAGCTGCCGACAGAGAGCGAGTTTTGCGAGCAATATGATGTCAGCAGAACAACTGTAAGGCTGGCTTTGCAGCAGCTTGAGCTTGAAGGATATATTCAGAGAATCCAAGGAAAAGGAACATTTGTATCGGCAGCTAAAATCCAAACGCCGATTCCGCATAAGATTACGAGTTTTGCAGAACAAATGAGGGGGCTGCGTTCTGAGTCAAAAGTGCTTGAACTTGTGGTGATCCCTGCCGATCATTCCATAGCCGAGCTGCTGAAAATGAAAGAGAATGAGCCTGTTAACAAGCTTGTCAGAGTCAGATACGCCGAGGGTGAACCTTTGCAATACCATACCTCATATATACCTTGGAAAGCGGCACCGGGATTAGCGCAGGAAGAGTGCACCGGATCTCTGTTTGAATTATTAAGAACAAAATACAATATCGAAATCAGCAGGGGGACGGAATCGATCGAACCGATTTTAACGGATGAAACGATCAGCGGGCACCTGTTAACCAATGTTGGAGCGCCTGCATTTTTATCGGAATCCCTCACCTATGACAAAAATGAAGAAGTAGTAGAATATGCACAAATTATTACACGAGGAGACCGAACGAAATTCACCGTAGAACAGTCATATCAATCGTAAAGCAATTGAAGATAAAGAAAACGCTTTATTGTTTTAGGATGTAATGAGGAGGACTGGTTCTATGTTTCTATTGATGAATGAGAAAGTGGTGTGGGGGTCTGTCATTGCGGCTGTCATACTCTCTATGGTGTTTTATCCTTTTCTTCCGGCAGATATGCCGATTCATTATGATGTAACGAACAGCCCGGATTTGACGGTCAATAAGCTGGCTGGAACAGCTATTTTGCCGGCCTTGATGATTGTTTTTGCATTGGCGCGGAAGGTCAACTGGCAGTTAGGGATCGCGGTTTATATTCTGCTGATTGGTCATGCCGTCATTTTGTTTTTAGCAGTTTAACGAAAACAGCCGGAAAAATCTCTGGCTGTTTTTTCTTTAACTTCACCTTCATCTTACACTAAATGTAGTGTATAATAGCCGAAGACGATAAAGAATATTCTGACATTTATATTTGAGCCCTCTTATATCAAATGAGAACGGAAAACCGCCTGTAAAAAAGAAAGGCATTACCGATTTGCAGCTCATAATTGACAGAAAATTTAAACAAATTCATCTAGAAAGGTGTGCTTATCAGTGAACAAGCTTATTGAACGAGAGAAAATCACATCAAAGAAGGAAAAACCAGACCCTTCATCCTTAGGGTTCGGCAAATACTTTACAGATTATATGTTTGTGATGGATTATGAGGAGGAAAAGGGCTGGCATCGTCCAAGACTTACTCCTTATGCACCGATTATGCTCGATCCGTCCTCTTCTGTTTTCCATTACGGCCAGGCTGTTTTTGAAGGTTTGAAAGCATACAGAACTGAAGATGGCAGGGTGCTGCTGTTCAGGCCGGAGCAAAATATTAAAAGGCTGAACAGATCATGTCAGCGAATGAGTATGCCTCCTTTAGACGAAGAGCTGGTGCTGGAGGCACTGACGCAATTGGTCGAGCTGGAAAAAGAGTGGGTTCCGAGGGAAAAGGGAACGTCGCTGTATATTCGTCCGTTTGTTATTGCCACTGAACCGAGTCTCGGTGTAAAGGCGTCAAAAAACTATACATTTATGATCGTGCTTTCGCCTGTCGGCTCTTACTATGGCGATCAGCTGCAGCCGATTAACATCTATGTGGAAGATGAGTTTGTGCGGGCAGTTAATGGCGGAGTCGGAAATGCCAAGACGTCAGGAAATTACGCGGCGAGTCTTCAGGCGCAGCAGAAGGCGAATGAATTAGGCTATGATCAGGTGCTATGGCTGGATGCCATTGAAAAGAAATACGCGGAAGAAGTAGGGAGCATGAATATCTTTTTCGTCATAAATGGAGAAGTTGTGACTCCTGCATTAAGCGGAAGCATTTTGAGCGGGATTACACGAGCTTCTGCTATTGAGCTGATCAGAAGCTGGGGCATCCCGGTCCGGGAAGAAAAGATATCGATCGATGATATTTATGCAGCCTCCGCACGAGGGGAATTGACAGAGGTATTCGGCACAGGTACGGCTGCGGTTGTTACGCCTGTCGGCGAACTCAATATTCATGGAAGAACGGTGATTGTGAACGACAGGCAAATAGGAGAAATCTCAAAAAAGCTGTATCAAACGATAACTGACATTCAGCTTGGAAAAGTGAAAGACCCGTTTCATTGGACAGTGGAAGTATGAGGATAGAAAAAGAACCTGCCTTGGGGCAGGTTCTTTTATTTTGAATGGGTCATATCAGCGGCCGGACGGCTTTTGCGGTTTTTCGCGTAATACACCGCATAGCAGATGGCCATAAACGGCACACCGCAATATAACGCGATTCTTTGATTCGGATCAAAGGCAATGCCAATCACGGATGCCAGACATAAAAGAAATGCGGCAATCGGCACAAATGGGTACCAAGGCGTTCGGTATTTCAAATCTGTGACCTTGTTTCCCGCTTCCAGATAACGTTTTCTGAACATGAATTGAGAAGCGGCGATGCCCATCCAAACGACAACGACGGCAAAGCCGGAAATCGACACGAGTATAACGTACACCGTGTCTGGCGCAAATATGCTGGACAGTAATGACAGGATGCCGCCAATCATGCTGAACACCAGCGCGTTTAGCGGGATTCCCTTTGATGTCAGCTTTGCAAATGTTGGGTGAAGCGTCTGTTCTTTTGACAGTGACCAAAGCATACGGGACGAAGCGTAAAGTCCGGAATTAGCGGCTGACAGGATGGCTGTCAGAATGACAAAGTTCATGATGTCAGCTGCGTACGGTACACCGACTCTGTCAAAGACTGCAACGAATGGGCTTTTGATAACGCCCGCTTCTTGAATCGGAATCAGCCCTGAGAGTACAAAAATGGTTCCGATAAAGAAGAGTGAGAGACGCCAGACCGTTGTTTTAATCGCTTTTGGTATGGTCTTGTCGGGATCGACGCTTTCTCCCGCGGCAATTCCGATCAGCTCAGTTCCTGAGAAGGCAAAGTTGACAGACAGCATGGTCATGAAAATGGGGACAAATCCATTCGGAAAGAGCCCGCCTTCCGCTGTGAAGTTGGACAGCATCGGAGCAGCGCCCCCGTCTTTGATCGGGATGATGCCGAACATAGCGGCGCCGCCTAAAAGAATAAATAATACAATGGCTAATACTTTAATGCTGGAAAACCAAAACTCTGATTCAGCGAAAAACTTGACTGAAAACGCGTTGAGCAAGAAAATCAACAAAGCAAAAACGGCGCTCCACATCCAAACAGACGTATCGGGGAACCAGCGCTGCATTAGCAGGCCTGCCGCTGTGAACTCAGATCCCAATGCAACGGCCCATGTGAGCCAGTACAGCCAGGCGACCGTAAAACCTGTGCCCGGCCCTATGTATGTTGCTGCATAGGTATGAAACGCGCCTGTCACTGGCATGGCTACAGACAATTCGCCAAGGCACAGCATGACCAAATAGACAATTCCCGCGCCGACTAAGTACGCAAGGATGGTTCCGGCAGGGCCTGCTTGCTGTATGGTATAGCCTGAACTTAAGAACAGACCGGTTCCGATGACGCCTCCTAATGAAAGCATAAAGAGGTGTCTGCTTTTCATACTTCTCTGAAAGTTTGTCTCATTCTTGTTGTGAGCGGATTTCATCTTTTTCCAACTTTCTATACGGCGATTTGATGGCTTCCTAATAAAAAATCTCATGTCAGCGGGTGACACGAGATTCCGGCAAGCCGGCTTTTAGGTTAGAATATACAAACTATTCCGATAAGTCAAGTGGTTTTTAAAGTCCGGGCCCAGCCGGCGATTTCTTTAATATCCTCCGGTTTTGTCCGGCAGCAGCCGCCAATCAGCTTTGCTCCGTTTTCATACCAGATGCGGGCGCTTTGTCCGTAAGGCTCGCCGCATGCTGCGCCGTTCCACGTTTTGGTGTCCGGATCATACTGTTCGCCTGAATTCGGATAGACGATAATCGGTTTAGAAGTGTTCTTCTTTAGCTCAGCAATCAATGAAGGGATATGCTGAAGCGGAGTGCAGTTGATCCCGACCGCCGCCGCTTGGCTGTGCTGATCAAGCCATGACGCGCATTCAGCGGCAGGGGTTCCGTCACTGATATGCAGACCGTCTTTCGCGCTGAAGCTGAACCATGCATATGTTTCAGGAAATTCCTTCAGCAGACGGACAATTGCTTTTGCCTCAGTAAGACATGGAATCGTTTCACATGCCAAAACATCCGCACCGGCGTCAATCAGGGCTTTCATACGGGGGCGGTGAAATTCAGCCAGCTCATCCTCAGAGATTCCGTAGTTTCCGCGATACTCAGAGCCATCCGCAAGATAGGCGCCATACGGGCCGACAGAGGCCGCAACGATCGGTTTTGGCCGATTCAAACGGTTTTCTTTCTGTGCCCAAAATTCATCACGGGCTTCGGCCGCGATGCTGACGGACATCTGGATAAGCCGGCGGGCTTCCGCTTCGCTGAGCCCGCGTGCGGCAAAGCCTTCAAACGTAGACTGATAGCTGGCGGTGATCGCACAGTCGGCGCCTGCCGCAAAATAATCAGTATGAACTTGTTTAATCAGGTCTGGCTGCTCCATCAGAATTTTTGCCGACCAGAGACTGTCATTCAAGTCGCAGCCTTTGCGTTCAAGCTCGGTTGCCATCGCGCCGTCTAACACGATAAGCGGGTATGTATCTAATAGATGCTGAATTGGATTCATAGGCTGTTCCGTTCCTTCTTTCTGATTTTTTGAAAAGATATGAAAATGGTAAAGGACGTCTTGATGTTTGTCAATCAACCGAAAGATAAAAGGTGTTCAGATTCCATTGATCTGAACACCTTCTGCGTTATGATATTTGTTTGTTATGAGGATCAGCAGATGTTTCTGAAAGCTCCCAGCATTCAATCCGCTCATGATCTTTTATGACATTTTTATAAAAAACGGGATCTTTGCCCGCTTTTTTCTGCCGGGTGTAGTCCTTGAGAGCCGCAAAAACCACCTTCGACAATAAGAAAATGGCGATTAAGTTGACGACGACCATCAAGCCCATAAACAAATCGGCCAAATCCCATACAAGTTGCACCTTGGCTACACAGCCAAACACGATCATTGCAAGCACGCCGATGCGGTAAACGAAGATCAGTTTTTTGCTTTTGTTCAAAAAGCCGATATTGGTTTCGCCATAATAATAGTTGCCGATCAAGGCACAGAATCCAAATAAGAGGATCAGGATGGCGAGAAAGCCTGACGCCCATGGTCCGATATGGGAGCTGAGAGAGGCTTGAGTTAATGCGATTCCGCTCAGTCCCGGTGTATGATAGGCGTCTGAAAACAGGATGATAAAGGCCGTGCTTGTACAAATGACCAGCGTATCAGTAAGCACACCAAATGCCTGGATCAGCCCTTGTTTTACAGGATGGCTTGTCGTCGCGGTGGCAGCGGCATTCGGTGCGCTTCCCATTCCCGCTTCGTTTGAAAAAATCCCCCGTCTGACACCTTGCATTAAAGCCGCTCCCAAAGCGCCGCCGGCCGCCTGGTCAAATCCAAACGCGTTTTTGACAATAAGCGCAAAAACGGCAGGCAGCTGGGTGATGTTTGTGAGAATCACGAAAAAAGCGACTCCGATATACAGGACAGCCAAAACAACAACAATATATTCAGCCAGTTTTGCGATGCGTTTGACTCCGCCAAAGATAATCGTTCCAAACACAGCAATTAAAATGAGTCCAAGTGTCAGGCGGTTTGTGCCGAACGCGTTTTCAAACGCGAGACTGACCGTATTTGATTGAACCGAGTTAAAGACGATACCGAACGACAGCGTGATTAAAACGGCGAACAAGGCGCCCATCCATCTTTTGTTCAGTCCTTTTTCCATATAATAAGCAGGACCGCCGCGGAAGCCGTTTGCATCTTTCACCTTATAAATTTGAGCCAGTGTACTTTCGACAAAGCTTGACGCTGACCCGATAATGGCAATAATCCACATCCAGAAAATCGCACCGGGCCCGCCCAGCGCAATCGCAATGGCAATACCCGTAATGTTTCCGGTGCCGACACGGGCTGCCATGCTGATACAAAATGCTTGAAACGGAGAGATGCTGTTTTTCGACCGGGATGCAGCGCCTTCCTTTAATACCCTGACCATTTCCTTCAGCATGCGAACCTGCAAAAATTTGAGCCTGAACGTAAAATAGATTCCCAAAGAAAGAAGCAATACAATTAATAGCTTTGACCACAAAAAATCATTAGCGAAACCGACGATATGTTCCAGGAATTGCTGCATACAATCACCTCGTTTTTTATTTTAAAAAATGCTGAGTTCCCACTCCTGCGCGATGTGCTTCAGCAGCATGCCGCCAGTCAGGCTGTTGCCGTATTCATCAATGGCAGGCCCGTAAATGCCGATGCCGCATCCGTTTTGGAAAGGCTGCTCTCTTCTGGCGCTTGGAGGAACCAGCGCCATGATGCCGCCGGAGACACCGCTTTTGGCCGGTACCCCGACAAACGCCGCATATTTTCCGGAGGCGTTATACATGCCGCATGTCAGCATTAAAGCCTTGGCGAGCTTTGCCACATCCTTTGGAATCACCTGCTGGCGGTGAATCGGGTGATAACCGTCATGAGCAAGGATCAGGCCGATCAATGCAATGTCTTCTGTCGTACCTTCCATAGCGCATTGCTTCAGGTAAACCTCCAGCGTTTCTTCCACATCGGCTTCTAAAAAGTTTGTCTCTTTTAAGTAGTAAGCCAGTGCTCTGTTACGGTGGGCGGTTTCCCATTCAGACCGGAAAACTTCCTCATGTATTCTGGGCCGTTTCCCTATTAATGTTTCAATGACAGAGTACAGATACTCCAGCCTATCGCGGGCTGTCTCTCCCGGAAGAAGCGAGGCGATTGTAATGGCGCCAGCGTTAATCATAGGGTTAAACGGTTTTCCGGGCTTGTGCATTTCAAGACGGATAATTGAATTAAAGGCGTCACCTGTCGGCTCGACATCGACGCGGTCAAGCACATAGGGAATGCCGCGGCTCATGCACGCAGCGATAAAGCTGATGACTTTTGAAATGCTTTGCAGGGTAAAAGGGACGTTCCAATCGCCGGCATGTATCATTGCTCCATTAGGCTCCAATATACAAATGCCGAGCTGTGAGTCATTAACTTTTCCTAACGCGGGGATATAATTTGCGCTTTGTCCATTGGCGGCAAAGGGGCGGTAATGTTCTACCCATTCATACAGCTGTGACGCCAGATTCTTTTCTTCCGGGCGTTCTTTTATCAGTTCTTTCATCAAATTCCTCCTATCTGTTTTTGCTATTGGGGACTGAGGCGGAGTAAAATCGAAGACAGGCGAGGCGTTAAACGCTTTCATGAATGCGGAAAGGTATCATAACTGTATAATGGAGACTACAGAATCATACAAAATACGACAAAAATTTTTTGAAAATAAGCCGTTGGTTTTATAAAAAGCTTACATACTGGGTCGAAAGAAATTTGCAGGTTTTTTGTCCTTTCCTCAAAATAAAAAATGAGGATGTGATCATAATCAAACTGGAACGTTTTTTTGAGAAAGACGCATATATAATGGCGCTTATGCTCGTTACTGTGCCGCTTGCAGGCGAACTGAAATTTTATCCCCTCAATGAAGAGTTCCGAATCAGCTTCGGCGCGCCGGCTTTTTTCTTTTTCTTAGTGCTGCTGCGGCATGTGTCCGCTGTATTGCCGGGATTTTTGACTGGAACATCGGTTTTCGTATTTCGTGTTTTATTGGAATTATGGGACGGAAGACACGCAGGGCTGATTCCAATCCTGTATGATCAAGCGTCCGGCTTTTTCTTTTACATGACGTTTGCATGTCTGTTTTATGTGTTGCGGGCGAACCGCTATCGTGATCGGCCGGTAATGCTCGGTTTTTATGGATTTATGATTGAAATTGCTTCCGATAGCGTCGAGCTGGCCGTTCAGTTTCTTATTTTTCATACGGTGGTGACGCCTGAGAAAATAACGGATATCGCGGTTGTTGCGATTTCTCATACATTTATTGTCATCAGCTTTTTTAACGTGCTGAAGCTGTATGAAACGCAGTCCAGAGAAAAGCAGACAAGGCGGCAAAATGAGCACATGCTGATGATTGTGTCGAATTTATATGAAGAAACAGTGCATTTAAAAAAGACGCTGAAAACGACAGAGCACGTGACAAACGAATCCTATCAGCTTTACCGGGAAGTGAAGGGCAAGGACGATCAGCTCGGCGGCAGGATTCTAAGGCTGGCAGGGGAGATTCATGAAGTGAAAAAGGACAACCAGAGGATATATGCCGGGCTTTCGAAACTGATTTCCAATGAAAGTTTTAAAGATTATATGAATGCCTCGGACCTTTTCCGGCTTGTCATTCGAATGAATGAAAAGTACGCTGAATCATTGGGCAAACAGATCAATTTTCATTGTTCAATAGAGGGTGAGCATGACGATTATCATGTATTTATTGTTCTTTCTATCATTAATAATTTGACGGCAAACGCGGTGGAGGCGATGGGGGATGAGGGAACGGTCAGCCTAAGGCTCCGTAAGCCAGATGAGAGTATGATAGAATTTCAGGTGGAAGACAATGGTCCCGGCATTTCGGAGAAAATAGGAGATATTGTGTTTGATCCGGGCTTTACCTCAACGTATGACAAGTTTGGCACGCCCTCAACCGGAATTGGGCTTTCCTACGTCAAGGAAATCGTGACAGAGCTTGAGGGAGACATCAAGTTTCACAACCAGCAGCAAGGAGTGGTCTTTACCATCAGGCTGCCTGCCAGACATTTGATTCAGAAAGGATGAACGGATAATATGCGTTTTTTTATCGCTGATGATGACCGCGCGGTGCGGTCGATTTTAAGGCAGATCATAGAGGATGAGGACCTTGGAGAGGCTGCGGGTGAAGCGGAAGACGGAAGCCAAGTGGAAGGGCATATATTGCAATTTAAGCAGATTGATATTTTGTTAATCGATTTATTAATGCCCGGGCGGGACGGAATTGAGACCATACGCCGGATCAAGGACTCTTATTCCGGGAAAATCGTAATGATCTCACAAGTGGAAGCTAAAGAAATGGTCGGAGAAGCGTATTCTCTCGGCATTGAATATTTTATTCATAAACCGATTAACCGTATTGAAATTGTAACTGTTCTGCAAAAGGTGAAGGAACGAATCGAGCTTGAAAACTCGATCGGAGATATCCAAAACTCTTTAAGCCGGCTGGTCAACCGAACCGAACGGAAAGCACGGTCTCAGTATAAAAATGACAACAGCTTAAAAGAAGCGGGAACATTTTTGCTATCCGAGCTCGGCATGATGGGAGAAGGCGGCGCTCATGATATGATGGCGGTCCTTCAGTATTTAACTGAGCATGAACAATCTGAGCCTTACGAAAAAAATATCCCTTCTTTAAAACAAATCTTCACACAAGTAGCGGAACGAAAGCTTGGAGCTGCGGCATCACAAACGGAAATCAACCGCGAAATGAAAGCCTCGGAACAGCGAATCCGCAGAGCCATTATTCATTCGCTGGACCATTTTGCCTCATTGGGCACAACTGATTTTTCGAATCCTAAATTCGAAACCTACGCATCAAAATTCTTTGATTTTCCGGTCGTCAGCCAAAAAATGAAAGAAATTCAATCCAAGGAGGCAAAACCCCTCGCACCTGCCAGAGTGAATATGAAAAAATTTATCCACGTATTTTTTTTGGAAGCGAAGCTTTTGAACGAAACGATGAAAGGAAGAAGTATGTGAAAAAACAGCCGGCTAGCAGCGGCTGTTTTTTTATGCGGAAAACGGAGGCTTTCTGATATTTTACGAAAAGTCAGAAAATAAAATTATTGACTTATTGTTTATTTGTCTTACAATAAAACAAAAGGATATACGGGAAGGAGAGGATATACAGCCGCATGATTTTAAAGCGCTTTCAAATGAGCTGTTTACACAAATGACAGGAGGTTTTGTACATGAGCCGTATAAGAAAAGCACCTGAAGGGATTTTAGGTTTTCCGGTTGCGCCTTTTAATACACAAGGAAAGCTGGAGGAAGAAGCTCTGTTTCAAAATATCGAGTTTTTGCTCGAAGAAGGCTTGGAAGCGATTTTTATCGCCTGCGGGTCAGGGGAATTCCAGTCCCTTAGCCAGAAAGAATACGAAAACATGGTCGAAGTCGCGGTTTCGGCTGCGGGAGGAAAGGTCCCGGTCTATACGGGAGTGGGCGGCAATCTCAGCACCGCGCTTGATTGGGCGCGTATATCAGAGAAAAAAGGCGCTGACGGCTATTTGATCCTTCCTCCGTATTTGGTGCATGGCGAACAGGAGGGGCTGTATCAGTACGCCAAAACGATTATTGAAAGCACGGACTTGAATGCCATTCTGTATCAGCGCGACAATGCCGTATTTTCTCTTGAACAGATCAAACGGCTGACGGAGCTTGAACAGCTTGTTGGTGTGAAAGACGGGGTGGGGAACATGGATTTGAATATCAACCTCGCCTATACAATCGGTGACCGCTTGGGATGGCTTAACGGAATGCCGATGGCTGAAGTGACGATGCCGTCCTACCTGCCAATCGGTTTCCACTCTTATTCTTCAGCCATTTCGAATTATATTCCGCATATTTCCCGGATGTTTTATGAAGCTTTGAAAAACGGAAACAACGATGCAGTGAAGGAGCTCTATCAGCATGTCATTCTGCCGATCAACGACATCCGGAAGCAACGGAAAGGGTACGCGGTGTCCTTGATCAAAGCCGGAATGGAGATTATGGGGATGAATGTGAGAAATACAGCCAGACCGCCTGTCGGGCCGGTTGAAAAAGAACACTATCAGGAATTAGAAGCCATTTTGAAGCAAGCGGCGGATCGTTTCCCGAAGAAGGCCGCGACGGTTTGACAAACATAAAAAGCATGAAAGGGGCAATGGGCATGTCTGTAATCACGGAAAAAAACACATATCTCAATTTTATTAATGGAGAGTGGGTCAAAGCTCAATCAGGCGATATGATCAAATCGGAAAATCCTGCCGATGTGAACGACATCGTCGGCTATGTGCAGAGATCAACGGCTGATGATGTGGACCGGGCCGTCGCCGCCGCTAATGAGGCAAAAACGGGATGGAGAAAGCTGACGGGTGCAGAACGGGGCCAACTGCTGTATAAAACCGCTGATATCATGGAGCAGCGCTTAGAGGACATCGCCGCATGTGCGACGCGTGAAATGGGAAAAACCCTGCCGGAAGCAAAAGGAGAAACCGCTCGCGGCATTGCGATTCTTCGCTATTACGCCGGCGAGGGCATGCGCAAAACAGGCGATGTTATTCCGTCTACTGACAAAGACGCACTGATGTTTACAACCCGTGTCCCGCTTGGTGTCGTCGGCGTGATTTCGCCGTGGAACTTCCCGGTAGCGATCCCGATTTGGAAAATGGCGCCGGCACTGGTGTACGGCAATACTGTTGTCATCAAACCCGCATCAGAAACTGCCGTTACATGTGCGAAGATCATCGCTTGTTTTGAAGAAGCGGGATTTCCGGCGGGAGTCATCAATTTGGTGACTGGCCAAGGGTCAGTTGTCGGCCAAGGTATTGCCGAACATGACGGGGTTAATGCCATTACGTTCACGGGTTCGAATCAGGTTGGGAAAATCATCGGGCAAGCCGCTTTAGCGAGAGGCGCCAAATATCAGCTTGAAATGGGCGGGAAAAACCCGGTGATCGTAGCGGACGATGCTGATCTTGAAGCGGCAGCGGAAGCCGTGGTGACAGGCGCTTTCCGTTCAACGGGCCAGAAGTGCACCGCAACGAGCCGTGTCATTGTCCAAAGCGGAATTTACGACCGCTTTAAAGAAAAACTGCTGCAGCGCACAAAGGAGATCACGATCGGAGACAGCTTGAAAGAAAACGTTTGGATGGGACCGATCGCAAGCAAAAATCAGCTTGATAACTGTCTATCGTATATTGAAAAAGGCAAGCAGGAAGGCGCTTCTCTTTTGATCGGAGGAGAAAAGCTGGAGGATGGAAAGTATCAAAACGGATATTATGTGCAGCCTGCCATTTTTGACAACGTGACATCTGACATGACGATTGCCCAGGAGGAAATTTTCGGACCGGTCATCGCTCTGTTAAAGGTGGACACGATGAGGGAGGCTTTAGACATCGCCAATGATGTGAAGTTCGGATTAAGTGCATCTATTTTTACGCAAAACATCGGCCGTATGCTTTCATTTGTTGATGAGATTGAAGCCGGGCTTGTCAGGGTCAACGCGGAAAGCGCAGGAGTTGAGCTTCAGGCGCCATTTGGCGGCATGAAGCAATCAAGCTCCCACTCCCGCGAACAGGGTGAGGCCGCGAAGGACTTCTTCACGGCGATCAAAACCGTATTTGTGAAGCAGTAAAGGTGCTGGAAAGAGGCGCTTGTCTCTTTCCAAGCCTTATCACCGCCAGCATATGATTCTCTACTTTGATAAAGGAGAAGATATTATGAAAAAAGACCATGCGAATGTTTCGCCGGCGGACAAAAAAACCTCTGTACGCTGGTTCATCGTATTTATGCTGTTTCTTGTGACGTCTATTAACTACGCAGATCGTGCGACGCTTTCGATTACGGGTGATTCCGTCCAGCATGACCTTGGACTGGATTCGGTTGCCATGGGGTATGTTTTTTCTGCATTCGGCTGGGCCTATGTCATCGGACAGCTTCCCGGAGGCTGGCTGCTGGATCGATTTGGATCAAAAACGGTTATTGCGTTAAGCATCTTTTTCTGGTCATTTTTTACGCTGCTGCAAGGGGCGATTGGATTTTTTACCGCTGGCACAGCGATTATCCTGCTGTTTGCGCTGCGCTTTTTAGTCGGGCTTTCTGAGGCGCCTTCATTTCCCGGAAACGGCAGAGTGGTTGCTTCCTGGTTCCCGAGCTCCGAACGCGGTACAGCTTCAGCCTTTTTTAACTCAGCTCAATACTTCGCAATCGTCATTTTTTCTCCTTTAATGGGCTGGCTCACCCACTCTTTTGGCTGGCATTCCGTCTTCGTAGTGATGGGGGCCGCGGGAATCCTACTGGCTTTTATCTGGTTAAAAACGGTATATGAACCGAAAAAACATCCGAAGGTCAACAAAGCCGAGCTTGCGTACATTGAAGAAGGCGGCGGGCTGATTTCAATGGATGACAGTCAAAGCAAGCAGGAAAAAGAATCAAAATGGCCGTATATCAAACAGTTATTAACCAACCGCATGCTGATTGGCGTGTACATCGCGCAATATTGCATTACGACTCTCACCTATTTCTTTCTCACATGGTTTCCGGTATATTTGGTTCAGGCCCGCGGAATGTCCATTCTTGAAGCGGGATTTGTGGCTTCCCTCCCGGCGCTGTGCGGATTTGCAGGCGGCGTGCTTGGAGGCATCGTATCTGATTTTTTACTGAAAAAAGGCCGTTCTCTCACCTTTGCGAGAAAAGGACCGATCATTGTCGGCATGCTGCTGTCTTGCAGCATGATTATCTGCAACTATACAGATTCAGCGTGGCTCGTCGTTGTAATCATGTCACTCGCGTTCTTCGGAAAAGGCTTTGGCGCCTTGGGCTGGGCTGTCGTGTCGGACACGTCGCCAAAAGAGTGTGCGGGATTAAGCGGCGGTTTGTTCAACACATTCGGAAACATCGCCTCGATTACGACTCCGATTATTATCGGCTACATCGTGAATGCCACAGGATCTTTTAATGGCGCGCTCGTTTTTGTCGGCGCTAATGCGATTGCAGCAGTCCTCAGCTATTTGCTGCTGGTCGGGCCGATCAAACGGGTCGTATTAAAGAAACAAGAGCAAGACCCCGATCAATCACTGCCTGTCTAATACTTATGAAAGCGCTTTATCAAAGGAGGATGACAGATGAGTTCACCAATACAGGAACAGGTTCAAAAAGAAAAAAGATCGAATATTCCATCAATTATTGAGATGAGAGTCATTCCAGTCGCGGGGCATGACAGTATGCTGCTGAATTTAAGCGGCGCCCACAGCCCGTTTTTTACCCGAAATCTTGTCGTCTTAACGGACAGCAGCGGGAATCAGGGTGTCGGCGAGGTGCCGGGCGGGGAAGCGATCCGCCGCACACTGGAGCTTGCAGAGCCGCTTGTTGTGGGAAAATCGATCGGCGCGTACCAGTCGATTTTGCAAACAGTCAGAAAGCAGTTTGGGGACCAGGACAGGGGAGGCCGCGGTATCCAGACATTTGATTTGCGCACTGCGGTGCATGTGGTCACAGCCTTGGAAGCCGCTTTGTTGGATGTGCTCGGTAAATTTCTCAATGAACCAGTTGCGGCTTTGCTTGGAGAAGGACAGCAGCGGGATGAGGTCAAGATGCTCGGTTATCTATTTTACATTGGTGACCGAAAGCGGACGACATTGCCGTATCAAAGCAATCAGCAGTCAGATTGCGAGTGGTTCCGCCTCCGCCATGAGGAAGCGCTGACTCCTGAGGCAGTTGTACGTCTTGCAGAAGCGGCACAAGAGCGCTACGGCTTCCAAGATTTCAAGCTGAAAGGCGGCGTATTGCGGGGCGAGGAAGAAATGGAAGCCGTCACCGCGTTATCAAAACGTTTTCCTGAGGCGAGAATTACCCTTGATCCGAACGGGGCTTGGCCGCTAGAAGAAGCTGTTACATTATGCAGAGGAAAGCATGATGTACTTGCTTATGCCGAAGATCCGTGCGGGGCGGAAAACGGTTATTCCGCACGTGAAGTGATGGCTGAGTTCCGCCGCGCGACAGGCCTGCCGACCGCGACAAATATGATTGCGACTGACTGGCGGGAAATGGGGCACGCGATTCAGCTGCACGCGGTCGATATTCCGCTGGCTGATCCCCATTTCTGGACGATGCAGGGTTCGGTGCGGGTTGCACAGATGTGCCATGATTGGGGGCTGACGTGGGGCTCGCACTCCAATAATCATTTTGACATCTCCCTTGCCATGTTTACCCATGTCGCGGCCGCAGCTCCGGGACGCATCACGGCGATTGATACCCATTGGATCTGGCAGGACGGACAGCGTTTAACCAAACAGCCTTTAGAAATTGCTGATGGCTGTGTGAAGGTGCCTGATAAGCCTGGGCTTGGCATCGAAATTGATATGGAACAAGTGGAAAAAGCGCATGATCTCTATCGAAAAATGAATTTAGGCGCACGGAACGATGCAATCCCTATGCAGTTTCTGATCAGTAATTGGGAGTTTGACCGCAAGCGCCCGTGTCTGGTGCGATAAGTTTTATTCTAAATATTGTCATAACGAATATTTTGTCTTACAATTGAACAACTGAAGGGAGAGTTGTTCGTGTACGAAGGTTTAGAAGATCTGAAGGTGGATACAGTCAATCGGAAAACATTAGCCAAGCAGGTCATTGAACGGATTGTCCATTTACTGTCAAGCGGACAATTAAAGGCCGGAGACAAATTACCGACGGAAATGGAGCTAATGGATATCTTACATGTCAGCAGACCGGTGCTTCGCGAAGCGCTTAGCTCACTAGAGACGCTGGGCGTTATCACGAGAAAAACCCGCGGCGGCACGTATTTCAACGACAAAATCGGGATGCAGCCTTTTTCCGTCATGCTTGCTTTGGCGACTGATAATCTTCCGGCCATTATTGAAGCGCGGATGGCGTTAGAACTCGGGCTGGTGACGATTGCCGCGGAAAAGATAAATGAAGAAGAGCTTGAGCGTTTACAAAAAACAATCGACGACATCGCCAGCAGCACTGACAACAATTATGGAGAAGCAGATAAAGAATTTCACCGAATTATTGCATTAAGCGCTAATAATCCCGTTGTTGAAGGAATGATTCAATCTTTGCTGATCACACATGCGAAAATCGACAGCCAGATTCCGTACAGGGAAAGGGATGTTACGGTTGAATACCACAAAAAAATCTACGACGCCCTTGCCAAAAGAGATCCTTACCAGGCTCATTACCACATGTATGAGCATTTGAAATTTGTCCGTGACAAAATTTTGAATGGGATAGACGAAACATAATTGTTATGACAGCCGCAGTTTGAAATTGGGATTTGCGGCTTTTTTTAAATCAAAATCGGAAAGCGTTTACAATGTTGAGGAGTGATATTCCTATGGTGATGAACCTCAGACAGAATCAAGCGCCTCTTTACATTAAAGTGAATGTAAAAGATAACACGGCGATTATTGTAAATGACGGCGGACTGAAAAAGGGCACTGTTTTTCCATGCGGGCTGATGCTTGAAGAAGATGTTCCTCAAGGCCATAAAGTGGCCCTAACCGATTTGAATCAGGGAGATGCCATCGTGCGTTATGGAGAAGTGATCGGATTTGCAGATCAGCCGATCAAACGCGGAAGCTGGGTGCGGGAAGCTTTGGTGAGAATGCCCGCCCCTCCGGAACTCCATGACCTTCCTATCGCAAACAAAGTGCCTGAACCGCTGCCGCCTCTTGAAGGCTATACGTTTGAAGGATATCGAAATGCTGACGGCAGTGCAGGAACAAAAAATATTCTCGGTATTACCACAAGTGTTCAATGTGTCGTCGGCGTGCTGGATTATGCGGTAAAACGGATAAAAGAAGAGCTTCTTCCGAAATATCCAAATGTCGATGATGTCGTGCCGCTTCATCATCAATATGGATGCGGCGTGGCCATCAATGCCCCAGACGCCGTGATTCCCATCCGCACGATTCAAAATCTGGCAAAGCATCCGAACTTCGGCGGGGAAGTGATGGTGGTCGGATTAGGATGTGAAAAGCTCCTCCCGGCACGGATTGCACCTGAGAAAAAAGATCACATCATTTCACTTCAAGATCATCAAGGCTTTGCGAATATGATTCAATCGATGATGGAAATGGCGGAGGAGCGGTTAATCAGACTCAATAGCAGAGTCCGTGTAACCTGCCCTGTTTCTGACCTGGTAATTGGCTTGCAATGCGGCGGCAGTGATGCCTTTTCCGGCGTGACGGCGAATCCGGCAGTGGGATATGCGGCTGATTTATTGGTTCGGGCAGGCGCAACGGTCTTGTTTTCTGAAGTGACTGAGGTGCGGGATGCGATTCACTTATTAACGCCGCGAGCTGTCAGCGAAGAGGTCGGACGTTCGCTGATCGATGAGATGAAGTGGTATGACAGCTATCTGAGGCGGGGGGAAGCAGACAGAAGCGCCAATCCGTCACCTGGCAATAAAAAAGGCGGTTTATCCAATGTGGTGGAAAAAGCGTTAGGATCGGTAGCAAAGTCAGGCACAAGCCCCATTTCTGGTGTGCTCGGGCCTGGGGAGAAGGCGGAGAAAAAGGGTTTGCTGTTTGCAGCGACGCCGGCAAGCGACTTTGTGTGCGGAACCCTTCAGCTGGCGGCAGGCATGAATCTGCAGGTCTTTACGACAGGCAGAGGAACACCGTATGGATTGGCTGCTGCGCCGGTGCTGAAAGTATCTACACGCCATTCATTAACAGAGCATTGGGCGGATTTAATCGATATCAATGCCGGGCGAATTGCTACCGGAGAGGCCAGTATCGAAGAAGTCGGCTGGGAGATTTTTCGGATGGTCTTAGATGTAGCGAGCGGCAGGAAACAAACATGGGCGGACCATTGGGGCCTTCATAATGATTTGTGTTTGTTTAACCCCGCGCCTGTGACTTGATTCATTTTTATAGTAGATCAAAACTGGAATATGATGTAAAATGGAGATCAACTACAATGAACGGAGGGGTTCCGACATGGCATTCAATAGATTCCGATTAACACGAATTCAATAGTGAACGACACTCGCCTGGATGCGGGGAATCGGGATGAATCTGCCTATGTATGTACCCTTATATTGTAATGAAAAGAGGGTGGCGATGCTGCCCTCTTTTTTTTTCCTTAAAAACATCCCTTCTCTCTAACGACAGGCGGAATATGAGAAAGGGGAAAAGAGATGACAAACCCGAACGAAAGGCAGCTAATCACTGAGATTGTCGCGCTTGCACGCAATCAAGGTTTGACGGTTCACTCTGATAACGCTCAATTGAATGAAACGGGAATGGATTTTCAAGTTGTATTTGCCGAGGATGATACAGGTATGCCATGGGTACTGCGAAAACCGCGGCGAAGCGATGTTGTTGAAAGAGCAGCTTCAGAAGGCAGAACGCTTGCCTTTCTCCGCGCGAATCTCACAGCTGATGTGCCGGATTGGAAAATTCATACGCCGGAATTGATCGCTTACCCGAAGCTTAGCGGAACGCCTGCTGCTGGAATTGATTTGGAACAGAAACAATATGTATGGAATATGAATCATCAGCCGCCGTCAGACGATTTTGTTCATACACTTGCCGAAATACTGGCAGAATTGCATGGCATGAATCAAACATCTGCCGGCCAATCCGGAATAGAAGTGGTGATGCCAGAAGATTTCAGGAAAATGACAGCTGAATCTATGGCTGATGTGAAGAATAAGTTTGGCGTATCTAAGCAGCTTTGGGAAAGATGGCAAACGTGGATCAATGATGATGCATACTGGCCCGGTTTCTCCGCGCTGATACACGGCGATCTCCATCCGCCGCATATCCTTATTGATCAAAATGAACACGTCACAGGCCTTCTGGATTGGACAGAAGCGAAAGTCGCCGATCCAGCCAAGGATTTTGTCTTTTACCACATGATTTTCGGAGAAAAAGAAACAGCCCATTTGCTTGAATACTATGATCAAGCAGGCGGCCGTGTATGGTCAAAAATGCAGGATCACATCTCAGAGATGAAGGCGGCGTATCCGCTGGAAATTGCCAAGTTCGCTCTTCAGACACAGCAGGAGGAGCACGTAAATATGGCTCTGGAAGCACTTGGCGAATCTAAATTGGATTAAGAATTGACTTCTGTAAATTGACGGAGTATTATAAATTTTACAAACGAAAGAACGGATTAACAATTGTGAGGAAGAGCAAGTAAGCATCAGTGAGCGGGGTTCAGAGAGTCGGTGGCAGGTGTGAACCGATCCTCCCCTGATGCCGAATGGGCTTCTGAATTGCTTTGCTGAATAGATAGTAGGCAATGCCGGGATGCTCTCCCCGTTACCAAGAGAGGAGTATCGAAACTGACGTTTTCTGTACTGATGAGCGAATGGCTTTTTAGCTGTTAATAAAGGTGGTACCGCGAGACCCTCGTCCTTTGATAGGACGGGGGTTTTTGTGTTTCTTAAAGGAGGTGACGGCCAATGGAAGAAGGCTGGTGGTCCATGTTTAATCAATGGGAAAGGAGGAATTCAAATGGTGATCGCAACTGATGATCTGGAGGTTGCTTGTCCGCATTGTGAAAGAGCCGGAGAAATAGAAGGCAAACCTTGTCCGGCATGCAGCGGGAAGGGCGTCATTCTGACGGCTCAAGGAAATACGCTTTTGGATTTTATCCAAAAACATATGAACAAGTAAAGGAGAAAAGCTGAGCTGAGCGGCTGCAGGTAAAAGCTGAAAACAGGAAAAAAAGAATAAATTTTGTAAAACACACATGTTTTTCAATTACAATAAGCGTAATGACATGTGTGTTTTTTTTGACTATGAAAAAGGTTAGGTGAGAGGATGCAGCGCATATTGCTTGTGGAGGATGACCATTCCATCAGTGAAATGGTGGTCCATTATTTAACAAAAGAAGGCTTTGAAATCGTGCATGCTTTCGACGGTGAAGAGGGCATTCGGAGGTTTCAAGAGCAGGCGTACGACCTCATTCTGCTTGATATTATGCTTCCGGAGCTGAATGGGATGGATGTTTTAAAAATCATTCGGGAAAAAAGCAAGGTTCCTGTTTTAATGATTTCAGCAAAAGACGGAGATGTTGATAAAGCACTGGGGCTGGGATTCGGGGCGGATGATTATATCGCCAAACCGTTTTCGATGATTGAACTGACAGCCAGAGTCAAAGCAGCGATACGGAGGGCGACGCAATATTCGTCGAGTGAACCGGCTGAACATCAGGTGATTCGTGTTCACCAGCTTACGATCGATATAGACAATGTATCCGTTCTGAAAAACGGCGAACCGCTTCAGCTGACGTCAACCGAATGGCAGCTGCTGATACTATTTGCAGCAAATCCTAAAAAGGTGTTTACGAAAGAACAAATCTATCGTTCCGTATGGAATGAGGAGTACTTCGGCGACCAAAACATCATTAATGTACATATGAGACGGCTGAGAGAAAAGATTGAAGATGATCCATCGTCTCCTCAATATATCAAAACATTATGGGGCATCGGCTATAAGTGGGGAGAGTTTTAGAATGGCAGTATTAACGATTGCCGCTATCATCGCTTTAGCGTGTCTGAATGTCATTCAATATATGATGAAAAAGAACCGGGACAGGAATTTGACGTATACGGCAGAAAAGCTTAGCGCCATGCTTGACAACGAATCGGCCGATCAGGTTTTACTTCATACAGATGACCGTGCGCTCAGGAATCTGCTCGTCAACATCAATCTGCTCGCTGAGGACCATCAGCATATCAACGCCCGGTTTGCAAAAACAGAGCAATCCATGAGACGGATGCTGACCAATATGTCACACGATCTCAAAACACCTCTGACGGTCATTCTCGGTTATATCGAAGCCATCCAAAGTGACCGGGATATGCCGGACAGCGAGCGGGAAAGACTGCTTGAGAAGCTGCACCAAAAAACAAATGAACTCATCCAAATGATCCACTCTTTTTTTGATTTAGCCAAATTGGAATCTGAAGACAAACAAATCCCGATCACAAAAATACATATCAACGAAGTATGCAAACGAAATATCCTGCATTACTATGATGCCGTTCAGGCAAAAGGTTTTAACGCGGAGATTGATATTCCGGATACACCGGTATACGCGCATGCAAATGAAGAGGCGCTGGACCGTATCCTGCAAAATTTATTATCCAACGCGATTCAATATGGCGCGGTTGGCAAGTTTATCGGATTATCACTTTCTTATGATGAGACAAGCATTGCCATCTCCGTATGGGACCGCGGAAAAGGAATCAGTGAAACAGACCAGCAGCGGGTATTTGAGAGGCTGTACACACTTGAAGAATCAAGAAACAAAGCATTCCAAGGGAGCGGTCTCGGTTTGACGATCACGAAAAGGCTTGTGGAAAAAATGGGGGGCTCCATCTCTCTTCTAAGCAAGCCGTATGAACGGACAGCGTTTACGATTACATTAAAACGAATGACCTATTAACAATCGTAAGAATTTCTTAAGAATGAAGAAATAAAAATGACAGGGCCCGCCGCTACAATAGAAAACAGGAAAAAGAGGAAAGGAGCAACAACGTTGACTTACATCGTACAATCAAACGGACTGACCAAAACGTTTCAAGGCAAAGAAGTCGTATCAGATGTCAGCATGCATATCAAAAAAGGTGAAATTTACGGCTTTCTCGGCCCGAACGGAGCAGGGAAAACAACCATCATGAAAATGCTGACAAGTCTTGTAAAACCGACAAGCGGTGAAATCAATATCCTCGGAAACAATCTCACTCATACGTCATATGAGGTGCTTGGCAAGATCGGCAGCATGATTGAATATCCAATTTTCTATGAAAATCTGACGGCTATCGAAAATTTAGAGCTGCATTGTGCATACATGGGATACCACAATAAAAAAGCCATTCAAGAAGTGCTCGATATGGTGAATTTAAAACAGATCGACAAGAAACCCGTCAAAACATTTTCGCTTGGAATGAAGCAGCGCCTCGGCATAGCGCGCGCCATCCTCACCAAACCTGATCTGCTTATATTGGATGAGCCGGTAAACGGCCTTGATCCTGTCGGCATTAAAAAGATCAGAAACTTATTTCAAGTATTAAGCAAAGAGTATGGAATGACACTGCTGATCTCCAGCCATATGCTGAGTGAAATCGAACAAATTGCGGACACAATCGGCGTCATTCGTGACGGCAGGCTGCTGGAAGAGGTGTCGATGGAAGATGTAAGGGGACAAAACACAGAATACATCGAACTCGTTACATCGAATCAGACAAAAGCCTGCTTTGTGCTTGAGAAAGAACTTCACATTGCCAACTTTAAAATCTTAAATGATAAAACCATTCGGATTTATGATGCTCAACGATCACAGGGTGCCATATCAAAAGCGCTTATTTTAAATGATGTAGACATTGAATCAATGAATAAAAAGTATACTTCACTGGAGGACTACTTCATCAGCTTGATCAACGGCAATCACATCAGTGCGTAGAGGAGGCGAGACCGTTGCTGAATTTGATCAGAATCGAATTAAGGAAAATGAAGATGGGATGGTATGTGAGAGGAGTTATCATTGCTAACCTGATTATCCTTGGCTTTATGTGGTTGGTCAGTTACATAGAAAAAGCGGAGGGCACTGAATCGTTCCAAAGCATGGATGATGCATTTCTCGTCATTGGCACTTTTGTCAGAGCGGTGTTTATCGTTTTTGGCGCTGTACTGATCGCCAAATTAGTCATATCGGAATATAAAAACAAAACGATTCAAGTGATGTTTACGTACCCGATCAGCCGGAAAAAACTGCTTGCTGCTAAGCTTAGCATCTCAGGCGGGCTGACGTTTATCACTATTTTAGTCTCAAATGCGTTCGTAGCAGCCGCTTTCTATATGCTGAATTCGATCTACCATGTCATTCCGGGAGAATTGAGCGCCGATGTCATTTCTCAGCATTCGGTAAAAATGGCGGTTTTCGCTTTTGGCGCCGCTGGCACCAGTTTAGTTCCCATCTTTTTTGGGATGCGTAAGCACTCTGTCTCGGCAACCATCATTTCATCTGTCGTGATCGTCATGCTGATGAGTTCAACAAGCCCGGGCCTGTCCATTTCTTCCATTGTATATATTCCATTATCTCTAGCTGCTGTCGGTTTGTTTTTTTCATACATGGCAGTCAGGAAAGCAGACCGGCAAGATGCTTAAATACGGAGTTGAAACAACATGTTGAATTTAATGAAACTTGAATTAAAAAAAATGAAATTAGGCTGGTATTACAGAGGCGCCGTTATTGCAAATCTATGTATTCTCGGATTTATATGCTTGATCGCATCAGAAGAAAAAAAACTCCCGCAGCCGGAGGTGATGACTGATGCGGCATCCACGCTATTTTTGCTTGGAACGTTTGTAAGATCTGTATTTGTTGTTTTCGCCAGTGTGCTGATTGCCAAATTGATTATTAGCGAGTACAAAAATAAAACGATTACCGTCATGTTTACATATCCCATCAGCCGGAAAAAACTGATTGCTGCCAAGCTGCTGATTACAGGCGGACTGACGTTTATCACCATTATGGTGTCTGAAATTGCGCTTTCATTCATCTTTGCGCAAATCAATCAATATTATCAACTTACACCTGCGATGTTATCAGTCCAGACTATCGGGCAAGAGGTCGGCAGTATGGCGATATATGCCGCTTCGGCTGCGTGCTTGAGTTTTATTCCTTTATATTTTGGGATGAGGAAACGCTCTGTTCCGGCTGCTATCATTTCATCGGTTATATTGACGATACTGATCAGCCAGCAAAGCCCCGAGTTATCGCTGGCAACGATTATCTACATTCCGCTTTCTTTAGGTGCGATCGGCATCTTGATAGCGATTTGGTCTGTCCGAAACATAGACCGGGAAGATGCTTTATGATAGAAGGCCGATGCTGTCAGCACCGGCCTTTTGATTATGAATCTGTTCTTGTTTCAAGATAATGCTTTTTGCCAATTTCTTTGCTCATCATATAGAAATGGAAGCAATATTCACCGATGGCCATGGCGATTGCTCCAAATAGAGCCGCCAGCGCAATTTCTCCGCCAGTCATTCCCATAGAAAGCGGCATGCCCATCAGCCAAATCACGAGAAATGCCAAACCGAAATCAGCCAAAGTGGCGATCATATTGTTCCATCGGGGCAATACATAAAGGTCTCCAAGCAAATAAGAAATGACCCCTAACACAACCGTCATCAGCAGCGTATCACCAAACGTGAAACCAAAGCCAAGACCCAGCACCAAATACAAAACAATAATCGTCATAATACCTTTAATCGCGAGCGCTTTCACATGTGTCATGATAAGGTTCCTCCTTCTTTTATCTGATTTGTTATGTATGATTCCTCAAATACGGAAAGTTAAACATTACTTTGTGTTCTTTACAAAGCGTTTTCGGCTACAGGTGGAAAAAGGCTGAAGAACTGTTATGAAACAGGGGGGTGAATCTGCATCTGCCATGCCCGTGGAATCCGGGATTTTACCGGAGATTTCCTTGACGGCCAGATGTCCATTTTTCTTCTGCAATTACCGATCTTTATGGTTTGTGACAGTACCGGGAGAATAAATTTTAAAACTTCTCCTGTCCCTCCGTCATCACTCTTTGGGTATTGCAATATGATGAAAGGAGAAAAAGGGGAGGTGACGTGATGGCGGTTGTGAGAGCAACAAGCGCTGATGTCAACTTGATGGCACGGCTGCTCAGAGCGGAAGCGGAAGGTGAAGGAAAGCAGGGGATGCTGCTTGTCGGAAATGTTGGGATTAATCGGCTGAGGGCCAATTGCTCTGATTTTAAAGGCCTCCGCACCATCAGGCAGATGATTTTTCAGCCGCATGCGTTTGAAGCGGTGACCCATGGATACTTTTATCAAAGACCGCGGGAAAGCGAGCGGGCCTTGGCACGCCGGACGATAAACGGGGAGAGGTTCTGGCCGGCAAAATTCAGCTTGTGGTATTTCAAGCCGGGAGGAAACTGCCCGCCGACCTGGTATAACCAGCCGTTTGTAGCCAGATTCAAATCACATTGTTTTTATCAGCCGACGGGCGAAACATGTGAAAATGTATATAACACATTTTAAGGGGAGACGCCGTTCACATCTGAACGGTGTTTTTTCTTTAAAAAGTTATACCAATGGTAAATATTTCTGTGAGATAATCGGATAAAAGAACTACAGGAGATGACAAAATGGCGACAATTGACCTGCAAAAGAAGAGCGTAAAAATCGTACTGGAGAAAAAGCAGTTAACCAAGGTGACGGCTCGTGTCGGGCTGGTGCTGGATATTACCGGTTCAATGAGAACGCTGTATAAAAACGGAACGGTTCAAAAAGTGGTGGAGCGGATTTTGGCTGTGGCTGATCAGTTTGATGATAACGGCCTGCTTGATGTATGGGTTTATGATAATGAATTCTCCCGGTTAAAGCCAGTCAATGAAATCGATTTTTCAGGCTATGTTGATCGCGAAATTTTGAATAATGAACTCTTGCATAAATTCGGGAGAAATGATGAGCCGCCGGTCATAAAAGATGTGTTACATAAATATGTTGTGGAAGAACCGAGTTCATATCCCGCTTTTATCGTTTTTATTAATGATGGAGGGTGTAAAAAATCCATCAAACCTATTATTGAAGCTGCCTCTGATAAACCGGTGTTTTGGCAGTTTGTCGGCATCGGAAACGGCAACTTCGATTTTCTTAATAAACTGGATACGCTAGAAGGGCGTGTTGTTGATAACGCAAACTTCCTGCATATCGAAGACATTGAACGCATCTCTGATGATGAGCTTTATGATGCGTTGCTTACTGAATTTCCATTTTGGCTGCAAGAAGTGAAGGAAAAAGGAATTTTAATAGAACAAGAGCCTGAAGCTGCAAAACCGGAAAAGAAGGGCTTTTTCAGCAGATTGTTTTCTAAATAACAGACAGCTTTTCCGAACACTGAGTGATTTTGCAAAATCGCTCGGTGTTTTTGTTTTTTTAAGATCATGTGAAGAAAAATGGGTAAAAAGGGCGGCTTGCAAACGACAGGATATGCAGAAAACACGCCGTTTTGCCAGCTGTCGGCATGTTTCGGCGAAAGGGCTGTGAATGAAGTCCTGTTTCCCATGTTCAGTGCTTACAATCCCTTCACACTTCTTCACAGCTAATTAACAATGGTTTCCTATAATGAAAGCGATCAATGAGAAGAGAGGGGATCTGGAATGGCAAATGACAGTCGTTTTGACGAATGGGTACAGAAATTGAAAGACGAAAGCTTTCAGAATAATACGTTTGACCGCCGCAAATTTATTCAGGGGGCTGGAAAAATTGCGGGGCTTTCTCTTGGGTTAACCATTGCTCAGTCAGTCGGAGCATTTGAAGTAAATGCTGCGCCTAAGTTCTCTAGTTATCCGTTTACGCTCGGCGTCGCTTCAGGAGATCCGCTTTCTGACAGCGTCGTGCTCTGGACGCGTTTGGCGCCAGATCCGCTGAACGGCGGGGGGATGCCGAACCAGGCTGTGCCTGTCAAATGGGAAGTGGCAAAGGATGAGCACTTCCGCAAGATCGTAAGAAAGGGCACAGAAATGGCCAAACCGAGCCTCGCCCATTCTGTCCACGTGGAAGCGGACGGGCTTGAGCCGAGCAAAGTGTACTATTACCGATTCAAAACCGGACATGAGCTAAGTCCTGTCGGAAAAACAAAAACACTGCCCGCCCCAGGTGCCAATGTGCCGAAAATGACCTTTGCCTTCGCTTCCTGCCAGCAATATGAGCATGGCTATTATACAGCCTACAAGCATATGGCGAAGGAAAAGCTTGATCTTGTCTTCCATCTCGGTGATTACATATATGAGTACGGGCCGAATGAATATGTATCGAAAACGGGCAATGTCCGCACGCACAACAGCGCAGAAATCATTACGCTGCAGGACTATCGAAACCGCCATGCCCAATACCGTTCAGACGCTAATTTAAAAGCGGCGCATGCGGCGTTTCCTTGGGTTGTCACGTGGGATGACCATGAAGTTGAAAATAACTATGCCAATAAAATCCCTGAAAAAGGGCAGTCGGTTGACGCGTTTGTATTGCGCCGTGCGGCGGCGTATCAGGCTTATTATGAGCATATGCCGCTCCGCATCTCCTCTCTGCCGAATGGCCCGGATATGCAGCTGTACCGCCACTTTACGTATGGAAATCTGGCATCATTTAATGTACTGGATACACGCCAGTACAGAGATGACCAAGCCAATAACGACGGCAATAAGCCGCCTTCTGATGAATCGCTCAATCCGAATCGGACTTTGTTAGGAAAAGAACAGGAGCAGTGGCTTTTTAACAATTTGAGCAGCTCGACTGCATATTGGAATGTGCTGGCACAGCAAATCTTCTTTGCGAAGTGGAATTTCGGGACAAGCTCAAGCCCGATCTACAGCATGGATTCATGGGACGGTTATCCGGCTCAGCGCGAACGGGTCGTCAATTACATTAACAGCAAAAATTTAAACAATGTTGTCGTGCTGACAGGAGATGTACACGCAAGCTGGGCATCGAATCTGCATGTCGATTTTAATAAAACAAGCTCAAAAATTTTCGGGGCTGAATTTGTCGGCACCTCCATCACATCCGGAGGAAACGGAGCGGATAAGCGGGCGGATACCGATCAAATTTTAAAGGAAAATCCACATATTAAGTTCTTTAACGATTACCGCGGATATGTCCGCTGTACAGTAACGCCTCATCAGTGGAAAGCTGATTATCGGGTAATGCCATTTGTGACAGAGCCGGGAGCAGCCATTTCCACACGGGCTTCATTCGTTTATCAAAAAGACCAAACCGGATTGAGAAAGGTATCCTCGACAATGGTTCAAGGCGGAGTGAAACAATCCAATGAAGTCGAAGAGGATCGTTTCTTTGAGCACAACAAAGCCCATGAAAAACAAATGATCAAAAAACGGGCAAAAATTACGCATTAAGGAGTGAAACATAATGTTTTCAAACATTGGAATACCAGGCTTGATTCTGATCTTTGTCATCGCCCTCATTATTTTTGGCCCTTCAAAGCTTCCGGAAATCGGGCGAGCCGCCGGTCGGACTCTGCTGGAATTCAAAAGCGCCACAAAATCACTTGTGTCTGGTGATGAAAAAGAAGAAAAATCAGCTGAGCTGTCAGCGGTCAAGCAGGACAAAAACGCAGGCTGAGTGCTGATGAGGCAGACGCATGGTCTGCCTCTTTTTCTCATGAAAGGGAGGGCTTTTTTGAATGGATAAAAAAGAAACTCATCTGATCGGACATTTAGAAGAGCTTCGCCGTCGGATCATCTTCACACTTGCGGCTTTTCTTCTGTTTTTAATTACGGCTTTTTTGTTTGTGGAGGACATTTATGATTGGCTGATCAGAGATTTTGACGGAAAATTAGCTGTTCTCGGACCGAGTGAAATTCTCTGGGTATATATGATGCTTGCCGGCATTTGTGCGATTGCCGCTTCCATCCCCGTTGCCGCCTATCAGCTTTGGCGTTTTGTAGCGCCGGCGCTGACAAAAACGGAGCGCAACGTGACACTGATGTACATACCGGGATTATTCGCCCTGTTTTTGGCCGGCATCTCGTTCGGATATTTTGTGTTGTTTCCGATCGTTCTCGGCTTTTTGACACATTTGTCTGCCGGCCATTTTGAAACGATGTTCACCGCTGACCGCTATTTCAGGTTTATGGTGAATTTGAGCCTGCCGTTCGGTTTTCTGTTTGAAATGCCCCTTGTGGTGATGTTTTTGACAAGGTTAGGCATCTTAAATCCATACCGGCTGGCCAAAGCGAGAAAGCTGTCCTATTTTCTGCTGATCGTGGTGTCCATATTGATTACCCCGCCAGACTTTATTTCTGATTTTCTCGTGATGATTCCGCTGCTTGTCCTGTTCGAAGTGAGTGTCACACTATCAGCGTTTGTATACAAAAAGAGACTGACCAGTGAAGCGGCCGCCGCTTAGTGCAGCGCGCCGCCGTGTGACTTCGTATCCTGATCATATTGTGCGGCCGTAACAGCGGCGATCCTCAATGCTTTGACGATCATGTCGAGGCTGAGGCTCGGCGCTGTTTTGTCGATTGTTTGTTCCGGAATGTACGGAATGTGGATAAACCCGCCGTGAATGTGCGGAGACGTACGGTGAATGTGATCCATTAACCCGTAGAACAGATAGTTGCATACAAATGTGCCGGCCGTAAAGGAAACAGCCGCCGGAATGCCGTTTTCCTTCATTTGAGATGTGATGCGCTTAATCGGAAGCCCTGTCCAGTAAGCGGCAGGCCCGCCGGGAGAAATCTCCTCATCAATCGGCTGGTTTCCCTCATTATCCGGGATACGCGCGTCTGCAAGATTGATCGCGACCCGTTCCGGTGTCACCTGCATCCGGCCTCCGGCTTGCCCGACGCAGATCACGATGTCCGGCTGATGCTTATGAATCGATTGCCGCAAAGTGTCGAGAGCGGTTCTGAACACAGTTGGAATTTGTTCCGAAGCGATGATCACCTGATCCGTTTCAAAGCCATTCAGCTGTTTCACCGCTTCCCACGATGGATTGACAGTTTCCTGATCAAAAGGATCAAAACCTGTGAAAAGCACTTTTTTTCTCATGGTTACCATCTCCTTTTCTATTATTCTATTGTTTATTTCTGGATTTTTCATCAAAATAATAAAAAGGAGTGAATCAGAATGGAACATTTGCCGCAGCAGTACCGACATCTGTTCCCAACCGTGCAGAGCCGCATCATGCTTGCCAGCTGCTCACAGAGCGCGTTGGCAGAGCCGGTGTCAAAGGCGATACAAGATTATCATGACAGCTTGCTGCATAGGGGGGCGAACTGGAATGAAGCGATTGACAAGACAGAGCGCGCCAGAAACGAGTTTGCGAGGCTGATAGGGGCTGAGCCAGATGAGATTGCGATTGTGCCGTCAGTTTCTGATGCGCTGATTTCCGTGGCATCATCCTTGTCTGCTGTTAAAAAGAAACATGTTGTATACACGGAGATGGATTTTCCGGCGGTGTCTCATATTTGGCAGGCACAATCTGATTATAATGTATCTGTGATCCCTTCAATAGGCAATGAGCTGCCGCTCGAACAATATGAAAGGTATATCACGGAAGAGACGGTGCTGACCTGTGTTCCGCACGTTCATTATCGTGACGGCTGCATTCAGGATATAAAAGCCATCGCTGCCATCGCCAAGAGAAAGGGATCGATGGTATTTGTAGATGCATATCAATCTGCCGGGCATATTCCTATTGATGTGAAAGAATGGGGCATAGATATGCTGGCGGCAGGCACCAGAAAGTATATGCTCGGCATACCGGGCATGGCGTTTCTTTATGTGAGAAAAGAGCTGGCGAACGAGCTGAAGCCCAAAGCATCTGCTTGGTTCGGGCGGGAAAACGGGTTTGGGGCGTCGTCTTATGCAGAAGGCGCGAGGCGTTTTCAAACAGGAACCCCTGCTTTTATAAGCGTGTATGCAGCGGCTGCGGCTTTATCGCTGCTGAATCATATCGGAATGTCCCGTATCCGCGATCATATAAAAGCAGTGAGTGCCGATGCGTTTCAATATGCAGCTGAAAAAGGGCTGGAGCTTGCGGGGGCGCCATCGGTACAGCAGCCGGGCATGGTTTCCATTCGGGATGAACGGGCATCTGAAACGGCGGCGTTACTAAAGAAGAAAAACGTGATTTGCGCTCCGCGGGACAATGTCATCCGTCTCGCTCCTCACTTTTATAATACGAAGGGCGAACTGCGTTATGTGATTGATGAAATGGCGGCGATTTTATCCACGCGTTAAAAGCGATCGCCTAAAAATAGATGTTCACCTCCTTCGGCGCCGCTCGCGTCTTGCTTGAGTGTGTTGTCCGATATAGGTATAAAAAACCCCCTGACCTCAAGATCAGGGGGTTTTCTTATTGATGATCAACCTTTACTCGCTTCAAAAAGAAAGCGGCAATTAAACCGATAATCGCAACAATCATCGCAAAGACAAATGCATGCTGAACGCCAGCTGTCAATGCTTGCGGAATGACTGCCGGATCGGCTGGATTTTTTACGCTGCTCATGTAGTCATGCTGACCGGCAGCCATGATGCTGACCGCAACCGCTGTCCCGATCGCGCCCGCCATTTGCTGAAGTGTGTTCATAATGGCAGTGCCGTCCGGATAAAACTCACGCGGAAGCTGGTTTAAACCGTTTGTCTGAGCAGGCATCATAATCATGGAGATCCCAATCATCAAACAGGTATGCAGCACGATAATCAGCACTGCTGTTGAAGCTGTCGTGAGATTTGAGAAGAGCCACAGAACAATAGTCACAATCAAAAATCCCGGAATAACAAGCCACTTCGGTCCGTATTTATCAAACAGACGGCCTGTGACAGGTGACATAAATCCGTTTAAAATACCGCCCGGCAAGAGAATAAGTCCTGAGGCAAATGCTGTTAAGACTAAGCCGCCTTGCAGATACATCGGCAGAAGCAGCATGGATGACAGGATGACCATCATGCAAATAAAGACCATAATGACGCCCAAAATAAACATCGGGTATCTGAATGCACGCAGGTTCATCATCGGCTGCTTCATCGTCAGTTGACGGATTGAAAATAGAATAAGGGCGATAACACCGACAATAAGTGAAACGATCACAGTCGGGCTGGACCATCCGCCAGAGCCTTCACCCGCGTTGCTGAATCCAAACACAATGCCGCCGAAGCCGATCGTCGACAAAATAATAGACAGGACATCAATTTTCGGTTTTGTGATGTCAGACACATTTTGCATGTACAGGATACCGAAAATGAGCGCAAGCACAAGGAACGGAAGAGAGATCCAGAAAATCCAGTGCCAGTTAAGGTGCTCAAGAACCAACCCGGAAAATGTAGGGCCGATTGCCGGCGCAAACATAATGACAAGTCCGATTGTTCCCATGGCCGCTCCCCGTTTATGGGGCGGGAAAATCACCAAAATCGTATTAAACATGAGCGGTAATAAGAGTCCTGTTCCAAGTGCCTGAACGATTCTCGCCGCTAATAAAAATGAGAAGCTAGGCGCAAGCGCCGCAATCAAGGTGCCTATGATTGAAAAAATCAGTGACACAGTAAAAAGCTGTCTAGTTGTAAACCATTGCAATAGCAGACCTGAAACAGGAACAAGAATACCGAGCACAAGCAAATAGCCTGTTGTTAACCATTGAACGGTTGCCGCTGTAATGTTCAATTCCTTCATAAGATCGGTTAACGCGATATTCAGCGCTGTTTCACTGAACATACCGATAAAACCGGCCGTCAGCAAAGATATCATAATTGGCATCACTTTATATTGCTGAGATGCTTTAGCTGCTGTTTCCAAATCTATTTCTCCTCTCGTTCATCTGAATGTATTCACTCAGCTTGTAGTAGTATGTCTCTTTTTTTATTTCTTCAACAGAGCGGGAATGCGGCTGGAGATATGAAGAAGCGGTGTGCTGTCTTTTGCCGTTAATGATAAAAGAATGCCGCCTTCAATCATCGCGTTAATGATGATGCTTGATTCCTTGGCATGGCTCTCGCTGTAACCCGACAGCTGCAATTTTTCCTCAAACACAAGGGACCACGCTTTGTAGGCTTCATCACAGGCTTTTCGCAAAGGCTCGCTTTTTAATGATGTCTCTGCCGCAAGCAAGCCGACGGGCAGGCCTTCAATGTCCTCTGTGCATGAGAATTGACATGAGAGCTCCTTCAGAAAGGCTTGAATGCCTTCTGCGGGATCAGTGCTCACGTCCATGCAGTCTGTGATTTTCTGGCGGATGTATTCCTTCATTTCATTCACGGCTTCAATTGCCAGCTGTTCTTTACCCCCGGGAAAGTGGTAGTAAAGAGAGCCTTTAGGTGCACCGCTTTCTTTAATAATCTGGTTCAGTCCCGTGCCGTAATACCCTTGCAGCTGAAAAAGCCGGGTAGCTGCAGAAAGGATTTTCTCACGAGAATCTCCATAGCTCATAACATTCCCACCTTACTGATTGCGATCATAAAATATAGTGACTGGTCTATTATCATGATTCACCCATCGAATGTCAAGATAAAGGAACTCGAATAAGAAAATAAAATGAGCATATAAAAAAGCTGAGAGATAACCTGACGCACATTTTGACTGAATAAATGAAATATTCAATTATTAAAAGGTGTAAAGACGTTACCAAACAAAAGGAGAGAAAACATGAAAACACAACGATTCCTCTTACTGACCCTTTTTACCGCACTATTGCTTGCTTTTACCGGATGCTCACAATCTCCTGAAGCAAAAGAATCCCCAAAAGAAAAACCGCAGACACAAAAAGTTTCTTCAGCTTCTGCTTCCAAAAAAAATGACCTTCCAAATATCAAAATACTGGCGACAGGAGGTACGATTGCCGGAGCCGATAAATCAAAAACCTCTACAACTGAATACAAAGCAGGTGTCGTCGGCGTTGAGTCTCTGATCAAAGCGGTGCCAGAGATGAAGGACATTGCGAATGTCAGCGGCGAGCAAGTGGTTAACGTCGGAAGCACAAACATTGATAACAAAACATTGCTGAAGCTCGGAAAACGAGTCAACAAACTGCTTTCTTCAGAAGATGTTGACGGTATTGTCGTGACCCACGGAACAGATACATTAGAAGAAACGGCTTATTTTCTGAACCTCATTGTAAAAAGCGATAAACCGGTTGTTGTTGCCGGTTCGATGAGGCCGTCCACAGCCATCAGTGCTGACGGCCCGTCCAACTTGTATAACGCAGTTAAAGTGGCAGGCGCACCTGATGCAAAAGGGAAAGGGACGCTCGTCGTTCTCAATGACCGCATTGCTTCAGCACGGTACGTTACAAAAACCAACACAACCGCAACAGACACCTTTAAATCAGAAGAAATGGGATACATCGGAACGATTGCCGATGACATTTATTTTCATAATGAAATGACACGCAAGCATACAAAGGATACGGATTTCTCGGTTTCCAGCCTTGATAAACTGCCGCAAGTAGACATTCTGTACGGCTACCAAAATGACGGAAGCTATCTGTTTGATGCGGCTGTAAAGGCTGGCACAAAAGGCATAGTCTTCGCGGGATCAGGCAACGGATCTTTATCTGAAACAGCCGAAAAGGGGGCAGTCAGAGCGGTCAAAAAAGGCGTCACAGTGGTTCGCTCAACCCGTACGGGAAATGGTGTCGTCACACCGAACGGCGACTATGTGAAAAACGGCCTTTTGGCATCAAACTCCTTAAATCCGCAAAAAGCCCGGATATTGTTAATGCTCGCGCTCACCAAAACAGATGATCCTAAAAAAATCCAAGACTATTTTAATGAATATTAAAGAGAAGAAGGCGAAAAAGCCTTCTTTTTTTGCATTTTCGGGATCATAAACAGCTGAAATGTTCTCTCAACCTTAAAATTTCTTTAAAAATAAGTAAAATTTACCCTTTACTTAATTAATTTGCCAAAGTATTATAATTTAAGAATTTGTTACAAAAAAAGGAGGATATTATGAAACTTTTAAGAGGTAAGATCATTGCACTTGTAACAATTGTTGCGCTGTCAGTTACATCCATGTTTGCGATGCAGCCGTCAGCGAAAGCCGCTGAACATAATCCGGTGGTGATGGTTCACGGAATTGGCGGAGCTTCTTTTAACTTTGCCGGTATTAAAACGTATTTGGCATCACAAGGCTGGTCACGGGACAAGCTGTATGCTGTAGATTTTTGGGACAAGACAGGCAATAACTTAAACAACGGCCCAGTATTATCACGTTTTGTGCAAAAGGTATTAGATGAAACCGGTGCGAAAAAAGTGGACATTGTCGCTCACAGCATGGGGGGCGCCAACACGCTTTATTACATAAAAAAACTGGACGGCGGTAATAAAATTGAAAACGTCGTAACGCTTGGCGGCGCGAACCGTCTCGTTTCAAACAAGGCGCTTCCGGGAACGGACCCAAATCAAAAGATTTTATATACGTCTATTTACAGCTCGGCGGACATGATTGTTATGAACTATCTGTCTAATTTAGAAGGGGCAAAAAATGTTCGTATCAACGGTGTCGGACATATCGGCCTTCTGTACAGCAGCCAAGTCAACAGCCTGATTAAAGAAGGGCTGAACGGCGGCGGACAAAATACGAACTAATGAGAAACATAACCTTGAAGAATCCTATTCTTCAAGGTTATTCTGCTTTCAGCACAATTGTTTTCGCAGCCATATCATGAACGGTTTGTTTTTTCTTCGTAAATGCGGCTGTTAAATAGATCAGGCGGGAAAACACATGCACCCACGCTATCAGGTAACGGACAATGGCCTGAGGGAGGGAGATTTTCTCGTGTGTTTCATCTCTCACGATTTGCAGCCCGATGATTTTTTTGCCCAGCGTACCCTTCCAATTTGTCAGCGGCATCAGCAAAGGATACACAAGCAGCATCAATATGGCGACAGCGATGACGCCAGCGGACCCGTCGCCAAACATAAATCCGGATGCTAAAATCACTGCGGCCGCAATGATCACGTCAAGCACAAGAGCGCAGGTGCGCAGCATAAAACCAGCTAGTTCCAACATAAACACTTCCTTAAAAATTTTAGATAAACACCTAACGATTGTAAAAAAGAAGGGCCTAAAGTTTGAATAGGTTATAAGTCTTAAATCACAAAAGTTGATGAAAAAGTCATAGGTAAATTTACATAATGAACCAGGCTGTCACATTACCAAATTCTTTTTTAGCCCGAAACCAAGCCCTCAGAAGTTATTTTTGTTAAAATAGAAAAGTTACAACAGAATTCGGAGGGTTTATTGTGGGAAAAGTGAAAAGAAATGCCCCTTGCCCATGCGGCAGCGGTAAGAAATATAAAAAATGCTGCGGAAATAAAGTTGTCGACTTCCCGACAGAATTAGCGGCAAAAGAAGCAAAACAAATTCAGGAAGACTTAGTGGAGTATGCCTTCACAGTACATAGAGAAAGCATTTCAGGTTTTATCAACCAGCATGATTTTCTTTCTTCTATGGACAGGCAGACAAAGGACATCAGTGTATTTAATTTAGGAATCTGGGGAATCTTCTTTCACCCGCTCGCTGGTGACAAAACGATCTTTGAAGAGTACCTTCAGAAAAAAGGCGATTCGATCACCCGCCCGAAAACACGTGAGATCGTTGAATCTTGGAAGAGCATGACGCCTGCTTTATTGCTGCTGAAGGATATGAAAGAAGCAGTTATTCATTTTGAAGATGTCATTACGAAAAAACAATTCGACGTGGAAATGGACGTCACAAGTCAAGACCTCCCTCCAGTGGGAAGCTTGATTCTCGGCTATCCGATTCACGAAGCGGAAAAAGCGGAATTCTTCATGCAGTTCACAATCTTCCCAGTGAAGAGAACGGAAGAGCTGATCAGCAAGGTGAAGACATATGCGGATGCTGCAGTGAAAAACGGCAAAACGCCGGAGGACTTCATGAAGCAGGAGTTCAACAACGTACTTTTTGCGCTGTTAGCTGAAAAAGATGAACAGCCCCAGCAAGCGGAGCCTGTTCAAGAAAGCAGCGTTGAGTGGGCAAACGACATGGAGAAAGAAACAGCGGCGGCGATCGAAAAAGGCATGAGCGGAGATGAATATCCGAATGAGCTGATTCCGGCAGTCATTGACATTTGGAAATCGTTCTGCGAGAAAAAATCACCTGTCATCAGAAAGCCGGAAGCTTTTGCGGCGGCAGTTGAATATTATGTGAATGCAATCTCACTTAACGGCGCAACCGTTTCCCAAGCCAAACTGGCGAAAAAATACGGCGTAAGCGCATCAACGATTTCAAGCCGCTACAAAGAAATTGAAAGCACGCTTCAAGATGAAGCGGATCGCTTTGCACAATCATTAACATCTTAATGACGAACAAAAAACCTTGAAAAGCCAAGCTTTTCAAGGTTTTTTATTTTTGGAACGGAATTTTGATTTCTAAACGGAAGACAGGGTGGCGATATGTGAAATCAAGCTTGCCAAAAGCTTGGTTCACCAGCTTTTGGATCACATAAGTGCCGATTCCTTCATGAGTGCCGCTTTTCGTCGTATGGCCGAATGACTGATACAGTGTATCGAGCACTTTCGGTTCCATGCCGGGTGTCGTATTTTCACAAATCAGCACATAAAGCCCGCTTCGCAGTGTTGTCTCCAGCTTGATCTCCGCTTTCTCAGGGGCCTCTGCAGCGCTGTCGAGCGCATTTTCTAATATGTTGCCGGCCAGGCTGACCTGATCAGCGGGAGAGAAAGGGAGGGAAGAAAGCGGTGTATGCAAATGCAGTGAAACGTTCACATTCGAAGCGTTTGCTTTTTCCAGAAAGTCATACAGCACCCCTGCGATGTACGCACTCTCTCCTTTCAAAAACCGGTCATATTGACTGTACTGGCCCGCCCAATGTTTTATGTATGTTTGTGTGTCCGGCTCTGACTGCGCCGAGCTGAGCGCTGTGATATGCTTCATTGTATCGTGATTCCGGCTCCTGACATCCATCAGCATTCGATTGGCGTGCTGTTCAGCCTGAGTCAGCCGATCGATTTGTTCAAAAAGCTTTGTCAGCGAGCGGCACAGCCCGATGCGGAGCCATTCACACGTTGCGAATATCACAATCGCAAGCAGCAGTGCCAATCCAGAGGGGGCGATCAGCAAAAACGCCGCCGACAGAATGTGAATCACGGCGATACATGAATAGAGCTGAAGCGGACAGCGATCCCGCATAGGCTTCGTTTTCCGTATGTATAAAACCGCTGCCGCCGCGCCTAAAGCAGCGGCGAGCCAAGAAACGGCTGTGCTGTGCGATAGAATGGCAGCCGACTGATAAAATAGGAAACTGAATAAAAACAAATAAAGACATTGAAACAGAGTTATCACAACCTGCGCTCCTCAAAAATAATAGTTTTGAAAATAATCAAGCTGCTGCTTGGTAATCATCGCTTTTTTAGATGTTCCCTCAAACGAAACCGTAAACGAATGCTTCGTATAAGCGGAAAAATGCTTAATGTAATGAATGTTGATAATAAAGGAGCGGTGCGAACGAAGAAAATCCTTCTCCGGCAGATCGCCTTTAATATCGTTTAATGTTTGATACGTTTGCACTTCTTCAGCTGTTGTCACAATCGTTGTCGACCGTCCTGTGCGTTCGGCGAAAATGATATCCTTCTTTTGCAGCACATGCATTTTAGATTTTTGTTTAATCAAAATCCGCCCGTTCAAGCTCGTTTCCGTTTTCTTTTTGAAATAACGTTCGAAGGAAGAGCTGAGACGATCGGCGTGGTACGGCTTCATAATATAGTCGTGGACGTTCAGATCAAATGCGTGAACCGCATAGCCGCTGTTGCCGGTGACGAAAATCACATCCACATCCAGCGAATGAGATCTGATTAAATCCGCCAGCTCGTAGCCTGACATGTGAGGCATCTCAATATCGGCAAGCAGAAGATCAATGTCCCCGTTCTTCACCCGGCTGTAAGCTTCCTCCGCCGAATCGGTTGCAAAGACAATTTCGACATCCTGCATTCTGGACACGATTGCTTCCAGCTTCTCTAAATCTACTCGATAATCATCGACTAGTCCGACTTTTACCATTATCATTCCCCTAGTTAAATAGAATCATCTTTATTTTATCCCATTTCGCGACATAAAAAGAACTCTTCGCGACAACTTTATCCAACAAATCCAGCTTTTCGTATATAGTCATTACTAGAAATAACGAAAAGGGAGATTGTGACATGATTACACTGACGGATTGCAGCCGCAGGTTTACAGATAAGAAAAAAGTAGTCAAAGCTGTGCGTGATGTAAGCTTAACGATTCAAAAAGGAGAAGTCGTCGGCATTCTCGGAGAAAACGGAGCCGGCAAAACAACGATGCTGAGAATGATCGCGACCCTGCTTGAACCGACACAGGGCACGATCGCAGTAGACGGCTTTGACACGGCCAAGCAGCCGGCGGAGGTCAAGAAACGAATCGGCGTCTTATTCGGGGGAGAAACAGGACTCTATGACCGGATGACTGCAAAAGAAAATTTACAGTACTTTGGCCGGCTGTACGGGCTGAACCGCCACGAAATCAAAGCGAGAATTGAAGATTTATCAAAACGGTTCGGCATGCGTGATTATATGGACCGGAGAGTGGGCGGGTTTTCAAAAGGAATGAGGCAGAAAGTCGCCATTGCCAGGGCGCTGATTCACGATCCGGATATCATTTTATTTGACGAGCCGACGACAGGACTAGATATTACGTCAAGCAATATCTTCCGTGAATTTATTCAGCAGCTGAAAAGAGAACACAAAACCATCCTGTTCTCCAGCCACATTATGGAGGAGGTACAGGCGCTCTGTGACAGTGTCATTATGATGCACAGCGGAGAGGTCATTTACAGAGGAGCACTTGAAACACTATACGAGAGCGAACGCAGCGACGATTTGAACTACATCTTTATGTCTAAGCTGGTCAGGGGGATTTCATAAATGGTAGGACAGATTTATAAAAAAGAGATGATCGATGCATTACGGGACAGAAAAACAATTTTACTGACGATCTTGGTTCCGATGATTACGATGCTGGGCCTTGTGTTTTTCTACGAAAGCATGCTTTCGGACAAAGGGGAGCAGTACACGATCGCTGTCGGCCAGCCCCTGCCGTCTGAGCTGGAACATAAGCTGAATGCGATTGACGAAATCAGTGTAAAGACATTCGCAAAACCTGAACAGGCGGTCGATGACGGCAAAGCGGATGTGTATCTGAACGTCCCGAAAGAGTTTGATTCTTATATCACCAGTATGACATCTTTTGAGGTTGACGTTTATGGCAGCTCGGTCGATCAAGGTTCATCAAATGCTATGCAGCTTGTGCAATCTGCCTTAGAGCAGTACAAAAATGAAATTGTGCAAGAACGTTTAACGAGTAAACATATTGACCACTCGGTGATCCAGCCGTTTTCGGTTCAGCAAAAAGAAGCAGATGAGGAGCAGGGCGTTTCCGCAATCATGCTTTCCGCCATTCTTCCGATGCTGCTTTTAACATCAATCGTTTCCGGTGCCATGCCGATCGCTCTTGATATTATTGCCGGAGAAAAGGACCGGAAATCCATAGAAGCGCTGCTGTTAACCCCGGTCAGCAGAAACAAAGTGTTAGTCGGCAAGTGGCTTGCGGTTTCTACCTTCGGGATAGCTTCTGGCGTATTGTCACTGATCTTTCTGATTCTGTGCACCGTCTTATTTACGGAAAAGTTAAGAACAGCCTTTCAGCTGGGAGATCACTTATGGGTCATTATCGGAGCTTCAGCCTTGATCATCGTGCTTTCTGCAATGCTGATCGCCGCAATGGAGCTTATGATCAGCATCATTTCCGGCACGGTAAAAGAAGCGCAGAGCTATATGTCTCTTGTCGTCTTTCTGCCTATATTCCCGATGTTTTTCATCTTCAATAAGGCGCCGAATCAAATCGATCTATTCTACTTTTTCATCCCATTCCTAAACCTGCACGCCTTATTTAAACAGCTGTTATTCGGGATGATAAGTCCGGCTGCCATTCTATACACGTGCGGAACCATCGTCGTGCTCATCGCCATTTTCTTTTTACTGGCCAGAGCCTGCTTCTTAAAAGACAAATGGGTTCTGCCAAAATAAACTTGCAAAAGGAGAAATACACTTTCTCCTTTTTGTGTATGCTGAAAAAAGAAGGAAAATAGAAAAAGGATATCTAATACAGAAAGTGGAACCTGCGCTATTTTTCATCAAATCATTTCGGAAGGAGAAGGGACAATGGATCAAACACGTGCACTTGGGCAAACGAATTTACAGGTGAAACGGATCGGATTCGGCGCAAATGCGGTCGGCGGGCATAATCTGTTTCCGAATCTGAATGATGAAACTGGCAAGGACTTGGTTCGCACGGCATTGGACGGCGGCGTGAACTTTATCGATACCGCCTTTATATATGGATTGGGGCGATCCGAAGAATTAATCGGTGAGGTCGTTCATGAACGCGGTGTCCGGGATCAGCTCATTATCGCCTCTAAAGGAGCCCATAAAGAAGTAAACGGCCGCATTGAATTAGACAACAGCCGGGACTTTCTTCGCGGCGAGGTGGAAAAGAGCCTAAAGCGGCTGAAGACAGATTACATCGATCTGTATTATGTTCATTTTCCGGATGGCAAGACACCTCTTGCGGAAGTCGCGGGCACGCTGAAGGAACTGAAGGATGAAGGGAAAATCAAAGCGATCGGGGCTTCGAATCTCAATTATCAGCAATTGCAGGAATTTAATGCGGACGGCTATTTGGAGGTCTTTCAGTCAGAATACTCTTTAATTCAGCGTGATGCTGAGAAGGAGCTGCTCCCATACTGTGAAAAACACGGGATTTCCTTTATTCCGTATTTCCCGCTCGCATCCGGGCTGCTGACCGGAAAGTTTACAAAAGATGATGCCTTTGACGACACTCGAAAGGACAAGCCGCAATTCCAGGGAGACACCTTTATTCAAAACCTGAAAAAAGTGGACAAGCTCAAAGCGGTAGCTGAGGAAAAGAATGCGGAAACGGCTCATGTCGCCTTGGCTTGGCTGTTAACGAGACCGGCTGTAGACGCCATCATCCCAGGTGCTAAGCGCCCGGAACAGCTGAAGGCTAACCTGAAAACCTTAGATGTTGAACTGACGGATGATGAAGCAGATTTCATCAGCAGGATTTTTAAATAAAAAAGGAAATAGCCACAGGGCTATTTCCTTTTGATGTTTATTCTTTAATGAATGCTTCAACTAATTCTGCTGCTCTGTAATCGTCCATATCAAGCTGCCACTGGTCGATGTCATTTTTCTTCATTTTCACTTCAACTGTTTTTTCACTTGAAGCCGGGCCAAGCTTTTTGAACTCTTCTGGATAGACTTGAAGCGCATATTTTACAGCATCTTCATAGCTCGCACCTGAATTCTTGCTGTAGTAGTCTTTCATTCTGTCCTCGATGCGGTCGGAGAGAGAAGAAGCGTCGACTGGTTTAATTGTAGCTTCTACAATGGCTTCATCTTTTGAGATAGAAGTTGTTTTCGCTTGAATCGATGAGTTTTTGCTTAATCCCGCTTTAATGCCGTTCACGATATTATCAAGCGCTTTGCTGTCCGCATATGTGCTTGAAAGGCCTGATGCTGAGAGGTAGCCGTCTTTTGCTGACTCGTTAAAGTCGTTCACAATCTCATTTTTGTTAGCGCCGGTGATTTTTTCGAAATCTTTGTTATCTTTACCGAAAAGAAGGACATCTATATATGCCGATAAAGCTTTCGCAGAGTCTTGGAGCTGATCTGCTGTCGCAAGGATTTTTTTGTCTTTTCCATCAATTTTGAATGTAACTGATTTTGGCTTCTTATCACCGTAAGATTCCGGTGTATAATTCAGCTCGTATTTTTCGCCTTTATCTACAACGAAGAAAAGATTTCCTTCAACGGATTTGTCAGTGTTAATCGTGCTGCCCTGCAGCTTTTCGTTATAGTCTTCAGGATCTGTGTCAGACATTTTGGTATCACCCTGATACAAAGTGAAATCCATATTGTCTACATTAAGCGGTTCTTTCCCTGTGTTTTTCACAGCGACATTTACCTTTAACACGAGCTGATCATCTGAAGTTGACTTATCATACTGAGACGGAAGTGTATAAGAGACATCTTTGATCTTAACTTGAGCTATATCTGCGCTTTTTTCTGTTTCTGAATTTTTCTTCTCCGCGCTTGTTTTACTTCCGGAACAAGCAGCTGTAAACAGCATCAGCAGGAGAACAAGGAAAACAGCGTACGTTTTTTTCTGAAACATTCATTTTTCCTCCTCAAATGGTTTTAGGAAAGGGGAGTCTTTTGTCTTTGAGAATTGGATCTTTTTGAATGGATTGACATCATCCAGCCAAAAAAATCGGTTCTTTTCTCACGGTTTTACCCAGATTTATGGAAACTCCGTCCTTCTTTGCGATTGATGACCTATAAAAAGTTGCAACGGAATTAATTTTAAGATTATTAGCTTTTATATTGAATAGGTTCATCATACTATTTTTGGTGAAAAATGTTCTGGTAAAACTGGAAAACACAGAAATTTGTGTATATTAGACTATTACTTTGTGATCAGTCGAAGGGTGACATTCGAACGAAGAAGGGGGCCGCCTTGGTGAAAAAAGAGGAATTGAAACAAAAAGCACTGGAAATCGGCCGTGTGCCGACACACTTAAAGCTGGAAATTGAAGATTATGGTGATGAACGGAAAAGGTCGTATTTTTGCTGGATAGATCCGCAGGATGAACACAAAGGGATCATCGTAGAGCTTGGACCGGACGGACAGCTGGAAGGGCTTTCTCGTGATATTGAGCTTGAAAGCGATGAGAAGCTGTCCGAAGACCAAATAGAGGATATCTTGATTCAGTTCGTGCACTCTCATTATCCTGAAGCTCCGTCTGCATTTGTCCGTGAAGAAAATGATGAGGCGTATGATGATAAAGTAAGGTTTTCATATGTTCAAATGGAAGACGGGCTGCCGCTTCCTATGAGCGGATTTATGGCTGATGTCTCCTTATCAGGGGAGGTGGTGTATTTTCGGTATTACGGGAAAGCGTGCAATATAATCAAGCCGGAACAGGTCGCAGATGAAAAAGAAGCACTGGCTTATTTCAAGAAAGATGTAGATGTCACTCTCCTGTTTGAGATCCTTCATCGCTCTGTCTACAAAAACGGAGACGATCAGCCGCATTTGGTGTATGAGTTTGAAAACGCGGGCATTGCTGTGTCTGCTGATTTGGTTCGAGAAGAAAAAGAATTTGATAATGACGATTACAGGGAGCGGGAAAGCTTTCCTCTCCCTTTATTCGAGGGCATTCACGAAAAGGCCGATCCTGGCAGCATGATCGGGGTCGAAAAAGGCTTAGTCAAAGAGCGGGAAACGGATCTAGGGGATGGGAGAATCGGGGTCGTCTGGCGGAATCCGGATAATCCTGTGTATCAACCGGCGGATAAAAGCATGGACAGCTGGTTAAGAGGACGGATTCACCAAATGCTGAAAACCATCCATAACAAAGAAACCGGAAAACTTGAAGGTGTTATGTCGTTTATAGACGAAAAAGGGCCGTATACCGTAGGCGAGGAAGAGTGCGAAAAAATCGCCATTCGTTTTCTGTTTGCGTTGTTTCCGAATGCTGATCAATATTTTAAGATCAAATACGCTGAACAGGATGAAGAAAGCTCGTCAGCCGTCTTTACGTTTGACGTGCACTGTAACGGAGTTCCGCTTCGGTTTGGGCAGGTCAAAATCTGCGTCAGCCGCCAGACAGGACTTATTACCGTTTACATGGGACCGGACATTGACCCTGAAGTGCTCCAAGCGATTGACCCTGTTCCATCCATTTCACCGGAACAAGCCAAGTCTATCTTTTGGCGCCATTTTAAAGTCGAGCTTGGCTGGAAGAGAGAATACGAAGAAGATGAAGAAAACAGCTACCGGCTCGTCTACAACCCGGTATATCCGAGATTGATTGATGCCCATACTGGTGAGGCTGTCATAAGTGCATTGTAAAACAGTCAAAAGTCACACATTTTCGGCGTGTGTACTGGCTGATGTATGAAAAAAGTAATAGAAAGGATATGGAAACCCAGTTTCCTTAATAGAAAAGGACCTTTCTTCACTTTAAAAGAAGAAGGGTCTTTTTATATAATAAACAAGGTTCTCTTTGTCGTAGACTCTTTGAAAGGATGACTTCATTGGTAAACAAACAGCTGAAAAAGAAGGCGCAAGAGATCGGAAATGTACCGCCGCATTATGAGCTTGAGATCGAAGATTATGCTCAAAAACAAAAGAAGAAGGGGCATGCATACTTCATTTGGAAGGACCCCGAAGACCCGGAAAAGCAAATTATCGTAGAACTCTCGAACGACGGCGCTTTGCTCACATTTTCAACAGCCGCCGGCCTCGAGCAGGACAAAAAGCTCCCAGATGCCGAGCTGAAGCTGACAGCTCTTCAGTTTGCCGCAGCCCACCATCCGGCCACATTTATGAAATTTCATTTTCAAGCCAAGGAAGAACGAGGGCATCACATCCGGTTTGTTTATACAAAAAAACAGCTGGGCCTCTCGCTTCCTAATTCAGGATTTTTAATAGATATCACCCGCAGCGGACAGATTGTCCATTTTTTATATTACGGACAAGGGAACAAAGCCGACATCCCAAAGGAATTCGTAGAGAAAGAGAAGGTCATTTCTCATTACGTCAATACCATGTCTTTACGGCTCATGTATGACGTCATTGATGATGAACAGTCGCCCAGACTCGTCTATGAACCGATTTTGCCCGGTTACAGCTATCCAGCGGATGTAGATGAAATCGTGCCTGACCAGCATATATCGGATGAAAGAACGGAAAACGGGGCGCCTCTCCCGCCGCTTGAAAAAAAAGAAGGAACCGATATATATGGAATGCTGGGATTTACCCCTGATATGAAAAAAGTCGGTGAAAAGGACTTCGGAGAGGAACTTGGAAGCACTTGGCGCAAAGGCAGTGCGCCGGAGCGAAAGGATTTAAGCATAGGAAGCTATTTTGCGACGAGAAATAAAAATACAATCAAAATGAAGACTGATAAAAAAACAGGAAAATTAAAAGCAGCTATTTCATTTATGGAACTACAGGGTTCTGCACATTACTCAATGGAAGAATGCCAAGAGACAGCGCTTCAGTTTTTGTACGCGCTCTATCCGAGAGCTGATGAGTTTTTCAGAGTGAATCCAATCCGAATCGATGAAAGAGGCAGGGTCCGCAATCATTTTTCTGTCTGGTATAAAGGAATACCGCTGCGGTTCGGTGCTGCCCGCATCATCGTCAACCCGGAAACAGGAAAAGTTGACGCTTTTATGGCTCCGGATATAGACCCAGAGCAATTAGAAACAATCAACCACAAACCGGATGTTTCAGCTGACGAAGCGAGAGAAGCATTTTTATCAGCGTTTGATGTGAAGCTGGAGTGGCAGCCTGATTTTTCAGCAGGCAGCCATCAGCATTATAAGCTTGTGTATAAGCCGATTTATCCTTCATATATTGATGCGCATAAAAGAAAAAAGAAGAGGCTGTGAGGTGTCTAGTCAGGAATCATCTGCAAGTGAGGGTAATCCTTGAACCGTTCCCAATCCCCGCCCCACTCAAATCCGAGTTTTTTAGCGATGGTGACGACCTCCAGCCAATCTGATTTCCCGTTTTGATTGCCGTCGTAATCCATATCCCATAAGATGCTGCCATCCTTTTTCTGAAGAGCGAAATCAATCGCCAAACCATAATTATGATACGATTCCCCTCCTTTTGCGTAGGTGACAATATTCCCTTTTTTTGTGCGTCCTTGCTTATATAATTCGTCTTGTTCCTTGAAGGATCTGAATCCTTCAGTAATCACGATCGAGATGCCTTTATTTGATGCGGCAGCCTTGAGGGTGTCGGCATTCTGCTTCACAATCGGATCAAGAGCGGAAGGAACAGGCCTGTCCTGCAGAGCGGTTTGAGCGTGCCATGCGTGCCGCACATATGAAAAACAAAGGTCCGCCACAAACAGGAGGCATAAGATGAAGGATGTTTTTGCTATTAATTTCATACCGGTCTCACTTTCTCATGAGGTGCTGAATGTTATGTTTTAAGCCATTGACTCTCTCTAAAAGAGAATAGCTATGATAAAATATAACATAAATAGTAGCAGGAGGAAGGAGGCAGATCATTGAGAGCAAAGATTCCATCTGAAGAAGTGGCGGTAAAACTAAACGAATGGTACAAACACATTCGTGCGTTTGAAGCAGATAAAGCAGAAGCGTTAAAGCAGGAGATCGAGTACGAATTAGAAGATATGGAAGAAAATCAGGATTTACTATTATATTTTTCTTTGATGGAATTTCGGCATCGGATTATGCTGGACAAGCTGATGCCGGTGAAAGACAGCGACACCGAGCCTCCGTTCTCTGACATGCTGAATGAAATTGAAAGCAATCAGCAAAAACTGACGGGCTTATTAGAATATTATTTTTACTATTTCAGAGGGATGTACGAATTTAAGCAGAAAAATTTCATTTTAGCCATTGATCATTATAAGCACGCCGAGGAAAAGCTGGAGTACGTGGAAGATGAGATTGAAAAAGCTGAATTTCTTTTTAAGGTCGCAGAAGTGTATTATCACATCAAACAAACGTATTTTTCGATGAATTATGCAAGCCAGGCGCTTGATATCTATACGAAATACGAACTGTACGGCCGCCGCCGTGTGCAGTGTGAATTTATCATTGCCGGAAATTTGACGGATGTCTACCATCATGAAAAGGCGCTCAAGCACCTGTGCAGCGCTTTGGATCATGCAAGGCAGCTTGAGGAAGCATATATGATTGCCGCCGCTCATTATAACGTAGGCCACTGTAAGTACAGCTTGGGAGATCTTAGCGAAGCGGAGGGCTATTTCAAGAAGGCCGCCGCCATTTTTGAAGAGCACAAATTTCAGCAGACCGTTCAAGCTGTATTTTCACTGACACATATCTACTGTAAAGAAGAAAAATATGACAAAGCAATAGAGACGTATCAACACGGGGTAAAAAGCGCGGCGGAATGGGCGGATGACATGTACTTAACAAAATTCCGCCTTATTCACGAGCTTTATCTTGGCAGCGGCGACAGGAAGGTTCTGGAAGAGTGCTTTGATCTTCTCGAATCCCGCCAGCTTCTCGCTGATGCAGAGGAGCTGCTGCTGGATGCGGCAGAACGCTTCAATCAGCAGCAAAATTATGAGTCCGCTGCTTTCTTTTACCGCAGGCTGATGGACATAAAAAAGACACTTGCCGAGCAGCGCTTCCAATAAGAGATGGCAGAGAACCGAAAAGGTTCTCTGCTTTTTTTATGCTGTTTTCAACCCGGAAAAATGGGGTATTTTCCAGATACACAATGGAAAATCAGAGGAGGACATCATTTATGTATACAGATTTAATTGGAAAAACAGCCATCGTAACAGGCTCTTCAAAAGGAATCGGGAAAGCCATTGCGGAACGCTTTGGCCGCGAGAAAATGAATGTGGTGGTGAATTATCACAATGACCCGTCAGGAGCCGATGAAACAGTGGACATCATTAAGCAAAATGGAGGGAAGGCCGTCGCAGTCGAAGCGGACGTGTCAAAGGAAGAAGGGATTCAGGCGCTGATGGATGCCGCTTTAGGACACTTTGGCACGCTTGATGTAATGGTGAACAATTCAGGCTTCAACGGCACAGAAGCCATGCCGCATGAGATGAGCCTTGAAGATTGGCAAAGGGTCATTGATGTAAACGTAACGGGAACCTTTATGGGGGCAAAAGCCGCGCTCAATCACATGATGAAGAACAATATCAAAGGAAACGTGCTCAATATCTCAAGTGTTCATCAGCAGATTCCGCGCCCAGTCAATGTTCAATACTCAACTTCTAAAGGCGGCATCAAGATGATGACGGAAACGCTGGCGCTTAACTATGCAGACAAGGGAATTCGCGTCAACGCGATAGCACCGGGCACTATCGCCACAGAGTCCAACGTCGACACGAAAAAAGAAGAAAACAGACAAAAGCAATTGAAAAAAATTCCGATGAAAGCCTTCGGTAAACCGGAAGAAGTGGCGGCTGCAGCGGCTTGGCTCGTATCAGGAGAAGCGAGTTACGTCACCGGCACAACACTGTTTGTAGACGGAGGAATGACACTTTATCCGTCTCAGCTCGAGTAGAAAGAAAAAAACAGGGGGAGTGCGGGATGAAAAAAGACTGGTGGAAGGATGCAGTCGTTTATCAAATATATCCAAGAAGTTTTCAGGACAGTAATGGAGATGGGATCGGGGATTTGCGGGGAATGATTTCCCGGCTGGACTACATAAAGGAGCTTGGGGCAGATGTGATTTGGATATGTCCCATCTACCCTTCTCCAAATGTTGATTACGGTTATGATGTGACTGACCATAAGACGATTATGGAGTCTTACGGCACGATGGAGGATTTTCATGATCTGCTTGACGAGGTGCATCAGCGCGGCTTAAAGCTTGTCATGGATTTTGTCCTAAATCACACCTCAGTCGAGCATCCGTGGTTTAAAGAAGCGGAGCTGGACAAAAACAGCAAGTACCGCAGTTATTACTTTTGGCGCCCCGGAACCGAAGATGGCCCGCCGACAGACTGGGTGTCAGACTACGGACGTCCGGTTTGGCAATATGAGGAGCACACTGGCGAATATTATCTGCACATGAATGCAGTCAAACAAGCTGATTTAAACTGGGAAAACCCTGACGTTCGCCAAGCGGTATATGACATGATGAAGTTTTGGCTCGATAAAGGGGTCGACGGCTTGCGTATAGACCAGCTTCATCTGATCTCAAAGAAAGAGTTCCTTCCTTCACATGAGGACTACGTCAATCAGTGTGCAGAACCGAAACCCTTCCAGCCGAACGGCGAACGCATCCATGACTATTTAAAAGAGATGACAGACGAAGTATTTTCACAATACGATGTCATGTCGGTCGGTGAGGTTGGCTCTGTCACACCGGAGGAAGGCTTGACATATACGGGAACTGATAAGCATGAACTGAATATGATTTTTCACTTTCAGCATATGGAGCTTGACCAGCAGCCGGGAAAAGAACATTGGGATCTGAAGCCCCTAAAGCTTTCTGATTTAAAATCTGTATTAACAAAGTGGCAGAAGACGCTTGAACATAAAGGCTGGAATACTCTGTTTTGGTGCAACCACGACCAGCCGCGGATCGTTTCCCGTTTCGGAGATGAAGGGAGATATCGCAAAGAGTCTGCGAAAATGCTTGCCACTGTCCTTTATTTTATGAAAGGCACGCCGTATATTTATCAAGGAGAAGAAATCGGCATGACAAACGCGCCGTTTACGAGAATTGAGGACTACAAAGATATCCAAACGATTAATATGTATCATAAACGGGTGTTTGAGAACGGCTATGATCCTGAAGAAGTGATGACTTCTATCTTGGCCAAAAGCCGGGATCACGCCCGGACGCCGATGCAATGGAGCAGCGGGAAGAATGCCGGATTCACGGACGGAACGCCATGGCTGAAGGTCAATCCGGACTATGCATCCATCAATGCCGAGGAAGCGGAGGCCGACCCCGATTCCATTTTAGCCTATTACAAAAAGGTGATCAGCCTGAGAAAGCAGTATGCAGATCTCATAAAAGGAAGCTACGATCTCTTGCTTCCAGATGATCCGCAGCTGTTTGTATACGTCAGAGAGAACGGCCGGCAAAAGCTTTTGGCGGTGAATAATTTTTCAAAAGAGCAGGCTGTATTCCAATGGCCGGAGTGCTGCAGCAAGGATCAGGCGTCCCTTTTACTCAGCAATTATAAAAACAACGGTGATATTGCTGATGAAATGGTGTTTCAGCCTTACGAGAGCAGAGTATATCTTTTGAACACAAGAGAATAAGAAGTCAGCCCGGCGCAGTTTGCCGGGTTTTTCAGTACATATATCCGCGCTGCACGCGGGAAGAATAAAAACATAGCGTCAACATAAAATTAATCTTGCAAAACGTAATGACTTCGGTTTATTATTATTAAGGATTACAAAATCGTTATCATTTTGATTTAAAGTCATTGTGAAAAAGAGGGGATATCGTTATGTTTAAAAAATGGAGCGGTTTGTTTGTGATTGTAGCGTGCTTCTTATTGGTCGCGGCATGCGGCAACTCATCAACGAAAGGGTCAGCGGATTCAAAGAGTGATAAACTGCACATTGTCACGACGTTCTACCCGATGTATGAATTTACGAAACAAATTGTGAAAGATAAGGGCGATGTGGATCTTTTAATTCCGTCTTCTGTCGAACCGCACGACTGGGAGCCGACGCCGAAGGATATTGCAAGTATTCAGGACGCAGATTTGTTCGTTTATAATAGCGAATACATGGAAACTTGGGTTCCTTCAACTGAAAAAAGCATGGGCCAAGATCATGCGGTTTTCGTAAATGCGAGCAAGGGCATCGATTTAATGGAGGGCTCTGAAGAAGAACACGAACATGAACACGGAGATCACGAAGAGCATGAACACAGCCATGAAATGGACCCTCATGTATGGCTCAGCCCTGTTTTAGCGCAAAAGGAAGTTGAAAATATTACTGCGCAAATCGTGAAGCAAGACCCGGATAACAAAGAATACTATGAGAAAAATAGTAAAGAATATATTGCAAAACTGCAGGATCTTGATAAACTATATCGTACAACCGTAAAAAAAGCGGCGAAGAAAGAATTTATCACACAGCACACAGCTTTTGGCTATTTGGCAAAAGAATACGGCCTGACTCAGGTTCCGATTGCGGGGCTTTCTCCTGAACAAGAGCCGAGTGCAGCTGACTTAGCAAAACTGAAAACGTATGCGAAAGAGCATGACGTGAACATTATATATTTTGAAGAAATTGCATCCTCCAAGGTTGCAGATACACTGGCCAGTGAAATCGGCGCGAAAACAGAAGTGCTGAATACGCTGGAAGGCTTAAGCAAAGAAGAACAGGATAAAGGTATAGGGTACATCGACATCATGAAGCAAAACCTCGATGCCCTGAAAGATTCACTATTGGATAAATAAAAAGATAGTGTGCGCCGGAGGGTGCACACTATCTTTTTGTGAGAAAGGAAGATTGACATGAATCTCGTCTCATTGAAAGATATCGTTTTTGGCTATTCCCACACGCCTGTGTTGGATAAAGTATCTCTTGATATTGAAAGCGGCGAGTTTGTCGGCATCACAGGTCCAAACGGCGCTTCTAAATCAACGCTGATAAAAGTGATGCTCGGCATGCTGAAACCGTGGGAAGGCAAGGTAACAATCAGTAAAAAGAATGCAGAAGGAAAACGTCTGACTATAGGGTATGTCCCGCAGCAAATTTCTTCATTTAATGCAGGTTTTCCGAGCACCGTGCTTGAGCTTGTCCAATCCGGCCGGTACACAAAAGGGAAATGGTTTAAACGTTTGAATGAAGAAGATCATATCGAAGTAGAAAAAGCCCTCAAAATGGTGGAAATGTGGGAGCTTCGCCATCGGAAAATCGGTGACTTGTCGGGCGGCCAGAAGCAGAAAATCTGTATTGCCAGAATGCTTGCCAGCAATCCCGATCTCTTAATGCTGGACGAACCGACCACAGCGGTTGATTATGACAGCAGAAAAGGGTTTTACGAATTCATGCACCACTTGGTGAAAAATCACAATCGCACAGTTGTGATGGTCACTCATGAACAAAATGAAGTACAGCAATTTTTAGATAAAGTGATTCGATTAGAGAGAGGAGAAAAAGGCGGATGGAAATGTTTGACTTGGAATTCATGCGACGAGCTTTTCTAGCAGGCGGTATGATCGCCATCATGGCCCCGATTTTAGGGGTATATCTTGTGCTTAGAAGGCAGGCCTTAATGGCTGACACACTCTCGCATATTTCACTGTCGGGTGTTGCCATCGGCTTTTTCCTCAGCACCAATATTACCGCGGCGAGCATAGTCGTTGTGACCGTCGGCGCGGTCGGAATTGAATACATGCGGCGGGCATATCGGACATATTCGGAAGTGTCCATTGCCATCTTAATGGCGGCGGGTTTGTCCTTCGCGATGTTTTTAATCAGCCTTTCGAAAGGCGCCGCCAATATGAGCATTGATCAGTACTTATTCGGGTCGCTCGTGACGGTTAACCAGCAGCAGGTCTATATTATCGGCATCATTACATTGTTGATCCTGCTTTATTTTATCGTGCTGAAAAGGCCGCTTTACCTGCTGACATTTGATGAAGCGACAGCCAAAACGTCCGGAATCAATACAAACATTTTGTCGATGTCATTCAGCATTGTCACTGGTCTTGCGATCTCAGTTATTATTCCGATTATCGGCGTACTGCTCGTATCGGCACTGCTCGTATTGCCGGCAGCTTTCGCCATTAGAATCGCAAAAGGCTTTAACATGGTATTTATGTCAGCCATACTCATTTCCTTATTCAGTGTATTTATGGGACTGACATCATCTTATCAGCTCGGCACACCGCCAGGGCCTTCCATTACCCTGCTGTTAATTGTTCTGCTCCTGATCGGATTTGCAGTTCAGGGGATATGGACGTTTATCAAAAAAGAAACCCAGCGTAAAAAAGGGAGCAGATAAAAATAAAAAGCAGTTTTTCCTTTGGGAAAAACTGCTTTTTTTATAGAAATAACCCGGCAAGACGTTCATACGATTCTTTTTTCGCCTCAAAATCAAACACATTGCAAAGAACCATGATTTCATTTGCTTCATAGCGGTCCGCCAGCTCTAGAAGCTGCTGTTTTACAGTGCTTGGAGAACCGATGACCATGCGCTTTCTGTTTTCTCGTATTTGGTTTTTGTCTGATTCAGTATAGTGGTATGCTTTCGCTTCCTCAATGCTTGGCACCCTGCTGTCCAAGCCTTTCCCGACGCGAAGAAGCCACAAATCCTGGCTTAACGCGAGCTCCTCTGCCTCTTCATCTGTTTTTGCGCAAATGACAAAGATCGTAAACAGTGCGGCCGGAGATGTGAAATGGGCTGATGGCTGAAAGTTTTCACGATAGATACGAAACGCGCTTTCCCCTCGTTCAGGGCTGATAAAATGTCCAAACACATATCCGATTCCCTGATGGGCCGCTCGCCTTGCGCTGTTCTCCCCTAATCCAAGCACCCAAAGCTCCGGTGCTGTGTCAATAAGAGGAGCCGCTTTGATCCCGGCATACGGATGCCCGGCGGGAAGCGAATCGGTCAGAAAATAAGAGACATCCTGAAGCTGTCTGTTAAAATCGGTTAAGCTTTTTTTGATGCCGTCGGTTAATGCGAGCCGGGTTTTCGTCGTTCCGCCCGGCGAACGCCCGAGGCCAAGGTCAATCCGGTTCGGATACAAGGCCTCAAGCTGGCGAAAGGTCTCGGCCACCTTAAACGGGCTGTACTGAGGCAGAAGCACACCGCCAGACCCGACACGAATCTTGTTTGTGTGAGCCGCGATACGGGCGATCATAATTTCCGGAGCCGTGCTTGCCAGTCCTTTCGTGCTGTGATGTTCGGCAAACCAATAACGCTTATAGCCCCATTCTTCACTTCGTCCGGCCAGCTCGACCGAATGCTGAAGGGTTGTCACGGGGCTTTCTCCTTTAGAAACAGGTGCCTGATCAAGTATGCTTAAATGAATCAAAAGGCCGCTTCCTTTCCGTTGCTTTTTAGAATGTGATACAAGAATAGGCAAAATGACTCGCTCACGTCAAATGGTTTGTTTAAGATCCCCCATTCATATGATTTGCAAAACATATATCAAATATGGGAGATTTTTTTCGAGGATTTTCGTCAATTATTCTTAACTTTTACGAAACTTTGATATAATAAAAAACGTATATATTAATAATTTACGGCATACTCAAGTTACGTTTGTACGTAAAAATAAATGTGACTATATTCACATTTCGATGATTAGGAGTGAATCGTGTGGCAATTTCTTTAGAAAAAGGTCAGCGAATTGATTTAACAAAAGGAAAAGCGGGTCTGTCAAAATTGATGGTCGGTCTCGGCTGGGACCCGGTTTCATCAGGCGGCGGCTTTTTTGGAAAGCTGCTCGGCGGAGGCGGACCAAATATTGACTGTGACGCATCAGTGCTGATGCTGGAAAACGGCAAATTCACTGATAAGAAAAATGTCATTTATTTTGGAAACCTGAAAAGCCGCTGCGGCAGTGTCAAGCACACAGGTGACAACCTGACAGGCGACGGAGCGGGCGATGATGAGCAGATTTTAATTGATTTGGCGAAAGTGCCTGCCAACATTAATAAGCTTGTATTTGTTGTGAATATTTATGATTGCGTGAGAAGAAAACAGGATTTCGGCATGATTCAAAATGCTTTTATCCGTGTTGTTGATCAATCGAATCATGAAGAAATGCTCAAATACAATTTGAAAGACAATTATGCCGGCAGAACAAGCCTGATTACGGCTGAAATCTACCGCCAGGACGGCGAGTGGAAATTCGCGGCGGTCGGCGAAGGCACAAACGATACGAGATTAGAAGATATTGTCAACCGGTACGTATAAAAGAAAAAGGAGTGGATGAAACATGGCAATTTCATTGGCAAAAGGACAAAAAGTAGATTTAACAAAAACAAATCCGGGTCTTTCAAAGGTTGTTGTCGGTTTAGGCTGGGATACGAATAAGTATGACGGCGGTCATGACTTTGACCTTGACTCAAGTGTATTTCTTTTAGATGCGTCTGGAAAATGCGCATCTCAAAATGATTTTATTTTCTATAACCAGCTTGAAGGCGGAAACGGTTCAGTTGTTCATTCAGGCGATAACCTGACAGGTCTTGGCGAGGGTGATGACGAGAATGTAAAAGTCAATCTCAGCGCCGTACCTGCGAATATCGACAAAATCTCATTTGTTATCACGATTCACGAAGCGGAAGCGCGCAGCCAAAACTTTGGACAAGTGTCAAACGCGTTTGTACGCATTGTCAATGAAGAAACAAATGAAGAGCTTATTCGTTACGATCTTGCGGAAGATTTCTCTATTGAAACGGCAATTATCGCTGGAGAGCTTTACAGACACAACGGCGAATGGAAATTCTCTGCTATCGGCTCAGGCTACCAAGGCGGTCTTGCCCGCATCGCAACAGACTACGGCTTGCAAGTCGGTTAAGACATATTACGAAGAGCAGAAAGGAGAGAGGCAGTATGGCCATTCAATTAGCAAAAGGACAGCGTGTTGACTTAACGAAAACAAATCCGGGACTCACAAAAGCGGTGATCGGTTTAGGCTGGGATACAAATAAGTACTCAGGCGGACACGATTTTGACCTGGATGCTTCAGCCTTTTTAGTGGATGCGCATGATAACTGTGTGAATGATCTCGATTTCGTCTTCTATAATAACCTTGAGCACCCGAGCGGCGGTGTCATCCATACGGGTGACAACCGCACCGGTGAAGGCGACGGAGATGATGAGCAGATCATCGTTGATTTTTCAAAAATCCCTGCTCACATTGAGAAAATCGGCATCACAGTTACAATTCATGACGCGGAAGCACGCAGCCAAAACTTTGGACAAGTGTCAAACGCGTTTGTACGCGTTGCAGATGAAGAGACTCAAAATGAGCTTCTTCGCTTCGATTTGGGAGAAGATTTCTCCATTGAAACAGCCGTTGTCGTATGTGAGCTGTACAGACACGGAAACGAGTGGAAGTTCAATGCGATCGGCAGCGGTTTTTCCGGCGGCCTTGCTTCATTATGCCGGAACTACGGTTTGCAGGTGTAAGCGAGTGACAAATAAAGCAGTCACCGTTTTCAATTAATAGGAGGAAAAAACTTGGAATTTTTACATCACATCATGTCTACGTATGCTTCATTTTTCGATTGGAAAATGTGGGGGGAAGTTCTGACTGATCCGGTTTCTTGGGGTCTGATCGGTTCCCTTGTTGTGCTGGAAGGCCTTTTATCGGCCGATAACGCGTTAGTTCTTGCGGTTATGGTGAAACATCTTCCGGAAAAACAGCGTAAAAAAGCGTTAACGTATGGTTTATTCGGAGCGTACATTTTCCGATTTATATTCATCGGACTCGGTATGCTTCTCATTAAATTCTGGTGGATCAAAGTGCTTGGCGCGCTTTACCTGGCTTGGCTCGTCATTAAGCACTTCTGGATCGGCGAAAAAGAAGAGGAAGCAGACGGTATTAAGAAAAACTCTTGGATGGTCCGTACATTCGGTATCTTCTGGGCAACTGTTATTTCAGTTGAGCTGATGGACCTTGCCTTTTCTGTGGACAGCATCTTGGCCGCGTTTGCGGTATCTGAAAAAGTATGGGTTCTTTTGATCGGCGGTATGCTGGGTATTTTAATGATGCGTACAGTCGCAAAAGTATTCCTTGTGCTGATCGATAAAATCCCTGAACTTGAAAACACAGCATTCGTGTTAATCGGAATTATCGCGCTGAAAATGGCAGGGAGCGCTTTCCATTATGAAATGCCGCATTCTGTATTCTTCATTATCATTATCGCTGCATTTGCGGTAACATTTATCATTCACTATATCAACAAACAAAAGCAGGTGCGCGAACAAACAGCTGCGTCAAAAGAAGAATAAAACAAAACAAGGAGGGAGTTTCATGTCCTTCCTTTTTTGTTACAGAAAAGAGGGTGACTGGTTTGCGGTATTTCCACTATTTATCAGCGCGTCAAGAAGAGCATGTATTTTATCAAGTGCCGAAACAGGTCACGAAAGAGGCGCCTAAAAAATGGCTTGAACAAGCGCTGGGAGCCCTATTATATATGCCTGCAACCCGCCACGACATAGCCGCTATGATTACTGAACAAAAGTACGAGGATCTAACGTCCGTTGTTTTCTGCTTAGAGGATGCGATTGGGGATCATGAAGTCGAGCAGGCTGAACATAATCTCAACATTCAGCTTGAGCGCATAGAACAGGCGATTCAGCAAAACAAAATAGAACCGGATAATCTTCCGCTCATGTTTGTAAGGGTGCGTTCTCCGAAGCAGCTGCAGGAGCTGGCGGGACGCTTGAAGCGCTTTCTTCATTTGTTAACCGGTTTTGTGTTTCCGAAATGTTCAGGAGTGAACGCCCGTGACTATGCGGAAACGGTGGAAAACATTTCTCGCGATATGAGAGCGCCGATTTATGGAATGCCGATTTTAGAAACGCCCGATTTGCTTTCTAAAGAGACGCGGCCGGAGGCTTTCGGAGAGCTGAGTGCGGTTCTGCATCAATATCAGGACTTGATTTTAAATGTGCGAATCGGTGCTACTGATTTGTGCGGGTTATACGGCATCCGGAGAAAGCCGGGGCAAACCATCTATGATATTCGCCTGATTTCCGATTTTATGGCGGATGTCATCAATTATTTCGGCCGGACGTTTGTCGTTTCTGGACCGGTCTGGGAATATTTCCAGACAGCGCAAAAGCCTCACCTTCTGTCAGCGCACCAGCCTTCTGAGCTGAATGAGCATGTCAAAGGTTTGGTGAAGGAAACAGAGCTTGATATCGCTAACGGGATTCACGGGAAAACGGTCATTCACCCGTCTCAGCTTAAAGCGGTAAACAGCCTGTATGTTGTATCAAAGGAAGACTATATGGATGCGTTAAGCATTATTCATCACGGAAACGGTTCAATCGGTGTGATGAAAAGCCATTTTTCCAACAAAATGAATGAGATGAAGCCCCATATGAAATGGGCTGAGAACATCATAATAAAATCAGAAATCTATGGGGTGTATCATGAAAACCGATCTTTCTCCGATTTGCTCAACGAACAGCAAAACACTTCAAATATTGGACAATATGGCGGTTGATCTGTCGGTCACTGACAATCCGCTTTCTATTCCGGAGCAAGTCTTATTTGAAATGGCGGCGCGTGTAAACAAAAAAAGGGGTTTTTTATTTGTCAGCAAAGTGCTGGGAAAGCATATTCCAGTTCATCCGCTGAAGCCGCTTTTGGCGTCAGGGCTGCTTGCTTTGGAGTACGCTGAACGAAAAACGGGCCGTGAGCTGAAGGAGAAGGCCGACATTCTGAACGGGTTTCTTTCAGGAACGGACAGCGGGCTTCGGGCTGCTTATCGAACGTTGCAAAAGCAGCGTATTGCACTAGAGGAAGCGCCGCTTGTGATCGGGTTTGCGGAAACGGCGACAGCCCTTGGACACGCGGTTTATGACTGCATTGAGAATGCGTCGTATGTCCATACAACACGTGAATTGATACGAAACAACGAGCCTTCCATTACATTTGTCGAGGAGCACTCCCATGCGACCGACCAGCTGTGCTATGCGGAACCTCATATGATCAACAACGATTGCCCGGTGATTCTCGTGGATGATGAAATCACGACAGGAAAAACCGCACTGCATATCATTCGGGATATACAATCGAAGTTCCCCCGCAAAGAATACGCTGTTTTGTCTTTATTGGATTGGCGCACTGAGGAGCACAAACAAGCTTATGATGAAGCGGAACGGGAATTAGGGGTTACCATATCAACAACAGCTTTACTGTCTGGGCGCATTTCCTTTAAGGGAGAGCTTTTGTCAGAGTCCTCCTACGATTACAGACCAAAGCCGCAGGAATCAGCAATACACAGAACAGACATCGACTTGTCCGGCTTCTTTGCATCCTTACCCTATCAGCCGGCCACATTCGCAGACGAGCATTTTTATGTGAAGGAAACAGGGCGATTTGGCTTAAAGGCGAGTGACAGGCAGGCGGTTCACGAGGCCTGCCGCCTAGCTGCGCAGCATGTGGAACAGTATCGGAAGGGGAGAAGAACGCTTGTGCTTGGAACGGGAGAGCTGATGTACATTCCTATGAAAATCGCAGCGCATCTTCAGGGCTCCATTTCCTATCACTCTACTACCCGCAGCCCGATTCACCCTGTTGTCAAAGCGGGCTATGCTGTGCAAAACGGTTATTCATTTATGAATCCCGAAGATGAGGCGGTTCGCCATTTTATCTATAACCTCCCCGCCGGAGCGTATGACGAGGTCTTTTTCTGTCTTGAAAAGACCGTTTCGGATGAGGCGTTACAGCCAATTTTTCATATATTCAAAGAAAAAGAAGTGCCGCATATCCACATTGTAACCCTTTCAGGAAAGGTGTGATCTGAATTGACTGAGATAATTGACCAGATTGGGAGCTATCCGAAGGAGGATGTCACCTTTCTATTAAAAGATTTGTCCGCTGTTTCGATTGAAAAAAGCACGGAAGAACGGGAACGCTCGATCCAAAGCGGCACCCATTACTCAGAGATGCTGCCGATCGAATATAAGCCGACAGATGAATATATGAAACTGTTTTATGCCTCGCTTGAAGATAGTAAACAGAAGGTTGCGTTAGCGGCCGGAGCTGTAGCGGAGCAGCTTTTCGCCAAACACGGTGAGCATATGGTTTTGTGCAGTCTGGCAAGGGCGGGCACGCCGATCGGTGTATTGATCAAACGGTACATCAAGATGAAGTATCACGTCTCAGTTCCGCACTACAGCATATCGATTATTCGGGACAGGGGAATTGATGAAAACGCCTTGCAGTATATGCTGAAGCATCATCCAGAAGGAAAAATCGCCTTTATCGACGGCTGGACAGGCAAAGGCGCTATTACTAAAGAACTGAATCGATCCATCGAACAGTTTAACCAGCGCTGGAATACGAGACTTTCCTCAGAAATTGCGGTGCTTGCCGATCCGGGTGATTGCGCGGACATCTACGGAACGAAGGAGGATTTTCTGATTCCGAGTGCCTGCTTGAACTCTACGGTCTCGGGTCTTGTCAGCCGCACGGTCTTAAATGAAAAATGGATCGGGCCGGATGATTTTCACGGGGCGAAATATTACCGTGAGCTGAGCGAAGAGGATGTTTCTGTATTCTATATTGAAACGATAGCCGAGCAATTTCCGTCTATTTTTAAAGAAGCAGAACGTCTGGCGATTGGCTTGCAGCGCGTACGTATGAAACCGGCTTGGGACGGCTTGGCTTCCATTGAGACGATCCGAAAGCAATTTGGCATCAGCAATACGAACCTGATTAAACCTGGTGTCGGAGAAACGACCCGTGTGCTTCTTCGCAGAGTGCCTTGGAAAATACTGATTCAGCCTGGCGCTGAAGAAACGCTGAAACATATTCTTTTACTGGCAAAGGATCGGGGAGTGCCTGTAGAAGAATACGAGAACATGTCTTACAGCTGCTGCGGGCTGATTCGTCCGGCGGAGAAAAGCCTATGAACGCGTTTGCCAGCGATTTAGACAGAACATTAATTTATTCAAGGCGCATGATCGGCACGCCCGATAAGGAAGCCGGGATTGAGCTGATTGAAACATTAAATGGGCGGGAGCTTTCCTATATTTCCTCAGCCGTAAAAGAGCACTTAAATCAGATTCAGAAGGATCACTATTTTATCCCCGTCACCACGCGTACAAACGAACAGTATAAGAGAATCGGATGTTTCCAGCAGGACATTGTGCCGGAATATGCGGTGACAACAAATGGCGGGTGCATCTTAAAAGACGGCGAGCCTCTGAAAGAGTGGGACGAGCTGATGAAAGAGGAGCTGGCGTCGTGTCTGCCGATCGAGGCCATGCTGAGGGAAATCGCAGGTCTCTCTTTATCAGAGGCGGTAAAAAGAACCCGAATCGCCCATCACTATTTCGTGTATCTCATTTTACATGAGGAAAAAATACCGTATATCGATATATCCGCTGTGAAAGAGTGGGGCGCCGATAAGGGCTGGCAAGTATCTCTGCAGGGGCGGAAGCTTTACTTTATTCCCAATCCGCTTAATAAGTGGAAAGCAGTTGAATACCTGAAATCCAGGCTCTCTCTTGATGAAATCTATACGGCTGGAGACTCGCTGCTTGATCTTGAACTGATCCGGGAAGCTGATTTTGGCATCGCACCCGCGCACGGAGAGGTATTGAGTCACGATCCGGAACTACGCAAAACAATTGCAAGCGGCATGCTGGCGGGTGAAGAAATCACAGCGTCAGTTTTATCGCAAATATCCAAATTAAAACACGTGTAATATACACAAACAAACCAGAAAGGAGGATATGATGAGACAAGAAGAGCTAATCATTCATAAAGCTGTTCCGGCCGATGGTGATTGGAAAAGCATGCTGTTTCAGCCATTGCCGGAGCGGGATCACTATGAGAATGAACAAGGTCTTGCTTTTTCGAGGCTTGCCGGGCAAATACTGGGCACGCCCATTGATGAGACCGACTACTTTAACGAGCTGTATGAACTTTCTGTAAACGATCATATTTATGTCCTGAGCGAAACACTTGATAAAACAATTGCACCCGAAACATTTCAGGCGCTTCAGCATATTCATTCCATCAACCAGAAGGAAAAAGGCCTTTCGGTCAGCCGCTTTGTCGCCTTTCTGGACGGGGAACAGCTGATTGCGAAGCATTCCAATTCATTGCTGCACCGCCATTTAAGAAAAGCACTGATGACGCTTTTACATACCTTTGCCGAAAATCATGAGCAGGGGCTGAATCATCCTGATTTTCGCAGAGTGCTTCTTGATGTTTCAAAGTTTTCTTTGAACCACCTGAATCCTTGGCTGGAAAAAGCCGATATAGAGCGGGAGATGCCGAAGGTGGTCTGGTATGGAGACGCGACAAAAAGCCAGCTGTATTTCTTATATTATTTGATGCTTGTCGGCTGTGATGTTCTATTGTTCCATCCGGCGGGAACCGATCAGCTGACGCTCGTTGACCCTAAGCAGGAGCTAAGCTTCACGGAAAAGCTTCCGGATGTTTCAGATCTTCAGCCATTCCCCAAAGAAAAACCTGACCGTAAATCAACGGTGGCGTATCGATCGACAAAGGAAATTGAGCATGTGCTGAATCACGAGGAATCCATGCTGTACAAGCCTTGGCAGTTCAGAGACCACACACCGGTTTCCGTGACGCTGAAAACGACCTATGATGAACTGTTTTTAATTGCGAAAGAACGTGCGTTTATTCGCCCGAATTTCAAAGCCGATAAACATTCGATCGATATTCCGAATGTGTTTGCCAAAATTATGGGTGTGTCGAAGGACAATAAAGAATATTGGAACAGACTTCATACAATGGCGGACTATCCAGAAACGGAGATGGTTCGAAGCTTTCCGTTAACAGAAGAAATCAGATCAAACTATCAATTTCATTACAGCCACGCGCTTGATCATGAAGGAAACATCGATCCGGACAAGCTGATCGCAAGCAATGTGTGGCAGTACAAACAGCTTCCGGCAGGCATTCAGACCGCGATCGCCAAAACGATCTCGAGAATGTGCAGACACCCGCGGCTGAAGGCATTGCATCAGGAACAGGTCAAGGATGTTCAAATCTACTTGTTTAAACAAACAACAAACCTTCCCGCTAACCTGCTGAAATTGATTCAAATGTTCGACTATGCGCAGACTGTTCCGAAACTGGTGCTGTATCATACGGAAATGAACGGTGAGCTCACACGATCAGACGCCGCAGCCCTGCTGTTTTTGAATGAAATCGGAATTGATATCGTCATTTATAATCCTCCCGGACATCAAGACATTGAGCATTATATTGAAGAGGATCAGTATGATATCCACTGGCTGGACGACATGGTGTTTCAGCAGGACTATAAAGAGCCTTCGCTCGTGAAAAGGCTGTTCAGAACGATTACCCAAAAGTAAGGAGAGAAGAAAAGCATGACAACAGAAAATCAAAATCCGCTTGTTCTCGATAAAAACGAAGAAATTTCTCAGCAAAAGGCAGACGATATCCGCCTGCAGCTCCGCCAGGAACCAGAGGTGCAGCGCCTCGCCCAGCAAATTGACGTGAAAAACCATATGGAGCTGCTGGAGTATGGAAAGGAGCCGGCTGTTGAAATTTCCAAGTTCTCTGACCGCATCTTAGGAATGATGAAAACAACAAGCGTGACAGACTCAGGCACAATGCTGACTCAGCTTGGAAAAATCATGGACCGCTTTGACAAAAATGATTTTGACGAGCCCAAGGGACTGATGGCCAAAATCTTCAAACGCGGCGGCAGCATGATTGAGAAAATCTTTAAAAAGTACCAGACGCTCGGCGGAGAAATTGAAAAAATCAACGTTGAGATTTCTAAATATAAAGATGAGATGACAAAAACAAACTACACGCTCGATGAAATGTATGAAAACAATATCAACTACTACATGGAGCTTGAAAAATACGTTGTTGCCGGTCAAATGAAGCTGGAAGAGATGCAGTCAATCCTTCCTTCATATGAAGAAAAAGCGGCAAGCGGAAACCAGCTTGCGCAAATGCAGCTCGATACGCTGCGCAACGGCATTCAGGCGCTTGAGGAACGCGTGTATGATCTTGATATGGCGCGAATGGTGGCGCTTCAAACCGCACCGCAGATCCGACTGCTCCAGCGCGGTAACACTAAGCTGATCGGGAAAATTAACTCCGCTTTTATCATCACCATTCCGATTTTCAAAAACGGCATTATTCAGGCTGTTACGGTGAAACGCCAAAAGCTTGTGGCTGACTCTATGAGCGAGCTTGACCGCCGGACAAATGAGATGCTGAAACGCAATGCGGAGAACATCTCGAACCAGAGTGTTGAAATTGCCAGAATGGCCGGCAGACCAAGCATTGATATAGAAACGATCGAATCCTCTTGGAACACGATTGTCAGCGGCATGCAGGAAACAAAACAAATCGAAGAAGAAAACAAACGCCTTCGGGAAGAGGGCGCAAGACGAATTGCCCAGCTGCAGGATAATATTAAAAAAGCAGCATTACAGCAATAAAAAGACCCCCGCTTGTGAATCATAAGCGGGGTTTTTGATTGACATCAATTAGGTAATGACAATGTGTAAAGACAGGTGTAAACTTAAACGGTAATCATTTTGCATATCAGAGGTGTTGGCTATGGGGAAACAACAGCCTATATCCCAGCGTAAGCTGCTGGGTGTCGCCGGTTTAGGGTGGCTGTTTGATGCAATGGATGTCGGAATATTATCGTTTATTATCGCCGCGCTCCACGTGGAGTGGAATCTTTCGCCTGAAGAAATGAAATGGATCGGAAGCGTAAATTCCATCGGCATGGCTGTGGGTGCGTTTTTGTTTGGATTGCTGGCTGATCGAATCGGCCGCAAAAAAGTATTTATCATTACTCTTTTATGCTTTTCAATCGGAAGCGGTATATCAGCTTTCGTCACAAGCTTATCGGCATTTCTCATTCTGCGTTTTGTAATTGGGATGGGGCTTGGAGGCGAACTGCCTGTCGCTTCAACGCTTGTTTCGGAAGCGGTTGTGCCTGAAAAACGGGGCCGGGTCATTGTGCTTCTCGAAAGCTTTTGGGCTGTGGGCTGGCTGGCAGCGGCGCTTATTTCTTATTTTGTCATTCCAAGCTTCGGCTGGCAGGCGGCTTTGCTTTTAACCGCACTGTCGGCATTTTATGCGCTGTACTTGCGGACAGGATTGCCTGATTCGCCAAAGTACGAATCGCTTTCTATGAAAAAGAAATCGGTGTGGGAGAACGTGAAAAGCGTTTGGGCGAAACAGTATGTACGGCCGACGGTAATGCTGTCGATCGTCTGGTTCTGCGTTGTCTTTTCTTATTATGGGATGTTTTTGTGGCTGCCGAGTGTGATGCTGTTAAAAGGGTTCAGCATGATTCAAAGCTTTGAATATGTTCTGCTGATGACGCTTGCTCAGCTTCCGGGCTATTTTTCGGCTGCGTGGCTGATCGAAAAGGCGGGCCGGAAATGGATACTGGTCATTTATTTGATCGGAACAGCGGGAAGCGCGTATTTCTTCGGAACGGCAGATTCCTTAGGTCTGCTGCTGACGGCTGGAATGCTGTTGTCCTTCTTTAATCTTGGCGCGTGGGGCGTGCTGTATGCCTATACACCGGAGCAATATCCAACATCGATTCGGGCGACAGGTTCAGGAACCACAGCGGCGTTCGGAAGAATCGGCGGCATTTTCGGCCCGCTGCTCGTCGGAACACTCGCCGCCCGCCATATTTCGTTTTCAGTGATTTTTTCAATCTTTTGCATTGCCATTTTACTGGCGGTCGCGTGTATTTTGATTATGGGAAAAGAAACGAAACAAACTGAGCTTGAGTAATAAAAGCACCTCATCATGAGGTGCTTTTTACATGGAAACCGGCAGCTTGGTGTTTGTTTTTTCTGCTTGTTTGATAAAGGGCCATAGACAGGACAAATAAAATCGCCGTAAACGCCGTGACAGCCCCAAAATGATGCGTGTTTTGATATAAAAATCCGGCAAGGCATGTGCCGACAGTGGTCCCTGCATACATAGCCGCATTGGAAAGAGATGCAATCGTTCCGCGCGCGTTCGGTGAAATGGATTGGAATATCCCCATCATTAACGGAAAAATGATCCCCGCTATAAAGAAAGTCAGAAAAAAGCTGGTTTCTACAATAAATAAGGTAGGGAAGAAAGGAAGGGAAAAATAGAGCCCGCCCATCATCAGCATGCCGCTGATTAATGTCTTAAACGTTCCGAGCTTTGATGCAATTTTGCTTCCTATAAGGCTTCCAAGCATATTTCCCAGCCCCAGTACAAGCATCGCGGCGCCGATTTGGGATACGGTTAGATGATAATCTGCAGAAAGCCAGGTGCCGAGAAAGCTGAACGTGGCGAAATTTCCTGTTTGAAAGAGAAAATAAGCAAGCAGGATCATCGATGTTTTTGGCAGTGAAAACAGCTCACGATAAGGGCTGACTATAGATGAACGGTGTGCTGCCGCTTCTGCAGGACGAATATCTGGCATGGCCGCCGCCAAAATGAACAGGAGAACCAGCGAGCCTGCTGACAGAACGAAAAAGGGCGTGTGCCAAGTGAAGGAAGCCAAAAATCCGCCGATCGGAAGCCCGAGCATTTGTGAAGCCGCTAATCCTGCTGTTGCAATCCCCATGCTTTTTAACACTTTTGAGGCATGGACGATGACAGGGATGGATGCCCAAATTTGAGGCGTCACAAACGCGGCGCTGACACCGGCGGCAAAACGGAATGCACACATGGCGGCAAAGGAGGGAGCGATGCCGCATAAAAACGTGGAAAGGATAAAGCCCGCAAGCCCCGACAGCATCACTGTTTTCCGATTAAAGCGGTCAGAGATCGGACCGGCTGCCAAAGCAAACAGCGCATAACCGAGCGCATAAGCACTGACCATCCAGCCTGACAAATCAGTGGAGACATGGAATTGGTCCTGCAAAAGCGGGAGAAGCGGTGAGAGCAAAAAGGTATCTGTGCCGATGACAAACATTACACTGAAAAAAAGCCAAATAAGTTTCACTTTTAACACTCCTATAGTTTTATAATTATGAAACTATGAAACAGATATGTATATAGAAAACCCTTTTTAGAGGGTCTCCAGAAAGCCAGGCAGGTATGTTTGAAAGGTGTCTTCACGCAGCCTGACATATTTTGTCCGTGAATCTTTTCGCGTTGCAGTCAATCCCGCTTCACGCAGCGTTTTGAAATGATAAGATGCTGTGGTTTTGACGATATTGCATTTTTCACCTACTTCACCGCAGCTGAGTTCTTTTCCGCTGTAATAAAGCGTACGAATAATTGCAAGCCTGGATTCGTCAGACAATGCTTTGAATATGTGAGCTCTGATATGGTCTTCTGATTGTTTCATAGTCATGAAACTATAATACATTACATAGAGATGAAAAAGCAACTTATTTTTCCAGTAAAGGAGCTTGAAGTCATAAGAGGAAGAAGGATTTTCGGTTCAATAAAAGCGTTTTCAATTTTAAAAAGGCTTAATTTTACCTGTAAAATACAATAATAAAGGAGGATTACCGAGTATTTAGAAGCATAAATAAGGTCTTGGGGTCACAGGGATGTTTATCATGAAATGGTACAGAATAAAAGAGAATATGCGGTTTGTGTGTGTTGTTACATAAATGGTACGGTAATAAAGATTGCTTAATATGGAGGGAAAATATGAGTGTAGATGAGAAACCGATTAAGATAAAAGTCGAGAAAGTCTCTAAAATTTTTGGGAAACAAACCAAGAAAGCAGTTCAAATGCTTGCCGACGGAAAAAATAAAAAAGAGATCCTGAAAGCAACCGGATCAACCGTTGGGGTTAACCAAGCAGATTTTGATGTATATGATGGTGAGATATTTGTCATCATGGGTCTATCAGGGAGCGGTAAATCAACTTTAGTACGGCTGTTAAACCGGCTTATTGAACCGACTGCCGGAAAAATTTACATTGATGGTGACATGATAACAAATATGTCTAAAGACCAGCTCCGGGAAGTCCGCCGGAAAAAAATCAGTATGGTCTTCCAAAAGTTCGCTCTGTTCCCGCACAGAACGATACTTGAAAACACAGAATACGGACTGGAGCTTCAAGGTGTAGACAAACAGGAGCGCCAGCAAAAAGCGCTTGAGTCGCTTAAACTTGTCGGACTTGAAGGATTTGAACACCAATACCCTGATCAGCTTTCGGGCGGAATGCAGCAGCGTGTCGGCCTTGCCCGCGCTTTGACGAATAATCCGGACATCCTTCTGATGGACGAAGCATTCAGTGCGCTTGATCCATTAATCCGTAAAGATATGCAGGATGAGCTTCTGGATCTGCATGATAATGTCGGAAAAACGATTATTTTTATTACGCACGACCTGGACGAAGCGCTTCGCATCGGCGACAGAATCGCTCTGATGAAGGACGGAAATATCGTTCAGATCGGCACGCCGGAAGAAATCCTCATGAATCCGTCCAACGAATATGTTGAGAAATTCGTTGAGGACGTTGATTTGTCTAAAGTATTAACTGCCGGCCACATTATGAAACGCGCTGAAACGGTGCGGATTGATAAAGGGCCTCGCGTTGCGTTAACACTGATGAAAAACCTAGGGATTTCATCTATTTATGCAGTCGATAAACAGAAACAATTGTTAGGTGTCATTTACGCAGCTGATGCGAAAAAAGCAGCCGAGTCTGATTTATCCCTTCAGGATATCTTGAATACGGAATTTACGACTGTACCAGAGAATACGTATCTGACTGAGATTTTTGACGTTGTGTCTGACGCGAATATTCCAATTGCGGTTGTAGATGAAAAGCAAAGAATGAAAGGGATTGTCGTAAGAGGCGCGCTGATTGGCGCACTTGCGGGCAATAACGATTATATCAATGTTGAAGGCACTGCTGAGCAAACACAAGATCCTTCTGTACGGGAGGTGAAGTAAATTGGATAGACTGCCTAGAATACCTTTAGCAGATATCATTGACCGTTTTGTTGACTGGATTACGATAACGTTCGGCGGGTTCCTCGACGGAATCGCAAATGGCTTGGCCGTTTTTGTAAACGGGATTGTAAGCGGGCTTGGATTTATACCTTCTATTTTGTTAACGATTATTTTCGCAGCTCTTGCATGGTGGATCAGTACGAGAGGAATTGCGCTGTTCACTTTAATTGGGTTTCTCGTAATTGATTATTTAGGATATTGGGACCCCATGCTGCAAACGTTAGCGCTGGTTGTCACGTCCGTCATTATTTCGATTGTAGTCGGTGTGCCGATCGGAATTTGGGCATCTCAGAAAGAAACGGTTCGCCGTATCGTAACGCCTATCCTTGATTTAATGCAGACAATGCCTGCTTTCGTATATCTTTTACCGGCAATTTTCTTCTTTAATATCGGTGTTGTGCCGGGTGTTGTTGCGTCTGTTATCTTCGCAATGCCGCCGACAATCCGTATGACGGTTCTCGGTATTAAACAAGTGCCTGCGGATCTGATTGAAGCAACTGAAGCGTTTGGTTCTACAACAGCTCAGCGTTTGTTTAAGGTTCAGCTTCCGCTTGCAACAAAAACCATTCTTGCCGGGATCAACCAAAGTATCATGCTTGCATTATCAATGGTTGTTATCGCAGCAATGGTCGGTGCGCCTGGACTAGGTTCAGAAGTATACAGCGCCGTTACACAGCTGAAAACAGGGGTTGGTGTAGAAGCAGGTATCGCTATCGTTATCGTTGCGATTACGCTCGACCGTATTACACAAAATATTAAAGTGAAGAAGAAAAGCAGGGGGAATGCCTGATGTTTAAAAAAATCATCGGTATCGGTGTTTCCGCCATGCTGGCACTCTCACTTGCGGCTTGCGGACAAGAAAACGACGAAAATGCGTCCGCGGCTGAACAGGTGAATAAGACGATCATCGGGATTGACCCCGGTTCAGGTATTATGAGCCTGACTGATCAAGCGTTGAAGGATTATAACCTGGACGACTGGACACTGATTTCATCGTCAAGCGCTGCTATGACTGCTACGCTCAAAAAGTCATACGACCGTAAGAAACCAATTATTATCACAGGATGGACACCGCATTGGATGTTCTCCAGATATAAATTAAAATATCTCGATGATCCGAAAAAAACTTACGGCAGTGCTGAGGAGATTCATACGATCACCAGAAAAGGCTTCAGCAAAGAACAGCCGAATGCCGTTAAGCTTCTGAGCCAGTTTAAATGGACGCAAGACGACATGGGTGAAGTGATGATCAAGGTGGAAGAAGGCGAGAAACCTTCCAAAGCCGCTGCTGAGTATGTGAAGAAGCATAAGGATCAAATCGCGGAGTGGACCAAAGGCGTGCAAAAGGTCAAGGGAGACAAAATCAACCTTGCCTATGTGGCGTGGGACAGTGAGATTGCAAGTACAAACGTTATGGGCAAAGTGTTAGAAGACTTGGGCTATGACGTGAAACTCACTCAGGTAGAAGCTGGTCCGATGTGGACGGCGATTGCGACGGGAAGCGCGGACGCATCCCTTTCCGCATGGCTGCCGAATACCCATAAACCATACGCTGTCAAATATAAAGGCAAATATGATGATGTAGGCGTCAGTATCACTGGCGTGAAGATGGGTCTTGTTGTGCCTCAATATATGAAAAACGTCAACTCAATTGAAGATCTAAAGAAATAATGAAGAAAGCAGCCTGTTCGCAGGCTGCTTTTTTGATTTAAGAAGCGTTGGCTGATGCGAGTGTATCGGCTTTTTGGAACGTTTTTAACACGGCGTTTGCTAAAATGTGAATCCCGGTAAACATCGCGTTTCTGTCAAAGGTCATATGCGGGTGATGGAGTCCTGGCTGAAGTCCGCAGCCGAGGCCAAGCATGGTCGTTTTAAGGTTCGGCACTTTCACAGAATAAAAATGAAAGTCTTCGCCGCCGGTTGTCACAAGCGGTTCATCGAGCTGATCAGCTCCGATAACGTCTGTGATTGCTTCAGCCATAATGCCTTCAGCTTCTTTATTTTGTGTTGCCGCCGGAAGGCTGTGTTCCTTGTGAAGTTTAATTTTCGCATCGAATGCCGCGGCAGCCGCTTCGCAGGCTCTTTCTGTTTCTGCGATCAGCGTCTCCATGGCTTCATTTGTTTGCGCCCGCAGGTCAAGGCTGAAGGTCGCTTTTCCGGGAATGATGTTGGAGCTGTCGCCGCCGGCTTGAAGCTTTGTCATTTTGACTGTGTGCGGGATTTTCGGATCAATGTGAATCAGCCCCAGCTTATGTACGAGGAATGCAGCGATTTCGATGCTGTTTTTGCCAAGATGCGGACGTGCGCCATGAGCTTCCTCTCCGATGATTGTGCCTTCGATGTGCTGGCTTGACCCGTGCAGAATGGATGGGGCGCAGCGTCCGTTTTGGGTTTCCTGAATTGGACGGACATGGACGCCATACAAATAGTCGACGTCATCAAGCACGCCTTCCTCTATCATTTTCAGAGCGCCTCCGCCTTTTTCTTCTGCGGGCTGAAAGATAAAACGTATCGTTCCGTTCGGAAGCTGCGGCTGTTTTTTCAGCAGCATTAACGTACCTAAAGCCATTGTCATATGCGAATCATGCCCGCAGGAATGATTGGCGCGAAATGTGCCGTTGACCTCCTGCCATAATGCATCAATGTCAGCGCGGACAGCTACAACAGGCGAACCCGAACCTATTTCGCCGACAACTCCGGTACAATCTGAAAACGTGCGCGTGCGGCACCCTGCATCTTCGAGTTTTTGTTTAAGAAATTCAGTTGTCTCATATTCTTTCCAGCTGACTTCAGGGTTGGCGTGAAGATGTTCAAAGATGTGCATTACGGTTTGTTTCATTTCTTCTGAGAGTTTTTGCATGGGAAGAAAAACCTCCTTCATTCCTTTTTTTATATTGAAACAGGTAGATTGGCTGTTTATAATATAGCACATATTTATATTTTTCAGAATAATAGATATTTTCTAAAAAGAGGGGATGGATCGAAATATGAGTATGCCAGCAGCCGAAACACAGCCAAAGAAGAAACGCACCGCCTTTAACATGCCTGACGCCTATGTCCTCTTATTTATCATCGCTTTCATTTGCGCCGTTGCTTCGTATATTGTGCCGGCGGGAGAATTTGACCGTGTGACGAAAGGGGAGGTTACCACTGCGGTGCCGGGAAGCTACCATTCAATTGAACAGTCTCCGGTCAGCCTGATCAGCTTTTTCACTTCTCTTCAGGATGGAATGGTGGGATCAGCGCCTATTATTTTTCTGATTTTATTCACAGGCGGCACGATCGCTATTTTAGAAAAAACAGGTGCCATCAACGGACTGATTTACAATGTCATCAGCAAGTTCCGCACAAAGCAATTATTATTTATTTGTATTGTCGGTGCGTTGTTTTCTATTCTTGGAACGACTGGAATTGTCGTGAATTCAGTGATCGGATTCATCCCCATCGGCCTTATCGTCGCACGCTCCTTAAAATGGGATGCGGTCGCGGGTGCGGCTGTTATTTATATTGGCTGCTATGCCGGGTTTAACTCTACCATTTTATCACCGTCTCCGCTTGGCTTATCGCAATCGATTGCGGAGCTGCCTCTGTTTTCGGGGATCGGCCTTCGTGTGGTCATATACTTATGCTTTTTGGTGTCTTCTATCATTTATATCTATTGGTATACAAGAAAATTAAAGAAATCAAAGGATGCCAGTGTGTTAGGCACAAACTGGTTCCCGGCGGCAGGATTGAGCGATGCGAATCAAGAAGAAGATAAGTCTGTGCCGTTTACCGTTCGCCATAAGCTGATTTTGGGAGTGGCGGGTTTGTCGCTGATCGGATTTTTGTACGGCGCATTGAAACTCGGCTGGTCAGATTCCCAAATGGCTGCGACGTTTATTTTTATTTCTGTCCTTGCCGGATTCATTGGAGGACTTGCGGCAAACGATATTGCCAAAACTTTTATTACCGGCTGTCAGAGCCTTGTATACGGTGCGCTGATTGTCGGGATGGCGCGGAGCATTTCTGTCATTCTTGAAAATGGGAAGCTGCTGGATACAGTCGTCAATGCTTTGGCTTCGGTTTTGGACGGGTTCAGTCCGATGGCCGGCGCAATCGGCATGTATATCGCCAGCGCTCTGCTCCATTTTCTCATCTCTTCAGGATCGGGCGAAGCGGTTGTGTTCATTCCGATTCTGGCGCCGCTCGCTGATTTGATGGGCATCACGAGACAGGTCGCGGTGGAAGCGGTTATGCTTGGAGAAGGGGTCGTCAACTGTGTGAACCCGACGTCCGGCGTTTTGATGGCAGTGCTTGCCGCCAGCGGAATTCCGTACGTCAAGTGGCTTCGGTTTATGCTGCCGCTCGCTCTGATTTGGTTCTTAATCGGGCTTGTGTTTATTTGTATCGGTGTCCTGATCAATTGGGGGCCGTTTTAAACATTGCTGCCCGCCGGCTTGTACGGCGGGCTTTTCATTTATTCGTTGCAGAAGCGCAGGCTGTTATTGTAACATGTAAGCCATAAGCCATTCGTAAAAGTGCGGGAGGAAGGTCATGAATAATCTGCATAACAGACTTTCAGGCGTGAATGGGAAAAATAAGAGAGTAAAAGAAAAAGAACAAAAGATCTGGTCGGATATCGGCAAGTTAGCCGGGGCGTTTGCGCTCCTGGATGTGATCATCCGCGGCATTATGTTTGAATTTCCGTTTAAAGAATGGGTCTCGAGCCTTGTGTTTTTGTTCATTATCATCTTATATTACTGCATCAGGGCATCAGCTTCTGGAATGCTGATGCCGAGAATAGACACCGAGGAAGAACTGCATAAACGGGTGAAGCAGCAGTTCATAGAATCAATAGCTGTCGCCTTTGCGGTAGTGGTGCTTACGATGTATGACAGGGGAGTTCCCCATACATTCTTCGCTTGGCTGAAAATGATTCTCCTATTTATCGTCTGCGGCGGCGTTCTGTTTCTGCTTCGATTCGGAATCGTGAAGCTGTCTTACAGAAGAACGGTAAAAAAGGAGTTTAAGAAGAAATCATCATAGAGATGGTTTCTTTTTTTGTTCATAAATCAGACAATATCTCCACTTGCTGTTTAAGCATGTAAAATGGCTCGAGATGTCTGTTTGGGAAATGACTCTATCAAGTTGTTTTGATAGAGAGAGTATGATAGTTTAAAATGTAAGCGTTAACAAAATTCTCCAGTCTTCACATGCGTCTGAAAGGAGGAAGTGGAAGGATTGAGTAAGAGGGATTTCTGACTCCGCAGTAAGTCTTCAGAAATGAAAAATGAAATAAGGAGTGTCCAGAATGTCTAAAAAACGATTTAATACCTCTTTACTGCCGTTATTCGCTGGATTATTATTGCTGTTTCATTTGATTCTGGCAGGGCCGGTGGCTGTAAATGCAGAGACCGCGAACCAATCAAATGAATATACAGCGCCATCAATAAAGAGCGGGACCATTCTTCATGCTTGGAATTGGTCGTTCAACACCTTGAAAAATAATATGAAGGATATCCATGATGCAGGATATACTGCCATTCAGACGTCTCCTATTAATCAAGTAAAGGAAGGAAATAATGGAGATAAAAGCATGGGGAACTGGTACTGGCTTTACCAGCCGACCTCTTACCAGATTGGCAACAGGTATTTGGGTTCCGAGGAAGAGTTTAAAGAAATGTGTGCGACGGCTGAAGAATATGGCGTGAAGGTTATTGTCGATGCCGTCATCAATCACACAACCAGTGACTATGCTGCGATTTCAAATGAAATTAAAAGTATTTCAAATTGGACGCATGGAAACACACAAATTAAAAATTGGTCCGATCGAAGGGATGTCACTCAGAATTCATTGCTGGGGCTTTATGATTGGAATACGCAGAATACACAAGTACAGTCATATCTGAAACATTTTCTGGAAAGGGCATTGGATGACGGTGCTGACGGATTTAGGTATGATGCGGCCAAACATATAGAGCTTCCGGATGACGGTGATTTTGGCAGTCATTTTTGGCCGAATATCACAGATACATCTGCAGAATTCCAATATGGAGAAATATTACAAGACAGTGCCTCCAGAGATGCTGCATATGCGAATTATATGAATGTTACAGCATCAAACTATGGGCATTCCATAAGGTCTGCTTTAAAGAATCGCAATTTTAGCGCATCGAACATCTCCAATTATGCATCTCATGTATCTGCGGATGATTTGGTCACATGGGTGGAATCGCATGATACGTATGCCAATGATGATGAAGAATCTACATGGATGAGCGATGATGATATTCGTTTAGGCTGGGCGATTATTGCTTCTCGTTCAGGAAGTACACCCTTGTTTTTCTCCAGACCTGAGGGCGGCGGAAATGGTGTAAGATTCCCTGGGAAAAGTCAATTAGGTGATCGCGGGAGTGCTTTATTTAAAGATCAAGCCATCGCTGCAGTCAATACATTTCATAATGCCATGGCCGGACAGCCTGAGAAACTCTCTAACCCGGATGGAAACAATCAGATATTCATGAATCAGCGCGGCCCTGAAGGTGCTGTTTTGGCAAATGCATCTTCATCACCAGTTTCCATTCATACTTCAACGGATTTACCTGATGGCAGCTACGATAATAAAGCCGGGGATGGTTCGTTTAAAGTAACAGATGGCATACTGACAGGTACAATCAGCGGCAGAGGTGTGGTTGTGCTTTATGCGGAAGATACCGCAAATGTACCTAATGTCTTCCTCGAGAATTATCAAACAGGTGTAACCCATTCTTTCTATGATGATCAGCTAACGGTAACTCTGCGTGCCGACGCTCATACCGCAAAAGCTGCTTATCAAATAAATCATGGTGATGAGACACAGTTTAAGGACGGGGATCAATTAATGATCGGAAAAGGGGACCCGTTTAATACAACATACAAGGTCACTTTAACAGGAACGAACAGTGATGGAGCATCTGGGACAAAAGAATATACTTTTGTAAAAACAGACCCATCTTCTGAGAAAAGAATAGGCTATCAAAACCTAAATAATTGGAGTCAAGTTAATGCATATGTATACAAGGAGAATGGGGGGCAGGCAATAGAATTGACCGGATCTTGGCCGGGAAAAGCAATGAGTAAGAATGCAGACGGCATTTACACTCTGACGTTATCGGCGGATACTGATACAAAAAACGCCAAAGTGATTTTTAACAACGGCAGCGCCCAAGTACCTGGCCAGAATCAACCTGGTTTTGATTACGTGCAAAATGGTTTATATAATGACTCTGGCTTAAATGGTTCTTTGCCCCATTTAGTCCGGACATTTCGTTAACAACAATACCCTAAAGTGAACAATCGCTTACTTTATCTGTTTGGAGATCACCATGTATAGACTCCGGCAATGTCAGATCGATGCGTCACACTCATGATAAATAATGAGCATTCACATTGCCCGATACAATGCTTTTTGAGGAAAGCAGCGAAAGAAACTAACAAACATTCCTTCTTTGTCTTGCGATTCTCATGCTGAAAATCACTCAAGAAAACGGTAAGAAACTATCATAGATAGTTTCTTTTTTTGTTCATAAATCAGACAAATCTTTTCTCTTGCAAAAGTTTGTGAAATGTTGCACAATATAAATGTGAAATACTTCACAAACAAACACCAAAGAAAAACAAACACTGGAGGATGAGGATAAATGATGAATGAACGTGTAAATAAAGTAGCTTTAATCGGAGCGGGTTTTGTTGGAAGCAGTTATGCATTTGCGTTAATTAACCAAGGGATCACAGATGAACTTGTGGTCATTGATTTAAATAAAGAAAAAGCAATGGGCGATGTAATGGATTTAAACCACGGAAAGGCGTTTGCGCCGCATCCGGTCAAAACATCTTTCGGAACATATGAAGACTGCAAGGATGCTGATATTGTCTGCATCTGCGCCGGCGCAAACCAAAAGCCTGGTGAGACACGCCTTGAATTAGTAGAAAAGAACTTAAAGATCTTCAAAGGAATCGTCAGTGAAGTCATGGCGAGCGGATTTGACGGCATTTTCTTAATCGCGACAAATCCGGTTGATATTCTGACGTATGCAACATGGAAATTCAGCGGCCTGCCAAAAGAGCGAGTGATCGGAAGCGGCACAACACTTGATTCTGCGAGATTCCGTTACATGCTGAGCGAATACTTCGGTGCAGCGGCACACAATGTGCACGCTCATATTATCGGCGAACACGGTGATACTGAGCTTCCTGTCTGGAGCCACGCGAATATCGGCGGAGTGCCGGTCAGTGAACTGGTTGAGAAAAACGAAGCATACAAACAAGAAGAGCTTGACCAGATCGTGGATGACGTGAAAAACGCCGCTTATCATATCATTGAGAAAAAAGGCGCGACGTATTACGGGGTAGCCATGAGCCTTGCGCGAATCACTAAAGCGATTCTTCATAATGAAAACAGCATTTTAACAGTCAGCACATATTTGGACGGACAATACGGAGCAGATGACGTGTACATCGGAGTGCCGGCTGTCGTCAACCGCGGCGGAGTCGCTGGCATCACTGAGCTGAACTTAAATGAGAAAGAAAAAGAGCAGTTTAACCACAGCGCCAACGTGCTCAAAAACATTTTGAAACCGCATTTTGCAGAACAAAACGTCAATTAGAACGCAACTATAGAGTAAAGGGCTGATTGTCAATGTGGGAGCAGTTGTATGATCCGTTTGGAAACGAGTATGTGAGCGCACTGGTTGCGCTCACACCGATTCTCTTTTTTCTCTTAGCTTTAACCGTTTTTAAGATGAAAGGCATTCTTGCGGCATTTCTGACCCTAGCCGCCAGCTTTTTGGTTGCCGTATTGGCATTTCATATGCCGGTTGAAAAAGCCGTTTCTTCTGTTTTATTAGGCATCGGAAGCGGTTTGTGGCCGATCGGCTACATTGTCCTGATGGCAGTGTGGCTCTATAAAATCGCTGTGAAAACCGGGAAGTTTACCATTATTCGTTCCAGCATTGCCGGCATTTCGCCTGACCAAAGATTACAGCTATTATTAATCGGTTTTTGTTTTAACGCATTTTTGGAAGGTGCGGCCGGCTTTGGTGTTCCGATTGCAATTAGTGCGGCGCTGCTCGTAGAACTTGGCTTTAAACCGTTAAAGGCGGCGGCGCTCTGTTTGATTGCGAATGCTGCCTCTGGAGCCTTTGGCGCGATCGGGATACCGGTGATTACAGGCGCGCAAATTGGAGACTTGTCTTCTCTTGAGCTGTCTCGGGCATTGATCTGGACACTGCCGATGATTACTTTTCTGATTCCGTTTTTACTCGTGTTCTTATTAGACCGGATGAAGGGAATCAAACAAACCTGGCCTGCCTTGTTGGTTGTCAGCGGTATATATACAGCGGTTCAGACGCTGACAATGGCTGTGCTCGGACCGGAATTAGCTAACATTTTGGCGGCGCTGTTCAGTATGGGCGGGCTTGCGCTCTTCCTGCGCAAGTGGCAGCCGAAACAGATTTACCGTGAGCAGGGAGCCGAAGAAACCGGTGAGAAAAAGAGATACAGCGCCGCAGACATTGCCAAAGCGTGGTCTCCTTTCTACATTTTAACTGCGGCGATCACCATCTGGAGCCTTCCTGCATTCAAAGCGCTTTTCCAAGAAGGCGGGCTCTTCTATCAGACAACGCTTTTGTTCAAGATGCCTTTTCTGCATCAGCAAATTATGAAAATGCCGCCCATTGCCCCATCTGCCATGCCGCTTGATGCGATTTTTAAAGTCGATTTGTTATCAGCGACAGGTACAGCGATTTTAGCCGCAGTCATCGTTACAGGACTGTTCAGCAAAAATTTCTCTTATCGGGATGGCTTCAGTTGCTTGAAGGAGACAGGGAAAGAACTGTGGATGCCGATTGTCACGATCTGCTTTGTGATGGCGTTTGCCAATCTGGCCAACTTCGCGGGGCTCAGCTCTTCCATCGGGCTGGCACTGGCGAAAACAGGCGATTTGTTCCCGTTTGTGAGTCCTGTTCTCGGCTGGATCGGCGTGTTCATTACTGGCTCAGTTGTCAGCAATAACGCTCTGTTCGGGCATTTGCAGGTTGTCACCGGAGCACAGATCGGTGCCGGTTCTGATTTGCTGTTAGCCGCAAATACGGCGGGCGGGGTGATGGCGAAGCTCGTTTCTCCGCAATCTATCGCCATTGCCGCTGCCGCGGTCGGCCAGACAGGGAAGGAATCAAAGCTGTTTAAACGGACAGTGATGTATAGTCTGATTCTGCTATTGATCATCTGCATATGGACGTTTATTCTTGCAAGATTAGGTGTTTAATAGAAAAAAAGCAGTACACTCGAGGTGTACTGCTTTTTGTATTAATTTGCTTTCTTCGTCATTTCCTCAGTTGTTTTGACTCTTGTTTTTCCCATGAACAAAACGGTGATCGCCGCGAGGACAATTGGAATCAAAGCAAGTAAAAAGACATATGTGATGCTTGATGACATGGCGTCGATGATCCGGTTCAGAATCGCAGCAGGGATCTGTGATCGTGTGCCGGCTTGGAAAATCGCCTGTGGATCACCGATATTCTGCGGAGCGCCTGAGCCGGCGGAGCCTTTCATCCCGCTGAAGGCATCGCTGAGCTGGTTTGTGAATACGTTCGTCTGAACCGTGCCGAAAATCGTGACGCCGAGCGTCATGCCGAATGATCGTAAAAATGAATTCGTGGAGTTGGCCGTTCCCCGAAAACGAGGTTCAAGATCATTCATGGATGCTGCCGGGAGAAGCGAGAAGTTAAAGCCTACGCCGAAGCCTGAAATCATCATAAAGACAGTCAGCCATACGCGCGCTGTGTCCGGCGTCATATTGGAAAGCAGCAGCATGCCGATAAAGAAAGATATGACGGAAATCAGCATCAGATTGCGGAAGCTTGCCTTCGTTTGGAAGATTCCGCCGATCATACTTCCGATCACTGATCCGATCATCATCGGTGTCAGAATGAAGCCTGCGCTTGTCGCTGAGCTGCCGTATACCGCCTGTACGAAAATCGGAATAAACACTGCTAAAATAATGAATGTTCCGCCATAAAGAAAAGCGAGAATCTGCGCTGTGGCAAACAAGCGGTTCTTAAACATCCAGAAGGAGATAATCGGTTCTTCCGCTTTTCTCTCCACAATAAAAAAGGCAATAAAGAAAACAGCGAAAATGATAAACAGGCCAATGATTTGAATCGAATTCCAGTCGTATGTTTTGCCGCCAAGCTCAAGCGCAAACATCAGGCACACAATGGATACGACTAAAGTAATCGCGCCGCCCCAATCAATTTTCTGCTTTTTATGCTCCAGCGATTCTTTGTAATAGCGAATGATGAAAAACAATGACAGTGCACCGATAGGGACGTTGATGTAAAACACCCAGTGCCAGCTGATAGAGTCTGTGATAATAGCGCCTAACAGCGGGCCGAGAACACTTGATAATCCAAATACAGCGCCGAACATGCCTGACATTTTTCCGCGTTTTTCCGGCGGAAACAAATCAAAGATAATCGTGAAGGCAATCGGCAGGAGCGCTCCGCCCCCAATCCCCTGAATGGCCCGGTAGATGATCAGCTGGTTCATTGTTTGTGCGATTCCGCATAATGCCGACCCGATTAAGAAAAAGATAAGTCCAAACAGGAAAAAACGTTTTCGGCCGTACATGTCGGAAAGCTTGCCGTAAATCGGCATTCCAGCCATCACCGCTACCATGTAGGATGCAGTTACCCATGCAAATTTATCAAAGCTTCCAAGATCAGCCACGATGCTGCCCATCGCTGTGGCAACAATTGTATTGTCCATTGCCGACATTAAAATGCCCAGCAAAAGACCGAGAACCACAAATTTAGTGGAAGGATATTTTGCGGCTGTTGTATCCATTTATTCTACCTCCTCTACCTTTTCTAAGTAAGGTTTGATATCATGATAATAGTTTGATTATTAATTATCTCGATTATCAAGATAAATTTGATTTTATAGGGAGGACTGTCAGTTGTCAACAAGAGATTCCAGAAGTGAGTTGGAAAAGACTTCCGTTCAGCTTTTTCGGAAATTGGGCACAAGAACGGTTCTGTTTCATCAGGCAGCCGCTCAGGCTCTCGGTCTGTTTCCCACCGATTTGAAATCAGCTGACATCTTAAATGAAGCGGGGCCAATGACGGCCGGCGAACTGGGGAGAAAGACGGGACTCAGCACGGGTTCGGTTACGGCGCTCGTTGACCGGCTGGAAAAAGCGGGGTATGTGGCCCGTGAAAGGGACCCGAACGACCGCAGAAGAGTGATTATCGTGCCTCTTACCGCTTCTAAACAGCATGTGAAGGATTTGTTCCGATCACTGTCAGAGTCGACGATGGATCTGTGCCGCGAGTATACGGAGGAGGAATTGGAACTGATTTTCGGTTTTATCGGCAAAGCCTCCGATATTATAGAGGAAGAGCTTGACCGCTTGAAACAATAGGTGAGTTTTGTGCATAGCTTGGCCCGTTCCCGAATAAATTGTACAAGTTGAGTAAGAGAGGGGAGTACGGGCCGGTGAACATTTTTTTGAGTTATATTGTGCTGGGGCTGTCCTTGTCTGCGCCTGTGGGACCTGTCAATGCGGCGCAAATTGATAAAGGCATTAAAAACGGGTTTTGGCATGCGTGGATTTTTGGTTTAGGCGCCATGACAGCTGACGGACTGTACATGCTTTTCATCTATTTCGGTCTGTCACAGTTTTTGACCGCTCCGTTTGTGAAAACGTTTTTGTGGCTCTTTGGCTTTTTTGTACTGACCTATACCGGTATTGAAACGCTGAAGAATATCAGGGAAGCGATAGACGTACGCAGCTCGAAGGGGAAGCCGTCCTACAGAAAAACATTTGCCTCGGGTTTTCTCATCTCATTGTCAAATCCATTGAGTATCCTCTTTTGGCTTGGGATTTACGGGAGTATTCTTGCAAAAACGGCGGAGGCTTACAATATGAGTCAGCTTCTCATCTATAGTTCCGGCATTATGATTGGCATTTTAATCTGGGATTTTTGCATGGCGATCGCAGCCAGTACATTCAGGAACCTGCTTCACGAAAAGCTGTTGCGGGGATTCACCGCGATTGCTGGCATATCCTTGCTTGTATTCGGTTTTTACTTCGGTTATCAAGGCATTAAAGAGTTATTGGGCTGATTCAAAAAGGACAGTCACCTGCCGCCTTCCGTTTTAATATAGTATTCAGATGATACTGGAGGTGGATCAATGGTGAAAGGGATTTACACCAAAAGTTTTCTGGAACGGAATCAAGCTGAGTTCCCGGAATGGCAAAAAATCGCTTTTGAGCTATTAGCAGAAACTTTGGCGGATGACGCGGATACGTTCCCGTGTATTCCCGGCCGTCAGGCATTTCTGACTGATCAGCTTCGCATTGCCTTTGCAGGAGATCCCAGGGAAAACGGTACGGTGGAGGAACTGGCGCCGCTGCTTGCGGAGTATGGGAATATCTCGCGAGACTCCGGGAAGTATACGTCATTGGTTGTGTTATTTGATACACCGGAGGATTTGGCTGAGCATTATTCCATTGAAGCATATGAAGAGCTGTTTTGGCGCTTTTTAAATAGACTGAGCGAACAAGATGAAAAAGAGTGGCCGGCAGATATTCCGGCCGATCCAGAGCATTATAAATGGGAGTTTTGTTTTGACGGCGAGCCGTATTTTATTCTGTGTGCAACGCCGGCTCATGATGCGAGGAGAAGCCGAAGCTTTCCTTATTTTATGATCACGTTCCAGCCAAGATGGGTGTTTGAAGATCTAAATGGTTCAACCGCATCTGGCCGAAACATGAGCAGGCTGATCCGATCCCGTTTACAGGCTTATGATCAAGCTCCGATTCATCCGCATTTAGGCTGGTACGGAGGAAAGGATAACCGGGAATGGAAACAGTATTTTCTCCGGGATGATGAAAAACAGGTATCAAAATGCCCGTTTTCATATTTAAAGAACATGTTTAACAAAATGAAATAGTTCACGAGCTGGCAGGGCGGTCTTTATGTCCCTGCTTTTTTTGATAGATCAAGGTGACAACGGCAATGACAGCTAGAAATCCCAAGCTGACAAAAAATCCGGGTCGGCTTGATTTTTCAAACAGCGTGCCGGACACAGCCGCCGCGATCAGAATTGTCGCCAGATAAATTTGCGTTTTCGCCATGGCTGCCGGATCGGTCAGCTTTTTGCTGGAGAACAGGATAAACAGCCAAGTGTATAAAAGCATAAGCCCGGCCGCTGTTGTCATGTGCTCATATATATTTTTAGGCAGCACTAAAGACAGTACGATAGACACGATAAGCCCCGCAAATGTTAATCCGAGCGCGGGCCAGCATATTTTTTTGCCTTCTTTTAGAGTAAAGCATTTCGGCGCGTCGCCGTCATCGGCCATCGTACAAAGCAATGTTGTCACGGCAAAGAGTGAAGCGACAAGGGTCGAGAAGCCCGCGATAATAAAAATGCCGTTAAAAATATCAAGGACCACTTCGAGATGAAATCCTTTTAAAGACGTAATAAACGGGCTGTCCTGTTCTGTAAACTTGTGTAAAGGAACTAGTAGCAAAGCGAGCCCGATTGAAATGATATAAATAATCGCCAGCGTTGCCAGCATCAGCTTTCCTGATTTTGAGGCTTCCTCCGGCTTCTTTAAATGAACCGTCATGAGCCCCATGACTTCAATGCCGCCAAACGCGTAAAATGCATAAATCAGGCCTGTCCACAGCCCCATAGCTCCGAATGGGAAAAATTCTTTCGTCTCATTCGGAATCTGCACCTCCGGCTTTCCGCCTGATAATATGCCGCACAAAGCCAGAATGGCAATCACGATAAACATGAAGATAGCGGCTGTTTTGATAACTGCCAGCACGTTTTCTGTTTTTTCAAAAACAGAAAGTCCGGTAAAAATAATGAGAAGCCCAAGTACAGCATAGATGGAAGCAAATACCCACAGCGGTACTTGAGGAAACCAATGCTTCGTAAATAACGAAATGGCTGTCAGCTGGCTTCCGGTAATCAGCATTTCAGATGACCAGTACACCCAGCCGTTGCTGAAGCCGGCCCACCTGCCGAACGCTTTTCTCGCATATGAACAGAACGAGCCCTTTTCAGGGTGTTTTGCCGAAAGTTTGGCAAGCTGTTCGAATACAAAATAAGTGCCGATCGCTCCAATTAGAAATGAAAGCAGAACGGAAAATCCGCTTTTCACAATTGCGATGCTGGAACCGAGAAAAAAACCTGTTCCGATTGTGCATCCTATCCCGATTAATGAAAGCTGCCACCAAGCCAGATTTCCTTTTTCTTGGTCTTTTTTTGTTTGACTCATTTACATTCAACCCCTTTTATCTAAGGTTAGATTGCAACCCGCGCAAGGCTTATATGCATCGGATTTTTGCCTCTTTTTACATGGAGGCGATGGTAAACGCTCATACTAATAGAAAAAGGAGCGAAGCGGATGACACAGCAATATATCGTTCAGCCGAAGAAAGGGCTCGGCCTGAAGCTGAAAAAGGGCCAGATTTTGAAGGTGGTTGATGTAGAGGGGCAGCAGGTTGCTGATTTTGTGGCGTACCACGCAAAGGATTTTTATGAGCATCTTGATCAGGGAGCTACCATTGATGCCAATCATTCCATTCATGTGAAGGTCAACGATCATATTTACTCTAATTTGTATAAACCGATGCTGACGCTCATTGAGGATACAGTCGGCAAGCATGACTTGCTTCTGCCGGCCTGCCGTCCTGACATGAACCGGCTGTTATACGGAAAACAAAAGGACGAGTTCCAGGATACGTGTTATGACAATATGAACCGGGCGCTTGAGCAGTTCGGCGTGCCGAAGCCGCATATGCATTATCCGTTTGCGATTTTTATGAATACCGTTCTGGATGAGAAGGGGAACCTGTCTGTGGAAACGCCGCTGTCAAATGCCGGGGATTACGTCAGACTCAGAGCGGAGATGGATTTGGTTGTCGCGTTTTCTTCCTGCCCGATTGAAAAAGGAAAGTGCAATGGCGACAGTGTGACGTCCATACGGGTTGAAGTCAGCTGATCTCTCTTATTCACTATGAAATAAGACCTGTGCTATAGTTAATATGGATACATAACAGTCATGATTCATTTTCATTGATTCGGGGAAATGAACAGTAAGAAACAAGCGAAAATGTACAGGAGGAATGATTGGGATGAGCATGCAGGAAAAGATTATGCGTGAATTACATGTGAAGCCCTCAATTGATCCAAAGCAAGAAATTGAGGACAGAGTCAATTTTTTAAAACAATATGTAAAGAAAACCGGCGCTAAAGGACTTGTGCTTGGCATCAGCGGCGGACAGGATTCAACACTTGCGGGAAGACTTGCTCAGCTTGCGGTGGAAAGCATTCGCGAGGAGGGCGGAGACGCTCAATTTATCGCGGTCCGTCTTCCGCACGGCACACAGCAGGATGAAGATGACGCCCAGCTCGCTCTGAAATTCATCAAGCCGGATAAATCATGGAAATTTGACATTCAATCAACAGTCAGCGCTTTTGCGGATCAATATCAGCAAGAGACAGGCGATAAGCTGACAGACTTTAATAAAGGAAACGTAAAAGCGAGAACGAGAATGATTGCTCAATACGCGATCGGCGGCCAAGAAGGCCTTCTTGTGATTGGAACAGACCATGCGGCCGAAGCCGTGACTGGTTTCTTTACGAAATACGGTGACGGAGGAGCAGATCTCCTGCCGCTGACAGGTTTAACAAAGCGTCAGGGAAGAAGCCTGCTGAAAGAGCTGGATGCACCGGAACGCTTATACTTAAAAGAACCGACTGCCGATCTGCTGGATGAAAAGCCGCAGCAGTCTGATGAAACTGAGCTTGGCATTTCCTACGATGAGATTGATGATTATCTCGAAGGAAAAGAAGTATCGGCGAAGGCGTCAGAAGCGCTGGAGAAACGCTACAGCGTGACGGAGCATAAGCGCCAGGTCCCAGCTTCTATGTTTGATGACTGGTGGAAGATAATATGATAAAAGCCCACTCTTGGAGTGGGCTTTTTATTTATTGATCCATTTGCATGTATCAGGGACATGCTTTCAAAACGTCTTTTATTTGATACGGATATGATTCAGCTTCACCATCAATCTGTCAGTGAATCTTCGCAGGCTGCCTCTCGAATCAGGCTCAAGCGGCAGATTTGCTTGGGCAGCGATCGTTTCTGCGACCTGCTGAATAGACATTTGGTCTGTATGGAGATGTTCTGTGAAGAGGCTATCAGACAGGCTGTTGATGCAGCGGTCGATTTGTTTTGCGGCCCAGGAGTTTTTTCCTTCCGCTCTGGTGCGCAGGCGTTTCAGCAATGTTTCCTTTAAAGCCAGCAGGGTAAAGTGGTGAATGGTCCGGCCATCCTGTCTCAGCCTGCCGATAATGTCATCGAAGTATTGATCATTCGTAATGGTCATGGGCACAATGATGATGCCCTGATATGTATCTGATAAATAGGAAAGCATGCTGTAATTGAATTCCCGCCACAGATGGTAGCTTTGAAAGTCATCTTCAGCGATATCCGGCGGTATCATCGAACGCATCGCAAACCCCATCTTTTCAGGATCATATACGTAAGACGGTTTCAGCCTTCTGTGCAGTTCAAACGCTGTTTGTGTTTTTCCGGAACCGAAAGCCCCATTTATCCAAATGATCATCATGATATCCCCCTTTTTGTTTATGATACAAAAAAAGACCCTTCGATCGAAGAGTCAGCGGGAAAAAACAGACGTATATTCGCGGAGCGATTCCTTTATATGCGTAAAGGCATGTTCTCCAAAATACTCAAGAGAAACAAAACCATCATATTGTCTGTTCATCAGCTCTTTTAAAAATGCTTTTTGATCGAGATCTCCTTGAAAAATCGGAGTTGGCTCGCTCAGATACCAGTTATCAAAGTTCCAGCGGTAGTTTTTCAAATGGATATGGCTGTTCGTATGAAAGGTTTTTTCTAAAGCGGGCAGCTGGTCAATTCGGTTCACGTGCAGATTTGACCCGTCAAAAATCGTTCGGAGTCTTGGATGGCCGACATCCTTCAAAAATGTTAAAGCAGCTTCAGGTGTATCGGCATACGTATCATAGTGAATTTCCAGACCGATATTCACCTCATAGCCGTCTGCCATTTGCGCAGCCTGCTGGAATTGTTCAACCGCACGCAGCCATTTTTCCGGTGACGTTCTGTTTGACGCCTGATTGCCGGCAAATACGCGAATAAGCGGGCTGTGAAGCTGTCTCGCCGCCCGAAGCCCTTTTCTCACTGCTTCTTTTGTTTCTTCTTCTCCTTGTGTCACAAAATCGGTGTATAAGCTGACCGCGGGCACCTTCAGTTTATGCTGCTGCAGCAGGGTATAAAGGCTGTCCAGCGGCCCGAAGTCCTGTTCATACTGTTCGATGTGGCCGTACCACAAATCAATCCCGTCAAAGGACTGCTCCTTCGCAAAGGAAATGACGTCCATTACATTTTGCTTTTTACACCCGGTTGTACAAAAGCTTATTTTCATCTCACATCCCTCCCGTCATCTTTTTCCCTGATGAAAAACGGATAAACGCAGAGAGAGGAAGGACGTTTAATCATTTAATGCTTTTTTGCGTCGAAGTATTAAATTATTTCTGAAAATGTTGTACAATGAATGTCATCCGGACAAGAAGGTTATTGAACGCAAAAAAGAAACGGAGCCGACTGCTCAAAAACGACGTTTCGTCATGTTACATCTTTTATTCTGCATCACGGAGGCCATTGCGTTTTCTTATGTTTTATTGTAGGAAAGCTTAATGAAATAGAGGACGCCTGAGCCGGTATCTATATAAATATTCGCAAAATCAGCATATAATGAAGATAAACTTTCATTCCTTAGGAGGATTTCGCCGAAGATGAACGCTAAACGAGCCATCCCAGTAAGAGAAAGAAATATCGTCCTGATTGGATTCATGGGTGTAGGAAAAACGACAATCGGCCAATTGGTCGCTAAGAAATTATATAGAGATTTTATCGATATTGACCAAGAAATCGAAAAGGATTTCAACATGTCGATCCCTGAGATGTTTGAAAAAAAAGGTGAGGACTTTTTCCGGAAAACAGAAAAAGAATATATCCTGAATCTATGCCACCATACAAGATTTAAAATTGTCTCACTTGGCGGAGGCTCTTTTAAACAAGAGGAAATCAGAAAATGCTGTCTCGAACATTGTCTGGTGCTTCACCTCGATCTGTCTTGGGAGAACTGGAAGCAGCGCGCGAATTTGCTGATCGAAAGCCGCCCGGTGCTGCATAACCGGTCAATGGATGAAATGGAGCAGCTGTTTAACGAAAGAAAAGTCATCTATGACAAGCACAATTCAAAAGTGGAAACAGACAACCTTGCTCCTGAAGAGATTGCAGATTACATTGTGGAGACGTTAAAAATCGGTTGGGATCTTTATCAGCCAATGTAAAAGCCGTGCGGTATGCACGGCTTTTTTTATCGCTTCACGCCTTGGATCAATATCGCTTTTAAGCAAAAGGATTCAGGCTTTCCGTTTTGATTCAATTCGAGGCAAAAGGTGTCACGGGCTTCGTCAGACGCGTTGTTCAAATGGCTGATGATACGCTGTTCCCGATCGGCGGGGGTTCCGCCTCGTTTGATCCAGCTGTTGTATTCAATCGGCAAATTCCACTTTTGGATTTCTTCATAGCCGAGCTGGTTGGCCGTAAACATTGACTGCCATTCCGATAATGAACTTTCGCGTACGTGAGAAGGATCTCTGAGCCGGTTCAAATGATTGACAAACTCATCAAGATCAGGAGCTTCAGGCGCGTAGTGATCGACCAGGAAAAACCGTCCGTTCTTTTTCATCACGCGTGCAACTTCACTGACGGCTTGATGAACATTGGAAAAGTGGTGAGCCGCATATCGGCAGGTGATGACATCAAATGAATCGTCAGGGAAAGGAAGCTCCTCTGCCGTTCCTTTCTGAAAGTGTACATTGAAAGCGCCTTTTTCTTCCGCAAAAGATAAAGCAACGTCAACCATTTCTTGCGTCGCATCAATGCCGATGCATTCTTGGACGTAAGGGGAAAAAGCCAGCGCTGTATGGCCCGCTCCCGCTCCGACATCAAGCACTCGCTGCTCTGCACGGCATTCCGCAGTTTTGATCAGCATCGCTAAATCTTCACCCTCAGCAAATACCTTCTCATCACGGTACATCTCAGCATTTTTCGAAAACGGAGTTTCATTTGGCAAGTGAACCAGCTCCTTCATTTTTGGTGGTGATATGGATTATGTTAGCAATGTCTGTTATGATTCGTCCAAGATATAAAAATGATGAATTCGATAGTTTCAACCTATGGAGGCTGAAATGGATATTAAAGTGATGGAATATGCTGCGGAAATTGCCCGCCGACAGAGCTTTACAAAAGCGGCGAAGCACCTTCATATCGCCCAGCCTTCTCTCAGCCAGCAAATCAAAAAGCTGGAGATGGAACTTGGGCTTACTCTTTTTCACAGGTCACACGGCTCTGTTACGCTGACACCGCACGGCCGCCGTTTTATTGAAAAGGCTGAGGACATCATTCGATCAAGGGATGACTTGCTGCGGGAGATGCAGGAGCGTTCTCAAGGACTGGGACACAAGCTTTCGATCGGGATTCCGGCTGTAACAGGGAGATATATTTTTCCTCCGCTGCTGAAGCAGTTTTTGGCGCGTTATCCCCATATGGAGGTTCAGCTTATCGAAAAAGACCCAGCTGCCTTAGAGGAGATGACGGCAAAGGGTGAGGTTGATCTTTCTGTTTTATCCTTGCCGATCGAGGATGAGAGACTCTCCATCGAACCCTTGCTGACGGAGCCGATCGTTCTTGCCGTACCAAAGGAAAAACAAAGGTGGATGCCGCCCGACATGACTGCACTGATTGATAAAGCGCTGGAAGGAGAGGGGAGCCGGCCGCCGTGCGTGCCGCTTGAGATGGCAAAGCACGTTCCTTTTATTTTGCTGAAGGAGGGCTACGGTTTTCGCCGGACGGTACTTGACCTATGTGCGGAAAGCGGCTTTAAGCCACACGCGACGTTTAAAACGAGCCACATCGAAACCGCGCAATCCCTTGTGGCAAACGGTTTGGGGGTAACACTGGCGCCAAATATGGTCAAAAGAGACAAAGACCCGGGTGTCATCTATTTATCTCTTCAATCCGCGCCTTCACGCACTCTGGTTTTTGTATTTTTAAAGAACCGCTATGTCAGTCTGACCGCTCAGGCCTTTATGGAACTGAGCCGGGAATCGGTTAAACAAACGTTTGATCAAGAAGAGTGAATTGGTGTTCAAGGATAGAAGGATATACATCACAAGATCAAATGCACGTCGAGGGATTGAATCAGAAAACAGATGTTAAAAAATTTAGAAAATAGATTCAAAACGTGATAGTATAGAATAAACTAAATCTTATTAAACAAAGGAGAATAATCGGAAATGCAACTATTCGATATGCCGCTCGACCAATTGCAAACGTATAAGCCTGACAAAACTGCCCAAAAAGATTTTTCTGAGTTTTGGAAATCCTCTTTGAATGAGCTTGCCAAAGTTCCAGCAGTTCCTGACTTACAGCCGGTTGATTATCCTGCTGACGGGGTAAAGGTATACCGCCTCACATATAAAAGTTTTGGAAATGCCAGCATTGCCGGATGGTATGCGGTGCCTGACAAAGAAGGCCCGCATCCGGCGATCGTGAAATATCACGGCTACAATGCAAGCTATGACGGAGACATTCATGAAATGGTCAATTGGGCGCTGCACGGATACGCTGCGTTCGGCATGCTTGTCCGCGGCCAGCAGGGCAGCGAGGATACCAGTATTTCTCCGCACGGACACGCATTGGGCTGGATGACGAAAGGAATTCTTGATAAAGATACATACTACTACCGGGGAGTTTATTTGGACGCCGTCCGCGCTCTTGAAGTCATCAGCAGCTTTGATGAAGTCGACGAAACGAGAATCGGCGTGACGGGCGGAAGCCAGGGCGGAGGCTTAACCATTGCGGCCGCGGCTCTGTCAGATATTCCGAAAGCCGCTGTTGCTGATTATCCTTATTTAAGCAATTTCGATCGGGCCATCGATGTGGCGCTTGAACAGCCGTATCTCGAAATCAATTCCTTCTTCAGAAGAAATGGCAGCCCGGAAACAGAAGAGCGGGCCATGAATACACTAACGTATTTCGATATTATGAATCTGGCTGACAGGGTGAAGGTGCCTGTACTGATGTCGATCGGGCTGATTGACAAGATTACGCCGCCTTCTACTGTGTTTGCGGCATATAACCATCTGGAGACAGAAAAAGAGCTGAAGGTGTACCGCTACTTTGGGCATGAGTATATCCCTGCCTTTCAAACGGAAAAGCTTGCCTTCTTTAAGCAGCATCTTAAAGGCTGACAGACGTGAAGAGCCGCCGCATCATCGGGCGGTTTTTTTCTGCAGACAGCCGGAATGAGAAAAGACGGGAGACGAATATATATGAAACAAAGAATCATTGATGAACTAAAACGAATTGAGCAAGAGTACAGCGTTAAAATCGTGTATGCCGTTGAATCAGGGAGCCGTGCTTGGGGATTCCCGTCGCAAGACAGCGATTATGATGTCCGCTTTATTTATGTGCCGAAGAAGGAATGGTATTTTTCAATCGAGCAGGAGAGGGATGTCATTGAAGAGCCGATCCACGATTTGTTGGACATCAGCGGCTGGGAACTGAGAAAAACGCTGCGTCTATTCAAAAAATCAAACCCTCCGCTGCTTGAGTGGCTGTCCTCAGACATTGTGTATTACGAAGCCTTTACGACCGCAGAGCAGCTGAGAAAGCTGCGAAGCACAGCGTTTAAGCCTGAAGCCAGTGTGTATCACTATATCAATATGGCAAAAAGAAACGTCAAGGATTACCTGCAAGGGCAAGAGGTGAAAATCAAAAAGTATTTTTACGTGCTGCGGCCGATACTGGCGTGTAAGTGGATTGAAAAGCACGGAACCATTCCGCCGATGGATTTTACTGTTTTGATGAATGAATTGATTACGGAACCCGAACTGAGAGCAGAGATGGAAACCTTGCTTGAGCGCAAAAGAAAAGGTGAAGAACTGGATCTAGAAGCAAGAATTCATGTGATTCACCAATTCATTGAAACGGAGATTGAAAGGATTATGGAAGCGGCGAAAACGCTGAAAATCATCAAAAAAGATATCACGCCTGAGCTGAATCGTTTGCTTTTGAATACTGTTGAAGAAGTGTGGAATGATGGAGGAAGCTGATGTTTCATGTCGCTTCCTCTCTCCATATTTCGACAGGAAGTCCCCCGACTTTCTAACTATCTGATTGTGAGAAACCCACAAAAATAATCAGAATCTTTGTATTTTGAGAATATTGTGAACGGTGGTTTTGTCCATTTACAATAAACTCATACAAATACTTCTTAGATTGCGGGGTGTTGAGATTGGAAGTGATCACAAGAGATTTTTTCTTATTTTTATCCAAAAGCGGCTTTCTCAATAAGATGGCGAGAAACTGGGGAAGCCGGGTGGCAGCGGGTAAAATTATCGGCGGGAATGATTTTAACAGTTCAATCCCGACAATTCGACAGCTTAACAGCCAAGGCTTGTCAGTTACTGTCGATCATTTAGGCGAGTTTGTGAACAGCGCCGAGGTCGCAAGGGAACGCACGGAAGAATGCATCCAAACCATTGAGACCATTGCGGATCAGCAGCTGAACTCACACGTTTCTTTAAAGATGACGTCTTTAGGTCTCGATATAGATATGGATCTGGTGTATGAAAATATGACGAAAATCGTCCAGACGGCCGAGAAGCATAAAGTCATGGTCACCATAGACATGGAAGACGAGGTCAGATGCCAGAAAACGCTTGATATATTCAAGGATTTCAGAAGGAAATACGAGTATGTAAGCACGGTGTTGCAGGCCTATCTGTACCGGACGGAAAACGATATTGACGATTTGGATTCTTTGAAACCGTTCCTTCGTCTTGTAAAAGGAGCATATAAGGAATCAGAAAAAGTGGCTTTTCCGGAAAAAAGCGATGTCGATGAGAACTACAAAAAAATCATCCGAAAGCAGCTCTTAAATGGTCACTACACAGCGATTGCGACACATGACGATAAAATGATCGATTATACAAAGCAGCTTGCCAGGGAAAACGGCATTTCCAATGACATGTTTGAATTCCAGATGCTGTACGGCATGCGGTCGCAAACCCAGCTCAGCCTCGTAAAAGAAGGTTATAACATGAGAGTCTACCTGCCTTACGGAGAGGATTGGTACGGCTACTTTATGAGACGCCTGGCAGAACGTCCGTCAAACATTGCATTTGCTTTCAAAGGAATGACGAAGAAGTAAAAAAGGAGAGATTACAATGACAACACCTTACAAACATGAACCATTCACAAATTTCCAAGACCAAAACAACGTAGAAGCGTTTAAAAAAGCGCTTGCGACAGTAAACGAATATTTAGGAAAAGACTATCCTCTTGTCATCAACGGTGAAAGAGTGGAAACAGAAGCGAAGATCGTTTCAATTAACCCGGCTAATAAAGAAGAGGTAGTCGGCAGAGTCTCAAAAGCTTCTCAAGAGCACGCTGAGCAAGCAATTGAAGCTGCGGCTAAAGCCTTTGAAGAGTGGAGATACACGTCTCCGGAAGAAAGAGCGGCTGTCCTGTTCCGCGCGGCTGCCAAAGTCCGCAACAGAAAGCATGAATTCTCCGCTTTGCTCGTAAAAGAAGCAGGGAAGCCTTGGAACGAGGCAGATGCCGATACGGCTGAAGCGATTGACTTCATGGAATATTATGCACGCCAAATGATTGAACTGGCAAAAGGAAAACCGGTCAACAGCCGTGAAGGCGAGAAAAACCAATATGTATACACGCCGACTGGCGTAACAGTCGTTATTCCGCCTTGGAACTTCTTGTTCGCGATTATGGCGGGAACAACAGTAGCACCGATCGTTACCGGTAACACAGTTGTTCTTAAACCTGCGAGCGCAACGCCTGTCATTGCTGCGAAATTCGTTGAGGTTCTTGAAGAATCCGGTCTGCCAAAAGGCGTTGTCAACTTTGTTCCTGGAAGCGGAGCGGAAGTCGGTGACTACCTTGTTGATCATCCAAAAACAAGCCTTATCACGTTTACAGGATCAAGAGAAGTCGGTACGAGAATCTTCGAACGTGCGGCAAAAGTTCAGCCAGGCCAGCAGCACTTAAAACGTGTTATCGCTGAAATGGGCGGTAAGGATACAGTTGTAGTGGATGAGGATGCGGACATTGAATTGGCGGCTCAATCCATCTTTACATCTGCATTCGGCTTTGCGGGCCAAAAATGTTCTGCGGGTTCACGTGCTGTTGTCCATGAAAAAGTGTATGACCAAGTATTAGAGCGCGTTATTGAAATTACAGAATCTAAAGTAACGGCAAGCCCTGACAGCGCAGATGTTTACATGGGACCTGTCATTGACCAGGGTTCTTATGATAAAATTATGAGTTATATTGAGATTGGAAAAGAGGAAGGCCGATTAGTAAGCGGCGGCACTGGTGATGATTCAAAAGGATTCTTCATCAAACCGACGATCTTCGCTGACCTTGAACCGAAAGCAAGACTCATGCAGGAAGAAATTTTCGGGCCTGTTGTCGCTTTCTCTAAAGTATCAAGCTTTGATGAAGCATTAGAAGTGGCCAACAATACTGAGTACGGTTTAACGGGAGCGGTGATCACAAACAACCGCAAGCACATTGAGCGTGCAAAACAAGAATTCCATGTTGGAAATCTGTACTTTAACCGTAACTGTACAGGAGCCATCGTCGGCTACCATCCGTTCGGCGGCTTCAAAATGTCCGGCACAGATTCAAAAGCCGGCGGTCCTGATTACCTGGCACTGCACATGCAGGCAAAAACAATCAGTGAAATGTTCTAAAGCGGGACTAAATGGGCATCCTCCCTGCGGGGGTGTCCATTTCATCCATATACTATAAAAAAGAGGAGGAAGTGCCATAGAAAACACACAGCTGATTATTTCAATTTGTATTTATATGGCAGGGATGCTGCTGATCGGCTACTTTGCCTACAAACGTACGTCAAACCTGACGGATTACATGCTGGGAGGACGTTCCTTAGGTCCGGCTGTAACCGCTCTCAGTGCGGGAGCTGCCGATATGAGCGGCTGGCTGCTGATGGGGCTTCCGGGCGCCATGTTTACAACTGGACTAAGCGGCGTTTGGATTGTGTTCGGGCTTTGCCTTGGGGCATGGGCAAACTGGCTCTACGTCGCGCCGCGGCTGAGAACATATACAGAAAAAGCGGGGAATTCGATTACGATTCCCGGATTCCTTGAAAATCGTTTCGGAGATCAAACAAAGCTCCTCAGACTGTTTTCAGGAATTGTCATTTTAGTCTTTTTCACATTTTATGTATCGTCCGGAATGGTGTCCGGCGGCGTCTTATTCAACAGCATCTTGGGGATGAATTATCACACCGGCTTGTGGATTGTGACTGGTGTTGTTGTCGCGTACACCCTGTTTGGGGGCTTTCTGGCTGTAAGCTGGACAGATTTTGTTCAGGGGATCATTATGTTTGCAGCACTTATTCTCGTTCCTATCGTTACGTTTTTCCACACCGGGGGAATAGGTGAAACAACTGCTGAGATCCGCTCTGTGGACCCTGATATGTTTAATATTTTTAAAGGAACCAGTGTTCTTGGCATCATTTCATTGTTTGCCTGGGGCTTGGGCTACTTCGGCCAGCCGCATATCATTGTGCGCTTTATGGCGATTACGTCTGTCAAAGAGATAAAAAGAGCGCGCAGAATCGGAATGGGATGGATGATTCTTTCGGCAGCCGGCGCAGTGCTGACAGGTTTGGGCGGAATCGCTTATTACCATCAGCGGGGCATGACATTGAAGGACCCGGAGACGATTTTTATTCAATTAGGAAACATTTTGTTCCACCCAATTATCACAGGTTTTCTGATTTCTGCGATTTTAGCGGCCATCATGAGTACGATTTCTTCCCAGCTGCTTGTCACATCAAGCTCTTTAGTAGAGGATTTGTATAAGTCGATGTTCCGGCGCTCAGCTTCTGATAAAGAACTGGTGTTTTTAGGGCGTCTGGCTGTGCTGGCTGTTTCAATTGTCGCGTTAGTTATGGCATGGGAGAAAAACAATACCATCCTTGGATTGGTCAGCTACGCGTGGGCGGGCTTCGGTGCATCTTTTGGACCGGTTGTACTGCTCAGTTTATTTTGGAAACGAATGACCAAATGGGGGGCACTCGCCGGCATGATTGTAGGGGCAGCGACTGTAATCATTTGGGCGAATGCCGGTCTTTCGGGCTTTCTGTATGAAATCATACCTGGTTTTGCTGCGAGTCTATTATCTGTCTATATCGTCAGCGTATTGACGCAGGCTCCGTCACAAGATGTGACAGACCAGTTTAAAGACTACCAAGATACGATGTCACAATAAAGATCGAAAGGAGGAGGAAGGGGATATCCCTTTTTCCTCTTTTCTCCTTTTAAGACCGCTGTTTTTTCTTTTGGAAACAAACGTATTTTTTTCTATACAAAAAGACCCCGTATGGATATGATTAAAGTAAAAAAAGTATAGGAGAAAAAAGGTATGGAAGAGCTTTTAGAGAGAGTTTTTTCATTTTCAGATGTTGATAAGCTGATTGACTTTATCAGCTATGAACTGCAAAAACCAGTGATACTGGAAAGCGCGGATTTCTTTTTGTTAGCCTACAATTCTTACTATATTAACCATTTTGATTCTGCGAACCAGCAGACTATTTTTTCAAAAAAGTGTCCGGTTCAGATTTTTGAGAGGTTTTTGAAGGACGGGATCATTGAAAAGCTGAAAACAGAACCTGAGCCTTTTCGCGTCAATAAAATTGAGAGCATTGGGTTAAATCAGAGAGTAGTCGTGAGTGCGAAGCATAAAGGGGAAGTCATGGGCTACATCTGGATTCAGGAACTGGATCGTGATCTGACAGACGAAGAGCTCGATTTTTTGTACGAGACCTCCTTCCATGTCGGAAAAATTATTTATAAAGCGAACAAACTGAAACAGGAAAAGGAAGAAAGAGCTGAGGACCTCATCAAACGGGCTATCTATCAGCAATTTATTTCTGAAAAGGAGCTCAGGCGCGAAGCTGAGAGAATCAACACCGTGCTGCCTTCTGTGTTTTCAGTTGTCATCCTGCACGCCGCGAATGGGGATGGGGAAGCGGTGGAAGATTTAAAGGAAAATATCAGGTCTTACCTGAATTTGCGGGATAAAGTCAGTCATGTCTTAACGATAGAATCCAATATTGTCATCGTCGTAGCGAGTTTTTCCCAAAAAAGCTCCGCCTCCTCAGCAGCTGCTGAATTCATTAACAAGCTGTTAACACATTTTCACTTTCAAAAAATTCCTACCCCTATCTATATCGGTATCGGAAACGAATATGACCACATCTTAAAACTTGGCAAAAGTTATACAGAAGCATTGGAAGTCATTAAAGCCGCAGAAATAACCGGCAACCAGGAAAACATTCCATATGAATATGAGAAGCTCGGTATTTATCGTTATTTAGAAAGCATTGAACAGAAAAATGACTTTTTGGAATACGAGAATAAGGATTTGGCTTTACTAAAAGCGAAAGACCAAGAAAGCAGCACCGAGCTGCTGAAAACGCTGGAAATCTATCTCCTCAACAATTGCAAAACAAAACCAGCCGCAGAACAGCTGTTTATTCACCAAAACACATTAAATTACCGCATCAAGCAGATTCTTGAGATGACATCCATCGATTTAAGCGACTTCAGAACGCGATGCCAGCTCTATCTTGATTTGATGCTGATGAAATAAAACAGCCTGTTTAGAGAGTTTTTCTGCGAGTTTGTTAATAGAATATATCTAGATCACTTTCTTTTATGATCCATTTATAGGAAAAGATATTTATTTACTATATTGTTAATATATGGGATAATAAGGTTGTGGTTGAACGGATGAGCGCGCTGTCATTCAATCTACATTAAAAAAGAAGGAGTGGATCAGTAATGGTGAAAAAAGGTCTCATGAGTGCAGCTTTAATAGCAGCATTAGCATTATCAACTGGACAAGCAGCATCAGCAGCAAGTGCTGCAACAAGTGGCGAGGTTGATTTAACTAATACGCCTCTGAAAAACTCTGAAGTAACCCCATTTGCAAATGAAGATGTTGGCGGAGGAAACTGGGATTACGGTACAGCTGGTTATTTTGATTGGGGATTTAAAAAGAAAGTTTGGTCAAATTATCATCACAAAGATAAGGCCCATGCTTCATCATGTGCTCTAGGGACAAGAACTAATTCAAGCGGTAAAATTAAAGCAGGAACAACCTCATACTCCAGTTTATCAGGTGGAGCAACAGATGCTAAGACAAAGGCCAATTGGAAAACTTACTAATATAAAATTATGATAAGGATATCATCGAAAACTTAGAGAAGTTTTCGATGATTCTCCTTTTTATAAAGGAGTTTTTTTTGTGAGAAAAATTGTGATTTTATTTCTTGTGATTTCTTCACTGTTCTCCTTTTTGATTTCCTTTAGGGAAAATGCGAATAAACAAATTGAAGAGTTTGAACAGCTAGATAGTTTTGTCGGAAAACCTTTTACTATACCTGATGATCCTTTACTTAATGATCCTAAAGAAATGATCGAACTAATTATGAGTAGTTCTAAAGCATATAAGGCTAATATTTTTCGGCCGGCTATTAATTTCTCTACAAACGATAAAGTGGAAATTTCTAAATATGTTTTGTTAACGCAACAAACTGACTATTTTAATGGCATTGAACTTTCAAAAGGGAAATTTTTAAGTAAGTTGGATACTCAATCTAAAAATTTTTACATAAGTACTCGTGATTCAAAGGATAAGAATCAGATAGGACAAATAGAAAAATTCGGTATCACTTCTGAAATAACAATTAAACCACTAAAAAAGTCATTTGATTATCTTCCTGTAAACGGTACATATTATGCTGAAACTAAAGGGAAGTATTCTTTTGAAGATTTTTTAAAAGGGTTTGTTAATGATATAAATGAAAAATTTGATTCGTCGTTTAAAGTAAATGACTTTTTACAAACTCGAGAAGTTAATGATAGTTATGCGGAAATCTCTACCTCATCATTACAACAGTATAACTATTTGATTCTTATTGTAACATTATTTCTTCTTATTTATTATATCGTTAATGAGTCAAAAACAATAGGTGTTTTAAAATTGCATGGGTATTCTAATTTAAGAATTTGGTTTCAAATAGTAGGGAAATTATTAATATTCACTTTTTGTTTTTCCTTGTTATTATCAATCATATGTACAATTTTCTTACCTGGTTCTACCTTATCTTTTTTTATGAATACCGTTATGAAACAAATTATTAATTATTTGATTATAGGCTCATTGTCAATACTTACTTATTTTTATATAAGAAAGGTAAAAGTTAATCTAGCAATAAAGAATAAGAAAGATACAAACAGCATCTTTATTTTTAATTCTATTTTAAAAATAGTTTGTTCGATCTTAATAATTGTGATAGGTAGTTCAACTTTAAATCAATATGGCGAAGTGAAAAAAAAACAATCCCATTTAGAAGATTGGAAGGTCAGTAAAGATTATGGGGTTTTCAATCCTTTGTATATAGGTCATGATATTGAGGATGTAAATAACGGGAAGCCGCAACTTACGAATGACATTGATAATATTTACCCTGTTTTAAACAAAATGGGAGCTCTCTTAGTAGATACAAGAGAATATGAAGAAGAATTTATTCGATTAAACTCCCGATATAAGGGAATCAGGTCTATCATTGTAAATGATAATTATTTAAAACAATTTCCTGTATACAACTCTGAGAAAAAAACAATATCAATCAATGAGAGAGAAAAAAGATTAATATTGCTTGTCCCGGAGACATATAAACAACAAAGAGAAAAAATAATAAAATTTTTTAAAGAAGATAGAAATGAATCTGCAGCAGCTTATGATGAGGAGTTTTTAGGGAGACATGTACCAAAGTATTTAAAAGAACCTGAAATACATATTATTTGGACGGCTAGTGGCCAGAAAATTTTTAGTTTTAACCCAGAAGTTTTTAAAGCTGAGGATAATTTAATTATAGATCCTATTATACAAGTTGTTACAGAGAATAATAGTTTGGTAGGTGATAGAAATACAATTCTAGGAAACGGAAGTCGAGATCCGCTTAAAATTAAATTAAATGATAGAGATTCAAAAAAGACAATGAATATATTAGAGCCTTATTTGAAAAAATATCATCTTGATGATAATTTGAAGTATTTGGTCTCTTTAAATCAATATGCATTGGATGAAATCAAGAAGTTACATAGCGAAATTAGCTCATTTTTAGCTTTAGCTGCTGTATTAGCTATCGCTTTGGTTCTTCTGATCGTGCAAAATTCTGTAATATACTTCAATAAAAAGCAACAAAAATTTGTAGTCTATAGATTGTTTGGTATTGGTTTTTTTAGAACATTTAAAGATTATATGACCTTGTTTTTCATACTATGGCTCATTCAATTTATATCTTGTATTGTTGTCAAAAGAGGAATAACTTTAAACCTATTAATTTGTATTTTATTTCTTTTAATTTTAGAATCGGTTACTTCGATAATTGCATTAATTATTATAGAACGAAGAAACAAGATTAAAGTTATGAAAGGAGGTTTCTGATTAATTGAGTTATGTTATGGAATTGCAAAATATAAGAAAAGCTTACGGGAAACATATTGTATTGGAAAACGTCAACATTGCTATAGAAAAAGGGGAAATGGTTGCAATTACAGGTAGCAGTGGTTCCGGAAAAACAACAATACTTAATATTATGGGTATGCTCGAAAAGCCAGATGGTGGAATTGTTAAAATACTTGGAGATGTTGCTCCGAGAATTGGTTCTGGAAGAGCCAATGAATTGTTGCGTTCTAGAATATCATATTTGTTCCAAAATTACGCCTTGATTGATAATGCCAGTATCAGTGCAAATTTAGATGTCCCATTAACTTATAAAAAGTTAAAGAGAGAAGAAAAGGAAAAATTGAAGGTTGAGGTTCTTGAAAAAGTGGGTTTGCAAAAAGTATCCTTAACCCAAAAAGTCCATGAGCTTTCTGGGGGCGAACAACAGAGATTAGCAATAGCAAGAATCATATTAAAACCATGTGATATTATTCTTGCAGATGAACCGACAGGATCTTTAGATGTAAATAATCGTAATGAAGTTATCACTCTATTAAAAGAATTAAATCAGATGAATAAAACAATAATAATAGTAACTCATGATCCTTATGTGTCAAATCAATGCAGTCGAGTGATCAAACTTAACTGACAAAAGAAACTGAATTAATATTAAAAGAGATAAAGTAATATATAAAATATGTAAGTAGATTTGAGGAACCAATATAGTTTGGTTCCTCAAATCTTTTTAAAATCCTCTGTAAACATACGGATCATCAGGTTTTTTAATGGTGTTCCAGTCCGTCACTTTCACGACAGGGAGGGTGGATTTGAATGGCTGATAGTATTCTGAGGACAAAGTGCCTTTGATATGAATCCATTCATCATCCTTAATATCCATGTCCTTCGGAAATTCCACTAGCATCCCGTAAACGCCGGAATCAGCGATACAGTGAATAATGCCAAACCGCAATACGAAGAGCTGGTTTTTGCTAATTGCGTTTCCTTTATACGCAAATCCATGAAATTCAATCGTACGGCCGAGAAATTCGCCCGGATAGTTATAAATGGTTTCCATACCCTTTAAGAAATCATCATCGGTCAGAGAAATCTCTTTTTTACCAGAATATTTTTTATACAGCTGTTTCATCTGCTTGTCATAGCTGTCTTGCGCATAATAAAGGCTGGCATCAGGCCGCAGATACTGGGTTTGGGAGTAGTGATCTCCGCTTTCCATGGCCTTAAACGAGAATCCTTTCGTTTTGACGATGGATGAGTCAAGCGTCGCAATCGGAAAAAAGATGCCTGACACCAAAGGGAAAATAAAAACAAGATAAATAAAATACCGCTGATAAAATGGTTTGTTTTGTTCATGGTCATGATCATGGCCGCAGCCGCAATCATCGTCATGATGATGCCCGCCTTTTTCAGGCGATTTGATAAATAAATACGCTTGAACAGCTGTCAAAATGGCCAGCAGGAAGATCGCAATAAAGGACAGATAGGCATATTTCATATTGATATATTTTGTTAGATTTCCTGAGGTGTGCAGATGATAAAAGAAAAACGTAAATCCCATCAGCACCAATAGACGAAACATCCAATCACCCCTTTACCAGTAGTGATCCCGCTAAGACGATCACGACAATATACGTAATCAGCAGGAAAACAAATCGTTTTTTGAAGGCCGCGAGCATCATCAAGAGATTCTTAATATCAACCATCGCACCGAAGACGAGAAAGGCGATGAGCGAGCCTAAAGAAAATGTGCTGCTGAAGGAAGACGCAATAAATGCATCCACTTCTGAACAAAGCGACAAGACAAACGCCAGGCCCATCATCACGAGGGAAGATGATACATCATTCTGTCCGATCGCAAGCAGAGTGGATGTTTTGACGTACGTCTGCATCGCAGCTGCGATAAAGGCGCCGATGATTAAATATTTCCCCACGGAGAAAAATTCATCAATGGCGTGACGCAAGGTCCCTCCCAGCTTTTGCAGCAGGGTGTGGTGATGATGATGGCGATGCCCGGGTTCATCAGGCTTTAAAAGCTGGTTATCCTTAAATTGATAGGATAAGATGATGCCGATGATCACCGAAACGGCGAGCGCCAGTCCGCCCCGGTAAAAGACAACGCTCCATCTATTCCCGAACGCAATATACGTAGAAAACAAAACAATGGGATTGATGATAGGAGCAGTCAGCATAAAAGCAACGCCTGCATGAAGAGGAACCCCTTTTAGCAGAAGCCGCCTCGTAATCGGGATAATGCCGCATTCGCAGGCGGGAAATAAGATGCCGGCAAGCGCACCAAATAAGACTGCGAGAAACCGGTTTTTCGGCATGATCCTTGCAATCATTTCTTCAGAAACAAACATTTGAATGATTCCGGACAAAATGACGCCAATCAGAATAAACGGAATGGCTTCTATTAAAATACTGATAAAAATAGAATTCAGCTGAAGAAAAGACGATTGTGCTGTCACAATAAAACCTCCGCTCATGGTAAGCTGCCTCTGATTATATCACGAAAAAAGGCACTGATTGTTTGACGGAAGAGGAGGAAGGATCGTTTCACCTTGTTTAGGATTCTAAGAAATCCAGTGGTGAACTGCGGCACCTTTGCGGCAAACATCATGCGCGGGAATTATTATTCAGGGCCGACGAAATGGTTGAACACAGGCTATTAAAATATGATATACTTTGTATTGATATTCATTCTCAATTAAATGATATAACGTTAATGATAGATTGGAACGGGAGGCAGGACGGATGGCTGAAAATCATGAGGTGTATGACGTCACGATTATAGGCGGGGGACCGATCGGGCTGTTTACGGCTTTTTACTGCGGCATGCGGGAGCTGAAAACGAAAGTGATCGAGTTTTTGCCGCGGCTCGGGGGAAAGGTGTCTTTATTTTTCCCTGAGAAAATCATTCGCGATATTGGCGGGATACCGGGGATTGCCGGGGAGCAGCTGATCGAACAGCTGAAGGAGCAGGCGGCGACGTTTGACCCTGATATTGTGCTGAATCAGCGAGTGACCGGATTTGAGCGTCTGGATGACGGAACCATGGTGCTGACTAGCTCTGAGGGGGAGAAGCACTATACAAGAACCGTTATTTTGGCTGTCGGAATGGGCACGCTGGAGGTCAATGAGTTTGACAGCCAGGATGCAAGCCGATATGCAGGAAAAAATCTTCATTATAAAGTGGAGAAGCTTGATGCGTTTAGAGGCAAACGGGTTGTGATTTCTGGCGGGGGAGATACTGCGGTCGATTGGGCTAATGAGCTGGAACCGATTGCGGCGTCTGTTACTGTCGTGCACCGCAGGGAGGAATTCGGCGGACTGGAAAGCAGCGTGACGAAAATGAAGCAGTCATCTGTGCGGGTGCTTACTCCTTATCGGCTGGAACATCTCAGCGGCACTGAAGAACGCATCGAAAGCGTCGCCGTTTGTCATGCTGAGTCTGGACATACCGAGGAAATCGAGCTTGATGAGCTCATTATAAATCACGGGTTTAAAATTGATCTCGGCCCGATGAAGGATTGGGGTCTCGAGATTGAAGAAGGCCGGATTAAAGCTGACAGACATATGCGGACGAATCTTCCGGGCGTGTTTGTTGCGGGGGACGCGGCGTATTATGAAAGCAAGCTCAGATTGATTGCCGGCGGCTTTACGGAAGGCCCGACTGCCGTCAACAGTGCGAAATCTTATCTGGACCCTCAGGCAGAAAATATGGCGATGTATTCCACCCACCACAAAAAATTGGTTCATAAATAAAAAAAGCCCTTTGGAAAAGGGCTGTATCATCAGCTGTGGAGGAGCTTTTTCTCCACTTGCTCATTTTGTATAAACGCAAATAATTGCTCTTGGTCTTGTACGGCAGTAAACCCGTATGCAGCGGCGGGCGCGCCATCGCCTATACAGATGACAGGGGGGCGGCTTGCTGACGGTTCTGGTGAAATGCCGATTTCTTCTCCTGCGCTGATCAATTGCTGAGCGGACTGCTTGCCGGGGCAAATGATCATGTGCAGAGGAGACTCACTGATCGTCCGTTCGGTCATTCTGGTGAATCGCTCATCTATGACGTTTTCATGGGTGATATAGCACAAACAGGACTCTGATTTCTGCATTTCTTCTACTGAATGACGGCTGCCGACATTCAGCTTTTTAGGTGAATTGTGATGGTGCTCGGATATGATGAAGCCGCGTTTTATAAGCTCTGCCTTTCCTGCTTCTGACGCTGCACTCAGGCGTGCGGTCAGCTGGCGAATGTCGATTCGTTTGGACGCGAGCGCTTCAAAAAATTCGCAAACCGCACGGCGTGATGTGAAGAAAATATCCTCAAAGGTGCTGATCTGTCCTAGAATATCCTCGTTGGCAGGCATTTTTTCAGTCCGCCATTTCGGCCATTCGATGACATCGGCACCATAATCGCGCAGCTTGTCTGCCAGCGTATGCTCATCTTCGCCATGAGTGACTATCATCATATGCTGCCCGATGAATGGTTTGCTTTCAAACCAGCTGTGTGTTTGAACGTTTACAATATCACCGATGACGATAATGGCGGGATTTGTGATTTGCTGTTCCTGTATTTTTTTTTGGATATCCTGCAGCGTTCCTTTTACGCTCCGCTGGCGGCCCCACGTTCCCCATTGAATCACGATGACAGGGACAGAAGGAGATTTTCCGTACGCGATGAGCTGCTGGCAAATAAATGGAAGGTTTTTGACACCCATGTAAAACACAAGCGTTTGAACGCTTCGGGCAAGCCCTTCCCAGTCAAGGTTCGGCGTTCCTTTTAAGGATTTATCATGTGCGGTAATCATGGCGAAAGACGAAGCGAAATCCCGATGCGTGACGGGGATTCCCGCATACAGCGGCGCTGCGATTCCCGAGGTGATGCCCGGCACCATTTCATAGCGGATGCCATGCTGGTGGAGAGCGTCTGCTTCCTCGCCGACTCTGCCAAACACGCTGGGATCTCCGCCCTTTAAACGGACAACAGTTAATCCCTCCGACGCTTTTTCAATCAGCAGGGCATTGATCTCTGCTTGTTTCATAAAATGGCGGTCCGGCAGTTTTCCGCAATAAATGAACTGGCAGTCTGGTGATGCGTATTCGAGCAGCTTTGGGTTTGCGAGCCGGTCATACAAAATGACATCCGCTACCTCCAGCGCCTGTTTTCCTTTTATGGTGATGAGCCCTGGATCCCCAGGTCCGGCGCCCACAAAATATACGATTCCGTTTTTCATGATCATGTCATCCTTCCGTCACTGTAAAAAATGAAGGATCACTTTGAAAGTGATCCGGTCTTTGATCAATATACGAGATAAACGTATTCTCCTTCGATCAGCGTTTCGTATGTTTTGACACAGCCGTGATCCGGCTCTTGAACGATTCCGTCTTCCAAGGAGATTTTCCAGTCGTGCATCGGACAGAAGACATATTCGCCGCTGACAATACCTTCTGCAAGGACGCCGCCCTTATGGGGACAGCGGTTTTCAATGGCGCGGATGCTCCCGTTTGAAAGCTTAAAGACCGCAAGCTCCTTATCTTCAATATACACTGTTTTTCCTAATTGTTCAGGCAATTCTTCGATTTTTCCGATACATACTTTTGTGACGTCTTTGTTCACCATGTCCATTCCTCCTCAATGTTTGTTTCTGTCATTATGATGTGGTCACGACATTTTCAAATAATTCTTTAGAGGTTTGTTTATCTTCCAGGAAGTCCTTCCACGGATCTTTGCGGACAGAGAGCGTTTCATTCATTCGGTCGTTCAGCTCCTGCCGTTTTTCCGGATCGTTTAAAATATCTTGGACATGGGATAAACCGACGCGCTCTAGCCATGCGGACGTGCGTTCTAAGTAGTTTGCCGTTTCCCGGTAGTATTGAAGATAAGCGCCTGCGTATTCCAAGACTTCTTCATTTGTTTTCACCTTCACCAGCAAGTCGCCGGCACGCAGATGGGTTCCGCCGTTTCCGCCGACGTAAAGCTCCCAGCCTCCGTCGATGCCGACAACGCCAAGATCTTTAATGCCGGACTCTGCACAGTTTCGCGGGCAGGCAGATACGGCCATTTTCACTTTATGAGGCGTGTTGAGTCCTTCAAATTTTTTCTCAAGGTCGATGCCTAAGGCCATGGAGTCTTGTGTGCCGAAGCGGCAGAATTGTTCGCCTACACATGTTTTTACCGTGCGGAGTGTTTTTCCGTACGCGTAGCCTGACGGCATATCAAGATCGGCCCATACCTTTGGCAGGTCTTCTTTTTTCACGCCGATCAAGTCAATTCGCTGGCCGCCTGTCATTTTGACGAGCGGGATCTCGTATTTGTCGACGACATCAGCGATTTTGCGAAGATCTTGAGAGTTGGTTACACCGCCGTACATCCGCGGTACGACAGAGTAGGTTCCGTCTTTTTGAATATTGGCGTGCATCCGTTCATTAACAAAGCGGGATGTTCTGTCATCCTCATATTTGGACGGATTGATCATGCCTAAGTAGTAGTTCAGAGCCGGACGGCATTTGGAACAGCCTTCTGGCGTTTTCCAGCCGAGCACGTTCATGACTTCTCTTGTATGTGACAGCCCTTTGGCTTTGATTTCTTCGACTACCTCGTCTCTCGACAATGAGGTACAGCCGCAAATCGCTTCTTTTTGGGCTGATGCGTCAAAGTCTGATCCCAGCGTATACTGAAGGATGTCTTCTACGAGCGGCTTACAGCCTCCGCATGAGCGGGACGCGCCGGTGCATGCTTTGATTTCATCTGTTGATGAACAGCCCTGTTCCTGGATGGCCTGAATAATTGCTCCTTTTGACACGCCGTTACAGCCGCAGATGATTTCATCATTGCTCATGGCAGCGGTCAGACTTGTGCCGGCTTCTTGGTTGAGAGGCTGTAAAATTGAGATTTTAGAGGTTTCAGAGATATCTGCTTCTTTTTGAATCATCGAAAACAGGCGGTTGCCCTCACTGCTGTCGCCGAATAAAACGGCTCCGACAATCTGATTGCCTCGCAGCACGACTTTTTTATAAATGCCATCCTGTTCATCAAAAACCTTAATCGCTTTTTTCTCGTCTGATTCGTTAAAGTCACCGGCAGAAAAGACCTCGACTCCTGATACTTTCAGTTGAGTGGAGAGAACGGAGCCTTCATAAGGTTTCGTTTCAACACCGCAGATATGTTTAGCGAGCACTTTCGCCTGTTCATAGAGCGGCGCCACGAGTCCGTATGCGATTCCTCGGTGCTCGGCGCATTCACCGACCGCATAAACGTGCGGGATTTCGGTTTGCATATAATCGTTGACAATGATGCCGCGGTTGACTGGAATTCCGCTTTCGGCCCCAAGCGCTGTATTCGGACGGATGCCGACGGCCATGACGACTAAATCGGCTTCAACACTTGTGCCGTCTTTGAATCTGACGCCCTCGACCCGGTCATCTCCGAGAATTTCTTCTGTTTGCTTTTCAAGCAGAAAGGTCATTCCTTGTTTTTCTAATTCGTTTTGCAGCAGGCGTCCGGCCGTTGCGTCAAGCTGGCGTTCCATCAGGAAGGGAGCGAGATGGATAACGGAGACTTCCATACCGAGATTCAGCAAACCGCGCGCAGCTTCTAAGCCAAGCAAGCCTCCGCCAATGACGGCTGCTTTTTTATATTGTTTTGACGCGGCGAGCATCGTGTCTGTGTCTTTTATGTCCCGGAAAGCTGTGACGCCTTTTTTGTCTGCACCTGGAATCGGCAGGATAAAAGGGACAGAACCCGTAGCCAGGATCAGTTCATCATAAGGCTGTATTCTGTCTGCATCGGTGATGACGGTTTTGTTTTCGGTGTCCACTTTAATAACTGTTTCATTGGTATACAATTGTATATTGTTTTCTTCGTACCAGTTCCAATCGTTTAACGTAATATCTTTGATATCTGTATCACCTTGCAGCACTTTTGACAAAAGGATTCGGTTGTAGTTGGGATGCGGTTCGGAACCAAAAATTGTGATTTGAAATTCGTCTTTTGAAACATTCAGTATCTCTTCAATGGCCCTTACCCCGGCCATTCCATTACCAACAAGAACTAGCTGTTTTTTTCCCATCAGATGATCCGCTCCTTATCAATGTTTTTTTCAGCGTAGCACAGCAAAAAGAAATATTTAAGATGCATGTTATAAAATGTAACAAAAAATACGAAAATTTCTAAAAATTTTATGAAAATTTTAAATAGGTCTGACTCGGACGGCGCATACCTTAAAACCGGGCATTTTACACGCTGGATCTAGGCTGTCGCCAATCAAATCATTTACGTTTTGGGCATTCGCCCAGTGGATGGGAACAAATACTGTGTCTTTTCTGATGTGTTCTGACCATTTGCTGCGGACGGTGATGCTTCCGCGAGGAGATTCGATGTTCACGAGAACGCGGTCTTCGATATTGTAGGCTGCTGCTGTTTTCGGATGGATTTCCATAAATGATTCAAAATGTCTTGCGGCCAAAGAGGCGCTTTTTCTCGTTTGGACACCTGTTAAATAATGAGACATGACCCTTCCGGTCGTTAAAAACAACGGATATTCGGCGGTCGGCTTATCTTTTGGAACAACGGGTTCGTTTGGGATCACACTTAATGCCGCTTTTTGATCCGGATGTGCAAATGAGTCCTCAAATAAGCGCCCGGTTCCGGGATGATCAGGCTCCGGACACGGCCAGTGAATCCCGCCTTCTTGTCTGAGCCTGTCATATGTGATGCCGGAATAATCGGCGATTCCGCCGCGGCTCGCTTCTCTCAATTCGTTAAAGATATCCTCCGCAGACGTGTAGGAAAAATAACGGCCTTTTCCGAGAACGGACGCGATTTCGCAAATGATCTGCCAATCATGCTTTGCTTCTCCCGGGCAGGGGCGGCTCGCTTCCCTCAATGTCACGCGTCCTTCGACATTTGTCATCGTGCCTTCGTCTTCTAAGTAAGAGGATGCGGGCAAAATGACATCAGCGAATTTCGCAGTTTCAGATAGAAACAAGTCGATCGCAACAAAGAATGTCAGTTTCGACAACGCCTGTTTGACAAGGTTGGCATTTGGGCTGGAGACTGCTGGATTGGAACACATTAGAAACAGTCCTTTAATGTCTCCATCGTTGATTTTTTCCATCATTTCATAGGCTGAGATGCCTTTTCGCGGGAGCTCATCCGGATTGACTCCCCACACTTTTGCAATATAAGCCCGATGTTCTTCGTTTTCGATGGAACGGTAGCCGGGAAGCTGATCTGCTTTTTGGCCATGCTCTCGGGCGCCTTGCCCATTGCCCTGTCCGGTGATCGCTCCGTAGCCCGAGTAAGGCTTGCCGATTTTTCCTGTGATCAGCACCACATTTAAGAAGCCTTTCACAGCTGCGGTTCCGTCGGTTTGCTGTTCAATGCCGCGGGCTGTAAACAGTATGCCGGACGTTTCCTTGGCAAACTTCATAGCGGCCTTTCGTATTTGCTCTAAAGGAACACTTGTCTGCTCGGCGATGTCTTCCAGATTTAAAGCGCCGGTATGCTGTTTGAGCTCATCAAATCCGTTTGTGCGCGTGCGAATGAAGTCTTCGTTTATCAGCTGTTCGTCTATGATGATTTTGACTAAACCGTTGGCAAGGGCTGCGTCTGTTCCGGGTTTGATTTTCAGATGAAGGTCAGCTATTTTTGTCGTCGCTGTTTCCCGGGGGTCAATAGCAATGAGATAAGCCCCGTTTTCTTTCGCTTGTTCAAAATACGGCATGATGGTCGGCTGGCATTCCGCGATATTGGTGCCGGCCAAAATGATCACTCGGGTGTGGGGGATTTCCGCTAAGGGATTCGTCAAGCCTCTGTCTGCTCCGAATGTTTGGTTGGCTCCGGTTGCTGCGGCGGACATACAGAGCCGGCCGTTGTAATCGATGTATTTTGTCTGTAAGCCGACTCGTGCGAACTTTCCTAACAGATAAGCCTCTTCATTCGTAATCGAGGCGCTTCCGTAGACAGCCATCGCATCATGACCGTGTTTGTCTTGGATCAGGGTGACTTGCTCTTTTATATAGTTCAGCGCTTCAGCCCAGGAAACAGGCACAAACTCACCGTTTTTTTTGAGCAGCGGCCGGGTGATGCGGGAGGAGTGCAGGGCATGCTGGTGGGCGTTCATCCCTTTCATGCATAAACGACCTTGTGTCGTGGGATTGTCGATGCCGATGGCTGTATACTTTTTCCGTGTGACGACGGTTTGTTCCACAAGCTGCATTTTGCATTGCATGCTGCAAAACGGACATTGGGTGTCGTATGTTTTTTCTGATTGGACGTCTTGCTGTTTTTCGCGGAAATATCTAAGCAGTCGTTCAGTCAAAATGCCTCATCCTTTCTTAAGTGCGCCAGCCTGTATAGGCTGATCTTGTATCAATGACAGGTCAGTTTGAAGGTTTTCCAGCAGCTGCGTACGCAAATCCTGTTCAAATAATACCTCTCTGATATGAATGATGCCGAGGCGGTCAATCCACTGATGAACCGCTTCCGCGTAGTGAGCCGTTTCGCGATAATATTGAAGAAGGCCTTTCATCATAATGGCAGTATTTTCTTCGCTATCCGTCACACAAAACAGCATTCCGGCACGGGCATGCGCTCCCCGGATGCCGCCAGTGTAAATGTCCCAGCCCTCTTGTGTTCGAATGGCGCCGATATCCTGTATAGCTGCGGCGGTGCAGTCTTTTTCACACGACAAGCTGATGGATATGTGATCAGGCATGGAAAGCACGTCAGTATGTCTTTCGATGTGGCTTGCCAGCTTTTGAATAGAGCGATCATCCCCGCACGTACATGCTATGACACTTTGCAGCGAGCGGCGGTGCTGATGAGTGAAAACTGGCATGTGCAGTTCTTTTCTGATGTTTGCAAGGTCATTCGGCCGGATTCCGGAAAGCTTCAGCCTCTGGCCGTGAGTTATTGAAACATTGGGGATGCCGTATGTCTCGATGATGTTTGCGATGTTTCTGAGTTCCTTTGCATTTGTCAGCCCGCCGTACATTTGCGGAATGAGGGTGCATGTATCCTTGGGCGATGTTTCAGGAGACTGGATATACCCAGGCTGCAACAATTCCATGTAATAGTGAAGCGCCGGAACACAAACGCGGCAGCCGTTTTTCGTTTTCCAGCCAAGCTGATTCATTGCCTCAGCAGGATCGGGGAAATGACATCGGTGCAGTTCGGCGATGACTTCATCTTCCGTCAAATCAGTGCAGCCGCAAAACGAAGGCTGGCCGGCTGGTTCTGTATATTCGCTGCTTTCCATGTATTTCAGAAGGTCTTCAACGAGCGGCTTGCAGCCTCCGCAAGAGCCGGATGCTTTTGTGCACTGCTTAACTTCTTCGACCGTTGTTAAGCCTTTCGTGTGCACCGCTTCTTCAATCAAACCTTTTGTCACCGAGTTGCATTGGCAAATGGGTTCAGCGGAAGGCATAGATGCAAATGAAATGCCGCTTTGATCCGGTTCGATCAGCTGCTTTTTGACAATGGAAATGTCTCTTTGTTTAAGCAGGCTGTCGAGAAGCCGCTGTTTATCACATGTGTCTCCGAATAAAATTACACCAGCCAGTTTGTCGTTCTCAAAGAGGACTTTTTTGTAGCAGCCGGCATGTTCATCATGAAGCTTAATGCTCGTCGTGCCTGCGTCTTCGTGCACCTTTCCTGCCGACCACACATCAATTCCCGCTATTTTTAAGGCTGCAGATTGGGCAGAGCCACGATATCCTTCACATGGAGCGCCGCAGATGTGTTGTGCGAGGACTTTTCCTTGTTCATAAAGAGGCGCGACCAATCCGTATACCATTCCGTTGTGCTCGGCGCATTCCCCGACGGCATACACATTCGGTTTGCTCGTCTGCATGAATTGATTGACGATGAAGCCGCGGTTTGCGGCGATTCCTGCTGATGCAGCCAATTGGATATTGGGTCTTACACCAGCCGCCATCACAATCAAGTCTGCTTTTATCGAAGAGCCGTCGCTAAACCGGATACCATCTGCCCGTGGGCCTCCTGTAATGGTTGCTGTGTCTTTCTCTAAAAGAAAGGTTAAGCCTTTTCGTTCAAGCTCAGACTGAAGCAGACGAGACGCTGTTTGATCGAGCTGTTTTTGCATAATGCTGGGAGAGTGGTGAATGACGCTGACATCCATGCCCAAATGCCGCAGGCCTACAGCCGCCTCAAGGCCTAATAAGCCGGCGCCGATGACCGCTGCTTTTTGATAACGTTCCGCCATGCTGATAAAAGCTTGGCAGTCTTCTATTGTCCGAAAGCCGTAAACACCTTCTTTGTCTGTCCCGGGTATGGGGAGTATATGAGGGGAGGAGCCTGTTGCCAGAATCAATTTGTCGTAGGACAGGCTGCGTTTTTGATCTGTGATGACTTGCTGCAAGTCTGTGTTGATTTGAACGACTGTTTCTCCTGTGTAAAGTGTTATGCCTTGCTTGGCGTACCATTCACTGCTGTTCAGCACAATGTCATTGAGCGATGCCTCCCCCTGTAAAACGGAGGATAAGAGAATGCGATTATAGTTGGGATGCGGTTCGCTGCCGAAAATGACAATCTCAAACATGTCACGATGAAGCTTTAATATTTCTTCAATACAGCGAATTCCGGCCATTCCGTTCCCTGCTACAATTAATCTTTGTTTCTTCATTTGCCAGACCTCCTTTGCCTCAGCTTGTAAGTTTTGCTCCTATCAAAAATTATGGCACAATGCTCAGTTAACGCATTAAACGTGTCACATTAGCTTACACATGTCTTTTCCGAAAAAATAAGGTCATATATTCTTGATTCAGAAAATTGAAATTTTTATAGGGTCAAGAAAGGGGAATGTTATGAAGCTGTTGGAACTGAAAACAAGCGGTCACCCGTCCACTTTGCTCTGCTCGTTTTTATACTTTGATGTAAGTTTTATGATATGGGTTATGCTTGGGGCGCTTGGTGTTTATATTTCTCAGGATTTTGGCCTGTCTCCCTTTGAAAAAGGGCTTATCGTGGCTGTGCCGATTTTATCGGGATCTGTGTTTCGGATCATATTAGGCGTATTAACGGACAGAATCGGGCCGAAAAAAACAGCTGTGACCGGAATGCTGGTGACAATGATCCCGCTGCTTTGGGGAACTTTTGGCGGCCGTACGCTGACTGAGCTTTACGCGATCGGCATTCTGCTTGGCGTGGCAGGCGCGAGCTTTGCTGTTGCGCTTCCTATGGCAAGCCGGTGGTATCCGCCTCATTTGCAGGGACTGGCGATGGGAATAGCGGGTGCGGGTAACAGCGGCACCTTGTTTGCGACACTGTTTGGCCCCCGGCTTGCAGAGCAGTTCGGCTGGCACAGTGTGATGGGAATTGCGCTTCTTCCTCTGATCATCGTCTTTATTCTGTTTGTTTTCATGGCGAAGAATTCTCCTGAACAACCGGCGCCGCAGCCGCTCAAAAACTACTTGCAGGTGTTCGGACAGAAGGAAACGTGGTTTTTCTGTCTGCTGTACAGCGTTACTTTTGGAGGGTTTGTCGGGCTGTCCAGCTTTTTGGCGATATTCTTCGTTGATCAATATCAGCTGTCAAAAATTCACGCGGGAGATTTCGTCACATTATGTGTAGCAGCGGGCAGTTTTTTCCGGCCTGTAGGGGGCTGGATTTCCGATCGAGTCGGGGGCACGAAGGTTCTTTCTGTTCTGTTTGTCATCGTGGCTCTTTGCATGGCCGGAGTCAGCAGTCTGCCGTCTCTTTCAATGGTTATCATCCTTTTATTTGTCGGAATGATGGGACTCGGAATGGGCAACGGAGCAGTGTTTCAGCTCGTCCCGCAGCGCTTCCGGAAAGAAATCGGAATGGTGACGGGAATCGTCGGCGCAGCAGGAGGCATCGGAGGTTTCTTTCTGCCAAACATTTTAGGGTCATTAAAACAGATGACAGGCACATATGCCATCGGATTTATCACGTTTTCCTGTATCGCATTGCTGGCGTTTGTGCTTGTGATTGCCGCAGGATATTACTGGAGAAAAAGCTGGAGCGCGGAAAGCAGCCCGGCGGATGTTTGATGTTGGATGGGAGACACGCGCTTGCGCGTGTCTTTTTTTGCTGTTTTCAACTTTCTCTTGATTTTAACTCGTGAACCGATCAGAATAAATAGTAATTATTACGATTTAAAACGGAAGGAGTTTTCTGATTGGAACAACACATTCTGCTCCCGGAAAAAACGGAGCGTCTTCAATATTTTGGGTCGGTCAGTCCCGTGAAAGGGCAAAAGCCTGTGGAAAAGGAGAACATGAAGGATCTTCAGAATATCAGAAAAGACTATTTTTTTGATATTCAGCAAGTAGGTGTCACCAATGTGTCTCACCCGGTCACTGTTGCCTCAGCGATGAAGCCTTGTCAGCAAACGACAGCAGCGAATTTTACCATGACCGCCAGCCTGCAGCGGAATCAGAAAGGCATCAATATGAGCCGATTAACAGAGCAGCTCCAACGCTATCATCAAAACGGCTGGATTCTCACATTTTCTTCTCTTCAGCAATTTACGAAAGAGCTTGCAGAAAACATGGATCAAATCTCGGCTTGCGTCGAAGTGCGGTTTCCATGGTATTTCGAAAGAAAGAGTCCAATGCTTGGGAAAGCGGGGCTGATGCATGCTGAGATGTTGATGTCTGTCACCTATCACGAAGATCAGCCGTTTAAACAGCGGGCCGGTATCTCGGCGAAAGTAACGACTCTTTGCCCTTGCTCTAAGGAAATCAGTGAATACAGTGCCCACAATCAGAGGGGAACGGTCAGCATTTTGGCCGATATTCATCCAACGGCACTGCTCCCAGTCGATGTAAAAGCCGATTTGCTTCACGTTGCAGAATCAAATGCCAGCGCGAGACTGCACCCGGTGCTAAAGCGGCCGGATGAAAAGGCCGTAACGGAAACCGCATATGAAAATCCCAGATTTGTTGAGGATCTGGCCCGTCTCATTGCAGCAGACTTATATGAGCTTGAATGGGTGTCGGCCTTTGATATTGAATGCAGAAATGAAGAATCAATTCATCTGCACGATGCCTATGCGAAGCTTAGGTTTTCGAAACAGGAGGAATGACTATGAAACTTTCATTCTTATTAATTGCTGTTTTTGCGCCGGCAATTCTGCTGTCAGCCTGTTCTTATCATGCGGACGAGAAACCGGGAGCTCAAATGAAGAAAACAGACAAACACATAGCGGCAGAGAAAACAAGCATTGATTGGACAAAGCCTTCCGGCGGAGAATACCCCGATATCAAGCAGCTGAAAAATGTCTGGATTGATGTGGACGTGAAACAGCAGAAGGCTTATATCAATGCCGGAAGCAAAACCATCTATACCATGATCGTTTCATCAGGACTCGATCAAACCCATGATGATTCCACACCGAAAGGCACATTTCATATCGAGCCTGAACGGGGAGAATGGTTTTTCTCTGAAGGATATCAGGAAGGGGCGGAATACTGGGTCTCATGGAAAAACCATGGAGAATTTCTTTTTCACAGCGTACCCATGACAAAGGACAAAAAAGTCATTGAAAAGGAAGCAAAAAAATTAGGGACAAAAGCATCCCATGGCTGTATCAGACTATCCATTCCAGATGCGAAATGGATATACGAAAACATACCTGAACACACAAAAGTTGTGATCAGCTGAATAGAAAGCAGTTGACAAAAAGGAAAAAAGAACATACGATTTAAATCGTAATAATTACGTTTTGTGCAGAAAGGAGTTACTCCTATGTATAAATGGCTTATCATCGGCGGCGGAATTCAAGGATCGACCTTGGCTGTGCATCTGGTGAAGAGCGGAAAGGTGCCTATCCAGGATCTTGCGGTCATTGATCCTCATGAACAGCCCCTTGAGTGCTGGAAGCGAAATACGGCCCGCATTCGGATGAATGATTTACGCTCTCCACCGGTCCATCACATGGATACCGAGCCGTTCAGCCTGCAAACGTATGCGGATAAAAGCCAGTGGCCGGAGGTATTCTTCGGGAGGTATAAGCGTCCCTCTTTATCGCTTTTTAATCAGCATTGTGAAACTGTATTGGATGAGATACATATTGATCAGGCGTGGAAGACAGGCATGGTGACAGACTTGAGAAGAAAAAACGGATTGTGGGAAGTGAGGACAGATGCCTCCGAAACAATCAGGGGCGAAAGAGTTGTACTAGCCATGAGTTTTTCACAACAGCCTTGCTGGCCGGAGTGGGCACAGCATTTCAGAATGACGGCATTTATCATGTGTTTGACAGGGATGTGCAAGGGTTAAAACAGGAAGGCGTAAAAGCGGCGGTTGTGGGCGGAGGGATCACGGCGGCTCATTACGCCATAAAGCTCTCAGATGACGGGCGCGACGTGACGATGTTCGTGAGGCATCCGTTCCGCACCTATGATTTTGACAGTGATCCGGGCTGGCTTGGCCCGAAGTATATGAAAAGATTCAGCAAAACGCCAGACTATCAAAAGAGAAGACAATGGATCACAAATGCCAGACATCGCGGCTCCTTCCCGAAGGACATCTCAAGAAAGCTTGCTGTCTATAGAGAAGAGGGCAGGATAAAGGTCATTCAGGATGAAGTGATATCATGTCAAAAAACAGCTGACGGCCGGCTGCAGATACAGCTGAAGAAAAATGAATCGTCATACACATTCGAACATATCGCGCTGGCAACAGGCTTTGCCTCTGACATCAGCCGATTCGAGTGGGTTCAAAAAGCAGCGCAAGCAGAGCAATTGCCTTTTGCCGGCTGCGGCTTTCCGATTGTCGGCAAGGATTTGCAATGGGGGAACGGGTTATACGTGATGGGTGCCTTTGCGGAACTTGAAATCGGGCCGACAGCGAGAAATATTTCTGGGGCGCGAAAAGCTGCATTCACCATTACACATACGGCATTTAAATCGTAATGATTCTATTTTGAGAGGGTATGATCACAATGAAAAAAATTCCGGTTACAGTACTAAGCGGCTATCTTGGCGCGGGAAAAACAACACTGCTCAACAGCATTTTGCAAAATCGCGAAGGCTTAAAAATAGCCGTTATTGTAAATGACATGAGCGAGGTAAACATTGACGCGGGGCTGGTCAAGCAGGAAGGCGGGCTTTCCAGAACAGATGAAAAGCTAGTGGAAATGTCAAACGGCTGCATTTGCTGCACACTTCGCGAGGATTTGTTAGTCGAAGTGGAGAAGCTGGCAAAAGACGGACGGTTTGATTATATCGTAATCGAATCGACGGGAATCAGCGAACCGATCCCGGTGGCCCAGACATTTTCTTATATTGACGAAGAGCTGGGAATCGATCTCACCAAGTTTTGTGAGTTAGATACGATGGTGACAGTGGTCGATGCGAACCGTTTTTGGCATGACTATCAGTCGGGTGACAGCCTTCTGGACCGCAAAGAAGCACTTGGGGAAGAAGACGAAAGAGAAATTGCCGACCTGTTAATCGATCAAATTGAGTTTTGCGATGTTCTGATCTTAAATAAATGTGATTTAGTCAGCGAGCAAGAGCTTGAACAGCTTGAGAAAGTCCTTCGTACCCTGCAGCCAAGGGCTAAATTCATTCGTGCTGTCAAAGGGAACGTCAAGCCGCAGGAGATTTTACATACGGGGCTATTTAACTTCGAGGAAGCGAGCGGATCTGCCGGCTGGATAAGAGAGCTGACGGCAGGCCATGCAGCCCATACCCCGGAAACCGAGGAATACGGCATTTCTTCATTTGTTTATAAAAGACGGCTGCCATTTCATTCAACGCGCTTTTATCACTGGATGGATCAAATGCCTAAAAATGTTGTCCGCGCCAAAGGTATCGTCTGGTGCGCATCGCATAACAGCCTCGCTCTTTTGATGTCCCAAGCCGGCCCGTCCGTAACGATTGAGCCGGTATCCTATTGGGTGGCGGCAATGCCGAAGCTTGAGCAGGAGCAAATCAAACAGCAGGAGCCGGAAATATTAGAGGATTGGGATCCGGAATTCGGAGACCGTCTGACGCAGCTGGTGTTTATCGGAACAGATTTGGATGAAGACGCCATTACGAAGGAGCTGGATCAATGTTTGCTGACTGAATATGAGTTTGATTCCGATTGGTCGCTGTTTGAAGATCCATTTAAATGGAAGCTGAATCAATAGGAAAAAGCCGTCTCCTGCGGAGCGGCTTTTTTTAATGAAACGTTTGTTTAAAGATAATGTGCGTATTTCTTCTCAAGGATATTCTGAAAAGCCGCCGCAACGGAGCAGATGGCCCAATAAATGAGCGCGGTCAGAATATACATGGTCATGTAATCAAACTCTCGGCCCCCGATAATTTTCGCATGCTGGAGCAATTCCGGCACCGTAATCATCGCGGCGAGCGAGGATGCCTTGATCAAATCGAGCAATACATTGGCGAGCGGAGGCAGCGCAATACGGATCGATTGCGGCAAAATGATGCCCCTCATCGTCTGCCAATAGGAAAGACCGAGCGAGGATGCGGCTTCCCACTGCCCTTTTTCAACGGATGAAATGGCTGAACGGTTAATTTCCGCAATATAAGCGGCGCTGTTGAGGCTAAAGCCGATCAAAGCGGCCGTAACGGCAGAAAATTCAATGCCGATATAAGGGAATCCAAAATAAAGGATAAACAGGATCACCAAAATCGGAACGCCGCGCATAAAAGAAATGTAAAGACGCGCCGGCCATCTCAGCAGGGCAATCTTAGACATTCTGGCGAGCGATATAAACAGCCCGATCACCGTTCCCGCAAACATGCTGACAAAAGAAATAAGCAACGTGTACCCTATACCCTTTATGACATAAGGGAACGATTCAATCGCCAGCTGTGTGTTGAAAATATATTCCCACTGAATGCTGTACATCATGGCGTCTGATTACAGGTCAACGTCTTGAACGTCGATATCCAGTTTCTTTGATACATCCGCTTTATTAAAGAATTGTTTCGACAGCTTTGTCAAAGTGCCGTCCTTGCTCATCTTTTTCAGCGTCTCGTTCATTTGTTTCTGAAGCTCAGTATTGCTTTTTTTCATGACAAGGGCCTGTTTGTTCGGCATGTACTTGATGTCAGGATGGATCGTGATGTTAAGATCCGGAAATGCCGCGAGTGCCAGTGTCTGCAGGTAATAGTCATTTAAGATGACATCAGTGCGGCCGTTGGCAACATCTTTTAAATACTGCTCGTTGGTCGCGTTATCATAAATGACTTCTTGGGCGCCGTATTTTCTGGCAACGTCCATATAGACAGTTGTCGCTGCGCCAGCCGCTTTTTTCCCTTTTAAATCTTTCAGTGTTTTAATCCCTGATAAATCATCTTTTCGGACAATGGCTGTGCCATATGAATATTTATAAGGAGAAGAAAACGCGAACTTCTTCTCGCGGTCCTTTGTCACATCTATATCATTGGCGGCAGCGTCAACCTGGCCGCTGTTCACCGCTGTCAGCATCCCGTCGATGCCCATTTCCTTGAACTCGACTTTGAGCCCGAGACGCTTAGCCGCTTCTCGAACAACTTCAACCTCATAGCCTGTCAGTTGATCCTTACCTGAATCGGTATCATGATAGGACGTAGGATAAAGTGTGCCGGACGTAGCAACGACGATTTTTCCTTTTTCTTTGATCTGCTCCCAGCCTGTATCCTTGGAACCGGCTTCATCTTTGCCGGAACAGGCTGCCAATATAAGAAAGAAAGCCATTGTAAAGCTAAAGATAACGGCTTTTGATTGTTTACATGATTTCACCTATGTTTCCCCCAATCTGTTAATCAACTAAAAAGATAGCATTGAACATAAGGGGTTGCAATATGTTGATGGCGTTTTCAAAAAGTTCGAATTGTGTATACAAATGAAGCTGCGAGTTTAAAAGCAGCCGGGAAGGGAAGGAGTCATAAAAAAGGAGTTGGCCAAGGATGAAAGCACTGACACACCAAGGGAAAGAGCATGTGGTAGTGAAAGAGGTTGAAGCTCCCCGGATTCAGGATGCAAGAGATGCTATTATCCGCATTACGGCAACAGGTATTTGCGGCTCTGATCTACATTTGTATAAAAACGGGATTCCGGCTGCGCCGGATTATATTATCGGACATGAACCGATGGGAGTAGTTGAAGAGACCGGAAGCGAGGTTCAATCACTAAAAAAAGGCGATCGTGTCGTGATTCCGTTTAACATTGGGTGCGGCGAATGCTTTTATTGCAAGCATCAAATGGAGAGCCAGTGCGACGAATCAAATCCAAACCCGCATACCGATGCCGGCGGTTTATTTGGTTTCTCTGAAGATAACGGCAATTTTCCCGGAGGACAGGCTGAATACTTGCGGGTGCCGTTTGCTGATTTTTCATCCTTCAAAGTTCCTGCCGACAGTGAGCTTAAGGATGAACAGGTCTTGTTTCTATCCGACGTGATGCCGACAGCATATTGGAGCGTGGAGCACAGCGGAGTGAAAAAAGGCGATACCGTCTTGATTCTGGGAGCGGGGCCGATTGGATTAATGGCGCAAAAATTCGCTTGGATGAAGGGAGCGAAACGCGTCATCTCCGTTGATCAAGTTCCTCATCGACTGGAGCATGCAAAACGGACAAACAGCGTGGAAACGTTCAACTTTACAGAACATGATGAGATCGGGAAGCTTCTTTATGATGAAACGGACGGCGGAGCGGATGTCGTTATTGATTGTGTCGGAATGGACGGGACCCCGCTTTCGAAAGAAAAAGCGTCTGAAAAACCGAACCAATTCGGAACCATCAGCCCGATTCTCACCGCGTCTGAAGCAGTCAGAAAGTTCGGCACAGTTCAGCTGACAGGGGCATATATTTCTCAAGCGGACGGTTTTCCGCTCGGCGATTTCTTCACCCGCAATGTCTCTGTCAAAATGGGACAGGCACCGGTCATTCATCTGATGCCGATGCTGTATCAAATGGTTGATCAGCAAGAAATTGATCCTACTGATATCATTACGCACAAATTAAGTCTTGCTGATGCCCCTAGAGCATATGATATATTCGATAAGAAAGAAGACGGCAACATCAAAGTCATATTGAAACCATAATGGGGGAGTTACATGAAGAACTATAAACCGGCCGGATTTTAGATCAGACTAGGAGCTTCATTACTGGATTACATTATTGTCTCGGTGCCCCTTTTGTTGATCTATTGGCTGATCACAGGAAAAGACCCGAACGACAGCATGATCATCAGCCTGGTCGTTTTGCTGTACTCTATTTTGCTGCCGGTATTTTGGCAAGGCTATCTCATCGGAAAAAGGATTTGCGGAATCAGAATCGTAAAAAAAGACGGGTCACAGGTCGTCCTGGTAACCATGATTATGCGAGTCATCATTGCAGGCCTGGTTTACGGCATAACCTTCGGGCTTGGCTTAATTGTCAGCCTTTTTATGATTGGGCTGAGAGAAGACAAACGGACGCTGCATGATTTTATCGCAGGAACATACGTGACTTACGCATCACCGGGAGAAGAAGAACTATATACGGACGAACAGATCAGAAAGAGCGAATAGTGGTTCGCTCTTTTTATTTTGTATACATAAAAAACCAAAAAGAAGCAAAATATATGAAAAAAGCTAGGAGGAATAAACTGGATGAAAAAAGTGAAAGTCAATATCATCGGAATGCTCATTGCCGCGGCTGTTATTTCTTTAACTGGCACAGCGGAAGCAGGGGAAAAACAGAATCAGCAGCCGCTTGCAAACGTTACACTGACTGAACAGCAAAAGAAAGAAATTGAACAGCTGGAAGCAGATATATTAAAAAAACGCAAGGATGTCATCTCAAAGTATGTAGAATACGGAGTTCTGCCTAAAGAAAGAGGAGATCACATCAAAAATCACATGGTCAAACACTTTGAAATGATGAAACAAAACGGCTTTGTTCCGAAGCCTCATCCTCATCCGCATAAATTTGAAAAGAGACATTAGGCTGTAAGCATCCAATTAAGGTTGGGTGCTTTTTCATTATCGTTAAAAAGAATATACTGACAATATAATATATAATTTGGAATATGAGAACGCATTCTTATGGCTCAAAAGATTTTACTTAATATATTCATTTAACGCGAGAGGAGAAGCTATGTTTTTAAAAAGAGTAACACTCCTTAGAGATAAGATCCCGTCCTTTAACAGATACCCATTCACTATCCCTGCTGTAAGTCAATTACACGACATTTCATTCACCAGAGAAGTGACTTTTTTTGTCGGAGAAAATGGCTCGGGGAAATCAACGTTGCTTGAAGCAATTGCTGATAAGTGTGAATTTAATACAGCGGGCGGCAGCCGTAATAATATCTATGAATTGCAGGAGTCAGACTCTCATTTGGGAGATTACATACGTTTATCATGGCTTCCTAAGATCACAAATGGTTTTTTCTTAAGAGCAGAATCGTTTTATCAGCTTTCTCTTCATCTTGATGAAGTGGAACGGGATGCTCCGCAGCCATATCTCTCCTATGGCGGAAGGCCGCTGCACAAGCAATCGCATGGTGAGTCTTTTATGTCGCTGTTCCAACATCGTTTTAAAGGAAAAGCCATTTATCTTTTAGATGAACCTGAAGCTGCTCTTTCTCCCTCACGGCAGTTAGCTTTTTTGAGAGTCATACACGATTTAGTGAAAGGCGGAAATGTACAGTTCATCATTGCCACTCACTCTCCAATTTTGCTGGGTTATCCGAATGCTGACATTTTCAGCTTTGACGGGGGCAGTATTCATCATACAGAATACGAAAGCACTGAACACGTTCAGTTAACCAGATATTTTATTGAACAAAGAGAGAAAATATTAGCTGAGCTGTTCCGGGATTAACATCGTGTTGCTATGAAACGCGTTTCATAGCCTATGATAGGCTTATCAAATATTTCAGGAGTGATTAACACAATGATCCATCAACATCCAGAATCTTTTCCGAAACATTTTTTATGGGGCTCGGCTTCAGCAGCTTACCAGGTTGAAGGAGCTTGGAACGAAGATGGCAAAGGCCCTTCTGTATGGGACGTGTTTACGAAAATCCCCGGCAAAACGTTTAAGGGCACCAATGGTGATGTTGCAGTTGACCATTATCACCGTTATAAGGAAGATGTCGCTCTGATGGCTGAGATGGGGCTGAAGGCATATCGATTCTCTGTCAGTTGGCCGCGTATTTTTCCAAAAGGAAAAGGAGAAATCAATGAAGCCGGTCTGGCATTTTACGATAACCTGATTGATGAATTGCTTTCTCATAACATTGAGCCGGTTTTGACTTTATATCACTGGGATTTGCCTCAGGCGCTTATGGACGAGTATGGCGGATTTGAGTCGAGAAACATCATAGAGGATTTTAATCATTACTGCATTACTCTTTATAAACGCTTTGGGCAGAAAGTGAAATATTGGGTAACGTTAAATGAACAAAACTACAATTTTAATCACGGCTTTCTAACAGCTATGCATCCGCCTGGCGTGAAGGACAGAAAACGATTTTACGAAGCAAATCATATTGCGTTTCTGGCAAATGCGAAAGCCATTGAGTCCTTCAGAAAATATGTGCCCGAAGGCAAAATAGGACCAAGCTTTGCTTATTCTCCCGCATACCCTTTAACCAGTCATCCAGAGGACATTACGGCATTTGAAAATGCTGAAGAATTTATGAATAATTGGTGGCTGGACATGTACTGCTGGGGAACCTACCCGCAAATTCCTTTCCGCTATTTAGAAAAACAGGGATGGGCGCCGACAGTCGAACCGGGTGATATGGAGCTGCTTGCCAAAGGGAAGCCGGATTTTGTAGGTGTCAACTATTATCAAACGATTACTTACGAACGAAATCCGCTCGACGGTGTCTCAGAAGGGAAAATGAATACGACGGGACAAAAAGGGACCAATCAGGAAACAGGGATGCCGGGACTATTTAAAACTAAGAAAAATCCTAACCTAACAACGAGCAACTGGGATTGGACGATTGATCCGGTAGGATTGCGTATCGGGCTTCGCCGTATTACGACACGTTATCAGCTTCCTGTGTTTATTACAGAAAACGGTTTAGGAGAATTCGATAAAGTTGAAGACGGCACTATACATGATGATTATAGAATTGATTATTTGCAATCGCATCTTGAGCAATGCAGACAGGCCATTAGTGATGGAGTCGATTTGATTGGATATTGCAGCTGGTCATTTACTGATCTGTTAAGCTGGCTGAACGGTTATCAAAAAAGATACGGCTTTGTTTATGTGAATCGTGACGAAGAGAATGAACATGACTTAAAACGATTGAAGAAAAAAAGCTTTTATTGGTATCAGGACGTTATTAAGAAAAATGGAGCAAATATATAAAGAGTCCCTGAGAGTATTCCTCTCAGGGCTTTTCATTAGACTGAAACAGCATCAATGATGTAAGTGTCAGCATGCAGATCTGACAGCTCAGCCGGTACAGTGTAGCATGTAAATTGATAGTCCCCTTTAGGAAGGTCAAAGGAGAGCCGTTTGGACATGATGCTTTCAACTTCAATTCCGTCATTTGTGACGTGAAAAGGAACAGTCACTTTTTTTTCATAGGATGCTACTGTTTCTGAACTGTTAAGGCGCAAAAGAATATATACCTTTGAATTTCGCTGTGCCTCAAACGAAATGGCTTCGTCCGCTTCCGCATATCCTTTTTCAATTGCTTCATCTGTCCAATCGATGACTGGCGGTGCGGAACCCTTTTGAAATACAGTAAATTGATGATATGAAACCGTCAGTTCTTGCGGCTTCCATGATTTGATCAATGTGCTGTTCCTCCTCTTTTAACTGTTTACTGAATCGTAAATAAAACCTTTGTGCCGTCAGGGTAATCGGTCAGCTGATGCCCGACCCAGGAGCCTGCGCCGCGATTGTCAGCGGGAGAAATATATTCTACAGAAGCCCCTTCACCGCCTTCTTTGCACATGGCCATTGGCCATTCATCTCGGTCATACCCTGTTTTGGAAGGTACGTCTTTTAATGATTGTTCGCGGCGTTCCTCAGCTCCGTCTCTGTCTATGGTGCACACATCTGAATGCCCCTCACTTATTGCGTCCTTGATATGATTTGCTGTCTCAGGGTAACGCTCAGAAGGGAAGGCCAGTGTTTCGTCATATTCTTCTGTTTGAGACGTTTTTTGATCGTCTGAGAAAAAGTCTCCCTTAATCAGGCCAACAGCTGCAGCTGCTATGACGACTATTACGAGAAGTAAAGTTTTTATAATGTCCATTCGTGATGATCACCTCCCGCGTCAGCAACTTTAAAACTGCTCCAAGAGTAATGCAGAAAGGGCTGGGTGTAAAGATTAAAATTTTTTGTTTTGCCTTAGGTTTATTGCAGAAATCGTAATTTTAGCAGATCGAAATATTCATTTTTAAAAAAATAACGTTATCAAATTGAAATATTGATACTAGATTATAGGCTGTTTTAAGGTTGATCAATCATTTTAAATTGGCTTATGATACCGGTAAGCTCTTCAGCCAATTGAGATAACGTTTCTGAGGCTGCAGTAATCTCTTCCATAGCGGCAAATTGCTCTTCTGTTAAAGCTGCCGCCTGCCGGGTACTCTCTGTTGATTCTTTAATGTCTGTTGTATTGGCGGCAAAGGATTCATTGATTTTTTGCGTACTTGCTGAAATGTTGGTAACAGATGCTGATAAATCGCTGATTTCCGCAGTGATTTCATCTGTTGCGGCTGCAATTTCTTTAAATGCGTCTCTGGTGCGGTGAATCATGTTTACACCTTCAGCAGCTTCTGTTTTCACATGTTCAACAGACTGCGCAGATTCAGTCATATCATTTTTTATCTCAGCGATTAATTTGGAAATCTGTCCGACAGACCGTTGAGATTCCTCTGCTAATTTGCGAACTTCATCAGCAACAACGGCAAAGCCTTTACCGTGTTCTCCGGCTCGGGCAGCTTCAATTGCTGCATTAAGAGCAAGCAGGTTTGTCTGATCGGCAATTTGGGTGATAACGGATAAAATTTGTTCAATTTGTTTAGAACGGCCGTCCAGCTGCTGAATGATCTCTCCGCTTTTTTCAATCGAATGGTGAATGGTATCCATTTGTGCCTGAACATTTGAAATTTCATTTTGGCCAATGTCTGCTTTTGATTGCGCAAGCTGTCCTTTCTCAGCAATGGCAGCAGTATTTGAAGAAATATGCCGTATGTCAGCTGTTGTTTGCTCCAGTGATTTTTCACTGTTTTCGATTCGTGTGATTTGATGCTTGGCACCGTTTGCAATTTGCTGAACAGCTTCTGTGATCTTTTCGGAGGCTTGATTGGTTTCTTCTGCTCCGGCTGAAAGCTGCTGAGAGGCTGATGCAAGCTGAAGGGCGGATTGCTGTACCGTTTGGATTGTCTGATTCAGCTTCATTCTCATCTTATTATAGTAGACACTCAGTTCTGCTAACTCATCAGCGGACTTGTCTGAAACTTCTATTGTCATATCTCCGTTTCCGGCGCTTTCAAAGGCGTATTTTAATACGTTCAGCCGCCGGTTGATTCTTCTGGTGAAAAGCAAAACAAGGATGACAGATATAATAATAACTACAGCAAGAACGATAGCGAATTGAGTGAACAGCGATTGGGTAAGCGATGCTAAAATGCTTTGATTGGCTCCTGTATACAGCATACCGATAATGTTGCCTTCCTTATCTTTTAAGGGCATATATGCTGTTTGATAAGAGGAGCCTGCCACATCTGCTTGTCCGTAGAATTGCTTCCCGTTTTTTAAAACAGCGTCAGTGACCTCAGCAGAAGCTTGAGTGCCGACAGCTCTTTCGCCGTCTTTCATTACGTTGGTTGCGACCCGAGTATCTCCTTGGAAAATCGTTACGGTATCACCTGTTTTTTTGCCAAGCAGATCAACAATTTCTTCATTTCCGTTTATTTGTGTCTCGCCTTTATACAGCTTATCGTTTTTTACCTCCCAGTTCCCTAAAATCACGTCATCAATATACGTGCTGCTTAAAGCAAGATCGCCTTTGGCTTTTTCAGTGGCCATTTTTTTCATGCTGCTTGTAATGTCTTTTAGCATTACGGCGCCGACTGATAGAGAAAACAATAGAATAACTGCGAAGACCAAGCTGAGAATTTTAGTTCCAAGCTTCAGCTTTATTTGTTTTTTCAACATAATTCCTCCCTCTGTTTGTTTGTAGGTCATATTACTTATCGGGTTTTTGGGTGTAAAGTTTTATTTTAGGGGATATTAAAACCGGCCTGATCTCCAGGCCGGCTGTGTGACGCTATTCAAGGTTTGCGTGGTAAGTGAACATGGTTTCAGAATCGAGTCCTTTTTTCTCCATGAGTTTTAAAATTATTGCATCATAGAACAGCAGCAATGTTTGCTCAAATAATGAACCCATAGGTTGCATCGTTTTATAGCTTCCGTTTGACTGGTCTTTAGGAGAGCCAGGCATTTTGACGATGAGATCCGATTGTTTTCCAATGCTCGAATCCGGATTGATGGTTAAAGCGGCAACAATTCCGTGTAAGCTTTTTGCTTTGGCTGCTGTATTGATCAGGCTCTTTGTCTCGCCTGATCCTGAGCCGATAATGACGAGGTCTCCTTTGCGGAGCGGCGGAGTGAGAACCTCACCGGCAATATGAGCGTTAAAGCCCATGTGCATCAATCTCATCGCGAAGGATTTTGCCATCAGGCCAGACCGCCCCGCGCCCGCAGTGAAAATTTGATTGGACGAAAGAATGTGATCGGCAAGCTGATCAGCTTCTTCATTAGAAATATAAGCCGCTGAACGGTGTAATTCATTGAGAATTTCCGTTACGTATTCAGTCGTTTTCATTTTATTTATCCTTGGGCAATAAGCTGTTTCATTTTTGAAGCTGTTTCTGCTTTATCGGCTGCGCTTGTAATTCCGCCCCCAACAATGACAAGGTCAGGGTTTTGTTTGATCACTTCTGGCAGTGTATCAAGTTTGATGCCGCCCGCAATTGCGGTTTTTGCGTTTTTTACGGTATTTTTGATGGTCGTTAATTCTTCGAAAGAGTTTTTGCCCTCTGCTTGAAGATCATAACCAGTGTGGACGCAGATGTAGTCAACACCGAGTGCGTCAATTTCTTTCGCACGGGATTCAATATCTTTCACGTTAATCATGTCCACTAAGATTTTCTTCTTCTGTTTTTTGGCTTCTTCTACTGCGCCTTTAATTGTTGCATCGTCTGTAGCCCCTAAAACGGTGATGATGTCAGCCCCAGCTTCCGACGCTTTCATAATTTCGTATCCGCCGGCATCCATGATTTTCAGGTCTGCCAGGACCTTCAATTGCGGAAATGTTTCTTTTATTTCTTTAACGGCTCTAAGGCCTTCATTAATGACAACCGGTGTTCCGATCTCAACCACGTCGATGTATTGTTCCACTTCTTTGACAAGCTCGATGGCTTCCGGGATATTTACTAGGTCTAATGCCAGCTGTAATTCCATTGTTGATCCACTCCCTTATTCGAATTATTTTTCATTCTATAGGTTCCCTCTTCAGCTGAGAAGTAGGCACTTTGAAGTCAACTAGTTACTTGGAGGATACTGTGAGAAGAGGCAATCAGATTTCTTTCGCTTGGTTTTATGAGTGAGTATAATGAAAAAGAGTCTGCCAAAAAGTAAGTAAGTGATGATACGTATCTAACATACAAAAAGGATACTAAGGGGGGATTTCTTTTGAGCCGGATGGACGACAAAAGGTTTAATTGTGAGAAGGAATTAACGCTTGCGGTGATCGGCGGCAAATGGAAAATGCTCATTTTGTGGCATTTGGGAAAAGAAGGCACAAAACGTTTTAATGAATTGAAAGCTTTGATTCCTGATATTACGCAGAAGATCCTCGTGAATCAGCTGAGAGAGCTTGAGCAGGATATGATTGTTCACAGGGAAGTGTATCCGGTTGTCCCGCCGAAGGTTGAATATTCCTTGACCCCGCAAGGAGAAAGCCTGATGCCTATTCTTGATGCCATGTATGAGTGGGGGAAAGGCTATATGGAATTGATTGATATCGACAAAAATGTCATTAAGGAATCGTTGTAAGGCGCTCTTGGCTAAGGGTGTCTTTTTTTGCCTGTTTTTCGGTTTTTGCGCGGTAAACATATGGGATGTAAAGATTGTAAATGGCTTTCAACAATAAATGGGAAATAGCGTGAGAGCGCATTTTAAAAATTTTTATTTTTCTGTAAATAATGTTTAGTGGAAATTATTGCGGCATCCCGCAAAAATATCCCAGTGAATAAACTGGAATCTTTTCGGTATCCCGCATGAAACTTTTCACCCATTTTTCGGTGATAAAAACATTTTTTTCATTTAAAGTGAACGTTAGAAAGGTTAAAAATATTGAAAACAATGAAGAAATAGGCAAAAATGTTTCACTTTAGGGCAAGAGGGCTTGCGGTCTTTATCTGCCTGTGCCTGACACCGCAATCAATGCTTACGGCTGGCTATTTTTAGGTCGCTTTGTGTTTTTTGTTTAGATGCAACGCTTTTGAGAAGTAGTACTTTTGGCTTTTTGAGCAGTTAGTTCATTAGATTCAAAAGCTGTCAAAGGATACGAAATAGAAATAATCCTGCACATGTTACAGATTATTGAAGATTAGGGGAGGTAAGATAATATGGAAATAACTTTTTATCCTTTAACGGATGCTCAAAAACGAATTTGGTATACAGAAAAATTTTATCCTCATACGAGTATTTCAAATCTTGCGGGGATTGGTAAGCTGGTTTCAACTGAAAAAATTGACTGGAAGCTTGTGGAGCAAGCGATTCAAGAGTTTGTCCGCAGAAATGACGCAATGCGCCTTCGTTTGCGTCTCGATGAAAATGGAGAGCCCGTTCAATATATAAGCGAGTATCGGCCTGTTGATATAAAACATACTGACACCACCGGAGATCCGAATGCGATAGAATCTATTTCACAATGGGGCCGGGAGGAAACGAAAAAACCTCTGCCTCTGTACGATTGTGATTTATTCCGTTTTTCCCTGTTTACCATCAAAGAAAATGAAGTATGGTTTTATGCAAATGTTCATCATGTGATTTCTGACGGGATCTCCATGAACATCCTCGGAAACGCCATTATGCACATTTACTTGGAATTAGCAGGCGGATCAGAAACAAAAAAAGGAATCTCGCATTCATTTATCGATCATGTTTTGTCTGAACAGGACTATGCTCAATCGAAGCGGTTTGAAAAAGATAAAGCGTTCTGGAACAAGCAATTCGAAAAGGTGCCTGAACTCGTTTCCCTGAAACGGAATGCCCCTGCAGGCGGAAGTTTAGATGCTGAGAGATTCTCTCAAGATGTGCCTGAGGCGCTGCATCAGCAAATTTTATCCTTTTGTGAGGAGCACAAGGTCAGCGTTTTATCGGTATTTCAATCGGTGCTTGCCGCCTATTTGTACAGAGTCAGCGGCCAGAATGATGTGGTTACAGGAACATTTATGGGCAACCGGACAAATGCGAAAGAGAAGCAGATGCTCGGCATGTTTGTTTCTACGGTTCCGCTTCGGGCAAACATTGACGGCGGACAGGCGTTTTTTGATTTTGTTAAAGACCGGATGAAGGATTTAATGAAAACTCTTCGCCATCAAAAGTACCCGTATAATCTTCTCATCAATGATCTTCGTGAAACAAAAAGCTCTGTGACAAAGCTGTTTACCGTTTCTCTTGAGTATCAGGTGATGCAGTGGCAGAAAGAAGAAAATCTTGCCTTTTTGACTGAGCCTATTTTCAGCGGAAGCGGATTAAATGATGTTTCGATTCATGTGAAGGATCGATGGGATACTGGGAAACTTACAATTGACTTTGACTACCGTACTGATTTAATGACGCGCGAAGAAATCAAAATTGTTTGTGAACGCATGATGACATTGCTTAAGAACGCACTTACGCACCCGAATCATACGATTGATGAATTGACGCTGATTTCTGAGGCGGAGAAAGAGCGGCTGCTATTGCGGGCTGGCGGTGAACCGGTCAATTACCGCAAGAACATGACGATTCCGGCGCTGTTTCAAGAAAAGGCTGAATCGCTTGCTGATCAGCCTGCGGTTGTGTTTGAAAATCGAGCATTGTCCTATCGAACGTTACATGAACAATCATCACGCATTGCCAGTGTGCTGAAAGATAAGGGTGTCCGTGCAGACAGCCCGGTTGCCGTTTTGCTCGGACGTTCTGAACGAATGATCACGGCCATTATGGGGATTTTAAAAGCCGGCGGAGCCTATGTGCCGATTGACCCCGAGTTTCCGGCAGAGCGCATCCAATTTATTTTGGAGGACTGCGGTGCGGATTTCGTCTTGACTGAATCGAAGGTTGCGTCTCCAAGTGCATCTGCTGAGCTTATTGACTTTGATCAGGCGATTGCAGGCGGTACAGATGCTATTTCGGATGTCAATCTGAACGCTGGTGATCTTGCCTACATTATTTATACGTCGGGAACAACCGGACGTCCAAAAGGAGTGATGATCGAGCATCGCCAGGTTCATCATTTGGTTGAATCTCTGCAGCAGACCATTTATCAGAGTGAGAGTCAGACCCTGCGGATGGCATTGCTTGCGCCGTTCCACTTTGATGCGTCAGTGAAACAGATTTTCGCGTCGCTCCTTTTGGGACAGACCCTTTATATTGTACCGAAGAACACGGTGACGAATGGCGCTGCTCTTGCTGAGTATTACCGCAGATACGGGATTGAGGCGACGGACGGAACACCGGCCCATCTGCAAATGCTGATTGCTGCGGGAGATTTGACTGGTCTTAAGCTCAAACACTTACTGATTGGCGGGGAAGGTCTTTCTTCTGTTGTGGCGGACAAGCTTCTGACATTGTTCAAAGAAGCGGGTGCCGTTCCTCGTTTGACCAATGTGTACGGGCCGACTGAAACGTGTGTGGATGCTTCCGTTCATCCGGTCCACCCGGACAGTTCAGTTCAATCAGCGTATGTGCCAATCGGTAAAGCACTTGGGAATAACCGCTTGTATATTTTGGATCCAAAAGGCCGTCTGCAGCCGGAAGGCGTGGCGGGCGAGCTTTATATCGCGGGTGACGGTGTAGGACGAGGCTACTTAAACCTTCCGGAATTGACAGCTGAGAAATTTTCACAAGACCCGTTTGTGCCCGGTGACAGCATGTATCGTACCGGAGATGTGGTGCGCTGGCTTCCAGATGGAACGATCGAATATTTAGGAAGAGAAGATGATCAGGTCAAAGTTCGCGGATACCGCATTGAGCTTGGAGAAATTGAAGCCGTGCTTCAGCAGGCGCCTGATGTTGCCAAAGCTGTCGTCTTGGCGAGGCCTGACGACCAAGGGAATCTTGAGGTTTGTGCGTATGTTGTGCAAAAGGGGGGAAGCGAATTTGCTCCAGCACGTTTGCGGGAACACGCGGCAAAACAGCTTCCTGACTATATGGTGCCGGCTTACATCACAGAAATCACAGAAATCCCGCTCACACCAAGCGGTAAAGTTGACCGCCGCAAGCTGTTTGCGCTTGAGGTAAAAGCGGTAAGCGGAACAGCTTATACCGCACCTCGAAACGAAATGGAAAAAGCAATCGCTGAGATTTGGCAGGATGTGCTGAACGTTGAGAAAGCCGGGGTCTTTGACAATTTCTTTGAAACGGGCGGTCATTCATTGAAGGCCATGACGCTTTTAACAAAGATTCATAAGGAGACGGGCGCTGACATCCCGCTGCAATATGTGTTTGAGCATCCGACCATCGCCGCTCTTGCTGAGGCGGCCGAGTGTAAAGAAGGCAGGACGTTTGCGGCAATTGAGCCAGCTGAAAAACAGGAACATTACCCGCTTTCTTTGGCGCAGCAGCGGACGTATATTGTCAGCCAATTCGAAGATGCGGGAGTCGGATATAACATGCCGGCGGCAGCTATTTTAGAGGGGCCTTTAGACATTCTAAAACTGGAACGCGCATTTGACGGATTAATCAGCCGCCACGAGTCGCTGAGGACGTCATTTGTGCTTGAAGGCAGTACGCCGAGACAGCAAATTCATGACAGTGTTCAGTTCAACATCGAGATGATTGAAAGAAGCGGCCGCTCAAATGAGGAGGTTATGACTTCTTTTGTCCGCCGGTTTGACTTATCGAAAGCGCCGCTGTTGAGAATCGGATTGATGGAGCTTGAAGAAAACCGTCATATGCTTCTGTTTGATATGCACCATTTGATTTCTGACGGTGTTTCCATCGGCATTATTTTGGAGGAACTGGCACAGATTTACCGCGGTGAACAGCTTCCTGAGCTCCGTCTTCAGTATAAAGATTACGCCGTCTGGCAAAGCGCGCAGGCTGCTGAAGGATACCAGGAGGATCAGGCGTATTGGAAGGAAGCCTTTGCGGGTGAGCTTCCAGTGCTTCAGCTTCTATCCGATTATCCGAGACCGCCTGTCCAAAGCTTTGAAGGAGACCGGGTTTCCATCAAGCTGGATGCGGAGTTAAAGAATCGCCTGTATCGTTTAGCTGAAAAAAATGGAGCCACACTTTATATGGTCATGCTGTCAGCCTACTATACGCTCCTGTCTAAATATACCGGGCAGGATGACATCATTGTCGGCACTCCTTCAGCGGGCAGACATCATTCTGATACAGAGGGCATTGTCGGCATGTTCGTCAATACGCTCGCGATTCGCAGCGAGGTGAAGCAGGATGAGACCTTTAACAGCCTGCTCACACGTGTGCGCCAGCAGGTCCTGAATGCTTTTTCTCATCAGGATTATCCATTTGAATGGCTTGTTGAAGACCTGAATATACCGCGTGATATCAGCAGGCATCCATTGTTTGACACGATGTTCAGTCTCCAAAACGCAACGGCGGGCATTCCGGCTGTCGGTGATTTGACATTGTCGATTCATGAGACCAATTTCAACATTGCCAAATTTGATGTAACGGTTCAGGCAAGAGAAACGGACCAAGGCATTGATCTTGATTTAGACTACAGCACCAAACTGTTTAAACGAAGCACGGCAGACAGGCTGCTCACGCATTTTGCGCGGTTGCTTGAAGATGTAGCGGCTGAGCCTGAGAAACCAATTTCTGAATACAATCTTCTATCTAAAGAGGAAGCCGCTTCACAAGTTCAGCAGTTTAACCCGGAAAGAACGCCTTATCCGAAAGACAAAACGATTGTTCAGCTGTTTGAGGAGCAGGCTGCCAAAACGCCGGATCGTCCGGCACTTCAATATGAAGGACAATCGCTCACATATCGTGAGCTGAATGAACGGGCCAACCGTTTAGCGCGCGGCATTCTTTCAATGGGAGCAGGCGAAAGCAGGACAGCGGCCGTCCTATGTGAACGGTCAATGGATATGATTGTGTCAATCCTGGCGGTATTAAAATCCGGTTCGGCTTATGTACCGATTGATCCGGAACACCCGATTCAGCGGATGCAGCATTTCTTCCAAGACAGCGGAGCGAAAGTGCTTCTCACCCAGAAGAAATTAAAGGCGTTAGCGGAAAAAGCGGAATTCGAAGGCGTCATCGCGCTCGCTGATGAGGATGATAGCTATCACGACGATGCGCAAAACCTCGCTCTGCCGTTTGATTCGGCGGCTATGGCCAACCTGACGTATACATCCGGAACGACAGGAACGCCAAAGGGGAATATCGTGACACATGCCAATATTATGCGCACGGTTAAGCAGACGAATTATCTCAGCATTACGGAACAGGATACGATACTCGGCCTCTCAAACTATGTATTTGACGCATTTATGTTTGATGTGTTCGGTTCTCTTTTAAACGGCGCGAAGCTTGTCATCGTTCCGAAAGAAACAGTTCTGGACATGGCTCGTCTTTCTCGTGTCATTGAGCGGGAGAACATCAGCATTCTCATGATCACGACAGCTCTGTTCCACCTTCTTGTGGACTTGAATCCGACATGCTTGTCGACTTTGCGCAAGATTATGTTTGGAGGAGAACGGGCTTCTGTAGATCATGTGAAAAAAGCGCTGCAGACCGTTGGAAAAGGCAAGCTGCTTCACATGTACGGCCCATCTGAAAGCACGGTTTTCGCGACGTATCATCCGGTTGATGAATTGGATGAGCACACGATGTCCGTTCCGATTGGAAAACCGGTCAGCAATACGGAAGTATACATTCTTGACCGCGCGGGACATGTTCAGCCTGCCGGCATCGCCGGAGAACTGTGTGTCAGCGGGGAGGGCCTCGTGAAAGGCTATTACAACCGACCTGAACTGACTGAGGAGAAATTTGTGCCGCATCCGTTTAAAAAAGGCGAACGCATGTATAAAACAGGTGACTTGGCAAGATGGCTGCCGAATGGCGATATCGAATTTATCGGAAGGATCGACCACCAGGTGAAAATCCGAGGACAGCGCATTGAGCTCGGAGAAATTGAGCACCAGCTGCAAAGCCACGATCGTGTGCAGGAGAGCGTTGTGCTTGCCGTCGATCAAGGTGCGGGAGACAAACTGCTTTGCGCGTATTTTGTCGGACAGGGTGAAATTACAGCGCAAGAGCTGAGAGAGCATACGGCAAAGGATCTGCCGGCTTACATGATTCCTGCGGTATTTATCCAAATGGATGAGCTGCCTCTGACCGGAAACGGAAAAATCGACCGTCGGGCGCTTCCGCTTCCTGACGCCAACATCTCAAATGGTGTTTCATATGTTGCGCCGCGCAATGAAATAGAACAAAAAGTGGCAGACATTTGGGCACAGGTGCTTCAGGTTGAACAGATCGGCATCTATGACCAATTCTTTGATATCGGCGGACACTCGTTAGCGGGCATGAAGATGCTTGCCTTGATTCATCAGGAACTGGGCGCCGAGCTTTCTCTGAAGGATCTTTTCCAATCACCGACCGTTGAAAGCTTAGCGCAGGCTATTGCCGCCGCTGAAAAAGGAACAGCGATCAGTATCAGACCGGCAAAGAAACAAGAGACTTATCCTGTTTCTTCTCCGCAAAAACGGATGTACGTGCTTCAGCAGCTTGAAGGAGCGGACACAAGCTACAACATGCCGTCGGTTCTGCGCCTGAAGGGTCATCTGGATGTTGAAAGGCTCAAATGCGTAATGAATCAGTTAATGGAGCGCCATGAAGCCTTCCGAACAACCTTTGAAATAAAAGACGGAGAAACGGTGCAGCGAATCTGGGATGAAGCAGCGTTTGATATGGCATATTTCGAAGCTCCAGAAGAAGAGACCGAGCGGCTCGTTTCTGAGTTTATCCGTCCGTTCACACTTGACCGGCTGCCGCTGTTCAGAATGGGGCTGATCAAGCTTTCAGAAACTGAGCATCTGCTGCTGTTTGATATGCACCATATTATTTCTGACGGAGCGTCTGTCGGCGTGCTGATTGATGAACTCTCGAAGCTGTACGACGGAGAAAGCCTTGAGCCGCTTCATATTCAATATAAGGATTATGCCGTGTGGCAGCAGCAGTTTATTCAGTCCGAGCTTTACCGGAAGCAAGAGGAGCATTGGCTGAAGGAGCTTGAAGGAGAGCTGCCGGTGCTGACTCTTCCAACTGATTACAGCCGTCCTGCGGTTCAAACGTTTGAGGGAGACCGGATTGCATTTTCATTAGATGCAAGAAAAGCAGATGCTCTTCGCAGGCTTGCGAAGGAAACGGATTCCACATTGTATATGGTTCTTCTGGCATCTTACAGTGCGTTTTTATCAAAATTGAGCGGGCAAAACGATATCATTGTTGGCTCGCCGGTAGCCGGACGCTCTCAAGCAGACATCAGCCGCGTCATCGGCATGTTTGTCAATACGCTGGCGCTGCGCACGTATCCGAAGGGCGATAAGACGTTTGCGGATTATCTTGGCGAAGTGAAAGAAACAGCACTTAGCGCATTTGAAGCGCAGGATTACCCGCTTGAGGAACTGATCGGAAAAGTTCAGGTTCACCGTGACACAAGCAGAAACCCTTTATTTGACGCAGTATTTTCTATGCAAAATGCGAACATTAAAGATTTAACGATGAAAGGGGTCGAGCTTGAACCGCATCCGTTTGAGCGGAAAACGGCCAAGTTTGATATCACGCTGACAGCTGACGAAACCGGCGAGGGGCTCACATTTGTTCTTGAATACAATACGGCGCTGTTTACAACGGAAACGATTGAACGATGGAAGCAATACTGGATTCAGCTTTTAGGAGCAGTAACAGAAAATCCAAACCAGCCGCTTTCCGGCCTGTCACTCGTCAACGAAACAGAAAAACAAACGCTCTTGGAGGCATGGAGAGGGAAAACACTGCCTGTGCCGACAGACAAAACGGTTCATCAGCTGTTTGAAGAAACGGCTCAGCGCCACAAAGACCAACCGGCTGTTACGTATAACGGGCAGTCATGGACGTACGGTGAGCTGAATGCGAAGGCGAACCGTCTGGCGCGGATTCTGATTGACTGCGGCATCGGCGCGGATGAGCGCGTCGGCATTCTCACGAAGCCGTCGCTTGAAATGTCCGCTGCGGTGCTCGGCGTCTTAAAGGCGGGAGCGGCATTTGTGCCGATTGATCCTGACTATCCGGATCAGCGGATTGAATATATCCTACAGGACAGCGGCGCGACGCTTCTCTTGAAACAGGAAGGCATCACAGTGCCGGACAGCTACACGGGCGAGGTCATTCTTCTTGACGGCAACCGCACGATCCTGAGTCTGCCGCTTGACGAAAACGATGAGGAAAATCCGCAGACCGACACAACCGCGGATCACCTTGCTTATATGATTTATACGTCAGGAACGACCGGACAGCCGAAGGGTGTTATGATCGAGCACCATGCGCTTGTGAACCTGTGCTTCTGGCATCATGACGCGTTCGGCATGACGGCGGAGGACCGCAGTGCGAAGTACGCGGGCTTCGGGTTCGACGCTTCCATTTGGGAGATGTTCCCGACCTGGACGATCGGCGCCGAGCTTCATGTCATTGATGAAGCGATCCGCCTTGATATCACCCGCCTGAATAATTATTTCGAAACGCATAACGTCACAATCACGTTCCTGCCGACACAGCTGGCGGAACAGTTCATGGAGCTTGAGAACACGTCACTCCGCGTGCTTTTGACCGGAGGGGACAAGCTGAAGCGTGCGGTTAAGCAGCCGTACACGATTGTCAACAACTACGGGCCGACAGAAAACACTGTCGTTGCCACAAGCACAGAAATCAACCCGGAGGAAGGCTCGCTTTCCATCGGAAGGGCCATCGCCAATACGAGAGTGTACATTCTCAGCGAAAGCCATCAGGTTCAGCCGGAGGGCGTGGCCGGAGAGCTTTGTGTGGCGGGACGCGGACTGGCGCGCGGCTATCTGAACAGGGAAGACGAAACCGCGAAGCGGTTTGTCGCCGATCCGTTTGTGCCGGGTGAACGCATGTACAAAACAGGCGATTTGGTGAAATGGACGGGCGGCGGCATTGAATACATCGGCCGTATCGACCAGCAGGTCAAAGTCCGCGGCTACCGAATTGAGCTGTCAGAAATTGAAGTGCAGCTGGCCCAGCTTTCTGAGGTGCAGGATGCGGCAGTGACAGCTGTAAAAGATAAAGGCGGCAATACAGCGATCGCGGCGTATGTCACACCGGAAACAGCTGACATAGAAGCGCTGAAGTCAGCGCTCAAGGATACCCTGCCGGACTACATGATCCCGGCGTTCTGGGTGACATTAAACGAGCTTCCGGTTACCGCAAACGGCAAAGTAGACCGCAAAGCGCTGCCGGAGCCGGACATCGAAGCAGGGGGCGGAGAATACAAAGCGCCGTCCACCGACATGGAAGAGCTGCTTGCCGGCATTTGGCAGGACGTGCTCGGTATTTCTGAAGTCGGTGTCGGTGACAATTTCTTCTCGCTCGGCGGAGATTCTATTAAAGGAATCCAGATGGCGAGCCGCTTGAACCAGCACGGCTGGAAGCTGGAAATGAAGGATCTCTTCCAGCACCCGACGATTGAAGAACTGACACAATATGTGGAGCGTGCCGAAGGCAAACAGGCAGACCAAGGCCCGGTGGAGGGCGAAGTTATCCTGACGCCGATTCAGCGCTGGTTCTTTGAAAAGAATTTCACGAACAAACACCATTGGAATCAGTCGGTCATGCTTCATTCTGCGAAGGGCTTCGATCCTGAACGGGTTGAAAAGACATTGCAGGCACTGATTGAGCATCATGACACGCTGCGCATGGTCTACCGCGAGGAACAAGGGGAGATCGTTCAGTTTAATAAAGGGCTTGATGCTGTGTCTGTCCACTTGGAGATCGCCAAGCTTGAGGGGCAGGCTATAGATCATGAAGACCGCATAGAGAGAGAAGCGGAGCGTCTGCAAAGCAGCATCGATTTGAATGAAGGCGGCTTGTTAAAAGCAGGCTTGTTCCAAGCAGAAGACGGAGATCACTTGCTGCTTGTGATTCACCACTTAGTGGTTGACGGTATATCGTGGCGGATTTTACTGGAGGATTTCGCCGCGGTTTATACACAGCTGGAGCAAGGGAACGAGCCGGTTCTTCCGCAGAAAACCCATTCGTTTGCGGAGTATGCGGAGAGATTACAAGACTTCGCAAATTCTAAGGCCTTTTTGAAAGAAAAAGAGTATTGGAAACAGCTTGAAGAACAGACTGTCCCGGTGAAGCTTCCGAAGGATCGCGAATCTAGTGATCAGCGAATGAAACATACAAAGACAATCGAATTTTCGCTGACTGCTGAAGAGACAGAACAGCTTACCACCAAGGTGCATGAGGCTTATCATACAGAAATGAATGATATTTTGCTGACGGCATTCGGATTGGCGATGAAGGAGTGGACAGGTCAGGAGCAAGTGAGTGTTCATTTAGAGGGGCATGGACGTGAAGATATAGTAGAAGGCCTGACCATTTCCCGGACAGTCGGCTGGTTTACGAGTATGTTCCCGATGGTGCTGGATATGAAGCACGCGGATGATCTGGCTTATCAGCTGAAGCAAATGAAAGAAGACATCAGACATATCCCGAATAAGGGAGTGGGCTACGGCATTTTGCGCTATTTGACGGCGCCGGAGCATAAAGAAGGTGTGGCGTTCTCCATTCAGCCGGATGTCAGCTTTAACTATTTAGGTCAGTTCGATGAAATGTCGGATGCAGGTTTATTCACGAGATCAGAGCTGCCGTCAGGACAGTCATTAAGCCCGGAAACGGAAAAACCGAACGCGCTTGATGTTGTCGGATATATTGAAAACGGAAAACTGACGATGTCACTGGCCTATCACTCTCTCGAATTTCATGAAAAAACGATACAGACATTCAGTGACAGCTTTAAGGCCCATCTTCTTAGAATCATTGAACATTGCCTATCTCAAGATGGCACGGAACTGACGCCGAGTGACCTTGGCGACGACGATTTGACGCTGGATGAGCTTGATAAATTAATGGAAATTTTTTAATAGAGGTGGCATATGAGCAAAAAATCGATTCAAAAGGTGTATGCACTTACACCGATGCAGGAAGGAATGCTGTATCATGCGATGCTTGATCCGCATTCTTCCTCTTACTTCACACAATTAGAGCTTGGCATTCAAGGTGTTTTTGATCTAGAAATCTTTGAGAAAAGCGTCAATGAACTGATCCGGTCATACGATATTCTCCGTACGGTATTTGTGCACCAGCAGCTGCAAAAGCCGCGTCAGGTTGTGTTAGCGGAACGCAAGACAAAGGTGCACTATGAAGATATCAGTCATGCAGACGAGGATCGCCAGAAAGACCACATCGAGCGTTACAAACAAGACGTTCAGCGCCAAGGCTTTAACCTGGCCAAAGACATTTTGTTCAAGGTGGCAGTTTTCCGCCTTGATGCAGATCAGCTGTATCTTGTCTGGAGCAATCACCATATTATGATGGACGGCTGGAGCATGGGCGTGCTGATGAAAAGCCTGTTCCAAAACTACGAAGCGCTCAGAGCAGGCCGCACACCTGCAAACGGGCAGGGTAAGCCATATTCCGACTATATTAAGTGGCTTGGAAAACAGGATAATGAAGAAGCGGAAGACTACTGGAGCGAACGCTTGGCGGATTTTGAACAGCCAAGCGTGCTCCCGGGCCGCTTGCCGGAGAAAAAAGACGAGTATGTGAACAGAGAATACTCATTTACATGGGATGAGGAACTGGTTGCACGCATTCAGCAAACGGCGAACCGCCATCAAGTGACGGGGCCTAACCTGTTTCAGGCGATCTGGGGAATCGTCCTCAGCAAATATAACTTTACGAATGATGTTGTCTTCGGCACGGTCGTATCGGGACGGCCGTCTGAAATCAACGGAATTGAAACAATGGCGGGGCTCTTTATCAATACCATTCCGGTGCGTGTAAAGGTTGATCAGCAGTCTACATTCGCTGATATTTTTACAGACGTTCAGCAGCATGCGGTGGAGGCGGAGCGCTACGATTACGTGCCGCTTTACGAGATTCAAAAACGTTCAGCCTTGGACAGCAGTCTTTTGAACCATCTCGTCGCTTTTGAAAATTATCCGCTTGATCAAGAGCTTGAAAACGGCAGCATGGAAGACCGGCTCGGGTTCTCTATTAAGGTTGAGAGCGCATTTGAACAAACAAGCTTTGATTTCAACCTCATTGTTTACCCGGGTAAAACCTGGACCGTCAAAATCAAATATAACAGCGCTGCATTTGATTCTGCTTTTATTGAACGGACAGCAGGACATCTCACCCGCATGATGACAGCCGCTGTTGAGCGGCCGGACGCTTTTGTGCGTGAGCACGGGCTTGTGGGAGAAGAAGAGCAGCGGCAAATTGTGGAGACCTTTAACAGCACTTCATCAGAACTCCCTGAAGGAATGGCTGTTCATCAAGTATTTGAAGAACAAGCAAAGCGGACACCGGCAAGTACTGCCCTCGTATGTGAAGGAGCCGAGCTGACATACCGCGAGCTGAACGAAGCAGCGAACCGCCTGGCGAGAAAGCTCATCGGGCAAGGTCTTCAAAAGGGTGAAACAGCAGCCATTATGAATGACCGTTCGGCAGACACTGTTGCCGCCATGCTGGCTGTTTTAAAAGCAGGCGCCGCATATGTGCCGCTTGATCCCGCACTTCCGGAGGATCGGCTCCGTTTCATGGCGGAGGACAGCTCAATTCGGATCGCTTTAGCTGGAGAGGCATATACAAAACAGGCAAATCAGCTGCAAGTACCGGTTCTCCCGCTGGAAGGCGTCTTTGAAGGGAATGAAACGGCAGACAATCTGAATCTGCCCGCCGATCCGTCTGACCTGGCTTACATCATGTACACGTCAGGTTCGACCGGAAAACCGAAAGGCGTCATGATCGAACATAAAAGCATTCTGCGTCTCGTTAAAAATGCAGGATACGTTCCTGTTCATGAAGAAGACCGCATGGCGCAAACGGGAGCTGTCAGCTTTGATGCCGGTACATTTGAGGTCTTTGGCGCGCTGCTGAACGGCGCTGCGCTTTATCCGGTGAAAAAAGAGACACTGCTTGACGCGACACGGTTTTCAGCGTTCCTCCGTGAACAGAGAATTACGACGATGTGGCTGACCTCGCCATTATTCAACCAGCTGGCTGCAAAGGATGCCGGCATGTTCGGCACACTGCGCCATTTAATCATCGGCGGAGACGCGCTCGTGCCGCATATTGTAAGTAAAGTGAAACAGGCATCGCCGTCGCTTTCTCTGTGGAACGGGTACGGCCCGACAGAAAATACGACATTTTCTACAAGCTTTCTGATTGATCGCGAGTACAGCGGTTCAATTCCAATCGGGAAGCCAATCGGAAATTCCACTGCATACATCATGGATGAGCAGCAGCGCCTGCAGCCCATCGGCGCGCCCGGTGAACTGTGTGTCGGGGGAAGCGGCGTGGCACGGGGCTACGTCAACCTCCCAGAGCTGACGAAGAAGCAATTTCTCGAAGATCCATTCAGACCGGGTGAAAAAATGTATCGAACTGGCGACTTGGCGAGATGGCTTCCGGACGGGAATATCGAGTTTTTAGGAAGAATTGATAACCAGGTGAAGGTGCGCGGGTTCCGGATTGAGCTTGGGGAGATCGAAACCAAATTGAACATGGCCGAACATGTGACAGAGGCTGCCGTGATCATTCGCAAAAACAAAGCGGATGAAAATGAAATCTGCGCGTACTTTACAGCGGATCGCGAAGTGTCTGTGAGCGGGCTGAGAAAAACGCTGTCTCAATCATTGCCTGACTATATGGTTCCTGCCCATTTGATCCAGATGGACAGCCTGCCGCTCACGCCAAACGGAAAAATCAATAAAAAAGAACTGCCTGCGCCTCAATCAGACGCTGTGCAGTCTGAATATGCAGCACCCAAAACAGAGAGTGAAAAGAAATTAGCGAAGATTTGGGAAGGGATACTCGGCGTTAAAGCAGGCGTTACAGATAACTTCTTTATGATCGGCGGACATTCTCTGAAAGCCATGATGATGACTGCGAAAATTCAAGAGCATTTCCACAAGGAAGTACCGATTAAAGTGCTTTTTGAAAAGCCGACCATTCAAGAACTGGCACTGTATTTGGAAGAGAGCGAAAGCAAGGAGGAGCAGACGTTTGAACCGATCAGGCAAGCACCTTATCAGCAGCATTATCCTGTTTCCCCGGCCCAGCGGAGAATGTACATCCTCAATCAGCTTGGACAAGCAAGCACAAGCTACAACGTCCCTGCTGTACTTTTGCTGGAGGGAGAAGTAAACAAAGACCGGCTTGAACATGCGATTCAGCAATTAATCAGCCGGCACGAAATTCTCCGTACGTCGTTTGACATGATAGACGGAGAAGTCGTACAGACCGTTCATAAAAACATATCGTTCCAGCTGGAGGCTGCCAAGGGACGGGAAGAAGACGCGGAAGAGCTGATCAAATCGTTTATTCAGCCGTTTGAGTTAAACCGCGCGCCGCTCGTCCGTTCGAAGCTTATCCAGCTTGAAGAAGAACGCCATCTGCTGCTCATTGATATGCACCATATCATTACAGACGGCAGCTCGACAGGCATTCTCATCGGCGATCTCGCCAAAATCTATCAAGGCGCAGATCTGGAGCTCCCGCAGATTCACTATAAAGATTACGCTGTCTGGCAAAAAGAACATGCGGATCATCAAAAGGATGAAGCATACTGGCTGGATACGTTTAAAGGCGAGCTGCCGGTTCTTGATCTTCCGGCGGATTTCCCGCGGCCTGCAGAACGGAGCTTTTCCGGGGAGCGCGTCATGTTCGGGCTGGATAAACAAATCACAGCTCAAATCAAATCGCTGCTGTCAGAAACAGACACAACAATGTACATGTTCCTTTTAGCCGCATTTCATGTACTGCTCTCTAAGTACGCGTCACAGGATGACATCATCGTCGGCTCACCGACTGCGGGCAGAACGCATCCTGATCTGCAAGGTGTGCCGGGTATGTTTGTCAACACGGTGGCATTACGGACAGCGCCTGCGGGGGATAAAACCTTTGCACAATTCCTAGACGAAGTCAAAACGGTCAGTCTGCAAGCATTCGAGCACCAAAGCTATCCGCTTGAGGAACTGATTGAAAAACTGCCGCTCACAAGGGACACAAGCCGAAGCCCGCTGTTCAGCGTCATGTTCAACATGCAGAACATGGAGATTCCTTCTTTGAAATTAGGAGATTTGAAGATTTCTTCCTATTCCATGCTTCATCACGTGGCGAAATTTGATCTGTCCTTGGAAGCTGTCGAACGGGAAGAAGAAATCAGTTTAAGCTTTGACTACGCAACTGCCTTGTTTAAAGACGAGACGATCCGCCGCTGGAGCAGCCACTTCGTCAATTTGATCAAAGCAGCTGCGGTTAATCCGAACGTACGGCTGTCTGATTTGGAGATTCTTTCACCAGTTGAAACGGCAGCTTTGCTTGAAGAGAAAAAACAAACCACTCATTCTGGCAATGACACGTTTGCGTCACTTTTCGAAAAACAGGTGCAGCAAACACCTGATCATCCGGCTGTGATTTCTGGCGGAAACCAGCTGAGCTATCGTGAACTCGATGAACAGGCGAACCAGCTGGCGCATCATTTGCGCGCGCACGGGGCAGGAAGTGAAGACATCGTAGCCGTCGTCATGGATCGTTCAGCTGACCTAATGACAGCTGTTCTTGGTGTCATGAAGGCGGGAGCAGCTTTCCTTCCGATTGATCCAGATACGCCTGAGGAACGAATCCGCTATTCATTAGAAGACAGCGGTGCGAGATTTACAGTCGTGAATGAAAGAAATATGACTGCCATAGGGCAATATCAAGGAACCGTCATCAACATCGATCAAGCGGATTGGCGGAACGAAAGCAAGGAGCGTCCGGAACCGATTTCTGGGCCTAAGAATCTTGCATATATCATTTACACATCCGGCACGACCGGGAAGCCGAAGGGTGTGCAGATTGAGCATCGCAATCTGACAAACTATGTTTCTTGGTTTAGCAAAGAGGCAGGGCTGGCTGAAACGGATAAGTCTGTCTTGCTTTCGTCTTACGCATTCGACTTGGGGTATACAAGCATTTTCCCTGTGCTTCAAGCAGGCGGTGAGCTTCACATTGTGCCGAAAGAAACATATACGGCGCCCGATCAGATTGGCCGTTATATCAAGGAGCACGGCATCACGTATATCAAGCTGACACCGTCCCTGTTCCATACGATGGTGAACACAGCCAGCTTTACAAAGGAGCCGCACTTTGAATCCCTGCGCTTGATTGTGTTGGGAGGAGAAAAGATCATTCCGGCTGATGTTTTAGCTTTCAGCAAGGTATATCAGCATACCGAATTTATCAATCACTACGGTCCGACCGAAGCAACGATCGGCGCCATTGCCGGACGGGTTGACCTGAGTGAACCTGACACATTCGCGAAACGGCCGACAATCGGACGGCCGATTGCCAATACCGGCGCACTTGTCTTAAATGAATCATTGAAGCTTGTGCCTTCGGGAGCAAGCGGCCAGCTATATATCACGGGGCAGGGGCTTGCCAGAGGATATCTCAGCCGTCCTCAGCTCACATCCGAGAAATTTGTGGAAAACCCGTATGCGCCGGGCAGCCTGATGTACAAGACCGGAGATGTCGTCCGGAGACTGGCTGACGGCACGATTGAATTTATCGGCCGGGCTGATGATCAGGTGAAAATCCGCGGCTACCGCATAGAGCCGAAAGAAATTGAAACGATCATGCTCAGCCTCAGCGAAGTTCAGGAAGCGGTTGTGCTTGCGGTTTCTGAGGGCGGGCTTCAGGAGCTTTGCGCGTATTATACGTCGGATCAAGCCATTGAAAAAGCAGAGCTCCGGAAACAGCTTTCACAAATACTGCCGTCTCATATGATCCCTGCCTTCTTTGTGCAGGTGGACGCTATCCCGCTCACGGCAAATGGGAAAACCGACAGAAACGCATTGCCGAAGCCGAACGCAGCGCAATCCGGATATGAAGCGTCAGCTGCTCCGGAAACAGCGCTTGAAGAAAGCCTTTGCCGCATCTGGCAGAAAACACTCGGCATTGAAGCGATCGGAATCGATGACAACTTCTTCGATTTAGGCGGCCATTCACTAAAAGGAATGATGCTCATCGCCAATATACAGGCAGAATTGGAGAAAACCGTGCCGCTTAAAGCGCTGTTCGAGCAGCCGACTGTACGCCAGCTGGCGGCTTATATGGAGGAATCGGCAGCATCAGGCGGCTATCACATGCTGAAGCCTGCTGACAAACAGGATGTGTATCCATTGTCATCCGCGCAGAAACGGATGTACGTGCTCAATCAGCTTGACCGGCAGACGATCAGCTATAATATGCCATCGGTTCTTCTTATGGAAGGCGAGCTTCATATTTCGCGCCTGCGGGAATCACTCAACCAGCTCGTAAACCGTCATGAATCATTGCGCACGTCATTTCCGGAAGCAGACGGAGAGCCTGTCCAGCGCATTGTTGAGGAGGCTTCAATTGATCTTCACGTGTTTGATGCAGAAGAGGGCGAGGCGGAACAGAAGATTAAAGAATTTATCCGGCCATTCGACTTAAGCGGCGCTCCGCTCATTCGCGCGGCATTACTCCGAATCGCAGACCAAAAACATCTGCTTCTATTGGATATGCATCATATTATCGCGGATGGTGTATCAAGAGGTATTTTTGTTAAAGAATTGGCACTGCTTTATAAAGGCGAACAGCTTCCGGAGCCGAAGCTTCATTATAAAGATTTCGCTGTTTGGCAAAATGAAGCCGGACAGAAAGAACGGATGAAGGAGCATGAGCAATACTGGCTTTCAGTTCTCTCAGGCGAACTGCCGGAGCTTGACCTTCCGCTCGATTACACCCGACCGCCTGTTCAAAGCTTTGAAGGGGATACCGTCCGTTTCCGTACGGAAAGCGGAACGGCAAAGGCGATTGAGAAACTGCTAGCAGAAACGGGAACGACTTTGCATATGGTGCTTCACACCGTCTTCCATGTCTTTTTAAGCAAAATCTCCGGACAGCGGGATATCGTGATCGGCTCGGTTACAGCAGGCCGCACGAATGCCGACGTGCAAAACATGCCGGGGATGTTCGTCAATACGCTCGCACTGAGAATGGAAGCAAGGGAAGAGCAGACGTTTGCAGAGCTTCTGGAGCAAGCGAAGGAGACAAATCTGTCAGCACTTGAGCATCAGGAGTATCCGTTTGAAGACTTGGTCAACCAGTTAGACCTCCCTCGGGATATGAGCCGGAATCCTTTGTTTAACGTGATGGTTACGACAGAAAACCCTGATAAAGAACAGCTTGAGCTGCAAGATCTCACGATTTCACCTTATGAGGCACATCAAGGAACATCCAAGTTTGACCTCACATTAGGCGGTTTCGCTGACGAAAACGGCATCGGTCTGCAGCTGGAATATGCGACTGACTTATTCTCAAGAGAAACTGCTGAGCAATGGAGCGAATACGTCCTGCGATTATTGCGGGCTGTGGCGGAAAATCCAAACCAGCCGCTTTCCGGCCTGTCACTCGTCAACGAAACAGAAAAACAAACGCTTCTGGAGGCATGGAGAGGGAAAACACTGCCTGTGCCGACAGACAAAACGGTTCATCAGCTGTTTGAAGAAACGGCTCAGCGCCACAAAGACCAACCGGCTGTTACGTATAACGGGCAATCATGGACGTACGGTGAGCTGAATGCGAAGGCAAACCGTCTGGCGCGGATTCTGATTGACTGCGGCATCGGCGCGGATGAGCGCGTCGGCATTCTCACGAAGCCGTCGCTTGAAATGTCCGCTGCGGTGCTCGGTGTCCTGAAGGCAGGAGCGGCATTTGTGCCGATTGACCCTGACTATCCGGATCAGCGGATTGAATATATCCTACAGGACAGCGGCGCGACGCTTCTCTTGAAACAGGAAGGCATCACAGTGCCGGACAGCTACACGGGCGAGGTCATTCTTCTTGACGGCAACCGCACGATCCTGAGTCTGCCGCTTGATGAAAACGATGAGGAAAATCCGCAGACCGACACAACCGCGGATCACCTTGCTTATATGATTTATACGTCAGGAACAACCGGACAGCCGAAGGGTGTTATGATCGAGCACCATGCGCTTGTGAACCTGTGCTTCTGGCATCATGACGCGTTCGGCATGACGGCGGAGGACCGCAGTGCGAAGTACGCGGGCTTCGGGTTCGACGCTTCCATTTGGGAGATGTTCCCGACCTGGACGATCGGCGCCGAGCTTCATGTCATTGATGAAGCGATTCGCCTTGATATCACCCGCCTGAATGACTATTTCGAAACGCATAACGTCACAATCACGTTCCTGCCGACACAGCTGGCGGAACAGTTCATGGAGCTTGAGAACACGTCACTCCGCGTGCTTTTGACCGGAGGGGACAAGCTGAAGCGTGCGGTTAAGCAGCCGTACACGATTGTCAACAACTACGGGCCGACCGAAAACACGGTCGTTGCGACGAGCACAGAAATCAATCCGGAGGAAGGCTCGCTTTCCATCGGGCGCGCGATCGCCAATACGAGAGTGTACATTCTCAGCGAAAGCCATCAGGTTCAGCCGGAGGGCGTGGCCGGAGAGCTTTGTGTGGCGGGACGCGGACTGGCGCGCGGCTATCTGAACAGGGAAGACGAAACCGCGAAGCGGTTTGTCGCCGATCCGTTCGTCCCGGGTGAACGCATGTACAAAACAGGCGATTTGGTGAAATGGACGGGCGGCGGCATCGAATACATCGGCCGGATCGACCAGCAGGTCAAAGTCCGCGGCTACCGAATCGAGCTGTCAGAAATTGAAGTGCAGCTGGCCCAGCTTTCTGAGGTGCAGGATGCGGCAGTGACAGCTGTAAAAGATAAAGGCGGCAATACAGCGATCGCGGCGTATGTCACACCGGAAACAGCTGACATAGAAGCGCTGAAGTCGGCGCTCAAGGAAACTCTGCCAGACTACATGATCCCGGCGTTCTGGGTGACATTAAACGAGCTTCCGGTTACCGCAAACGGAAAAGTAGACCGCAAAGCACTTCCGGAGCCGGACATCGAAGCAGGAAGCGGAGAATACAAAGCACCGTCCACCGACATGGAAGAGCTGCTTGCCGGCATTTGGCAGGACGTGCTCGGTATTTCTGAAGTCGGTGTCGGCGACAATTTCTTCTCGCTCGGCGGAGATTCTATTAAAGGAATCCAGATGGCGAGCCGCTTGAACCAGCACGGCTGGAAGCTGGAAATGAAGGATCTCTTCCAGCACCCGACGATTGAAGAACTGACACAATACGTGGAGCGTGCCGAAGGCAAACAGGCAAACCAAGGCCCGGTGGAGGGCGAAGTTATCCTGACGCCGATTCAGCGCTGGTTCTTTGAAAAGAATTTCACGAACAAACACCACTGGAATCAGTCGGTCATGCTTCATTCTGCGAAGGGTTTCGATCCTGAACGGGTTGAAAAGACATTGCAGGCACTGATTGAGCATCATGACACGCTGCGCATGGTCTACCGTGAAGAAAACGGCGACATCATTCAAGCGTATAAACGGATAGACGAATGCGAGGTCAGCTTCGAAATCGTTGATCTGTACGGCTCAGATGAAGATATGCTGAAAAACCAGATTAAGGTTCTCGCTGACAGTCTGCAAAGCAGTCTCGACCTGCAAAACGGTCCGCTTCTGAAAGGGGAGCTGTACCGCACGGAAGCGGGGGATCACCTGCTCATCGCTGTACACCATCTCGTGGTCGACGGCGTATCATGGCGGATTTTACTTGAGGACTTTGCATCAGGCTACGTGCAGGCTGAGAACGAAGAGAAAATCGTCTTCCCGCAAAAAACGAACTCCTTCAAGGATTGGGCGGAAGAATTGGCGGCATTCAGCCAATCAGCACACCTTTTGCAGCAGGCTGAATATTGGGCGCAAATTGACGCTGAAGAGGTTTCTGCTGTACCGAAGGATGATGAAACAGAGGAGCGGATTGTCAAACATACATCATCCGTCATCTGCGAATTAAATGAAGAAGACACTAAACATCTCTTAACAGATGTTCATCAGCCATATGGAACCGAGATCAATGATATTCTCCTCAGTGCGCTCGGATTAACGATGAAAGAATGGACAGACGGTGTCAAAATCGGCATCAATCTTGAGGGGCACGGACGGGAAGACATCATCCCGAATGTGAACATCTCCAGAACGGTTGGCTGGTTTACGGCACAATATCCTGTTGTGCTCGACATGTCTGAAACAGATGTCTCAGCGGTCATCAAAGCAGTCAAAGAAAACCTGCGCCGCGTTCCGGATAAAGGCGTCGGATACGGCATTCTCCGCTACTTTACAGAACAAGCGGAAGCGCAAGGCTTCACACCGGAAATCAGCTTTAACTATTTAGGCCAATTCGACAGTGAAGTGAAAACGGATTTCTTTGAACCGTCCGCTTTCGATATGGGACGCCAAGTGAGCGAAGAATCAGAAGCCCTGTACGCTTTAAGCTTCAGCGGCATGATCCGAAACGGACGTTTTGTCCTTTCTTGCTCCTACAATGAGAAGGAATATGAAAGAGCAACGGTCGAAGCACAAATGGAGCGGTTTAAAGAAAATCTCCTCCTGATCATCCGCCATTGTACGGAAAAAGAGGACAAGGAATTCACACCGAGCGACTTCAGTGCGGGAGACCTTGAAATGGATGAGATGGGCGATATCTTTGACATGCTTGAGGAGAATTTGAAATAAAAACGCAAGGGAATTACAGAAGGCGGGAGCGAAACATATGAGTCAATTTAGCAAAGATCAGGTTCAAGATATGTATTACCTATCGCCGATGCAGGAGGGGATGCTGTTTCATACCATCCTTAATCCAGGCCAGAGCTTTTACCTTGAACAAATTACGATGAAAGTAAAGGGCGACTTCAATATCAAATGCCTTGAAGAAAGCATGAATGTCATCATGGACCGGTACGATGTATTTCGTACCGTGTTCATTCACGAAAAAGTAAAAAGGCCCGTTCAAGTCGTATTAAAAAAACGTCAATTTCATATAGAAGAAATGGATCTGACACGTTTATCCGAAAGTGAGCAAACGGACAAAATCAATGAATACAAAGCACAGGATAAGATCAAAGGCTTTGATTTAACGCGGGATATTCCGATGAGGGCAGCCATCTTCAAAAAAGCTGACAACAGCTTTGAATGGGTGTGGAGCTACCACCACATTATTTTGGACGGATGGTGCTTCGGCATCGTCGTGCAGGATCTGTTTAAGGTATACAACGCCCTGCGCGAACAAAAGCCGTACAGTCTGCCGCCTGTCAAACCGTATAAGGAATACATCAAGTGGCTTGAAAAGCAGGATAAACAAGCATCGCTCCGCTACTGGCGCGAGTACTTGGAAGACTTTGAAGGACAGGCGACGTTTGCGGAACAAAGAAAGAAACAAAAGGAAGGGTACGAACCGAAAGAACTTCTCTTCTCACTGCCGGAAGCGGAAACAAAAGCTTTTACAGAGCTTGCGAAATCTCAGCACACCACTTTGAGTACCGCTTTGCAGGCAGTCTGGAGCGTACTGATCAGCCGTTATCAGCGGTCTGACGATTTGGCTTTCGGTACAGTCGTTTCCGGGCGTCCCGCGGAAATCAAAGGCGTTGAACATATGGTCGGCCTGTTTATCAACGTTGTTCCAAGAAGAGTGAAATTGGCTGAAAACATGACATTCAACGGTTTGCTCAAGCAGCTTCAGGAGCAGTCACTTGAGTCAGAACCGCATCAATATGTGCCGCTTTATGACATCCAAAGCCAAGCCAACCAGCCGAAATTGATTGACCACATCATCGTGTTTGAAAATTATCCGCTTCAGGATGCAAGCAATGAAGAAAGCGGACAAAACGGATTCGATATGGAGGATGTCCATGTATTTGAGAAGTCAAATTACGATCTCAATTTGATGGCCTCCCCGGGTGAAGAAATGCTGATCAAGCTTGCCTATAATGAGAATGTGTTTGATGAAGCGTTTATGCTGCGCTTAAAATCCCAGCTTCTCACAGCGATTCAGCAGCTTATTCAGCATCCGGATCAGCCTGTCAGCACCATTGATTTCATTGACGAAAAAGAAAAAGAGTACTTGCTTAACGGCTTAAATCCGGCACCTCAAATGTGTGAGCCAAAACCTCTGACGGATTGGTTCAAGGAGGCGGTGGACGTCAATCCAAGTGCACCGGCGCTCACATTTGCAGGCCGAACGCTGTCCTATCACGAATTAGACGAGGAAACGAACCGCCTCGCACGCCGTTTGCAAAAGCAAGGGGCAGGCAAAGGCTCAGTTGTTGCATTGTACACGAAGCGCTCGCTGGAACTGGTGATTGGGATTCTCGGTGTGTTAAAAGCGGGAGCTGCTTATGTGCCGGTTGATTCTAAGCTGCCGGATGACCGAATTTCATATATGCTGACCGACAGCGGGGCGGCATGTCTGCTTACACATCAAGAGATGAAAGAGCAAGCGAGTCAGCTGCCGTTTACAGGCCAAACGCTTATCATTGATGATCCCATCCGTTTTGAAGAAGAGGCAAGCGATCCTGAAACCGCGATTGAACCAGATGATGCGGCGTATATCATGTATACATCAGGCACAACCGGAAAGCCAAAGGGAAATATCACGACGCATGCCAATATTCAAGGATTAGTAAAGCACGTTGACTACATGACGTTTTCTGAAAAAGACACGTTCTTATCTGTATCGAATTACGCTTTTGACGCATTTACCTTTGATTTCTACGCTTCCATTTTGAATGGAGCAAGGCTGATTATCGCAGATGAAAATACACTGCTTGATACAGACCGTCTCACGAGTCTCATCCGTCAAGAGAATGTCAGCGTCATGTTTGCGACCACAGCTTTATTTAATCTTCTCACAGATGCGGGAGAGGATTGGCTGAAGGGGCTTCGCTGTGTGTTATTCGGCGGGGAACGCGCGTCTGTGCCTCACGTTAGGAAAGCGCTGCGGATCATGGGGCCGGGCAAGCTGATTAACTGCTACGGTCCGACTGAGGGCACGGTGTTTGCAACGGCTCACGTCGTGCACGAGATTCCGGAGTCTATCTCCTCATTGCCGATCGGAAATCCGATCAGCAATGCGAGTATTTATATTCTCAATGAATCAAATCAGCTCCAGCCATTCGGAGCGGTCGGTGAACTATGCATCAGCGGAATGGGCGTATCAAAAGGCTATGTAAACCGTGATGAGCTGACAAAGCAGAAATTTACCGCCAACCCGTTCAAACCGGGAGAAACACTTTACCGCACCGGGGATCTCGCTCGCTGGCTGCCTGACGGTACGATTGAATACGCCGGCCGCATTGATGATCAAGTGAAAATACGGGGGCACCGGATCGAGCTGGAAGAAATCGAAAAGCAGCTGCAGGAATATCCCGGAGTAAAAGACGCGGTCGTCGTGGTGGACCGCCGCGAGTCTGGGGACGCATCAATTAACGCCTACCTTGTGAACCGGACACAGCTTTCAGCAGGAGACGTTAAGGCACACCTGAAAAAACAGCTTCCTGCTTATATGGTGCCGCAGACATTTACGTTCTTGGACGAGCTTCCTTTAACAACAAACGGAAAAGTCAATAAACGTCTGCTGCCAAAACCGGAGCAAGATCAGATATCGCAAGAATGGATTGGGCCTCGAAATGAAACGGAAGAAACAATCGCGCAAATCTGGTCCGAGATTCTCGGCAGAAAGCAAATCAGCATCCATGACGATTTCTTCGAGCTTGGCGGCCATTCCTTAAAGGCGATGACAGCCGCTTCTCGCGTCAAAAAAGAGCTCGGAATGGACCTTCCGGTGAAGCTATTGTTTGAAGCGCCGACGATTGCCGGCATTTCAGCATATCTGAAAAACGGAGGCTCAGAAGGACTTGAGGACGTTACAATCATGAATCCGGATCAGGATGACATCATTTTCGCATTCCCGCCGGTATTGGGATATGGCTTAATGTATCAGAATCTGGCCAAGCAATTGCCGTCATACAAGCTGTGCGCCTTTGACTTTATTGAAGAGGAAAACCGTCTTGACCGTTATGCCGCTCTGATCAAGGAACTTCAGCCGGAAGGTCCTGTGACACTGTTCGGTTATTCAGCAGGATGCAGCCTGGCGTTTGAAGCCGCTAAAAAACTTGAAGAGCAGGGACGCACTGTACAGCGGATTATCATGGTGGATTCCTATAAAAAACAAGGCGTCAGTGATCTGGACGGACGCACGGTCGAAAACGATGTAGAGGCGCTGATGAATGTAAATCGAGACAATGAAGCCCTCAATAGCGAAGCCGTCAAGCAGGGGCTCAAGAAAAAAACACATGCCTTCTACTCATACTATGTCAACCTGATCAGCTCGGGGCAAGTGAAAGCGGACATTGATTTGCTGACCTCTGATATTGACTTTGAAATGCCTGAATGGCTTTCGCCGTGGGAAGAGGCGACAACGGGCGCTTATCGTGTGAAAAAAGGCTTCGGTACACACGCCGAAATGCTGCAGGGCGAATGTCTTGATAGGAATGCCGGGATTTTGCGCGAATTTCTTAATAAACAAACCATAACGCTTTCTTAAGGAAGCGATGAAAGGGGGAGCCGGCCAATGAGCCAACTCTTCAGATCATTTGATGCATCGGAAAAGACGCAGCTCATCTGTTTTCCGTTTGCCGGCGGCTACTCGGCGTCATTTCGCCCTCTCCATGCTTTTTTGCAGGGGGAGTGTGAAATGCTTGCAGCTGAACCGCCCGGGCACGGCACGAATCAGACGTCAGCAATTGAGGATCTCGAGCAGCTGACTGATTTGTACAAGCAAGAATTACATTTGCATCCAGATCGGCCGTTTGTGCTGTTTGGGCACAGCATGGGCGGCATGATTACCTTCAGGCTGGCGCAAAAACTGGAGCGTGAAGGCATTTTTCCGCAGGCTGTGATTATTTCTGCGATTCAGCCGCCGCATATTCAGCGGAAAAAAGTATCGCATTTGCCTGATGATCAATTTCTCGATCATATTATCAAATTAGGCGGAATGCCCGCAGAGCTCGTTGAAAATAAAGAAGTTATGTCATTTTTCCTTCCTTCGTTCAGATCGGATTACCGGGCTCTTGAACAATTCGAGCTTAACGACATGACGCCGATCCAATCGCCGGTCCACGTCTTTAACGGACTGAATGACGAAAAATGCATCCGGGATGCGGAAGGCTGGAAGAAGTGGGCGAAACACATCATGTTCCATGAATTTGACGGCGGGCATATGTTTCTGCTGTCAAATACGGAGGAAGTGGCGGAACGGATTTTTGCGATTTTGAATCAGCATCCGATTTCCAGTTCCTAATGAAAAAGCGGACAGCGCTGTGCTGTTCGCTTTTTTTATATAGAATGTAAATTTTTTCATGATATAATAGTCGCAATACTCAAATAAAGGCAGGTCAGGAAAAAATGTCTCGGCACATCCTTTGCGCGTCTCCTAAGATGAAATGGTTAGTATTGCTGTTCACGTTTGTCTTCGCCATCGGAATGAACTCATTCAGAAATTCCTTTCAATTTTTTATGCTCCCGATGGCAGAGACCTTTCACGCCGATCGGTCGCTGATTTCGGCTTCCGTCAGCATTTTTATGATCACAACGGGAGTCGTTCAGTTTTTTGTCGGCTATTTTTATTGACCGGTTCAGCGTCAGAAAGATTATGGGGATCGGCGCCATTTGTATCAGCGCAAGCTTTTTGGCGCTCCCGCATTCGCCGAATGTCCATATATTTTCTGTGATCTACGGAGTGCTGGGCGGAATCGGCTATTCCTGCGCGGTTGGCGTGACGACACAGTATTTTATCAGCCGCTGGTTTGACACGCATAAAGGCTTGGCGCTCGCCATTTTGACCAATGCAAATTCAGCCGGTTTGCTGCTGCTGTCACCGATTTGGGCTGCGGCTCCTTACTATGCAGGCTGGCAAACTGCGTATACAATATTGGGCATTTTCTTAGCGGCTGTCCTGCTGCCTCTTTTGGCCTTCGGAATGAAGCACCCGCCCAATGTCCAAGGGCAGTCCGTGAAAAAATCTTATGACTGGCAGGGATTTTGGAAGGTGTTAAAGCAGTCCCGCTTCATTCATATCCTGTACTTCGGCGTATTTACGTGCGGATTTACGATGGGAATCATTGATGCTCATCTCGTTCCAATGCTGGAGGATGCGCATGTCTCTCATATCAACGGAATGATGGCTGCATTCGGGGCGTTTATTATCATCGGGGGATTATTGGCAGGCTGGCTGTCAGATTTGCTTGGCAGCAGAAGCGTGATGCTCTCCATTTTGTTTTTCATTCGTCTCATCAGCTTGATCTGCCTGCTCATTCCCGCACTCGGCATTCATAACAGTGAGCTCTGGTACTTGTGCTTTACGCTGTTATTCGGGCTCAGCTACACAGGCGTGATCCCGCTGACTGCTGCGTCCATTTCTGAAAGCTTTCAAACCGGGCTTATCGGCTCGCTCCTAGGCATCAATTTCTTTATCCATCAAATCGCCGGGGCTCTCAGTGTGTATGTGGGCGGATTGTTTTTTGACATGAATCATAATTATTTGCTGGTTACTGTTGTGTGTTTGGTGCTTGTAAGTTTATCAGCATTATTGGAGCTGGCGCCAATCAAAAAAAACAATCATATTCATAACGAAGAGAGTGTTGAGGGGTAAATCTCCATTAGCTGAAGAGAATGTTACTCAATGAAGCGGCATATCTCATTAACATAAAAAAAGAGGGAAAACCCTCTTTTTAAATTTGTCATTTTACTTTTTTGGCACGTACATGTTCTTTTACAAGCTGTCTGAATGAGTGGAGCTCATTTTCGAATACAAAAAAACGTTTAGGAACTAAGATGACCTGGTGACTAGAAGTTTTGATAGAGAAAAAGTGTTTATATTCTGCAACTGCCCTTATTTCATCCCATTCAAACAATGCATTATCGTTTTTGGATTGAATTTGAATGCCTTGCCGGTTAATGGTATATGTCCTTTTGCGTTTTAGCCGTGTATTGTTCTTATAGCTGGTACGCAGCCTTATATAATGAAAAGCAATCAAAAGCAATGTACAGATCAAAGATAGAATCGCTATGAAAATACCATTATATATCACTTCAAGTGTTTCGCTGTCATAAACGGTAATCGGAAATCCATAAAGCGAATACACCAATAAAGATAGAAGAAAAATATAAATAAAATAAAACAATGCTGATATTCTTTGCCGGGATAAAAAGTAACATCTCATATCTTGTAATGAAATGGCTCCCTCTAGGAAGACACTGTGTTGAATCATTCTTACACTGCACCTCAAACCATTTTTTCTTCAACTCTAACATAACATCTCATTTGTTCATAGAAATGGATTTTTTGGTTTGCTTTCTTTTTCGGAGACCGGCATTGCTTCCCAGCACGCCGATGATAATACAAACCGCACCGGCAAGGTGATACCAGGCTAGGCTTTCGTGCAAAACCACAACTCCGGCAATCATCGTCACGATGGTGGACAAATGATTAAAGGCGCTCATTTTAAACGCCTCAATCCGGGACAGCGCATAGTTGGACATAAACGAAGTCACGAGCGAAGATAATACGCCCAAATACACTATCGCGAGAATAAAGCCGGGCTCCCGGAATGGATGGAAGTAAGTGCCGACCGTTCCGGAAGCGCCGTGCCGCACCAAGGCGATGGCATTGAAGACGACAAATCCGATCGCTGACATGATGTAGGTGAGCTCCATCAGCCGGAAACGCTGTGTCATTTTTCTTGCGGCGGTATTGTACATAGCTGAAGACAGAGCGGACAAGAGAATAAGTAAAGATCCTTTTAGGCTGGCCGATTCAACGTTCACACCCTTCATCACAAAAATAAACATGACGCCCGCAACTGATAACACAGTGAACCCTTTTTGAGCCCACGTCGATCGCTCTTTTAAAAAATAAGCGGCAAAGACCATTGTAAAAATCGGAATTGATGCCTGAATGATCCCGGCTTCAGAGGATGACGAGTACACCAGGCCGAATGCCTGAAAGCTGAAAAACAGCGCCGGATACAGCAAGGCGAGCGGCAAAATGGCCATTACATCTTTTAAACGGATGGACAGCTTCACCCATCCGAATAAGACAGGTATAGTAGCCGCTACAAACGCAAGGGTGAACCGGTGTGCAAGAATATCAAATGGTTCTGCCGATTGCAGCGCGATTTTCACGAAAAGAAAGGATAACCCGATAATCAATGCGTTTAACATAGCTGCAAGATAAGCTGAGGTTTGCTGGTTTTTATACATACAGGAAGTGCTCCTTTATATAAATAATAGAGCCGGCCGCTCCCTTTTATTGTATGGGGTGGATAGGAACGGTACAATAAGAAAAACAATGAACTGTACCGGTACAAAACAGGGGGAGAAAGAATGGAGAAGTATATCAGTCTCTTCATACAGATAGAGGAAATGATGCAAAGCAGTGTCTATCAAGAAGGAGACAGGCTGCCTTCCATCAGGCAGCTGTCCGCCCGCTATCAAGTCAGCAAAAGCACGGTGATCCGCGCGCTGCAAGAGCTGGAAAAACGCCATCTCATCTATTCTGTTCCGAAAAGCGGCTATTATCTTGTGAAAAAGACGAGGAAGCCGCATCACGGCAAGTCAGGCCCAATCGACTTTGCAACGTCTGCGCCGGACCCTGATATTTTTCCGTATGTGGATTTTCAGCATTGCATCAACAAAGCGATTGATACATACAAGCATGATTTGTTTCTCTACGGAACGCCGAAGGGCCTCCCGTCGCTCATCCGTGTATTGCGAAAGCTGTTTGCTGATCAGCAGGTATTTGCGGACGAGCGGCATATGTTTATCACATCCGGTGTCCAGCAGGCGCTATCCCTGCTATGTGCAATGCCGTTTCCCAATGGGAAAGAGAAGATCGCCATTGAACAGCCAGGCTATCATTTGATGATTGAACAAGTGGAGACACTGGGCATCCCCGCAATCGGGATAAAAAGAACGGAGCAGGGGCTTGATTTAGCGGAAGTCGAGCGGCTGTTTCAAACAGAACCGATCAAATTTTTTTATACGATGCCACGCTTCCATAACCCGCTTGGGAGCTCACTGGCCGAACGGGACAAACAAGAGCTGGTAAGATTGGCGGAAGCCTATGACGTCTACCTTGTTGAGGATGACTATCTCGGTGATCTCGAGGAAAATAAAAAGGCAGATCCGCTGTACGCATATGATCTGTCCTCACATGTGATTTATTTAAAAAGCTTTTCAAAAATGATATTTCCCGGCCTTCGCGTGGGGGCCGCCGTTTTGCCAGATGCGCTGACTGACACATTTCTTACGTACAAAAAGCTGAACGACATTGACTGCTCGATGATTTCCCAAGCCGCGTTAGAAATTTACATTAAAAGCGGAATGTTCGGCAGGCACAAGGAGAAAATCAGAAATTCCTATAAGGAACGGTCTCTCAGGCTTCATGAAGCCATTCAAACACACGGACAATCGAGCCGCGGCAGCTTTCTATTTTCCAGCGGCCAGGCCCCGTGCATGCATACCCATCTGGTGCTTCCTGAGGATCTGCCGGCATCAAGAGTGATTCAAAAGATGAAAAAACAAGAGGTCCTTCTTGAAACGATTGACCGCCATTATTTATCAGATTATCCGAAAGAAAATCTATTAAAAATCAATCTTTCCAATGTGAAGACTGAAGATATTGAACGCGGCATTAAGCTGCTGATGAGCCATTTATAAAAGCGCTTCGTACGAGATCATCGTGATGTCCTCCGGGAAATCAGGGCGGGCGGCGCACACGGCCATTTTATAGCCGGGGTCTACCTCATACGTTTTGATAAAGCAAGGCGTATGGTGTTCCGGAAGCTCGACGGATACTCGGCCATCCTCATGCAGGCGCACGGAGAAGGAGTCAAGCGGCAGCGACAGGCCTTTGCCTTCCTGCTTGATAAAGCTCTCTTTCATAGACCATAGATGATAAAAATAATCGTTTTGCTCGTCTTTATGTTTGGATAAAAGATCGCTGTACTCGTTCTTCGAAAAGAAACGTTCGGCAATCCCGAGGCTGATTGGCTTCATTTTTTCAATATCGACGCCGATCGGATCTGAATCAAACGCGCCGATGACCCAATGGCCGGAGTGGGAAATGTTAAAGTGGGCATTGGGGAGGTCAGGGATACAAGGCTTCCCGTATTCCTGCGCGCTGAATCGGATATCGGCTTTATTCAGCTGGTACTGCTCGCTGATGACAGAGCGAACAAGCACATCTCCCAGGAGGGTGCGGTGAGCATCTTCTTTATGATAAAATCTCCGGCATTTCTCCCGTTTTTCAGCGGAAACGAAAGACATCAGCCGATCCGTTTCTTCCTGTGAAAGCGGGCGGTCCATATAAATTCCGTAAATTTTCATTCTAGATCCTCCGTCTGCAAAAGATTGTCAAAACCATCCTATCATACTTCAACAAGACTCATATAGAGGAGAAAATAAAAAAACAAAGCCGAAGCGGCTTTGTTTTAGTGTATAGGCGGAGTTGCTTTCACAGCGGCTGTCCGCCTTGCCACAGCATAATTCAGCAGCTGGATTGACTGCGGCAACGAAAAGCGCAAAATGATACCGGTGAGGATGGCGGTCAAAATTGTACCTAAACCGATCGGACCGCCCATGCCCCATGCTGCAAACAAAATTGTTATTTCCATGCCGTTCCGCACCCATTGCACATTCCAGCCGGTTTTTTCTGTAATCAGCATCATCAGTGAATCACGCGGCCCCGCGCCAAGGCCCGCTGATACATAAACACCGACGCCGTAGCCGATCAGCAGCACGCCGAGAGAGAAGACGATGACGGAGCCTGTGTAGGTGGAGGGGGCAGGCAGAAGAAAATTGAAAAAATCTATAAAAACACCAATGAGCACCATGTTCAGGATCGCCCCAATTTTTGGCCAAGCCCTCGTAAACAATGACGTGAATCCGACGATGAGCGCTCCAATAATGATGGACCACTGGCCGACGGTAAGCCCGAAGTGCTGAAACAGGCTGTAATGAAATGCATCCCACGGACTGATCCCCAGCGTTTTTCCTTCTATCGTAAGGGATACACCAAAAGACAAAATAAGCAGACCGACAAAATAAAATGTCCAGCGCAGAACAAGTTCTCGCTTCACGTGAAGTCCCTTCTTTCGTAAAAATCAATCGATTGTCATTGTAGCATATCTGACAAAAGGGCGGAATAGGCGAAAGGGGCTCAACAAAAAACAGGGCCGCCGGCAGGCGCCCTGTTTTGGGTTTTACAACGGGTTCAAAATCCGATTCAAAAACCGCTGGGTTCGTTCTTCTTTTGGAGCAGAGAAAATTTCCTCAGGCGGCCCCTGCTCCACGATGACGCCGCCGTCAATGAAGACGACTTCGTCCGCCACTTCCTGGGCGAATTTGATTTCGTGGGTAACAACGACCATGGTCCAGCCTTCATTGGCTAAATCCTTGATAACCTTCAGTACGTCACCCACAAGCTCAGGGTCAAGCGCTGAGGTCGGTTCGTCAAACAGCATCAGCTCAGGCTGAATTGCCAGTGCACGGGCGATGCCGACGCGCTGCTGCTGGCCTCCGGAAAGCTGGAACGGATATAAATCCATTTTGTCCTTCAATCCGACTTTATCAAGAAGCTGAATCGCTTCTTTTCTGACTTCCTCTTTGTTTCGTTTTTGCACCTGAACAGGGCCTTCCATCACGTTTTCAAGGACTGTGCGGTGAGGGAAGAGGTGATACGCCTGAAACACCATTCCCGATTTCCGGCGGAGCTGAAGGATATCCGACTGCTTCACTTTCTTTGAAAAATCGATGGAGAAATCATCAAATGCAAGCTCCCCGCGATTCGGGATCTCCAGCGCGTTCAGACAGCGAAGCAGCGTCGTTTTCCCTGAACCGGAAGGCCCAAGTATAGCGATGACTTTTCCTTTTTCTATCTTCATATCTATCTTTTTTAAAATTTCATTTTGACCGAATGATTTATTTAATCCTTTAACGGAAAGCATACTCGGAACCTCCTTATTTGGCCACGTAGCGGTCAAGACGCCGTTCGATGACATGCTGGACGAGCGAAAGCAAGAAGCAGATAATCCAATAAATAAAGGCCGCTTCAATATAAATGACTAAAATCTGATCGAGATTGCGCGCGCCGATTTCCTGAGCTTTTCTGAACAGCTCAGCGACGAGAATCTGAGATGCAAGAGATGTATCTTTGATCAGGCTGATAAAGGTATTGGATAATGGCGGGATTGACACACGAAACGCCTGCGGCAAAATGACGCGGAACAGCGTCTTCTGGTGTGTCATGCCGATGGTATAGCCAGCTTCCCATTGCCCCTTCGGCACGGATAAAATAGATGCCCTGATGATTTCAGATGCATAGGCGCCGACGTTTAAGGAAAAGGCAATGACTGCGCTTGGAAATGGATCTAGTGTAATGTTAAAGGCCGGGAACAGATAGAAAATGATGAACAATTGAACGAGAAGTGGAGTGCCGCGTACGGCGGATACGTATACGCTGAACACCCATCTCAAAGGTCTCACTTTCGACATTCTGGCAAGCGCCGTAATCAGCGCCAGTATCATTCCGAATATAAAGGAAAGAATCGTAAGGGGAATCGTATAGTAGATTCCCCCTGAAAGTATAGGCCAGAATGACTGCTGCACCAGATCCCACGGGATCGCCGTGCCAAGCGTCAGTGCCGGTATATTATTTAGAAACATCTTCGCCGAACCATTTTTTAGAGATTTTAGAAAGAGTCCCGTCCTCTTTCATTTCTTTTAATGCTTTGTTGACTTGGTCGACAACCTCGCCGCTTCCTTTACGGAACGTGAAATACGTTTCCTGCGGATCGCCTGTTTCAAACGCGATTTTTACGTTTTTGTTGCCTGATGTTTTTAAATAGTTTAAAACGGCAAGCTTATCGTTGTACGTCATGTCGACGCGGCCTTGCTGGATCATTTGAAGGGCCTGCGCCATGCCTTCAACGCCTTCTACTTTCGCACCGGCATTTGTAGCTAGTTTGTTATAGTTGCTTGTCAGTGATTGAGCTGACGTTTTTCCTTTTACGTCTTTTTCAGACTTAATATCGTTGTTGTCTTTTTTCGTCACGACAACGGCTCTTGATGTTGTGTATTTGTCTGAGAAGTCATATTGGTTTTCACGATCTGTTTTTCCGACTTGGTTGGCAACGACGTCAAACCGTTTGGAATTCAGGCCGGCAAACATACTGTCCCACTGTGTTTCCTTGAATTCGGCTTTCAGTCCAAGGCGTTTTGCGACTTCTGTGATGACTTCCACGTCATAGCCAGTCAGCTTGTCAGTGTCTTTGTCATGATAAGTGAACGGTTCGTACGTTCCTTCTGTACCGACTGTCAGTACGCCTTTTTTCTTAATTGAAGCCCAAAGATCGCCGTTTTTTCCGTTATCTTTTGACTGATTGTCATTTCCTGCTCCGCAAGCTGCGAGAACTGCAATGCTTACGACCATGAATAAAGCTAAAAGTGCTTTTTTCATTCTATTCCCCACTTTTCTGATTAATTTTGTTGAAATGAAAAAATAGCTTACAAATCTAAAGGATAACTTTTTTTTAGTATGAGTCAAGTATTTGGTTTTCATGAGACAAAAACACTTAAAATAAATTCAAAAATTGCTGTACCGGTTTTGGCAAATAACTGTCAGTTCTCCACATGACAGCCGGTGTCATAACGAAGGGATTGTTTTCGATTTTAACTGTGTGAATGTGGTTTCTCATATGAACAGGAATCATGGTGACGGGCAGAATGGACGCGCCAAATCCTGATGAGACGAGACTGAGCAGTGTTACTGAATCGTGGCATTCACAAACAATACGCGGCTCCAGCTGAAGACGCTGAAATTCATTCATGACCTGGTTATAAACGCCTTTTCCGTTCACAGGCCGCAGCAGAATCAGCGGGAAAGAAGGGATATCCTCCATTTGAATGGTGTCTCCGCATGTATACCCGGCATCATCAGAAAGAACGAGCACACATGGAATTTCGTCAAGCTTTTTAAATTGGACGGTATCGCTTTTTATCATGGTTGTCGTGACAGCGGCGTCGATTTGCCGGCTTTCCAGCAGCTCTAACAGCGTTGCCGGTTCGTTCTCCCAAATATTAAAGGTGAGGTGCGGATATCTATCTTTCATTTGCGTCACTTTCTCAAGCATAAGAGCGGCGCAATAAATCGTCGAACCCACAGCCAGCGTGCCGGCAACCTCCTCCCTCAGCTCTTGTACCTCAATGACCGCATCTTCAAACCTGTGCAGAATCTCTTTGGCTCTTTTGAGAAAAATGCTTCCTTCATATGTAAGAGTCATTTGTTTTTTCTTATTGCGGTCAAACAATACAACACCCAGCTCATCCTCCAGCTGTTTGAGCTGCCTGCTTAGCGGCGGCTGCGCCATATGGAGCTTTTTGGCGGCAGAGGTGATCTTTTGTTCTTGGGCAATGGTAATGAAATATCGCAGCTGACGAATGTCCAAAGAAGGGCCTCCTTTTATATACCTTTTAGGTATTGATTATAGATTTAACGAATATTTTTCATATGGATATATCAGGAGTATGATTGAAATGAAGACAGAATTCAAGCGTAAAGGAGGGGCGAAATTTGAAACTCGTTGTCGGAATGACAGGGGCAACAGGGGCTATCTTCGGTGTCAGGCTATTAGAATGGCTGAAGGCGGCGGAAGTGGAAACCCATCTCGTTGTGTCTCCTTGGGCTAACGTTACCATCAAACATGAAACAGGCTACACGTTAAAAGAAGTTGAAAAGCTGGCCACATACACATACTCGCACAAGGACCAGGCGGCGGCCATCTCCAGCGGCTCGTTTGATACCGATGGCATGATTGTGGCGCCGTGCAGTATGAAATCGCTTGCGAGCATCCGCACCGGGATGGCGGATAATCTGCTGACTCGCTCGGCGGATGTCATGCTGAAAGAGCGGAAAAAGCTCGTTCTCTTAACAAGAGAGACACCTTTGAACCAGATTCATCTCGAAAATATGCTTGCACTCACAAAAATGGGGACGATTATTCTTCCGCCGATGCCGGCGTTTTATAATCAGCCGAGCAGCTTAGAAGAAATGGTCGACCATATTGTATTCAGAACGTTGGACCAATTCGGCCTGCGCCTTTCTGAGGCAAAGCGCTGGAATGGAATTGAAAAACAAAAAGGAGGAGCTTGATGATGGCTTATCAAGATTTCAGAGAATTTCTCGCTGCCCTTGAAAAAGAGGGACAATTGTTAACGGTGAATGAAGAGGTAAAGCCTGAGCCTGATCTGGGAGCAGCTGCACGGGCAGCCAGCAACCTCGGCGATAAAAGCCCTGCACTGCTATTTAACAATATTTACGGCTACAACAATGCGCAAATCGCGATGAATGTCATCGGCTCTTGGCCGAACCACGCAATGATGCTCGGACTGCCGAAAGATACACCGGTGAAAGAGCAGTTTTTTGAATTCGCGAAGCGATATGAACAGTTTCCGATGGAGGTCAAACGCGAAGAAACAGCGCCATTTCATGAAAATGAAATCACAGAGGACATCAATCTGTTCGATATCCTGCCTCTTTTCAGGATTAACCAAGGAGACGGCGGTTACTATTTAGACAAAGCATGCGTCATCTCTCGTGATCTTGAGGACCCTGAAAACTTCGGCAAACAGAATGTCGGCATATACAGAATGCAGGTAAAGGGAAAAGACCGCCTTGGCATACAGCCTGTGCCGCAGCACGATATTGCGATCCATCTGCGCCAAGCGGAAGAACGCGGCATTAATCTTCCGGTCACGATTGCGCTCGGATGTGAACCGGTCATTACAACTGCGGCATCCACTCCGCTTCTCTATGACCAATCCGAATACGAAATGGCGGGAGCAATCCAAGGAGAACCGTACCGCATCGTAAAATCAAAGCTGTCTGACCTTGATATTCCATGGGGAGCAGAAGTTGTGCTCGAGGGAGAAATCATTGCCGGAGAACGTGAATATGAAGGGCCATTCGGTGAATTTACAGGGCACTATTCCGGCGGACGCAGCATGCCGATTATCAAAATTAACCGCGTGTATCACAGAAACAACCCGATTTTTGAACATTTATACTTAGGCATGCCGTGGACAGAATGTGATTACATGATCGGCATTAATACTTGTGTGCCGCTGTATCAGCAGCTAAAAGAAGCGTATCCGAATGAAATTGTGGCTGTGAACGCCATGTACACACACGGTTTAATCGCGATTGTATCAACAAAAAACCGCTACGGCGGATTTGCGAAAGCGGTCGGCATGCGCGCGCTCACAACCCCGCACGGACTAGGCTACTGCAAAATGGTTATCGTTGTCGACGAGGATGTCGATCCATTCAATCTGCCGCAGGTCATGTGGGCGCTCTCTACAAAAATGCACCCGAAACACGATGCGGTCATTATTCCGGATTTATCAGTCCTGCCGCTTGACCCGGGATCAAATCCATCAGGAATCACGCACAAAATGATTCTTGATGCCACAACACCTGTTGCGCCGGAAACAAGAGGCCATTATTCACAGCCGCTTGATTCTCCATTAACAACAAAAGAATGGGAACAAAAACTAATGGACTTGATGAATAAATAAGGAAAGGATGATTCGACATGCATACATGTCCTCGATGCGATTCAAAAAAAGGAGAAGTCATGAGCAAATCGCCTGTAGAAGGAGCATGGGAAGTCTATCAATGCCAAACATGTTTTTTTACATGGAGATCATGTGAACCGGAAAGTATTACAAATCCGGAAAAATATAATCCGGCCTTTAAAATCGATCCAAAAGAAACAGAAACAGCGGTTGAAGTTCCCGCTGTTCCGGAACGAAAGGCCTGATTGGCGTGAACCAACTATCAGACCGTCTCTTTGAGCTGCTTGACGGGGAACGTCTGAAAGAAAAGCAGCATGAAGCCTTCGTTCTGCAAACGGTATCGGAGGACGGCTGGCCGCATGCCGCTATGATCAGCGCCGGAGAAATCATCGCCCTGAATCGGACGGATATCCGGATCGCCCTGTGGAAAAACACAGAGACCGCGGGAAATATCCTTCGAACGGGACAAGCCCAGCTTACTGCATGGTGGAAAGGAGCCGCTCATTACGTAAAACTGCAATGTGAGCCGCTCCCGCCGCTGAACGATGCGGTTTATGACAGGGAACGCTTTGCCTGCCGTATCGCTTCAGCTAAGGAGGATGTTGCAAAGTACGCTGATATAACTTCCGGTGTCAGGATACAGCTTCACAATGCTGAAGAGGTGCTGAACAGATGGGAAGCAACGCTTGAGGAATTAAAACGATAAATGAAAGAGCCTGACGCCATGCGTCAGGCTTTTATTAGTATAATGAACCATATAAAGACAAAGGGGGCGTGAGGAATGGGCACAAAGGGGATCTGTTATTCAGACGGTTTTGATTTATCTTATTGTATTGAAGGAGAGGGCGCGCCGATTCTCGTGATCGGCAGTGCGGTTTACTACCCGCGTCTATTTCATCAGGATATCAAACAGAAATATATATGGATATTTGCCGATCACAGGGGTTTTGCCAAGCCGGCGCGGGCGCTGCGGCCGGAAGATCAAAGCCTGGATGCAGTTTTGGACGATATTGAAGCGATAAGACGCTATCTTCAGCTTAAGGATTTTATCATCATGGGACATTCGGGGCATGCGTTTATGGCATTAGAATACGCCAGAAAGTACCCTGAGCATGTGCGAAAGGCCGTGCTCCTCAATTCAGCGCCTGATAACAGTCAAAAGAGACAGCGAGACAGTGAAGCGTTTTTTAGGGAAACAGCCAGCCCTGAGAGAAAGAAACGTTTCGAAAAAGATATTGCAAGTTTAGCAGGTGACATAGAAAAAGATCCTGAAAGGCGTTTCGTGCACATGTGCATTCGCGCTGAAGCGAAAAGCTTTTATAAAGAGAGGCCGAATGCGGCAGCTTTATGGGAAGGTGTTGACACCAATATGCCGATCATAGATGAATTATGGGGACATACATTCGCGCAGATGAACCTCATACAGCGGTTAGCAGACGTTCAGGTTCCTGTCTATATCGGTTTAGGCAGATATGACTATTTGGTTGCTCCTGTATCATTGTGGGATGCCATTGACGGTATATATCCGCATGTGAAGAAGGTCATCTTTGAAAAGAGCGGGCACCAGCCGATGCTGGAGGAACCGCAGACCTTCGGGCAAAGCTTAATGGAATGGATAGAAAAATAAAAATCCCGCAGAGCTGATCTGCGGGATTTTCTTTATTATAAGATACCTTTCATCGCACGTTTGATGATCGGTGAGATCAGCAGCAGAATGCCGCCGAGTATGATAGAAATCAAGCCGATGGTACCGAAGTACGTTGTTTCAGGTATTTTATCAAACAACCCGGCTACTTGGGCATTGATCGCTTGGGCTGCTGCGTTAGTCAGAAACCACATACTCATTGTCTGTGCAGAGAATGCAGCTGGCGCCAGTTTTGTTGTCACGGATAAACCGACTGGTGACAGGCACAGCTCTCCAAGCACGACAAGCAGGAAGCTGAGAACGAGCCACAGCGGGCTTACGAGTGCTTCTTTCCCTTGCATAGCCGGGAATACCATAATGATAAATGACAATCCGGCTAAAATAATTCCGATTGAGAATTTAACTGGTGTAGATGGCTGGCGTTTGCCAAGCTTCATCCAAAGCCATGCGAAAATTGGCGCAAAAATGACGATAAACAAGGGGTTTAATGATTGGAACCAAGATGACTGAAGTTCTATTCCGCCCAATGAAAGTCTTATGCGTTCATCAGCGTATACCGCAAGAATGGTCGCTCCTTGTTCCTGAATGGCCCAGAACATGACAGCACCGATAAACAAAGGAACGTAAGCGGCAAGACGAGATTTTTCTGTTTTGTCCGCTTTTTTGCTTGTAAACATGATGATGAAATAAATAACAGGAATCAAAATACCGAGAATACTTACAAGGTCGATGAAACGGTTGATCGTCAGCACGCCTGTTTGTACAGAGATCATCACTGCGATCGCCACAATGATAACACCGATTCCGGTGCCAATTGCAGATTTTTTAGACAGCGGATTCGGCACATTTGAACCTGCAGGTCCGAGGTTTTTCTTTCTTGTCAAAGCAAATACGATAAGTCCAAGAAGCATTCCGACCGCGGCAGCTCCGAAGCCGAGATGATAGTTGTACTTCTGTCCGAGTGTTCCGACAATTAACGGCGCGAGTAAACCGCCGAGGTTAATCCCCATGTAGAAAATACTGAAACCTGAGTCGCGGCGCGGGTCTTCTTTCGTGTAAAGATCTCCAACGACGCTCGAAACGTTTGGTTTTAATAAGCCTGTTCCGATAATGATAAGCACCATGCTGATATAGAATGCTATCGCGCTGCCCGGATAGGCGAGTGCAATGTGGCCGAACATAATAAATATGCCGCCGTAAAACACGGTGTTTGCGGTACCGAATACCCGATCAGCGAGCCATCCGCCAATAATAGTGGACATGTATACGAGTGATCCGTAAATCGACATAATGGCAACCGCAGTGCCTTTGTCAAAGCCAAGCCCTCCGTTTACCGTCTCTGTATACAAATAGTAAAGCAAGATTGCTCTCATTCCATAGTAAGAGAAACGCTCCCAAAATTCGGTGAAAAATAGTGTAAATAGTCCTCGCGGGTGACCAAAGAACCCTTTTTGCGGGACGCTTTTAATGATACTTTCGTTATCAATCGAAGCCATGTCAGCCAAACCCTTTCTTAAAAAAGTGTATTATAAAAATCATATTCTTATATAATACTTGTGTCAATATAAATTATACTCATTTCAAGAAGTTCCAGAATGGAAAAACTATAAAGGTAGAAAGTAGTGAGTTTTTCCTGTTTCTTATGTTTCGTTTTGTTACATTTTCTAACGATAGTATTTCTTTATACTTTTTTAATAAAATTTTAGAGAAATGTACAAGCAGATCGGGCTGCCGCGAATATCATGGTAACAATCATGCGGGAGGAGGTTGGATCATTGGCTGAATTCATCTTGAATGCAGCAGATTTCGGTATTTCAGGGGACGGAAAAACGGATTCGACAGAACTGATTAATCAATGCCTCAGCGCGGCTGTTTCAAAGGGGTACCATACAGTCTGGTTCCCGAAAGGAACATATTTAATTGACGGGACGCTTGGAGGGGATGCGAACCAGGTGTTTCGCAACGCTGGGATTATTGTTCCCGGCAATCTTAATATCGTCATGGACCCTGAGTGTATCATCAAAGTCATTCCGAACAGCTCCTGGGGGTATTCTGCATTTTATGTAGGCAAGCAAGAGAATATAACCATTTCCGGTGGACAAATTATCGGCGAGCGCGACGAGCATACGTATGCGTCCGCGGGGATAAGGTCAACCCATGAATGGGGCTTCGGCATTTGTATTGAAGGGTGTTCGAATGTTGTTATTGATGATGTCAACATTTCTGATTTTACTGGAGATGGGATCATTATCAGTCCGCGGGGCTTAAAGACAAATAACGATTATCGAACATCAGAGCACATTACCATCCGCCGCTGTAAGGTTCGGCGATCGAGGAGAAATAACATTTCGATTACCGGATGTGACACAGTCACGGTGGAGGGCTGCGTGATTGAAGATGCCGGAACGGGAAATGGAACAGCGCCGAAATTCGGAATTGACATTGAAGGATATGGTGAAGGAAATATTGATTATGAGGAACCGCTCAATGTCTCGATTCGAAATAACTATTTTAATGGAAACGTTTCAAGTTCTGTGACTAATTTTAACGGGTACGGCATTTCAATAGAAGGAAACCACTCAGACAATACGATCAGCTATGGGTACGGCACTCAAACGGTCATTAAGGGGAATATTCTCAGAAGGGCGGAAGACGCGGCTGCGGCGCCTAGAGTCGGGATTACCGGATTGGGTGTTTCACAAGGAAAAGAAAGCAGTGATGCAGTGATCGCCGGCAACCTCATTACCGGATTTTCAACCGGAATTGATGTCAGAGGAAAGAGCGTTCTTGTCACGAACAACAAAATCAGCAATTTTGAAAACACAGGGATATTGGTTTATCAGTCTTCCGACGTAAAGGTAGACGGCAACCAGATTCAAAACGGGCTGTCTGAAACAAGGCGCAGTACCGGCCTTCGAGCGGTGCTGTCTGATAATACCGCATTTCTGAATAACTGTCTTATTCAAGTCATCGACGGGGTGAACATTTCAGGAGGCGATATGATCATTAAAGACAATGTGCTGAGAAAATTCAGCCGCGGCATTTGGATCGCTCAAGGAAGCGCGTTGATCGAAGGAAATACGCTTAACCCCGACGCGTTTGAAGCGGCCCTTGAATCGTATGCCGTTTCTGTCACAAACAATGCTGGCGCAATCATTAAAAACAATACATTTAAGAACTTTAAAAATTACCCGATTTACTGTACGACAAGTGCAAAAACCTCTATTATCGGAAACCACTTTGAAAGATCTCCTCTTTTAGTGACCATCTATATCAGCACCGGCGTTCATGACATTTTTGATAACACCCTTTCAGTCAATAGAACAGCCGGCAGACCGATTGTGATTTATCTCAACGGCTCCTCAGGCTCTATCATTTCAGGAAACACCATCAATAATCTCTCCGCAAGCACGGCGGTGGCCATTCAAACGGACACCTCAACCAATTCCACCATCATCGGAAATCGAATCATCAAAGGAACCATCACCAACAACAGCGGAGATAAGGTAAACGGCAATATGATCGTCTGAACAAAAGCGCCTCGCTCTAGGGGCTTTTTTTGTTCGATTTATAGATCACGAATATCTCTCTCACCAATAGCAAAACAAAAAATAAAAGCATCATCCATTCCGCAAACGATGTCATCTTGAAGCTGGACATATTATTATAAATGGCTTTTCCCAAACTGAATCCTTGAAGCATGTCCATGAAAACTGAAATCACCAACAAACAAATTAATAAAACAGCCGTTATGCCTAATATTTTCATCCTTCATCACCCTCCGCTTTTAGTGTCTATCTTTATGAGAGAGTTATACCCGCTCGCCAGTCACATGCATAATCTTAAGGCTGACAGGAAGAATATGAGAAAACGATAAGGAAAGGTATTTTGTGTATGCCGTCATTTTTTAAGCAAAAGAAAAATACCGAAACGAAAGACAGCCAGAAACAAGAAGATAAGAATCAGCAGAAGAAAGAAGAAGGGCCGATTCTGGCTTCTTCAAGTTTGGCGAAAAATGTGGCGGACATGAAGAAGAAAGTCGGAAGCAGCTCTGATGTCATTATTCGGGAAGTGAAAGCAGGGGAACAGGATGAAGTTCACCTGGCCATTATTTATATCGCGGGTTTGGTCGATAATAACACGATACATGAATCGTTAATCGAGCCTTTGATTCAGGATCAAACCATCCAAAATGCCCATGCGCTAAAGCAGATCCTTGAAAAAACGCTTCCGCTGGGCGGAGTAAAAGCTGAAAAGAGCTGGGACAAGCTGTTCACTGAATTGATGCTTGGAAATGCGCTGGTTTTTGCGGACGGTTCTGATGAGGCGCTTATCTGCAGCACCCAGGGGGGAGAGCACCGTTCCATACAAGAGCCGAGCACCCAGGTGTCATTCCGGGGCCCGCGCCAAGGGTTTACAGAGTCTTTGCAAACCAATATTTCCATGATTCGGCGATACATTAAAAATCCCAATGTATGGGTCGAAAAAATGAAAATCGGTTCTGTGACAAATACGGATATCGCGCTGATGTACATTCACGGCATTTGTGATGAAAAGGTGCTGAAGGAAGTGAGGCAGCGCCTGAAAAAAATAGACATTGACAGTATTTTAGAATCCGGATACATCGAGCAGCTGATCGAAGACGAAACGTTTACGACGTTTCCGACCATGTATCACACGGAACGCCCTGACGTCGTCGCAGGAAATCTATTAGAAGGAAGATTTGCAATCGTTGTGGACGGAACACCGTTTGTTCTGATTGCCCCAGCCTTATTTATTCAATTTTTTCAGTCGGTTGAAGATTATTATTCACGCTTTGACATTGCGACAAGTATACGGATTCTGCGGATATTTATCTTTTTTATTTCACTTGTCGCACCGGCTGTTTATGTGGCAGCCACGACGTTTCATCAGGAAATGATTCCGACACAGCTGTTAATCGTCATTGCTGCCCAGCGGGAAATCGTTCCTTTTCCGGCCGTTGTTGAAGCCATCACAATGGAGGTTGCTTTTGAGATTCTCAGGGAAGCTGGGGTCAGACTGCCGAGGGTTGTAGGATCGGCTGTTTCCATTGTAGGCGCGCTTGTTATCGGCCAAGCTGCTGTTCAGGCTGGTATCGTGTCTCCGGCTATGGTCATCATCGTTGCCATAACGGCCATTGCCAGCTTCGCAACGCCGGCGTTTGCCATGGCGATATCTGCCCGCCTCATTCGGTTTATGTTTATCATTGCTTCTGCCGTAATGGGTTTTTACGGGCTGGTTTTAGGGATTATTATGATGTTTGTTCATTTATGCAGTCTGCGTTCCTTTGGTGTTCCTTATATGTCGCCGCTTGCGCCTTTTTCTTCACAAGGCGTGAAGGACACGCTGTTCCGTGTTCCTTGGTGGGCCGACCAGAAAAGGCCTGAATCCATCAGCAAAAAAGATAAGGTCCGTCAGGGGAAAGACCAGCGTCCTCAGCCGGATGGTTCACGCGGGATGGTGAACAAAGAGTTGAGAGAAGGAGATCAGAATGATACGTAAACGTGTACTAGCCGTTATCATGCTTTTGAGCATCATTGTGCTGCCCGGCTGCTGGGATAAGCGTGAGCTGACAGATCTTGCGATTATTTCGGCAATCGGCATTGATCGGACAAATGAAGGGAATTACGTACTGCACTTTCAGATCATTAATCCCGGAAACGTCGCCGGAGGGCTTCAGGGCGGCGGTGCGGGAGACAGGCCGCCTGTATCCGTCTATTCCATAGTAGGCGACAACATGACGGAAGCGCTCAGAAAAGCCTCTATGAAAGTATCCCGGCGGCTTTATTTTGCCCATACCAACCTGGTCGTGATCAGTGAAAAGCTGGCGAGAGAGGAAGGTTTGAATTTTGTGTTAGATAACCTTGACCGCGATACGGAATTCAGGACCACGGCAACGATTGTCATCGCCCATAAAACGAAAGCCGAAAATATCGTCAAAACGCTTACGCCGATTGATAAAATACCATCCAATAAAGTCAATAAAACACTCGACTTCACGCAAGCGCAATATGGGCGGGTGATTAAAACCAATATCCAAGATGTCTTGAAAACACTTGCCCTCACCACAGAAGCGCCGGTGATCCCCGGATACAGGATGATCGGGGATGATAAAAAAGGAGTCAGCCTGGAAAACACACAGGCGACTGACCCGCAAGCCATTCTTCAGGCGGACGGTTTGGCGGTATTCGATAAAAGAGGCCATTTAAAATATTGGATTGAAGATAAGGACAAAGCTGGGGTTGTCTGGCTTAAGAATCAAATCCAGCATACGTTTATTAATGCCGATTGGAAGAAGACAAAAGATGCGGTAAGCTTACAGGTCACGCATCAGACAACAAAGCTTAACCCGGAAATACGAAACGGCCGTCCCCGCATACATGTTCACGTGACGGTTGAAGGCATAATAGACGCAGTAAAGTATCCATTTCATTTGTCTGACCCAAAGGTGTTAGCCGATATCGAAAAAGCACTCAATAAACAGCTGGAAAAGGAAATCAGCCATGCAGTTGAAAAGATAAAGGAACATAAAATCGACTTTATCGGATTCGGAGACACGATATACAGGAAGTATCCGAAGCAGTGGAAAAAAATGAGGGATACATGGGACAAAGAATATTTGCCTGATCTGCCTGTCGATGTAAAGGCGGAGACGTATATCAGAAGAACGGGGCTGCGAAATAATCCGCTCAGAAACCAGCTTAATCATAAATAGGTCAAGAAAGGAGTAGTGACAGATGGAAAAAGCCAAAATCAGCATTAGGCAGCTGTTTGTCATGATGATCATTTTTGAGCTGGGCAGCTCCTTATTGATTACACCAGGAACGATGGCGGGCCGGGATGCCTGGATAGCAGTGCTATTAGGCTGTGCAGTTGGTTTATTTCTTTTTTACTTGTATCAGGGGATCTATCAATGCTATCCGGAGTTCTCCCCGAAAGAATACATGGATGATATGCTCGGCAAAAAGCTGAGCTGGTTCTTTTCGTTTCTTTATATCTTGTATTTTGCATATATTGCCGCCCGGGTGCTGCGTGATTTCGGAGAAATGCTGCTGACGTTTGCTTACCATGATACTCCGATTATCATCGTGAATGCTTTACTAATGGTGGTCAGCATATATGCCGTCAGAAAAGGAATTGAAGTGCTGGCGCGGGCGGGTGAGCTTCTCTTCGGGGCAATGTATCTATTGGGTGCGCTCGGTCTCGTGCTGATCATTGTATCGGGTTCCATAGATCTGAAAAATTTAAAACCGGTTTTAGCAGACGGGATTTTCCCTGTTATTCATTCTGTTTTTACACAAACCATGTACGTTCCGTTCGGTGAAATTGTTTTATTTGTAATGATTTTCCCTAATCTCAATGATCGCAAGAATGTCAAAAAAGTGGGGATGCTCGCTATGGTCATCAGCGGATTGGTTGTGGCGCTTACCGTAGCGATTAATATCAGTGTGCTTGATGTTGATCTGACATTGCGATCGCAGTTTCCGCTTTTAAGCACGATTCAGACAATCAAAGTGGAAGAATTTCTGGATCGGCTTGATATCTTTTTTATGCTGGCACTGATTATCGGCGGCTTCTTCAAAGTCAGCCTCTATCTGTATGCGGTGGTGGTGGGTGCGTCCACTCTTTTTAAGGAAAAAAATCCTTCACAGTTGGCATATCCAATGGGACTGGGCATACTCATCCTCTCTATCGCAATTGCCACCAACTTTTCAGAGCATTTAAATGAAGGGCTGAAAGTAGTGCCGCTGTACATTCATTTGCCTTTCCAAGTGCTGTTTCCATTATTTCTGTTTATCCTCGCTGTTTGGAAAAAGAAGAGAAGAGAGAAATCAAAGCAGGCTGAAAAACAGAAACAATAAAAAGAGCGGGGGGATGCAGCCGCCGCTCTTTTTACGTTCACTTCTATATAAAAGGGGGATATAGGTTGCGCCCCTGTCTGCACTGGCAGAGGCGCGTTTTTGTTATACGACTGCGGCGTTTTCCGTCACAGTAAAGCTTCCTCGTGAAAGTCTGATGGTAATGTCAGATACTCTTGCAATTTGTTCATCATGCGTCACCATGATGATGCATTTATTTTCTTTGTGCGCCAAATCCTGAAAGAGCCGCACAATTTCTTTCGACGTATCCTCGTCAAGGTTTCCGGTCGGTTCATCGGCTACGATCAAGTCCGTGTCACAGCAAAACGCTCTTGTAATGGAAACACGCTGCTGCTGTCCGCCGCTTAATGTCAGCACCTTTTGCCGGGCTTGTTTTCCATTGATGCCGACCTTCTCCAGCATCTCCAAAGCATATGCTTCTTTATTCTTTTCCTTTGAACCTGTGATTTCCATGGCGGTTGTCACATTTTGAAGAGCTGTCATATATGGAAGCAGGTTGTACGCCTGAAAGACAATTGATACGTATTTATTTCTGAAATTCGTCAATCCGATTTTAGAAACAGCTTTTCCGCCATAAAGGATATGTCCTTCTTTAGGTGCGTCAAGTCCGCCTGCCAGAGACAGGAAGGTCGTTTTTCCTGTCCCTGAGGTGCCGACGATTGTATAAAATTTACCTTTTTCAAAGCTGATATTAATATCCTGAAACAAGGGCTGGCTTTTGTCTTTATACCAGTAGCCGACTTGTTGAAATTCTAATAAGCTCATTCGTTTCGCCTCTTTCTATTCCTGTTTTGTCAATATCGTTTTCGGGTGGAGCCGCAGTACTGAAATAGACGGCAGCAGCGTTGCAATGACAGCGATTAACATTCCGATTCCGCCGAGAACAAGCATATCGTTCATCGAAACTGCCACATTCAGTGAATCAATGACGTCCGCGTTTGAAGAGCTTTGGCCGAACATTCCGTGGCCCATGCCGCCCCCGCCGCCGGGCATTTGGGCGCTTGCAGTTTGTGTTGAATCAGTTGATGAACTGATCTGCTGGGATAAGAGCTGATTGCCGAGCTGGTTGGCGACCAGATTTCCAGTCACTGATGCAATGCCGATGGCCACAACTGCCACGATCAGAATCTCAGTTAAGAACTGGCCAATCAGCTTCCACCGTTTTTCACCGATAGCCATTAACACACCCATCTCATATTTGCGCTCTCTGATTGACATCATGACAATGAGGCCAAGAATGACAGCGCCTGCCACTGATACAAGGTACACAACGTTTTTAGAGAAAGAAGCTACATTTTCGATCGGGCCGACCATTTGCTGGTAAAGCTGATCGTTTGTATTTAAAGTAAACGTATCAAAGTCGATTGACGTTTTCTTCGCTGCTGTAACGAATGCATCAATATGTTCAGCATCGTCCATATCATAAACAGCTGAATCAATCGTGTTTTTATAATCGTCACCTTTCAGAGCCGCTGTTGCTGTGTAAGGTGTGTAAAGCTTATTGTAAGGATTTAAGAATGAGAAATTCTGGGCTTGGTCATCGCCTGAAGACGTTGTTTTATAAATACCGACAATCTTCAGTTTGACTGTTGTATCTTCGTCTGTTGCTGATTCTATTGTGATGGAATCCCCAACGATTACATCATTTTCTTCTGCTAATGTTTCATTGATCACTGTGACGTTTTTGCCGACATCAGATTTTGTAATCGCGCGCCCGTCTGTGATTTTTGAATCTCCGTCTGAGAATTCCTCTAACAGCGACGTGCTGATAACACCTTCAATCGAAAGATCGGCTTGAACCATTTGTTTTCCGCCTTGCATTGGAGCGCCTTTTGTATCGCTTGAGCTTGAGTCTGTGCTCGAATCACTAGAGCTTGAGCTTTCAATCGCATCGAAGTTTCCGGCGTTGGCTGAAGCTGACGTAATGAAGTTGTAGCTCTTCACATGATCAAGCGCTGTCAGCTTATTGGCATCAGACACTTTTATCGGTGTAGATTCGAAGCTGCGTTTTTCACCGCTGTCCTGCTGCTTCTCCATTTGTTTTTGGCGGTCAACTTGAAGCGTAACGCTTCCGCCCAGCTCCTGTCTGGCAAGGTCGCTGGATTTTTGAGCTGCTGACTGGATCGTGAGGCCAGACAGAACAAATATACAAATCACTGTAAACACAAATAACTGCAAAAACGTTTTTCCTTTTTTGGCCTTCATGTTCCAAAAAGCCCGTTTGATAAAATTCATTTATGTTCCTCCGTATAGGTATTTTTATAGATAAGACCGCCTGTGAGGCAGGCCCGCTTGTTGATAAATTTATAGTAGTCCAAAGGTATGAAAAAAATATGAACAATCTATTTCTAGTTGATGAAATAAAAACTAACAATTGTGAAACCCAAAATTCTCTGTATAAAATGGTGCTATTATATAGAAAAGCATCAAAACAATCGGAGGATCCAATGAAAATTTTAATGATAGAAGATAACGTAAGTGTTTGTACGATGACAGAGATGTTCTTTTTTAAAGAAGGTTTTGAAGCTGAATTTGTTCATGACGGTTTAGAGGGGTATCAGCGCTTTGCTGAAGAGAATTGGGATTTGGTGATTCTGGATATTATGCTTCCGTCTATGGACGGCGTAACCATCTGCAGAAAAATAAGAGAGACAAGCACGGTTCCGATTATCATGCTGACTGCCAGAGACACCGAATCAGATCAGGTGATCGGCTTTGAGATGGGTGCGGACGATTATGTGACGAAGCCATTCAGCCCGCTGACATTGGTTGCCCGCATCAAAGCCGTGAACAGAAGATATCAGGCGACGGGCAAGGCGGCAGCGGAAGAAGATACGATTGAATCGGAATGCTTTAAAATTAATAAAAAGACGAGAGAGGTATTTTTAAATGGGGAGCCTGTTGTAAACCTCACGCCTAAGGAGTTTGACCTGCTTTATTACCTTGTGCAGAACCCGCGGCAGGTGTTTTCCAGAGAGCAGCTGCTTGAGCAGGTATGGGGCTATCAGTTCTACGGAGACGAACGGACTGTCGATGTTCATATTAAACGGCTGCGGAAAAAGCTTGCAAGTGAGGACAGGCCTTTCCTATATACTGTATGGGGAGTAGGGTATAAATTTGATGAGGATTAAATATTTATATCAGCTGCTGCTGAGCCATGTCAGCATATTAATTTTAGCATTTGTTATCATTATTTCTCTTTTTTCTCACTTTGTGAAAGAGTTTGCCTACCAAAATAAAGTAGAGGAACTGACGTCATATGCGGTGCAGATTGCAAGCGAATTTCAAACCGGCCAGGTTGATATGCGCCGGCTGTACCCATATCAGGATATATTACGCACAAGAAAGACACAGTTTATCATCTTTAATGAAGCACAGCAGCCTTATTTTCACCCTGAAGACTTTCACCCACGGGAAAAGCTGAAGAAAGCGGAGTGGGAGAAGCTGAAAAAAGGGCAGGTGGTCATGAACAGAGCGGATGGCCGTTTTAACGATGAGGTTTCCCTTGTTGCACAGCCGATTTTTGTTAACAATGAATTTAAAGGCGCGGTACTGCTGATTTCTCCAATCAGCGGCGTAGAGCAAATGATTAACCAGGTCAACCTCTATATGTTTTACGCGATAATCAGCACGCTTGTCATTACCATTCTCGTCAGCTGGCTGCTTTCCAAATTCCATGTGAAACGAATTCAAAAGCTGAGAGAAGCAACGGATAAAGTAGCTTCCGGCGACTATGACATCCACTTGGAAAACGGCTACCGGGATGAAATCGGGGTGCTGGCGTCTGACTTTAATATCATGGCGAAAAAATTAAAGCAGTCGAGGGATGAAATCGACCGGCTTGAGAAGCGGAGAAGGCAGTTTATTGCCGATGTATCCCATGAATTAAGAACGCCGCTGACAACCATTAACGGTTTGGTTGAAGGGCTGGACAGCAATACGATTCCAGAGGAGAATAAAGAAAAATGCTTCTCGCTCATCAGTGAGGAAACGAAGCGAATGCTGCGTCTCGTAAAAGAAAATCTCGATTACGAAAAAATCAGATCACAGCAAATCACCCTGAACAAGCTTGACGTTCCGCTGATTGAAGTATTCGAAATCATGAAAGAGCACCTTGAACAGCAGGCGGAAGAAAAGCAAAATAAGCTGATGATTCAGGTGGAGGACAGCGTGATCGTTCATGCCGACTATGACCGGTTAATTCAAATCCTCGTGAACATTACAAAAAACAGCATCCAATTTACGCAGCAAGGTGACATTTGGCTGCGGGGAACAGAAGGATATAAAGAGACCATTATCGAAATTGAAGATACGGGAATCGGCATTTCAAAAGAGGATATCGAGCATATTTGGGAGCGGTTCTACAAAGCTGATATTTCAAGAACGAACACGGCGTACGGAGAATACGGCCTCGGCCTCTCCATCGTCAAGCAGCTTGTTGAAATGCATCAAGGTACAATAGACATTAAGAGTGAACAAGGGAAAGGCACAACATTCATTATCCGCCTTCCTTTACCTGCAAAACAGCAATCAATCATGTAAGGCGGCGGCATATCGTCAGATGCTGCCGCCTTCTTTCTAACATCGCTTCGGTATTGCTTTTTTTATTGCGTGCTCCCGAAATAAAGATTGCGTGTTTTTCGGGTTAGGACAGTCTGTAAACATGATAAAATATGACATAAACAGTTTTTGATGGGAGAGGGTGAAGGAATGAAGAGCGGGGTAATTCCTTCTTCAGCGGTCGGTCAAAAAATTAACGAGTGGTACAAATATATCCGGACCTTCAGCGTGCCGGATGCCGAGGTGCTAAAAGCTGAAATCCAGCAGGAACTGAAACACATGCAGCATGATTCCAACTTGCTGTTATATTACTCACTAATGGAATTTCGCCACCAGCTTATGCTTGATTATCTCGAGCCGCTGGAGAAATTAAATATCGAAGACCAGCCAAGCCTGTCTGAATTATCACGAAATATAGACAGCAACCAAGCTGATCTGAAAGGGCTTCTCGATTATTATGTGAATTTTTTCCGCGGAATGTATGAGTTTGATAAGCGGGAATTTATTTCTGCCATTACATATTACAAACAGGCGGAGAAAAAACTTTCTTTTGTTTCCGATCATATTGAACGGGCTGAATTTTATTTTAAAATTGCGGAAGCTTATTATTATATGAAGCAAACGTACTTTTCATTGATTCATATCAAAAATGCATATGAAATTTATGTAGAGCAGGAAACCTATAATGTTCGGATTATCCAATGCCATTTTGTGTTCGGGGTTAACCTTATGGATGAGAGAAATTTTGAACAAGCCGCACGGCATTTCAAATTGGCGCTGGAGATGGCGGAAGCGGAACAAAAAGCCCAATTGGTCGGAAGAGCATTTTATAATTTAGGGCTGTGTTATTACAATCAAGACCTCCTCGACCCTGCCATTGAACATTTTGAGAAAGCGGTTTCCACTTTTGAAAACAGCAGAATCACCAATTCTCTGCCTCAAGCATATTTTTTAATAACACTTATTTATTATAAACGCGGAAAACATGAGAAGGCCTCGGAATATCACAAGAGGGGCTATGAATATGCTAAAGAAACAGACGATGCAGATTACGCGGTAAAATTTGAGTTTTTACAATCCCTATATCAGGCACAGCCCAATACAGAAGGAATCGAACGATGTTTCCGATATTTAAAAAATAAAAATATGTATGCTGATATAGAGGATTTAGGCCTAGAAGTAGCAAAATATTACTATGAACAAAAATGGTTTGAACTGTCTGCTTCCTACTTTCTTAGAGTTGAAGAGGCAAGAAAACAAATACAAAGGAGTGAAGGTTTGTATGAAATTGAAATCTAAGTTATTTGTTATTTGTTTGGCTGCAGCAGCTGTTTTTACAGCGGTTGGCGTCTCTGAACATGCTGAAGCATCCGACTTTCATGTCACAGAAAGAGGAATGACGTAAGAACCAGGCCCCTTCTCAATAAGAGAAGGGGTTTTCTTTTAAAGAAACAGCAACGCAGGATATGGACCTTACGGCGCCGCCTGATTCATGGAGATTCCTTTTTCTTAGTAGCCTCCGTTAAAAAACGCAGTTCCCACGATAATTAAGAGGATAAATAACACAACAATCAAAGCAAAAGAGTTTCCGTAACCAGACATCTGTGCCACCTCCTTGTGAGATTACTTTATGATATGCTGCATAAACGCGGCGGACAGGGCTTTCAGGATATAGATTGAAAAATAAAGAAAACAACTAAAAAACGCCGCATGACAATGATATTGTCTTACGGCGCTGTACTGCAGACTTAGAAGCCTCTTGTAAATGCAGTACCTACGATAATCAATAGAATAAACAATACAACGATCAAAGCGAAAGAACCGATGCCGTAACCGCCGCCATTAGAATATCCTGACATAAGGCTTTCACCTCCCTATGATGGATACTACAAAATGTGCGGACATGGCCGGATTGATAGGGATAATAGTGGACAAGGCAAAGAATGAACAATTCGGCTATCAAGGCGGACAATATAAAAAGCGGGCCCTGCCGCCCGCTTTTATGTATAGATTAAGAGACCAGCACACCCGCGAAAAACTCCCGGTATAATGCTTGGACGGCTTTTCTTTCTTCGGCTTCCTTTACGCCGAACATCATGCTCACTTCAGAAGATCCTTGGTTAATCATTTCGATATTTACTTTCGCCTCTGATAAGGCTTTGGCCGCTCTTGCCGTTGTGCCGACATTATGGCGCATTGCTTCTCCTACAACCATAATCAGCGCCAGATTGTGCTCGACAATGACTTCATCGGCATGAAGGTTCTCTTTAATCTGCTTCATTACGCTTCGTTCGGCCGAAGCATCCATTTGGCCCTGTCTTAAGATGATCGTCATGTCATCAATTCCCGATGGAACATGCTCATACGTCAAACCGTGTTCTTCTAGGATTTGAAGGGCTCTGCGGCCAAACCCGATTTCTCTGTTCATTAAATACTTGCTGATATAAATGCTGCAAAAGCCGGTATCGCTGGCAATGCCGACGACAGGGCCGTTAGTGTTATCGCGTTTGCTGACGACGCGTGTTCCGTTCGCCGACGGGTTGTTCGTATTTTTGATCTGTACGGGAATGCCCGCTCTGAAGGCCGGAATGAGCGCTTCATCATGAAACACTGAAAAGCCTGCGTACGACAGCTCGCGCATCTCTCTGTATGTCAGCTCGTGGATTTCCTTCGGGTTCTCAACAATGGAAGGATTAACAGAGTACACGGCATCTACATCAGTAAAGTTTTCGTACAGATCGGCCTGAAGACCGTTGGCCAAAATGGAGCCTGTAATATCAGAACCGCTCCGTGAGAATGTCATCACATCGCCATCCTTGCTGAACCCGAAAAAGCCGGGGAATATGATGAGGCCTTCACGCTCTCTCAGCTGAAAGAGATTTTGATACGATTCAGGCAGCACCTGCGCGTTGCCGGGTTCGTTTGTTACAAAAAGGCCGGCATCCTTCGGGTTCACATATTCCGCTTTCACGCCTTTGTGGCGGAAATAAGCGGCAATCAGCTTAGCGTTGTTATCCTCACCGCTTGCTTTGACTGCGTCCAAATATTGTACGGGATTGCTTTTATCTCCTTCTAAAAGCGTAAACAAATCATCACGGATTTTTTCTATAATACACGGCTCAAGCTGAAGCTCATTTGCGATCAGAGCATACCGTTCAATGACCGCTTCCGCCAGTTCAGGGGCGCTGCCGGATGATAAATACTGTTCAGCACATGCGATTAAGAGATCAGTCACTTTCGTATCCTCTGAATAGCGTTTGCCCGGAGCCGAAACCACTACAGCTTTGCGTGCGGGATCTGAGGTTACGATTTGAAACACCTTTTCAAGCTGTGCGCCTGAAGCGAGTGAGCTGCCTCCGAATTTAACGACCTTCATGTTTACATCTCCTAATGTTTAAAATTTTCACACAAATTTAGTATTTATTATCCCTCTTTCAGTTCTGTAAATCAAGGAGAAATTTCTTTGTGGAATGAACATTTGTATTTATAGAGAGGAATTGTGTCAGGTCTGATGACGAACCTGAAGCATAGTGAAGATAAATATGGTAAACAGACTAACGATTTGTGATGGGAAATGGTTTGAATGATTAGTAAAATTGAATAGATAACGAAGTTAATATTTTTAAAGAATATTGACTAACACTAGAAAAATGGTAATATGTAAATGATAATGATAATCAATTAATATATGGCCATATCGTTTTGAGTCCTTGCGGAGTAGGAGATACGTTCTTTTTGCTGTGAGGATGTAAGGAGGCAGCATGAAGCTACGTTACTTATTTTTTCTACTTATCATATTAGCAGTCACTTCTGTATTTATCGGCGTAGAAGATCTGTCGCCGCTTGATCTCTTTGATTTAAGCAAAGAAGAGGCGTCAACGCTCTTTGCCAGCCGTTTGCCGCGGCTGATCAGCATTCTAATCGCGGGCATGAGCATGAGCATCTGCGGGCTGATTATGCAGCAGATCACCAGAAACAAATTCGTGTCACCGACAACGGCCGGCACGATGGACTGGGCGAGGCTGGGAATCTTAATATCCTTGCTTCTGTTTTCATCGGCAAGTCCTTTAATGAAAATGCTGATTGCTTTTGTCTTTGCTTTAGTCGGCAATTTTCTGTTTATGAAAATTCTTGAAAGAATCAAGTTTAACGACACCATCTTTATTCCGCTAGTCGGTTTAATGCTCGGGAATATCGTCAGCTCAATCGCGACGTTTATCGCGTATAAATATGACCTGATCCAGAACGTGTCATCATGGCTTCAGGGGGATTTCTCCTTAGTTGTGAAAGGGAGATACGAGCTTCTCTATCTGAGTATTCCGCTTGTCATCATTGCCTATGTTTATGCGGATAAATTTACAGTGGCGGGTATGGGAGAAAGCTTTTCTGTCAACCTCGGCCTCAAGTATAAACGGGTTGTGAACATCGGGCTCATTATCGTATCCCTGATTACATCACTTGTCATTTTGACTGTCGGTATGCTTCCGTTTCTCGGTTTAATCATCCCGAACATTGTATCAATTTACAGAGGAGACAACCTGAAAAACAGCCTGCCGCACACTGCGCTGCTGGGAGCGGTTTTTGTTCTGTTTTGCGATATATTGGGCAGAGTCATTATCTTCCCATATGAAATCTCGATTGGTCTGATGGTCGGAATCATCGGCAGCGGCATTTTCCTGTTTATGCTGTTAAGGAGAAAAGCGTATGCGTAACCAGATGAAAATTGCGTTGCTCGTTGGTATAGCCGTTGTATGTATCGGTTTGTTTCTGTTTTATGACTTAGGCAATTGGGATTACACACTGCCGAGAAGAATCAAAAAAGTCGCTGCCATTATGCTGACAGGCGGAGCGATTGCGTTTTCGACGATGATCTTCCAAACCATCTCGAATAACCGCATCCTGACGCCCAGCATTTTAGGCCTTGATTCTCTCTATATGCTGATTCAGACCGTCATCATCTTTTTGTTCGGTTCTATGAATATCGTAATCATGAATAAAAACATCAACTTCATCATCTCTGTTTTGCTGATGGTGCTGTTTTCTTTTGTTCTCTATCAGATCATGTTCAAAGGTGAGGGGAAAAATATCTTCTTCCTTCTGCTCATCGGAATCGTGTTCGGCACGCTGTTCAGCAGCCTGTCTTCCTTTATGCAGATGCTGATTGATCCGAATGAGTTTCAGGTTGTGCAGGACAAAATGTTTGCCAGCTTTAACAACATCAACACTGATTTGTTATGGCTCGCCTTCATCATCTTCCTGCTGACCGGTATCTATGTCTGGCGTTTCACGAAATTTTTTGACGTGCTGTCACTCGGCCGTGAACACGCCGTCAATTTGGGCATTAACTACGACAAAGTTGTCAAACAGATGCTGATCGTGATCGCGATCCTTGTTTCTGTTTCTACAGCGCTTGTCGGCCCGATTATGTTCTTGGGGCTTCTCGTCGTCAACCTGGCGAGAGAATTTCTGAAAACATATAAGCATTCATACTTAATCGCAGGTTCTGTTTTAATCAGCATTATTGCGTTAGTCGGGGGACAGTTTGTGGTTGAGAAAGTATTCACCTTCTCAACGACGCTGAGCGTTATTATTAATTTTGCCGGCGGGATTTATTTTATCTACTTGCTGTTAAAGGAGAATAAATCATGGTAGAGGTCAAAAATGTAAGCAAACAATATGGAGGGAAAGTTGTCCTTGAAGAGACGTCAGTCACGATTCAAAAAGGCAAAATCACCTCGTTTATCGGTCCTAACGGCGCCGGCAAAAGTACGCTGCTGTCTATTATGAGCCGCCTGATCAAAAAGGATTCCGGTGAGATTTTCATAGACGGAGAAGAGATCGGAACCTGCGACAGCAAAGAGCTTGCCAAAAAAATGAGTATTTTAAAGCAGGCGAACCAAATCAATATCAGACTGACCATCAAAGACCTTGTCAGCTTCGGCAGATTCCCCTATTCACAGGGCCGGCTGACAGAGGAAGACTGGGTTCATATCAACCAGGCGCTCAGTTATATGAAGCTGGAGGAGATTCAGGATAAGTACTTGGATCAGCTGAGCGGGGGACAGTGCCAAAGGGCTTTTATCGCAATGGTCATTGCCCAGGACACGGATTACATTTTTCTGGATGAGCCGCTGAACAACCTGGATATGAAACATTCAGTTGAAATTATGAAGCTTCTGAAGAGGCTGGTAGAGGAGCTTGGAAAAACAATCGTGATCGTAATTCACGATATCAACTTTGCTTCCGTCTACTCCGATCATATCGTTGCTTTGAAAAACGGCCGAATCGTAAAAGAGGGGCCGCCGAAGGAGATGATTGAAACCTCTGTGCTCGAAGAAATCTACGATATGACCATCCCGATTCAGACGATTGATAACCAAAGAATAGGTGTTTATTTTTCTTAATATACAGAAGAGGTGAAGAGCATGAAAAAGTTTGCAATTCTATTCATCGCATTGGTGACGGCTGTTGTCATTTCCGCTTGCGGAAACCAAAGCTCAAGCAGCAAAGGTTCTGACACGAAGAAAGAACAAATGACGGTGAAACACCAGCTGGACAAAAACGGCACAAAAGTGACAAAGAACCCTAAAAAAGTCGTTGTATTTGATTTAGGAAGCTTAGATACATTAGATAAATTAGGTCTTGATGATAAAGTAGCGGGCCTGCCGAAACAAGCCCTTCCTAAATATCTGTCCAAATTCAAAGATGACAAATATGCTGATGTCGGAAGCTTAAAAGAGCCAGACTTTGAAAAAGTAGCGGATTTAGACCCTGACCTGATCATTATCTCTGGCAGACAATCTGAGTCCTACAAAGAATTCTCTAATATTGCACCGACCATTTACCTTGGCGTAGATACAGCGAACTACATGGAATCATTTAAATCAGATGCACAAACAATCGGTAAAATCTTTGATAAAGAAGATGAAGTAAAAGACGAGCTCGCAACAATTGATAACTCAATTGCGGATCTTAAGAAAACAGCTGAAAAGAAAAACAAAAACGGCCTTGTGATGATGGCGAACGACGGAAAAATCAGCGCGTTCGGATCTAAATCAAGATACGGCCTGATCCATGACGTATTCGGGGTGACACCGGCTGATAAAAATATTAAAGCGTCTACTCACGGACAAAGCGTTTCATATGAGTACATTTCAAAAACAAACCCTGATTACCTGTTTGTTATTGACCGCGGTACAGCAATCGGAGAAACATCATCTACAAAACAAGTCGTTGAAAATGACTATGTGAAAAACGTAAACGCCGTGAAAAATAATCATGTCGTTTACCTTGATTCAGCTACTTGGTACTTATCAGGAGGCGGACTTGAGTCAATGACGCAAATGATTAAAGAAGTGAAAGACGGGTTAGAGAAGTAAAACCAAAAAGAGCCTCCGCTCTCAAGGGACTGACCCCATAAGATGAGACAAATAAAAAACACCTTCAAGTTTGAAAACGGATAGTTGTTATCCGAAATAAGACTTGGAGGTGTTTTTTGTATGGGAACAAGAATGAGTTATCCGATTGAAGTCAAACAGAAGGCTGTAGAAATGAGATTGGCAGGCGTGCCTATGAAAGAGATCATGCAGGAATTGAATATCAGG
>NZ_JAHVOC010000007.1:0-51701 GCF_025696525.1 Bacillus sp. XT-2
TGGGGTAGAGGAAGAAGTTTTAATTGTTCCTGTAACATCAACATATTTGTCAGAGGCAGTGATGTAATATGTAGCACCTTTAGAGTTCTTAACTTTATATTGATACGCAGATCCGACTTTAACTTTCTCAACAACTGTAGGAAATCCAATGCCTTTATTTACTGTGCCGACAACATCTTTATCTTCCCAAGATGGTTTTGAATAAAAGCGAAGACCGTCAACTTTTGATTTTAGTGAACCACTTGCTGCTGATGAAGAGGAAGGGGAGGAGGTTGTTGGTTTAGTTGGAGAAGCTTTTGAAACAGATTTGCCTGACATTTTTGCCTTTACTCGATTTTTAAAGTCTACAAATTTTTGGCTATTAGATACCCATGGTGCAGGGCAATTCTTATGGGTGATGTCATAATGACGAACAATATCATCAATAGGATCTAAACCAAACTTATTACACAATTCAACGAACACATCCTCAGTTCTTTCAACTGTTTCCGAATGGAATGAACCGTCTTTTTCAAGGCACATCTCAACCCCAATAGATAAGAAGTTAGCGTTAGGTTTCAGTGCAGCTACTCCTCGATAAGGATTTCCGGCACTATCTCTTTGCTGAATATCATTTGCATGGTAAGCTACTTCATTTAACGGAATAATACAAATTGCTTCGGTTTTATCAACGAAAATGTGAGCTGATGCATAAACTTGCGCATTGCTGAAGTATCTTCGGTGATTGTCTGCGCCGGCACCCGGATTGGCTGTATAGTGTAGGACGCATTTTTTCACACCATTTAACTTTAAACCAGGTCGAGTATACTTGTTTACTGGAATGTAATTGTTTGTATAAGCTGACAAATAACATCTCTCCTATAAATTAAATTTGAGCACAAAAAGAGAGAAGGGGACAAAACCCAATCTCTCTTTATCTCACGTATGCTCTTGTTATCTCTGTCTTTCAAGTATGTATTTTGAATAAAATCTATATTTTATCTAGAACATAACCACCTCCTAAAAGGTTGTATTATGAGTTCTTAAGCACTGCTATTTCTTCTGCTTGTTCTTCAACCTTAGCAGAAAGCTCTTGAACTGCTTTTATTAGAGGTGCAATAAATTCAGTGTAGCCAATTGACATTACATCTTCGCCACCATTAACTTCATGGTGTTGGAATCCTCCGAAATCCACTCCTGTTTCCTTAATAAGGCTTTCTACTTCTTGGGCTATTACACCATGATGATAACGATCTTTCTTTTTGGAACCATCTTTTTCAAGCTGGATAACATTATTGTCTTGATCAAAAGTTACATAATCGTCCCGAATATCCCATTTATAATCAACAGGTCTGAGTTTTTTAATAAAATCTAATCCCAATACAGTGTCTCTAATATCAGCTTTATCTCGCAAATCTGACCTGTTTTGAAGCGGATTGAATGAATAAGGAGTTGCGTCGCCATTACCTAGTTGAATTTGATTACTCCCTGATACTCTTGAATTAAATCCGATACCAGTTGAATTTGAAATGTCTTTTAATTCTGCGCCACCTGTCATAAACCTTAAAGCACCGTAGCCTAGAGCTGTATTGTTTGTACCTGTAACATTGCTCGCAAGTGCTAAGTAACCAACTGCAGTATTTCTATCGCCACCATTTTTAGAAAGTGAGAATCCGCCTAATCCTGTATTGAAGTTTCCGCGAGTTGCTTGATACATGCTTTTAATTCCGACTGCAGTATTATCGTAACTTTTAGATACAGATGTAGTTGTACTGTACTCTTTCATTAACAAGGTACCTGTTTCGGGAGTTGAGGCTTTAATATTTGTAGATACTGTGAAGGTGTCTGTGGTAGCGCCAGTTACTGTAAAATATATTGCTTCTCTATCGTTAACTGACAATAAAACTTTGTAACCAGACTTCAGACCATGTTTTGGCATATTTACTGAAATAGTTTGGTCACGCCATTCATAGGTTCCATATAACTCTGAAATAATTCTTTCATTTCCTTCAAAAGAAACACCTTTTTCAAACGACTCCATAGCATAAGCGCCTATAGCAGTATTGCGATCTCCTTTTTTGAGTTCTTTTGCAGCATTTGCGCCAATGGCGGTATTATCATTTCCGTTTGACATCGATAAAGTGTTTAACCCTACGCCAGTTGAACACACAAATGATTGAGGGGTGTTGTTAACAATAGAAGAACCGTCGAGGTCTAGAGGGGCATAGCCAGACATTGAACCAGCGCCTAAAGCTACATTCCATTTACTATGTTCATTTGTCTGTAGGGCATTTCTACCCATGGCAATATTTAAATAACCGTCTTTGTTAAACATTAATGTGTGATCACCAATGGAAACATTTCTTGTGCCAGGAAACTTTTGTCCTTGAACACCATTGGAGGAAGATTGACTTTTCTGTCCTATTGCAATGTTATAAAAACCGTATTCATTAGAACTTAAAGCGTTTAAACCAACTGCAATCGAGTTTTTAGAATTTTGGCTGGCAGCAAGCATTGCATTATCACCGATAGCAATTAAATTATGCCCGGCTACTCCAGTGTATTGATCACCAGGCTGGAAGTTTTTTGCTGCATTGCGCCCAATAATAACATTTGAATTACCTGATTGTATGATAGAAACGTAACCGGAGTAGAATGTTTGGGGGCCTATCTTGAAATAACCATTAACATATTTATTTTTTCTTGGAAAGGAAGAAACAACATAGGTTTTGCCAGCTAAATCAAAAGTTTTATCCTGATAATTTGACTCAATCTCAGAAAAGACAGTTGAATCATCAGTAGCACCGTCACCTTTCGCACCTAACCAGGTAATATTTATCCCTCTGTAGTTAAATTCATTTATAATTTTTTCAGATAAAGAGCTTCCTTCTGCTTTAATACTATCAACATTACCAATCTTATTGTCTGTTGTAATGAACTTTTGATTAATATCATCAGCTGTGTATCTATTATTATTTGATTTTAAGCCAACAGCATCTACAGGTATCCATTGTTCTTTCTCTTCATCGTAATACCCCATTGTATTTACTGGAATTAAATTATTGCTCAATGTATGTGTCCTCCTTTATTCCTTACGAATCCAAATCATGCTACCATCAGGTGTATTCACCGATGTCTTTACTCGTTTTCTTACAGGAGCATTGTTCGTCCTAAGCCATATTGTTCTTATGTTATAGGGTTCAACATAACTGGAAACTACATCGTAACCATCATATTGATCTGAAATACTAATATTAATCCAGTCAAAACCGTCCCAACGATATTCAATACCGGTTTCTCTAACAGTAACAACCCATCCAATTTGAGGATTTGGATAAGTGTCCATTAAATCTTGATATGTATAAACCATCGGCAAATATATTTTTCTAGTGTTCTCAACTACATACTCATAATCAGAAGTTGCTTGTCTACACCAGTTTGTTATTTCGATACATCGTTTTGTTACTCGTTCACACTCGGCGATTCTCTCATTCATCCGTATTATTGCATCTTCAGCATCATCAATAAGTCCTTGCAGAGTCTCTACAACCATGTTACCTTGACGTTTAATCCAAATTCGAGTGGCGGGGAAGAAGGCAGCACCTTCACCACTATAATTAAAGGTGAGTGATTTTCCTTCATTTGAAGCATTAAAAAAGACAACTCCCATAAGGTAATCAACCTTAAAATAATTGTCTTCAAGTTCACCATCTTCAATTTCTCGCCATTCCTTCTCATCTCCAATAACTTCCACGCGAAACTCTCTGTTAGGAATCTCAGTTAGGAGTGCTCTTCCGTTGTATACAGTTAATGTCTCGCTATAAGTCAGATATGGGTCTTCAACAGAACCTACTCTCTTTTTACTTAAAATTGGGTCATTATATAGTTCAGCAAAATCAGCCAGTTAAATCACCTCCATTAATTTTGTTGGTATGCTTCCCAGATATATTTAACGTTTAATTTATTTCCTCTGCAGTTACTATCTGAGCCTGTGAAAAAAAGGTTGTTTCCCAAAGCACCATAACTTAAATCTCCTCCAATAAGGGAAAGTCCAGTTGAAGTAACTTGATAGGCATAGCCCCCCAATTGACTTTCAATTACTAGCTGACTGTCTTCAGGTGAAATCGGGGTTATTTTGACTAGATCTGGAGTAAAGGAGAGGGGGATTTGTTTACTTGGAGTACCGTCTCCTATATAAACACCCTTTGCGAACTTAGGAGGTAGGGGGATATTATCAGCTAATGCATAATCTGATGCTGCTCGTCCACCTAACAACTCTGCATTACCGTCTATTGAACCACTAATAATTCCTAATTCATTGCGCACTGGTATCGAATTTGGTGAGGTGGTTGTAGATGCTTTAAAACCATTCAAGGAGTCTGCTGAACCTGCAGATGAGACAATCCATTCTTCTCCGTTATACAGTTCTTGTTTATTGTTCTGGGGATTGATCCAAATTGTCCCTGTCTCTGGATCTTCTGGCTTAGTTTCTGTGGAGATTGTATAGAGACCATTAACTTTTCCATTAAGACTTCCTTTAACCTCAACCGAATTAGAAGGGAGGTAGGGGTTCTCTGAGGGGAATTGGGGTTGAATAATGTCGGAAAGTATACGTCCGCTGCTATCAATAGACGCTTCAACAGTCCGGTAGGCCTGAATTCCAAACGTATAATATTTATTTGAAACCTGTCCTGTAAGGGTTGCAATTCTCTTATCATAGCTAACTGATAGATATTGTTCAGATGACATCTTTGATCCAAATATATAGGTGTCTGAAGATGTATCTGAGTAACAGTGGACAAGGAATCCGTCAATATTGTACTTTTCCTCTTTAGAATTTGGGAACTGCCATTCAATGGAGATATCAACCGATCCATTATCGTTGACAACATGAGTTATTGCGGTTCCGTTATTAAGAATAGTTGGATTTGCCACAGGAGATGAGATACGATCATTACGTGCATTGTAATTAACAAGAAGTGTATCATAATCAATTTTTTTCTTATTAAATTCAGTGGATGCTTTCTTAGCTGTGTACAAAGTATTAGCAAATTCCTGTTCCAATGATCTGGCTCTTTTCCCGTTTGAAAGTGTAACCTGTATACTCTGTTGATCAAAATCGAAAGTCATCCCTGAAAGGGTTGCTTTGACATCGGTTCTGAAATTCTTATTAACTACCCTGATTATATCTCCGAGATAAATTCTATCCCAAAATGCCTTTTCGCTATTAACATTAAATAGGTTTACGATGTTCGTTCTGATATCGACAGGGGGAGCGTTTCTATTGCTCAGTTCCTCTAACCCTTTTTCATAAAGCTCTGTCTCATCAAAGATACTGTCATTAGCCCAATCATCTTCAAAAATAAAATAAGACAGTTGCCTCTTAAGTTCCTCACCAAGAAACTTGTCCATCGATAAACGGTCTTTTAGTTTTTCTATTTCCTGAGATATGTTTGTGATTTGAGAATTTATTCTAGATATTTCAGCTTTTTTGGCGGTAACCTCTAATAGTTTTGCATCTCTTTGTTTAATAAGATCTTTTGTGTCGTCACCGGCTTTTTTCGCTACGGTTATCTTATCTAAAATTTGCTGTAGCTCAATGTTTTCAAGAGTGAAGAGTTTATTTTCTTGAGTCGTTTTTTGGGTTTCTAAATCCCTTTTTTGGTTTAAAAGGAGGCGGAAAGAAGAGCCTTCTTTATTGACAAGTTCATTATAATCCAAAATCGCATGACATAAATCATCATCCATGTAATCACTGTGTTTTATTACATTTCTGTTTTCATCACGTTTAAAAGGATATAGAAAATAAGAAAAATCGTCCAAGTAACTCTGTCCAGTAGGGTTTACCGAATTAATCACAATTCCGTCTTTACCTGTGATGTTTAAACGTGTTACGACTTCATCAATATCAATGGTATCTTCCATATCAATCATAAATCGTTCAGGGGAGAATTGGACACCTTTGTACTTGGATACTGTTTCTTTCTTATAAAAAGAGACAGTGTTCTTTACAGTGTCGAAGACTGGGACTGCCTCAAAAGTTTCCCATATTGTTTTTAAAAACTCATATCTTGTTGAAGTGACATCAAATGATCGTCTTTTTTCATTAAATGAAGGATCAATATAACCGATATTGAGCCTTGTGCCTTTAAGACAATCAGTGGCCACTTCCTGTAGATTCTTTGAAACTCCTTGATAAGACCTTATTTTGTTTTTATGAAGGATGTATGGTAGTCCTTGACATCTAACTTGTATTGTTTGCTCCTCATTCTCTGATTTTGTTAAACCGGTTATCACAAACCATTCAACTCTGTTTAAGAATTCTGCCTTGATAAGATACCACTCACGCATTAGTTTTGCCACATGGTTGGGCTTCATCAAAAAATTGTACCTGGCTTTGAGTGGAATATTAAAAGATAGATCATTTAAATCAGCAAAGCTTAGATTAAGAGATACATTTGAGAAATCCGAAATATTAGCGATTTTCTTTTTATTTGGTTTTGCTAAAGAAAGGAGGATTTCGCCTGGTTTAAACTTATTTAACAAAATACATCCTCCTATAAATATTTGTATCGGTATTTTAATCGAATATAGCACTCACCATTTATTTTAATTCTGTTTTTACCTCTTGTTAAAATCACATACTCTTCATTTACTTGGTCATAACATTCATAACCCGAAACACTTGAAGTGATCAATTTTTTATTGGAATCAACATGGATAACTTCATGATGTTTTATTCCCGTAAACTTCAGAGGTGTTCTATATAAAGTTAAGTTCTCAACAGTTATGTCACCGTTGCCTATCTTCTTAAATTCAAGCGATAACGGAATGTCGATATCCCCTATGTTTTCAATTTCAATATTTTTAACACCTGAGGTGACATCAAACCAATGAGTTATTGTTTCTTGCCCATATTTATAGGGGAATACCTTCATTGTGAGCTTCACATATCCATCGTTAGAACAGTTATGAACTAAATCTGTAGCGTTTATTGGTAAGGCAAAATAAATTATGTCTAAATTTCTACTAAAAGAAAGTGGTTTATAATCATCTACATTTAACCAACGAGCAACTCTTCGAACATTTTTTTCATCTAGATGGTTTTCTATGTAAAAATTCAAAGGGATCTCATACGGCTCAAGTTTGACATTGTCTACATATGGTTCTGAAGATAGCCTAGTGTATGTTTCATTTACTGTTCTATTTGCAATAAACGACTCCTCTAAAAGTCCTCCTTCTGTATTTACATTTACGGCTCCTAATTCATAAGAAGGGATATTATTGAACATAAAGTATTGACTTTCTCTAATCATGAGTTTCCACCTCAAGTTAAGTTAAATAAAGAGTCTGCAAAAGCAGACTCTTACATGCTACCATTTAGTTTTACAACTTCGTTTTTAATGCTTTCAAACATAGATCTCGCTCCCGATTCTCCTCCCATTAGCTTATCAATGTGGAAAGTATTTGTTAGATTAATTGTTTTATCTCCAGAAGAAGCAATTGTTTTTGAGGGGATATCAATCTTCTTTAAATTCGGAATTAAACTGTTTGATAACATTGATTGATTAACGTTAGGAACTAATGAAGGAATAGAAGTAATTCCTTTTTTAATAAGGTCTGCTAATTTTACTCCTTGACCCCATTTTGGAGAATTGTCCACAGCGGTTTCACGAACAGCTTTTACCGTATCAAGGATGTTGGCTGTGTCAGTTTTATTTAAGATCAGTTCTTTGTCATGTAGGAATGCAAGCTTACCAGCACCTAATCCTGTTCCAGTGTATCCTCCAGAAGCGAAAGAGGATACTTTTTTACCTGTCGTGTTGCCTTTGACAGCAGTATTCAGTGCATTAGATGCTTCTTTGAGCTTATCAATCAGGTTGTTTGAGATACTCTTTCCAATGGACTCCATATTACTATTAATAAACTTAGAGAACTCATTGAGCTGCTTTGCGATATCGGTGATTTTCCCGTTCATAAGCTTATCCTCAAGATTCTTAAAGGCTCGTTCATCATTTACAAGATCATCGTATTTATTGTTGATTGACTCCTCATCTTTTTCGAGCTGATCTTGGAGTGCTTCTTTCCGTTTGTTGCTTTCGCGATCCTTTAGAAAATCATCAAGGTCTAACTGTTCTTTTTGAAGCTGTTCAGTTAGTTCTTTGACTTTTGACTTTCCGAATTCAGAATCATCAAGAGAGTATTGATTAATTTGGTCAGTCAACTTTTGAATACTGTCTTGTCTTTCTTTTAATTCTTTTTGAAATTTAGCCTCGTCATCAGTCTTGTCTATCTCATCAATCAAGTCTTGAGTCGCTTTCTGATGCGCTTCTAACTCAATATCCCGCATTTTTTCGTACATCTCTTTGTAGATGGATACAACTTCATCAGCCAATGATTTATAGATATCCTTGATCGATTTCTTGGTGTTATAAAGCTCAAGGTTAAAATCTTTCTGTTTATCTTTCCAGTTTTCGATTTCTTCAGTGATCTGTTCCTGGATGTCAGGGAAACCTTTCGCAGCTTTCTTTTGCTCTTCAAGCTGTTTGATATATTTTTTGGCTTCCTTTTGTTGTTGCTGAATAAGCTTTATCTGTTTGCTATAGTACTTAACCTTGTCTTCATCTTCTTCAGTCATTGATATTTTATTATCAACATCTTTAATTTTCCCTTGGGTTTTAGAAGATGACTTTTCAATTGACTTGAGTGTCTCATCAACTTTAGATTGGACAAGTTGTTTCTGTAACTCACGAACCTGGTCTTGAACAGAAATTAAATCTAGCTTGGCTTGTTTAAGCTCTTCTTGAAGCTGTGCACGTTGAGCAGAGTTCAATGCTTTATTTGTTTTTATTTCTTTTTGAATCCAATTAACTTTTTGTTGTTGGATTTTAGCTTGCTCTGCCACAGCTTTTTTCTGATCAGAGGTGTATTTTCGGAACTCCTTGCTGTCAGAAGTGTATCGGTTAGCCATTGATTCATCTTTAGCTATCCGAACATCAAAATCCCCAATTCTTTTATCAAACTCATCGAGTTTGGATTGAACTAGTTCATACTGAAGTTCTTGAATCTGATCATTGACTGAATCGATATCTCCTTGAAGGGAGAGAAGATCAGATTTAGCCTGGGCTATCCCTTGTTGCCGTTCTGCCTCAGCTTGTGACGCATCTGAAATAGAAGTTCCAATACCTTGCATGTACTTTTCAGGGTCAATAGTTTTTCCGTTTTGCTCAATTTGTAGATGAAGATGGTTCCCAGTTGAGTTCCCTGTGCTACCAACTTTACCAATAGTTTGACCGGCTTTAACTGATTGACCTGTTTTAACAGAAGGAGTGTTAAGCATGTGCATGTACTTGGCAACTGTTCCATCATCCTGTTTAATAACAACCCAGTTACCTGCAGTTTTACTGTAGCCAGCAATTTGGACTTTACCACTTTGAAGAGATTTAATTGCTGTACCTGCTTTTGCAGCAAAATCAGTTCCTTTATGTGGGGAGGAGCGGAGACCGGATTCCTGTTGTCCATATTTGGAGCTTACCCTAAAAGCGCTATTATTTGTATAATAGCTGGCGATTGAAGAAGTGGCAGAGGAGAGGGATTTGCTGTAGTTGGTCATGATCTTTTTGACGTAATTCTGTGTTTCTTTAAAAGGAGGGATGCCACCATATTTAATTACGTTACCAGGCCCAGCATTATATGCAGCCAATGCTTTTTCAACATTACCGCCAAACTTTTCAAGCTGTTGGGCGAGGTACTTTGTTCCACCCATAACATTTTGATAAGGATCGTAAGCGTTATTTACTCCTAAGCTTTTCGCTGTTGCTGGCATCAGTTGCATTAATCCCATGGCACCTACACCAGATCGTGCTTTAGCATTAAACCCTGATTCTTGCTGAATTACAGCTGCAATAAGGGCAGGGTCAACATTGTATTTACTAGCTGCTGAATTTATGTAGCTTGAATACTTGCCTGAATATGAGCCACCAGTTGAAGTAGAGGTTCCCCCAGATGAAGATGTAGTGGTTACAATACCGTATTGAGCAATGTTACCGGATTTAATTTGATCTTTAAGTAGCTTAGCTTGTTCCTGCATAAGCTTTTTCTTTTGCTGGAGTGCTTTAATTTCTTTCTTAATTGCATCTCGATATTTCTGAGAGTATTTCGGATAATCATTGACCTGCTTGTTGTACTTGTCAATCTCAGCATTAACTTTTTCTAATGCTTCCTTGTATTTATCAACAACATACATCGAAGTCTTGGTTTCTTCATTGGCTTTTTCTTGTTGATCTGTCCAATTCTCTAACGATGTTCCAGCTTCAACAAGTGCCTGCTTATTCATTTCTTGTGTACTGGTGGCTTCTTCAGATGCAGAAATATAAGATTCTAAAGCTGATTTAACGCTTTGCATTGCTTCAATTTGACTATTGGAGTATCCACCAGGTTGAAGCATTTTCTCTTCAAGCTTCTTAAGTTCTTTTTTTGCATCTGCAACATTATTAATTGACTTAACTTCTAGGTCAGAAAGTTCAGCCTCAGAGATATCAAGCTTTCGTTCTTTTCGTAGCTTTTTCAGGCTGTCAATCCGTAAGGTATCAGCGTTTAAAGTTTTGATAGCGTTGTTAACTTCTGTTTTCATCAATTTGTTGCTATAGGTAACCATGTCGTTATAAGCATCAAGTTTAACTTTTCTTTGTTTGATGACTTCATCACGGTTAATTTTCACAACGCCGTTTTCGATGCTAATAGCCTTGGCAAGTTCCTTATCTTTTTGAATAAGGGTATTAGCTTCGTTTGCAGAAATACTTTTACCTTCAGCCATTTTTTCCAGAAGATCATTGAGAGGAGCCACTTGATCTTTGGTGTTATTGAAAATATCCCCATTTAAGGCATCTTGAACGGAATCAAACTGCATAGCATCTGACATTTCTTTAATAGCTGCCTTAATATCATCGACACTATTTGCATCCAGAGCTTCTTTTAGCTTCTTACCAAACTCTTCTGCCTCGTTACCTGCTTCTGCCAGCGTCTCACCCAAATCACCAACTTCAGATTTGACGGAAGATAAGCTCTTATCTCCATCTTTTATGTTCTTCTGTGCTTTGTCGAAGCTCATTTTAAAAACATCAATAGAAGAATCGGATTTGGAGTATGTTTCTAAGAGACTTTGAAGATCTTTTTTTGCATTATCGAAAGCTTTTTCATCACCTGAATCTAAAGCTTTTTGCATTTTTTCTTGAAGCTTTCCTAAAGAAGAGGAGAATTTTTCTAATTCTTCAGGATCTAAATCGTCTTTTAAGTTCAGTTTGTTGACAACATCACTAATACTCGTCTTTAAAGTATTACTGATATCAATTGAACTATAAGCATTTGCAATTGAAAGGACGCTATCTTTAACTTTAGCATTTCCACTCTCAATGTCAGATTGAGCTTTGAGCATACTTTGTTTAGCTTTATCAGCTGCAACCTTATAGTCATCGTCATCTGCAATGAGATCCCATTTAGGTCTACCTTTATCGTTGTATTCAGCTATTTGTTTATACTGCTTTAATTCATCCTTAGACTTTTTAATTTCCTTAGAAGCGTCTTCGAATGTTTTCTTTGCGCTGTCTCTTGTTTCTTGTTTCTTTAAAGCCAAATACTCTTTAGTATTCTCAATTGCTTTTTCAAGTTCTTTATTTGTCTTAAGAATTGCATTTCCTTGAGAATCATAGCCTTTAACTAATGCAGGGAAAGTTTGTGCTAATTGCTGAGTGACTTGAAGGTATTCTTGCTCTTCATCTGAAGTTAAAGATCTTGACTCTTTAACTTTTTGAAGCTCTTTATATTGCTGTATTAGTTTATCAGTAGAGTCTTTATTGGTCGTAATTGCTTCGACATTGGTTTGCTGGCTCTGCTCAAAATCATCTTTAGCTTTTTTAGCTTCTGCAAAAGAAGAAATTAATGATTCTAGCGCCCATCCTAAAGCAGCAAACGCACCGCCAACTAATGTTGAAACAAGCAACCCTCGAAGAGCAGTTTTTAGAACTCTTGAGGCGACTGCTGCACGAGTCATACCAGCTTCTAGCCCAGCAGTTGCTAAAGTTTCTTGCCCCATTGCACGTGTTCCCAAAATTAGGGTGGTGGCTAATGTGCGGGTATTTTTACTGAGCAAAAGGGTTGCAGTGCTTACTGCAGCTAAAAGGGGAGGTAGGAACCCAACTGATTTGATTACTCCTGTTGAAGCGTTAAGCAAAGAACCTGCTGCTTGAGTAAATTCAATTAATCCATCGCTAATAAAAGCATCTGAAGCTGCAATAGCAAATTCAGTAAAGTTATTTTGAAGCTTATTTACCCTAGCTTGTAGACTATCTGCATACTTTTGCTGCTCACTCCAAGCACTTCCTGTTGAATTAGCCGCAGTTTTAGCCGCATTCTGAGCAATAGAGAAGTTGTTCATCATTGCATTAAAACGGGATAATTGATAAATACCAGCTACTCCAATTGAAGTATTTTGTTTCTGAGCATCAGAAAGTGTATCCCACTTACCGGCAACTTCAGTTATTAAATCACTTGCTGATTTAGCTTCTCCACTAGCTGTTTTGACAGAAATACCGATTTCATCTAACGCTTTAATTGAGCTTTGATTATTCCCAATTCGTGCGAAAATTGTCTTTAGAGAGTTGCCGACGATATTCCCTGATTCACGTGTTGTACTAGCGATTGCGGTTGTGTAACCAATAAGATCATTTAACTCGACCCCGAATGTAGAAGCAGTTGAACCTGCTTTACGGATAGAATTCGCTAGATCGAGGGTTGTAACAGCATAGTTATTATCAACCTCATTTAATTTATCTGCAATTGATATTGAATCATTGGCTGCAATATTAAAGTTGAGCATTGCTGCCGTAAGAGTATTAACTGTATCATCGGGAGTTAAATCGGAGACATTTTGAAGAACTTGAGCAGTTTTCGTTAACGTGGAGAGTTCACTTTCATCGAAGCCCATTCTCCCAAAATCGCCTGTCATTTGGAGAATATCTGTTATTTTATTTGAAAGTGTATCACCTAAGTCAATAGATTCTTGGAGAAGTTCATTATATTTATAGTCAGGCTCATTCATAACACGGCGAATATTTGTCATGAGAGTATCAATTTCAACAGCCTGGGATACCATTTCTTTAAGGCCGGAGATAGCTCCATAGAATAAAGAACCGGAGATTAAATAGGTGGACATGCTTTTGAAGGTTTGGGTTAGTTCTGCTCCAAAAGAAGAAGCTTGATTAGCAGCTGCTTGAGCGCTGGAGGCTAATTCTCTAAATTGCATATTCAAGCTTTGAATTTGTGATCTGATATTATTGCTTCCAGTGCTTACATTAAGACTATTTACTGCATTCAAATAATCTTGAACAGCTTGTCTATTATTAGACCCCATTGAACTACCATACCGTGTATTGAGGTTTTGGACATTCACTTGTGCCTGTCGCTGATATAATTCAATGGTTTTCTTTAATTCGTTGTTCTTTGCAACTGCCGCAGATTTATCGTCTAGCATCCTTATCTTATTTTGCAGTGCTTCAATTTGTTGAGCGGATTGAGCTGTGTTTATTTTTCGGCCAAGAGATGAGATGGTCGTATCAGTAACAATCCCTTGCTGTCTAAGCTTCTCTAGATCTTGCTTAAGTTGCTCAATTGCTCTCCTTTGTTGGTCATAATTAGTTGTAGTTTTTGAAGAGGTCGAATTAGTTTTAGGATCAGTTGTATAAACTATATCATCGAATCCGTGGCGATTTTTCTGCACAACCTTTGTTGGTTGTCCTTGCAGATTTCTCTGCTCGGTCTTTTTTTGAACCTGACCTAGTTTCTCAGTGGCCTGTGTAAGCTTGTTAACCTCTTGAGTTTCTTGCTTTAGAGCAGTATTGCGATTATTGATTATTTTTGTTTCACGTTGAAGTATCTCACCATTTTTCTTATACTGCTGGGTGAGCTTTTCAACTGATCCGTCAGCATTCTTAATTACTGTTGAGGTTTCTTTAACTGTTTGATTATAGGATTTTAGGTTTTTTTGATATGTATCGACAGCAGAGGAGAATTCTTGAAGAGCTTTTAAGGTTGTAGAATCAATATTAGTATTGAGCTTGAGGGAATTGAGTTTCTTTTCCAGAGATTTAATTTGCTGATTTAACTGTTCGACAGTTTTGGATGAGGTATCAGCTTGTGGGGTTAGTATAATTTTGAGGTTTTGACTCAAGTAAGAATCACTTCCTTTCAGTAGGGGAGAGGACAAAGAAAAAAGCCACTCAGTTATTGAGCGACTTTGTTTGCTTTCTTAATAATTACATCCATAACACCATGCCAATATTCTGCATTCTTAAGTGCTTGTTGAATGATATTGCTATCTTTCTTATACCCCTGAGTATTATACCCTTCAACTTCTTGTGTGGGGAGAAAATCGATGTAATGGATAGGTTTACTTAGGTCTTCAACAGTAATCTTTAGAGTGACGGATTTGACCATTTCATTTTGTATTGAAGAGGCAGACAACCCTCCAAGTGCAGCCCCAATGCCTCCAGCTAACAGGCCTCCAGCTACGATTCCCGATTTTGATACTTTAGAAATTATTTGATTGTCCAAAGCAATTTCGGATTCAATAATATTAGAAAAAGGGATTGTGTATTCTTCAATATGTTCATCTTTATTAAGATGATATATTTTCACAAGGAATTCTGATTCCTTAAAAGCAATTTTAGTTTGATAAGTATTAAAGAAATTGTCTGGATTAAAACCACCGTCGAAGTGCTTAAGTTTTTGCGCATTTTCTTTTAGTTTATCTATATTTTTTTGGGCTTTAATTTTATAGGGTTCAAGTGCTAATAGGGCTAATCCTGCAATTATTAAGCAAATTCCCATGCCTCTCCAGCTATCCATTAGCAAAAAGAAAAGACAGAATAAAAAATAGCCACCATAAGCCATTAACTTATATCCCATTCAACCACCGCCGGTATCATTTTCCTACATTATATCACTGTTTCCAGTCATGGAGAACTATATAAATGGAAAGTGAAATCATTGGTTCTTTTCTGATTTTATCTGAATGAGCAGTTCTTTAAGATAATCTGCAGTTGTAGCATTTTCTTTATCTTTTAAAATATTACGAAGTGTCCATAAGCAAATTATGATTGTGATTAATACGTAAATTAATGCATTCAATCGGTTTCCCTCAGTAATTTTTGATAGATTCACACCAAATAATACTTGAAATCCTATAAACGATGTTCCCAAAATCAAACTTCCAATTCCCCAAGTTTTAGATGGATCATATTGCGATTTTATTCCTTCCATCCTTGCAATGGCAGATGATAATTCAGACGGGCTTAAAGCTTTTATTATTTGGACTTTCCTTGCATGTGTATGATAATCTTGTCCATTAATAGGGAATTCGTGCTTGATAAACTTTATTAATTCTTTGGGATTCATCTCAACCAGATTGTGTTTTAGTACTTTTTATTTAACATTTTCATCACCTCTCCATATTATCGACGAATATGTAAAGGATTTTAATGGAAATTAGATTTCCAAGGGTACGTTTCTCTAATTCTCGATGCAAAAGTAGATTTGCCTAATAGCTAATTTTAAAATCACTTTGTCTTTATAGGGGGAAAAAGTGATTCTTTGTTTTATACATAAGCAAAATCCCTCAAACGAGGAATCTTGATTCTGAATAAAAGAGGGATTTTAACTAAACAAATATTTGATTCTTTTCTTCTTCAAAATCCCGTAAATCATAGTGCTTGATTGTTGTTGAGACATCTTCATGATGAGCTACATATTTGCTTATCAATTCAATTTTGATTTTCTTAACTTCTAGGAGATAAGTGATGCACGAAGCTTTAAAGAGGTGGGGGTTTATACGTCGACCAAGGATATCTGATAACACATCAGAGCAAAAATAATCAGCCCAAGACTCTGACATCTGTTTAGGCTCTCCGCCATACTGAGTAGTGAAGAGGTATTCATGATCATAGCCACGTTTTTCATGCCATAAACGCAGGTACTCCAGTGCTTCTGTGTTAATCATGTACTCAAGAGGTTTTCCTTCACCTTTACCTTTTCCAAATACCTTATGACTCATCACGTATGACTGACCCTCTGGAATAGGGTAATCTAATATTTCTGTTTTTAACTGTATGAGTTCTGCCCTTCGCCCGCCAACATTAAAGGCAGTAGCAAGCCATGCCATCCCCAAATAATTTTCGTCCTCTTTTAGGGCGTCCATCATCAGTTTATAGTCATCATATGTAACTTTAACTTTTTCATATGTAGTGGTTTTTGGAATAGCTGGCAGCCCACGAGTGAAGTTTCTGAATTTCTCATAATTATGATCATCTTCTGCAACAACATTTTCGATATAATTATTTAACGAGGATACACCGGCTTTTTTTAAAGCAATCCCACTTGAAGACATCCCACGATTCTTTAAGAAACTTTGATACCTAATGAAATCACGCTTTGAGATCTTATAAAGTTTTTTCCCGTTAAGAGAGGTATGTACCCACCAAAAGAATTGGCGAAGGGAGGAGTAATACTGCTTTCGTGTTTTATTTCTAAATGAATGAGCATCTAAAAACTCTTGAGCCAAGCTTCTGTGCTCTTCGTCTACTTGCTCCCACATTGATTCCGTGACCTCGGGGAGTTTTATTGCTCGAGATCTGAGCATATTCTTTTCAATTGATTTGGCCATTAATTCACCGCCATTAGTCTGTTTTAATTCCATCTGCTTTTAAATCTTTTTTTAGCGCTGCAGTTAATCGTCCATCTTTTAGTGTCTCAGAGGTATTCTTCATAAAAGGACGAGGTTTACCGTAGCCATATCCATATGAATCAGGGTATGAATAACCTTGACCGGTTTCAATGACTGTAGCAATGTCTTTTCCATCATCATTTCTAATATTGTCCAATGACACCCCGTTACTTTCGTTGGTGGTTATAAAGGCATCTTTAACTTGTCCTGTGCGTTCATAAAGTAGGGGATCATATGCACCGTAAACATCTTCATCAATGTGCTCTTGTCCTGTTTTCACCATAATTTGTTTCACATTAGAGGAAGACTTATGAATTGATTGAATTGCAGCTTGTTCAACCATAGCTTTGATATCTTTAATTGTTTTCGCCACTAACTTCACCAGAACCAGTCTCTATTTCTTCTACCTTTTCTAGAATAAGTTTGTTGATTTCCTCTTTGCTCATAGTTAACAAGTCATCAGTGATTTTTTCTAAAGCTTTTGTTGCATCTTTAAGCTTCTTCATACTTTCTTTTGGATAACTGTTAATAATCATAGGGAAGAATTCGGAATCCACAAGCTTAAGGTACCATTTAACTTTATTTTTGATGTCATTTGGAATCCCCAAATCTGAAAATTCTTTTACAATTGAAAAGAATACCCATTGAACAGTGTTGATTTTACTAAAATCAATACCTTTATCTTCGGCTTTTTGTTGATCAGAGATCATTTCAGTTAGCATTTTTGTTAACCGAGAAGGGGAAAAGTATGGGTAGATGAATACATGTACATCATCGGTTAACTGGACTTTTTCTTTCTTGTCATACTTATTGACACTTTCCTCAATTAAACTTAAATTCAATTTTTTTGATGCCATTTAATATCCTCCTTTTATATCCTCTATAAAGCACAAGACACCTGCCAGATAAATTCTTATCAAATTACTGTTCTATTGGACTCGAATCAGTAGGAGCGTAGGGCTCTCCAACTATTTCTTCATATTCCTCAACAGTAATAATATTATTTGTTACACCTTCTTGTAGCTCGTCTTTAGATACATCATTATATTCATAGGCTTCTTTTACTTGAGAAACTGTTGCCCAATCTTTACTTAAAGCAATAACCCAAAAATTACTCAAGTTGCTACCCCGCCTTTCAGCGTTTCTATATCAGACTGCATCGTAGTTATAGTTCTAGCTTGTTTTAAAATAGTGATTCTTGCCTCTGTTAGGGATTGACCTAAGATATCAATATCTGAGGGCTTGATATCTGAATTTTTTAGGCTGTCGATGTAATCTTTGTTTGCAGATTCAACCCATGACTGATCCTCAATACTGTATTTAGCTAGATATAGACCAGGTGGAGGGGGCACTTTTGTGCAATTTATTGGCAGTTTATCAGATTCTTCGTATTCGACAGGTTCAAGATATAGGTGCGTTTTTGGATCATATTTATAGCAAACAACTGTTGTCAAGGTGAAATGTCACATCCTAAATGTAGTAGTGTATATTTTCTAGATTTACAATGCCGTTAGCTGTATTCTCACCTGAGTATAGAATTGAAACATAGCCTGAAGTTTGAGAATACGCTTTTGCTACCCCAGCTTCATTCATTAGTCCAGTAGCGAAAACTATATTTGATAAAGAGCGAGAACCTGTAGGCATTGTGAAAGCGGGGATAAAGTTATTAGCAGAAGTGCCAATTGTACCTCCTTGAATAGCGCCTCTAAATACTACATGACTTCCTATAATTGCATATTGAGGAGTTCGATCACTGTATACAGTCCACCCGTTTTGAAGCGTAAGGTTCTTCCATGTTGGAGCCAGTTGATCTTTTGTAATTATTTCTTTCCAACCTGACCAAGTGTTGGCTCCGTTCATCGTTTGTGTAAATTTTTTATTATCAAACCATCTCGTAGCTTCTTGCACTATAACAGTATCTGACATAGCTATTACTACAATTGTATGAAAACTTGCTTCACTTGGAGTGTTTACAAACTCTTTGCCATAATAAATTCCTGTCTTTGTAAGAGTTCTAGTATCTACTCCTGAACCGAGATTTGTTCCATAGCCGGAATCTGTTGTAAGCTTCACTAATTGAGCACCATTCCACTTGTTTCTTTCTGAAGATGAAATATGAACAGTTGAGTTTCCGATGTGAATATCAAATTCAGATTTAGTTGCTTGCTTATCATTTGTAAGGTTTCCTAGACCAACTTGTGCAGCAGTAACAGCATGAGGATTAGCTTTATCAGCAGTATGAATATCTACGTATGATTTTGCATCACTTAATGCTTTATCAGCCTTTATTTGTGCTCCTGAAGTAGTTTCTTTGGAATTCCATGCTTCTCTTTCAGCAGTTGATACATGAAGACTTGTATCTTTGACATGTGAGTCAAACTCTAACTTGGTTGCCTGTTTATCGTCGGTAACATTAGATAACCCAACTTGGTTTTTAGTAACCTGATGCGGATTATCAAAGTCTTCTGTGTGTTTTTTTAGCTCGAAGTTTTGATATTCCATAAAATCATTGACGGTATCAGTAAGCTTTTCCTCGTGATCGACCATGTGTTTTTCAGTTTTTGCAGTGGCTGCTTTTAAATTATTAATTTGAAAGTTGTTTTGTTTCAATTGTCCAGCAAATTTACTGTTGCTCATTTAGCTCACCGCAATTCCTTTAACAGATACATCACCGTTTACTGCTATAACCTCAAACAATACTTTAAATACTCCGCCAATATCGAAGTCCCAGTATTCATTTGTATTTAAAGTACTGGTTGCTAGCTGTAAGTCTGTTTTGTTAGTTCCACTTAAGGGTGTTTTTTCGCCATTTTCATCAACTGCATAAAATTTTATTTCACGTGAAGTTGAGGAACCAGAGATCTTAACAGTAAGTTCCCGAAAATGATCCACTGCAAATTCTTCACCTTCAGACGGGGCAGTTGTTGCTTCATGAAAAGTAAATGAAGTTTTGTCTGGAATTGTGGTTACGACATTTTCAGTCGTTTCTGTCAACAACTCCACCTCCTTAATTTGTATAAAAACTGTCTTTTATCTAGAAAAATAAGAGGGGAGGACTTATTCAAAAAGCCCATCCTCTTGTAGCTTATTCCATATACCTTCCCAAGCTGGGGTAGAAGAAGGGGATGACTGAAGCGAACTTAAAGGTTCGTACTCATTGAAGTCGCCTTCAAAGCGTTGCTTGAAATCATCAACACTGATATAGGAACCATCTGATAGCAATAGGAATTTTTGTTCCAAACCATCAAATTGTTTGAACAGACCACATACTTCATCAAATGTCATTATTCCATCCCCCAAACAACGATTTTTAACCCAGTTAGATCAACTGTACCGGCTGCTTTAACTGTCAGATGTATTTTTGGAGCAGTGAAAGTTAATTGTTTTTGCAAAGGGTAATTCTGAACAAAAGCAATGCTGTTGAATAGAACAGAATTATCGTTACCTGATGTAGTTGCAGAATAAAATGGGATGTTTTTCGGTACGGAATAAATACTTGCTAAAACTTTGCTGTTTGAGCTGTCTGTTTGAGTTGTGTACATAGCAATACCGTAAGTTCTGAAAACACCAAGTGAATCGATTAGATCAACTGTATAAGACTTAGTTGCACCTGTAGCTACAGTATCAGCATCAGTAACAACAAATTCAGAATAGGATTTTTGAACTTGGGTTTTAATTGCTGCAGTGTTTTTAACCAAAACAGGGACAGAAGCCGTATTAGCTATATTTACATCAAGTGATGTATTGGCCACATTAACATTAAGAGGCTGGTCATTATTAAGACCAACCTCCAAAGGGACAGTGGAACGTTCAATTGATACAGCAGTTATGGGATTACCTGTCCCATCATCTTTTGCAGAGGTGTATTTATCACCGTCCTGGTTTAAAAAAGCAATAATAAACGCCTCCTTAATTATTCAGTTGTTCCGCCAAGATCTGAGCTTTGAGTTGAACCTGTTGTATCCTCAACCGGAGCTGCAGTATTTTCATCTCTACTTGCTTCGATTACTACAGCCATTTCGTCTGTATCTGTATCTGCTAATGCTTCAAACTTAATTTCTGGTGCTAGAGCATTTCCATTTTCTAATGACATTTCAAATTCCCCTGAAGGAGAAACGTTAGGGAACTGGATATAGATGTCACTGTAAACTTCTTCTGTATCAGGATTATAGGCAATAGTGCGATATTCAACTTCATATCGTTCTGAGAACTTGCTGGCTTTAATGGCTAAACGTCTACCGACTTTTTCAATTTGATACACAGCTGTTAGTTTGTCTTTAGCAGCTGCAAATGCTGTTGGAATTGTATATGTACCATCAGTTGAAATAGCAATCTTATATGTTAAACCTTTTTTGTTATAGAAAGTTACATCACTTACAGGTTTTCCTTTTAGAGTAACTTTGTTTGTATCATCTACAATCAGTCCATGTTCTCTATCGAAAACCTTTACTTTTGTTTCTTCCTGAATTGTTTCACCCTGTGTCATTGCAAGCCATTCTAAATCAAAGAAAGCATTTTTGACAGTTAGGTTAATTTCCTTCTCAGATTTAAGAATGTAAAGTGGTTTATTTCCGATTCCACCTCTGAGTTTTTCTTCAGAGATTGCTTGGGAGAATGATGCTGTTTGTGCCTCGGCTGTGAATACAAGCTTACCGTCAGATTTTCGTTTGAAATAAACGTCAGCTGTATCTTGAATAACTGTTTTCATCTAATTGTTGCCTCCTTAAATAATAAAAAAGACAGCTATGCGCTGCCTTTACCAAAACCTTTAGTTTGTTTCATGAAACTTTCTCTACTTATGTAATGCTTTTCTTCTTCAAATAAGTCAATATGTTTTCCCCAGCTTTCCATGTGTTTGGCTGCATCAGGTGAAACGGTCGCAAACAGGGTGGAGGTATCGTACTGTTTGAATTGACCTACTCTGTAGTAAGTCATGTATAACTGAAACAGAGTCATTTCATTTATATCTTTGTACAAATATCCGGTGTGAGTAGCAACACTACTTATGATGTCTGCCATATCAACCATATCTGATTCCTGACTTTTCACTCTTTTGCTGCGCTCGTTAGCTCGCTGTATCTCTGGGTTAGAGCTGATTTTTTCCTCTTTTAGACAAGACATTCTCAAGACCAATTCTCTTAGGGCTTCGAAGTTTTCCGGTGTAAGTTTTTCTAAAATTTCAACGCCATTAAAAACTGTGCTAAATATTACTTCATACGCTTCTTTAAAATTCGGAAGGATACTTGTAATTTCAAATAAAGACAGTTTTTTAAGTTCGGCAATAAGACCATCTAATTGGCCAAATTGATTATTTTCCTTTTTGCTGTAAGTATAAATAATCTCTTTCTTAGACATCTTAAACCAGCTGAGGTACGGAGTTAAAAGTGCATATTCCTTAACTTTTATAAATCGACAATCGCCAAATTCAGTAGGGATTGGCTCACCGGTTATAAAGAATTCACTATCAATCATTTCATCGCCCCAAAGGTATAAATTAATTTATATCCGAGGTAACCATCAGGAGGATTAGTGATTAGCATTCTTTTATAAGAGTTTGTCTTACCAATGCCAGCAAAATTCTGATTGAACAAGAGCTTATTAATTCTGTCATTAATCTTAAGATTTCTAAATTCGGTTTCTTCAAAGGTGTTAATATGGGTGAAAACATCAATCATCAAGTCTTGATCAAGAAGCATCGCACTTTGGTTGGATGGTTTTGGTAATGCGTTCCCTAAATAAACACACATTCTACATAATGGTGAATCCGATAGATCATCTGTTTTAGGTGCTCGCTTGAATATGGTATTGATTATAGCGGGAGAGTCATTTGTGGAGTCATAATAATTTTCGAGTGATTGAACATCTGGATGAGAAGGGGAGAGAGGATCAGTTTTGTAATACAAGAGCCGATTCAGTTCAACATCATCCATAACTAATCTGAAGACTTTTGTCATCTGTTCAACAGTCATGCTCATGTCTTTTCACCAACTTTCTTTTTGGCAACCAATTTTATTGTTCCGTGGTCTCCATAAACTTTAGAATAGTCTATATCATCGACTTGATAATCTTCGCCAAAGAAGGAGAGGGTAAGTCCGATTTTTAATTTTTCATGAACAAGATAAGGAATTGTAATGTTTGCTTGACCATCTGGAAGATTTACCGCCAATTCAGTGCCTTTTATTGAAGTTGTCCTTTCGAATATGCAGGGGACTTCAGTTTTTTCACCAGGTACTTTTTCATAAATTGGCTTACCAGTGATTTCGTTAATTTTGCCAGTATCTATTAGCTTGTCTTCTGAAGTAAGAAAAAATGATGTTCCACATATTTTTATCTCAGCCTTTTTGTAAATCTTATTACTGAGAGGGTGGGAGGTGATGAGCCATGTTTCATCATTAAACTTAACAACTCCGCCACGATAAATGTCAGCAATTTCACCTAATATATATCTTGCAGAACCATCGCCACTAGAGTACTTAGAGGTGATCATTACTGTTTTTTCGATTCCATCTATTGTGACTTTTTCAGATTCAAGCCCCTTAAGGCCTTGTTGGAAAATAAGCTTACCATCATGAAGAAGTTTATTATTAATGTTAATCTTGTGGTAATTACTGTAGTCCTTCATTCGAATCACCGTCTGTTACTAAGTTATCCCTAAGTCTGCTTAATTCACCACTTACTGTTAAAATGGTGTCCCTGATTTCTGTGAGTTGAGGATCGCTTAGCAGCTTTTTATTAAGGTATTTCTCCAATTTGAAGAGGACTGAATTGTTTCTCTTACACAGTTTATTGCAAACAATATCTAAGTCCTCAAGCTTTATTTGTCCATCTTTATGTGCCGATTTAACTTTAATTGCACTCATAGATAATCCACCGCAGCGTTCAATATCAAACGTTCAATTTCGTTTTTCTGATCTATTACACTTTGTTTAAGGGAATTGAGTTGTGTACCAAAGTTCTTGATTCCCACGTCATTCGTGAAGGGCTGCCACGTATTCTCAAACAAGGTCTTTTTATTTAACAAAAAGATGTATCTCAAGAAGTGTGCAATAATAAGCAGATCGTCCTCAGATAAATCTCTATTTACAGTTTCTGTTGAATCATCAGCCTTTAAATTGTCTCTGAGCCTGTTATTGAAATGAAGTATTGCATTTCGAATTGATTGATAAATTTGTTCTTCTGTTTGAGGAACATCAAAATCAGATGTCTCGCAGTTGTTTAAAAAGGTTTCCCATATTTGATCATAAGATGTCATAAAAAATCCCCCCTCTTAGTCAAAGAGAAGGGAAGGATCAGCGACTCCCATCCAATCAGCCAAAACTTTCAATTTGCCTGCAGCAATGTCATCGCTAAATTCTGAAGCAACGTCAATAATAAATTGCTTCTCAGAATCCACTGTGATTTTATCGAGCTTATTTTTTAGTTGAGCAATATTTCCCGATTTAATCATCTTTTCAATTTCTTCTTTGGTATGGATGTTATTTTTATAAGCCTCCGACTCAACAATAGAATCTTTAATTTCTTTGGTTGTCTCATTATCTTCAACAATAACTAATTCACCTTTATCGAAACAAACGCTGTTCATTGTGAGCCATTCAACAACTTCTTTTGGAACTTCTTTAATATCAGCCTTCCCATTTTTACTTCCAGCCCAAGTGTATTGTTTATGTCCACCATCGCTGATATACCCAACAAAATAAGATGTACTTCTGTATCGTGCTAACTTAATTTTTTCAGTCAAATTTATATCCTCCTAAAAAATCCTCATATTTTGATTTAGATAGATACTGCAGCTTGTTCTTCAATAATTCCGATTGCTTCTCCAAAAAGAAGGTTAACAGACGCATCTTGAACAATTTTCATTTTGATTCTTTCATCTTCAATGTCTTGTTCTGTCAATTGACGCAGTCCACCATACTCAACAACAGAAAATGGTTTTTGAGAAACGCCGCCGGCAAACATATAGCCTTTGTTGACAGGAAGTTCGACTTTACTATTTGTATCATCTGTAAATGGGTTAGTGAGGTTAACAGCAGTTGTTCTGCCGATTGTAGCTGGATTTAGGGCAGTAAGGAGCTCTCCTTTTACTTCTTCAGTTAAGAAGTTCTTAAACGTGGAGTCTGTTCCTTGTTGGAATGCGAAGTAGTCGATAAGAAGGGTATCAGCTACGAAGATAGGTTTTCCACCATAACGTTGAAGCACAGAAGCTACTTTGTTGTATTGTTGAAGAGTAAGGTTTGAGCCTGTTTGAACATTTTTTGCAGGGATTTTACCAGCTGTAATTGCGCTTGCAGTTAATTGATGGATTTTATCGAGGTACAAACGGACTTTAGCATCTGCTATATCATTCACCAATTTATTGAAGTAAACAATTGAATCTGTTACGAGATCTAGGGGTTCATAATAGAAACCTGTTGACATAGTTTTCGGAACAGCAGGAACTGTTTCTTGTCCTTCAACACGAACTAAATCAACACCAGAGCCTGTAGCAGACCAAATGACTTTTGCCTTATTCTTTTTCGGAATTTTAATTTCTTTAATATTGCCTCGTTTTTCTTGTTGGACATTGGCCAAAAGGGAGAGAAGCTGTGTTACTTTTGGTTTCGCAATTTCATCTGCTTGTTCAACGACAAGGTTATTAAATTGATGGAGCATGGAAGGGTCAGGTGTAGTACCGCCATCACCAAACACTTTCTTAATGTAAGTTTGGATATCAGCTTGGTCTGTACCGTCCATTTTGTTATTTAATACACGGCTAAACAAGCCTTTGATTTTCACAGTATCTAATTTCATTTAAAATACTCCTTTTATTGAAATTTATTTGTTATGTACTAGGCCTCGATTACTTCAAGGCGAACAAGTTTTTGTCCCATTGTGTAAACAAGGTCATCTTCATTATTTACAACGAGGAACTTAGCAGAAGAATCAGCATAATCCTCATGAGGTGAAGCAGGATCACTGAGAATATACTTTTGAGTAGCAATATCAAAGTGAGCTACTTGACCTTGTTTAACCTCAGTCACTGCTGTATTAAATGAAAATGCAGAAACATCAAAACGAGTATAAGCTGGCTCAAGGATAACAATTCGAGCATGTTCTCCTACACCGTTATAGAAGTCTCTCATTGATTCACCAAGATAGCGTGCTTCAGGAGATGCAATTAAATATGCTTTTTTTGTTTTATCTGATAGTTTCGAAGCTGTTCGGTTCCCCTCAGCATCAAAACCAAGTTCAACAAGCATAAAGTTATCAATGTCTGAACCAGTCACTTTTGCACCGTGAGCAACTGTTTTGATTTTTAAAGAATTCAAGTTTCCAGTAGTATGATTACCTACTTCAGTAAGGGCTTTTTGTAATCTTGTAGCCATATTTTATTCCTCCAAGTTTAAAATTTATTGTGAAAAGCGTGATTCAAAAGAGTCATCGTTAGGGATTAAATTTTCCCGTTTACTTGAAAATTCTCTAATGGTTGTATTTGTTTCAGTAGGAACACTAACTAAATCAACTAACATTGTGTTAAGTTGTAATACAGCTTTTTCTCCTTCTTCATCTTGTTTAACCGAAGCATGGATAAGGTTTTGTACTTCTTCTGTACTGAATTTTTCCTCAGCATTTAAAGCTTCAAATTTCGCTTTATAGAATTCATTTTTCTCATTTAGTTTTTGCTCTAATAAAGTTTTCTCGTGTTTTTCTTTATAAGGCTTCAATTGTTCCACTTCAGAATTTAATTGCACAAGCTTTTCACTAGCAGTGTTGAATTGCTGTTCAATATCTGCCTTATTCTTATTGATTTGATTTACTTGTTTCGTTAAATCTTTAATCTGTTCATCTTTTTGGTTAAGTTGTGTTTGAATAGGTTCAGGAACAACTTCCTCCCAGTTACGTGTCATGAACACCTCGGTTTTACTGTCAAAATCAATTGAAACAGTATCGCCTGTTCTTGTGTAATTGAACTTAAAGTATTTGTCGTAGCTATTTTCATCTGACCAGCTATACACGTTTACGATGAAATATGCATCATATACATCTGCAATATAAGATGCTGACTCCTTGTCAAGGGTTGGATCTAATTGGTTATAAAGAAGTGTTCGAACATCAGAATGAGACAATTCAAACACTTTTCTAAACTTATTCATTTTTTCACCTTCCTCATTATTTTGTCTTGTAGCTGCTTGAGCAACTAATCTTTCAAATTGTTGAATTTCATTAAAGCTAAGAAGTTTGGAAGAATCATAAGCGGGGAGGACAATGTCATGCTCTCCTCGTTTCTCTGAATTTAAAATAGCATGACCTTCGAAATAGATAGGGGACTGTAGGTGTTCAATGCCATCTTGCATAGTGTAATTTGAATAAAGGATCTCACAACTTGTATTAATGTTAATACCCCGACCATACCATTCAAGTAAGAGTTCACATGCATCTTTAAATCGGGAGTTCCAAAGTATTGCATCTGCTGCCAATACTTCTTTTTTACCTTCTGGAGTTTCAATTTCAGTTATGTATCCCTCAGATGTAAAGACACCAATTGGAGCAGTATCTCTTTTTACTTCAAGTTCTCCGTGCTTGTCTGTGTCTAGATAAGCTTCATGAGTTCCCATTGCATCTGTAGAAGTATTTAATTCATCAACCTCGTAATATTTTGCAACAATCGGTTTATTAATTATTGTTGAAGCAGCTTCAAGAGCAACATCCTTAGAAATTACTGCGTTATTGTGAGAGACATCGAAATCAAAAATGACAAAGCAACATGACAACTTTGTTGGGTCATCTGATGTTTTAATCTCATTCAATTGAAGTTGGCATAGTTTTTTCTTTTGCTTCTTTGTCAAATAATTTCACCTCCCTTCAAAAGTGAAGTTTTAAATAGGATTGTCATTACCGTTGGATGTGGCGGACTTCACTGTGTTGTCGTTGTTTTTATTTCCTTCATTTGGGCGACCTGATTTATTCCCAGTGAAGGTATATGAAGTTTGATAAGGTCTAATTTTTTCTTGGAGTTTCAGTTCTTCGGTTTCATATAGAGTTTGTTCAAGGTAACTTTCCCAAGACACTCCTGCCAAATTATCAACTACGTGCTTAATAGACCAACCTTTATCGTTTAGTTTAATTAAGATGTCCATTTTTTCTTTAAGAGTGAGCGGCTTGTCTTTATCGTAATTCATATAGTAATTGTCTTTTTGGGCAGCAGGCAAAACAAGGTTGAATAACTTTTGATAAACCTCTTGTTCAATATCCTCCATTAAAACGCCAATACGCTTATAAAATGTATCCAAGTTTAACGACGAAGTTGCATAGTTACCCCCATCACCATTTAAAAGGGAGCCGGATAAGCCGTAAGCAGATTGAATGTCGCTATTGATATGGTCAAACTTTGCTCCATCTAATCCATCTGCTTTAACATCTGGAAAGTTGATGTCAGCAAAGTCAGGGATTGATACTACAGTTACTCCATCTTTTTGGTTCTTCTCTAAAGCTGCTTTAACTCCACCATGAATTTTTTGTTTAACTGCTTTAGGCAGCTTCATGTTTGTGTATTCGCCATTACCTTTATCTGTACCAATGGTTAGAACTGCAACAGCGTTAATAATTTTATTTGCAATCGATCTTTCAACATCTTTAAGTTTCTTTTTATGGAGAACGTCATATAGACCTGGGGTAACCCAAGATGTTCCCAATCCTTGATTTCTTTTTAGCGTCCCTGTGCGTAGTGGAAAAGTTCTTTCTTGTGGCAATTCCTTAAATCGGTATTTCTCTCGATCTTTCATGAAGTTTTCATAATCGCTTTGTTTAATATAAGGGGAGAGGCTTTTTAACAATTCATTTCTGTGATCATCTTTATATTTAGTGAACAGCTCCATGTCAACTACACATACCCAGTCCCCATTTCTCCTAAAAGAGGGGAACACATATTTAATCTCATCAAAGATAAACGGATAAGGACTCTTAGCATCCCCAAGCCATAAACCAACAAGAGTACCAGCTGTAGCTACTTGTTTTAACAGATCCCTAGTAAGTCTTTTATGTTTGACCTTATGTAAGGATTTATTCAGAAGAGAAATGTGCTTATCTGAAGACTTAACTTTATTAAAGGAGTCAATTTTATAGTTGAGGGTAGGAAGGGCTTCTATCAATTCAAACAATTGGTGAATCTCTGCAGTCGAGATATAAAAATACTCAGCAAGATCTTCAATTTCCTCTTGAAATTGATCGGGGTTAGAAAAATAATTCTTTAATTGTTCGGCCTCAATTTCCGTAACAATCCCATTGGAAAACATATTTGAGATAAAGCCGGAAGCAAATGTAGAAGTATAAGTTGAATAGTCATTCAGCATTTGCTTATACTCTTCTGATTCAATATCAACTTTGTTTAAGGTTACCATGTTTCACCTCATTTCTTTAAAAATAGACAAGTTCATCATCTATGTCGTACTCTGACTTTTGAAGGTTTTCACCTTCTAAAACCTTTGCGAGATAGTTGCCATAAGCTAAGGAAGAATACCTATCCTTTCTTTTCCCTGACTTTTCTTTAATTCTGATATAACCGCCCACAATATCATGTTCAAGGTTAACTAATTCGTTAACCAGTAACGTAGTTTGGATGTATGGTGTTTTCATTCGGACTTTATCTTCAATGCTTGCATTTTGATACCCTGATTTATCCGACAAAAAGTCACTGCCTTCAATTTCACTAATGAGTAATTCAATATTAGAACTTTGAAGGTTTACACGTAGAGTTGAAGCGATTTCGTGGTTCAATTTACCGTTGGCCTTAATTGAGAATACAACAGGAAGTGGATTAGGAGTTTTGGCTCTTTGTCTCATTTCCTCATCGTTAAATGAACACCATGCATCATATTCAACATCTCGTTCTTCATCGTAGTTAACTTTAGCCAAGGCATCATAAATCGACATACCGTTGCCATGAGTATCAAGTGCCACATAGCTAGCTTGAAAATCCTCAAATAACTGTTTAATTCTAATTGCTTGATCGTCTGTATGATTACCTTCGATTGTCTCTATGTATGGAACTTTACGTTGATACTTGTCTCCATTGGGTAGGAGTCTAATGCAAGTAATTACGGTATTATCGTTTGCTTCTCCCCCCATAAGCGCAACGTCAACGCTTAAGATTCGCACTTCGCCGTCTTTTAGCTTTTCTTTGCGCTTGTTTTTATGAATAGAGTAATCAATATTCTTTATAGGATAGAAGGGTTTTTTTAGTGTTCTGTTTTTAGTAATATCGTTCAACTTAAATAGGGCGTTGGAGTTTTGCCCATACATTAGGTTTTCATATTCCATCATAAAAGAGACTTCATCAAAATCAGAGCTTTCACGTTCTTTGTTGATCCGTTCTTTAGAAAGAAGACCGTGATAAATAGAGGTTAGATAGTCCAATGAAAATATCATTGTATCTCTACCTTTTAGCATTGCATCCCTTGCTGCTTTCATTGACTTCCACATCCAATGAGACGTGTACCAAGCAGAAGAAATGTATACTTCAATATTCTCTTCGGTTAGATGACGGTATTGTTCTTTCTTTAGGTAAGGAGGTTGTCTGTAAACGTTTAGGAAGGGTTTTAAAACAGTCTTTAAGATGTTTTCATCGATCATGCGGAATTCTTCGAGGATTAGGATATTGCCGCGATAGCCACGTGAATTTTCACTTGAAGTAACAGCTTCAATTGTTGATCCGTTATGAAAAACAACCATTGCTTCATTTGAGGAAGACCTTATTTGTTTAATTTCACGGGCAAAATTAGGATACTGCATTAGTTCTTTCTCAATTTTCTCAGTGATTATCAATTTTGCCTGTTTCTTCACTCCAGATGCAATAACTACTTTGGTGTTTGGATATAAAACACATCTTGCACAAGCAAAAATGGCAATCATAAAAGATTTAGATAAACCCCGAGCAGCGACTAGCATAAAAAATGTATTCAGGTTCATGAAGAAAATAAGAATCTTTTGAAAGAAGAAAAGGTCAATTTCAAAATAATGCTCTACAAAGCGATGCATATTTAATCTATAAAAGGTTGTCCATTTTTTCATCTGATTTCTCAAGCGATCATTTGAGCTTTGCTTTTCTTTAACTTTTGATACATTCGTGGTTTGTTCTAGGTGGTTTTGCCCCTTAGAGGCTTTATTTCTTTTGATTTGAAAGTGTCCCATTAATCATTCACATCGAAATCTTTAGAGATATTAAAGATATTTTTAAAAGGTCGAACAAACCATCTTTGAATATATGTGTTGAACTTATCATAATCCTCGTATTCTTTTTTATGCTCGAATGCTTCACATGGTTCAGTTTGCTCAATGGTCTTAATCCATAATCCATAAGAAGACAAGCCTTTGTCATCATTTGCTCCTGTGGATTGTATCGGCTTAATGTTTCCGTCATTGTGCAACTTAGATGACAACTCTAAAAGATCTTTGTACTGCTTTATACTGCCGTTAGCCAATTCCTTATCTGCCTGCAAATGAACTTTTGCTATATTTCTATAAAGGTTAACTTGCACTGGAGTGTCAGTTGCATAGTTTTCGCTGTAAGAGCGATAAAAATTGTTTAGATAGTCTAAATCTTGTTTAGAGAATCCCTTGCCCCAAATTTTATCTTCATTGACGTTTTTAGGTTCTGATGTATCAACCTCCTGATTCGGATCATTAAATTCGCTATCTGCCCAAGTTTTCGATTTGTAATCTTTCATTCCGATATTTTTCATATAAGTTCCTAACACATTACCAGATGATTTTTTCTTAGACTCTGATTCGTTAACAGCGGAAACCCACAAGTCATAAACAAATGGACGGTCAATCATTCTCAAGATGTTTTGCACATTCTTTAAGTTATCTTTGTCTTTTTGGAATTCATTTTGGAGACAGTTCTTACATACTGACAGCTTGCCGGTTGCAGAATTGAAAGGAGATTCCGAGATATAATATTGATTGGCGTTTTGTTCTTTGCCGCAGCATGAGCATTTTATTTTTTCAGCAGACATATTTCACCTCCATAAAGTTAGTTGATGTAAACACGTTTTATAAAACGCCCAGCAATAGCGCGGAAGGGGAGAACCGCAATCATCACTGGGCGTTCTAAAAAGGTGCTTAAACTAAAGAAGAGAGGATTTCATCGTGATGAAATCCTCCTTTGATCTCAATTCCTAATTTTTTAATTGTTTTGAGTTGATCTTTAGTAACAGTACAATCGATATAAACACCATTCGGAAAATGATTACCTTCTAAATAGTCGGCTGAGAAAATAGTACAACTAATGCCTTTTTCTTTAGCCAAGTCTTTATAAATCTCTTTATGTGCACCTACAAGTAAAGGGATATTATTCTCTTGTGATAACCTAAGAAGAAGAGTTGTTTTGCCTTTACCTCTCTGAGAATCATTTACCAGCAGCATTTTGGGTGCATTTTTATGAAACTTTTCTTGTAGTGATTTATCAACGTCATTAAATACAACTGAGAAATTAACCCAATGACCACTTAATTCGTTAAAAAAATTTTTGTCTTCATTTGATTTTACTCCTTCTTATTAATTCAATATGTAATCGTACTGAATAGTCCGACCTTTACCAGATTCATAAATTGATAAGTTTGCTCCAGCTTTGGCACCTGTCATTAAGCTGTCACTGTATTCATCGGAACCCATTACAGAAGGGAGTTGTATAACTTGGATATTATGAGTGGCTGCTTCACCTACAGTGAGCATGTTTCCGTGGTGGAAGTGGGAGATGTACATGTAATCGTAGAATTTTCGTTTCATCTGTGAGATGTCACGAATGGCATTCTTTTTGTTTTTAATCTGGTGTCCGTGACAAGCAACAATTTCAAATTCAAGTAATTTAAAATCCACAATTCCTTCGTCGTATAAAGGAACTTCAATTCGCTCATTGTCTTTGAGTACGTCATGGATATAAGTAGCGATAATACGCTCTACATCTTCTTTAGGCATTTCCGAGCGATTTGTATTATGTAATCTTAGTTCAGTATGATTTGCAGAAGGGATATGTATGTACTTAATTTTGACGTGCTTAGAAAGCTCTAAAAGCCATTCAGCTTTGTACCTAGAGTATTTAATCACTTGGTCAATAAACCCGTACTGAAGGGCAGTTAATTGCGATACGCGCAATGCCATACCTTCAACACTGTCAGCACCATTTAACACGACCAGCTCATCTAAATTTTCTTTTTGAATGTACTCAACAGTTTCAGAAAGAATCTGATTCATACGCTGCAAATAAATCTGTTCGTTGTATTCATTGTTGTTGCTTTTAAATTGCTTCCCGAAGTGTTCATCTCCAAACCCTAGAACAGCAGCTCTTTTTCTTTCGCTCTTATTTAATGGATAGAAGGAAGGGGGAGGGAGAGTGCCTACTTTCTCAATTGCTTCAGTTACATTTTCATATAGCAGCTCTGTTCGACCTTTGACACGTGTGTTTTTATGTATTTCATGCTTTACAGCTTGAAGCTTTTTTCTCTCTTCCATGATTTCAACCTTTTTCAGTTCCAATTCAATGAGAGAATTATTTGATTCAGCTGACTTTGCTTTTTGGTATTCAACTCCTTCAATGAAGTTGTTGAACCATTTTCTATAAGCTGATTCGCCTTTAGATTCGCCGGTTTCTTTGTTGATTAACTCTTTGATTTCTTCCCAGTTAAGATTATAAATGTCTTTATTAGAGCAGATTCTTATTTTCCATTCTTTAAGGTTTTCATCTGAGTGACGCTTCGTTTGAATAGGATCAATCATTCAGTCACCGCCTTACTCAGCATCTTTCACTGGTAATTCATTTTCTTCTTTTATTGTGATTGAAACATTTTTTCCATTAAACTCGGAAAGAATTTCTTTAAAATCATATGTATATTCATCATCTTTTGTTTGTTCGATAACTTCCATTACGTCCATATCGAAAAAGCCTTTAACATTAATTTGATGTACTTTTTTGCTTGCCATTTAAATTCCTCCAATAATTTTCTATTTACGTACAATAAGCTCCTTCGGAAGCCCGATGATCCGAAGCATCGGTAACCTCCGAGAAGGGGATATAAAGGAGATGAAAGATAAGTCGGATAGGCGTTGGGGAAACGCCCGAAGGAGATTATTGATAACTTTCGTACATATGTATTACAGACCCATTCCAGTTATCAAGAAGCACTTTGTGTGGAAAAATAATCCACAATAGGTATAATGAAGTGTAGATGAAATTTGAAAAAGAGGTGTTTTTTTGTTAGACAAAGTTTTGAATGCCTTTATTATAATAGGTGTTTTGTTGATAGTTGGAGCGGTTACTGTTTTTAAAGATTTTGAATATCATCAATATCTTCGTTTTGGTGGGGCAGCATTGATAGCTTTTGGCTATATGTTTGGTTATGATAAAGTAAAAGCTACAACAAAAAAGAGTAAATGACTTTTAAATACTATTGTTCTAGTTATTTTCTTACCCCCCCCATCTTACCTACAACAGTAACTCGCGTAGGAACGTAAGCCTTCGGATCAACAGGGAAATCTGAAAATAACAAAAGACGTCATTATGACGTCTTCAGGAACTCCTTGTACAGCTTGGCACATGAGTTAAATTATTGGAACAACAGAGAACAGAGTATATTTTTGATTAAAATATCACTAATAAAGGTTTGCGTCCGTAAAATCGTAAATCTCGTAATTCGTAAGCTGTAAAATAATCCGTTTCCAACCTAGGAAATAAATGAGTTTTGGTACTACAGTTTAGATACGCTCTAAACTAAAGCGGCTTTCTACTTCTCTGTTGTCCAAGCTGGGCAGTTTTACACCCAGCTATCAAGATAAAAGTGATTTTACCCTCATAGCTAAGTTAAAACCTTAGCTTTTATAGATACTTATCTGCAGCTTCAAACTCAATTTCATAATTATGATTAGCTTTTTCAATAGAGTTTGAAAGACGATTAGCCATTCTTTCTAACTTTAATCCTTTAGTTTGCATCTTGTCAGGATCAAACAAGGCTTCACGATAACTAATAACATCAGAATAAGAATTTACTCGTTCAGTTTTCTGAGAACGACCGTAACTTTTGAGTTTATTCGCTTCACCTCTAAGTTGCTGTGCTAATTCAAGCGCTTCTGTGATCGATAATTCCTTTTCATCCCACAAAACTTTTGCATCCAGGTTGGCTTTAGCGATTAGTACTACCAATTCACGATAATCTTTTTTAGTCGATTCCAGCTCAGCTGTGATTTGGTCTACAGTTTTTGTTGGTTTTGTATATTTTTCATCTTTATCATGTTCAACATATGCAACACTATCTCGTTCCTGTAACAGTTCCTGAATACGTTTTGAGATTGCATTTCTTAAAGGTAAAGCTTCGAATAAAGCGATTTTTGACATTTATTATCTTCTCCTTTAGACATACATCTTTTATATTCTAATAGATTCTTAAATAAATTGCCAATAAAACAATTTTTATCCTTAGTTTTAATCAAAAGTACGAAAAGGTAAGACCCCTATAACCCTTTTCAGAGACATTCCTGTCTTTTCTTGTCAGGTCACACACCTTATCTACATACAATGCGTGTAGATCGCCAGTCTCTTATTTTGCACAGTTTTCTCTGACCTGTGTAAGGAGGTATGTGCGTGGGAAAATAATGCATAGTCCAAAAAGGGTATCAGGTTAGTTCATTGCTTGGTCAATGTTATTTAAAGTGAATTTGCTTATAAATCCCAAGTTTTTATGTTGCCTGCCAACGCTCAGCGCCCGAAGTCTGAGAATGAATATAATCCTTTTCTGTGAAATGGGAGTGGTGATCAAGCGCTCAAAAACCATTCCACTTATTTTACGAGTATAGAAGACCCGCTCACCCGGAAAAATTTTGTTGACCGCATAATAAGCATCAAAGCTTACAAGGGCATTATTTAAAGGGAAGGGAGACGCATCTACCTTCCCTAAGTGTAAGCCGAAGCAGTACACCGCAATTAATATTCAGGCTACATGTCACCCATAGTAAGACTGTGATGGGATTCACCCTACATAAAAATTTGAGTAGCAAAGGTCTTACCGACATGTTTAGCCCGATAATAGCCATTTACTTGTCTCCTTAAGATACAAACATCCGAGTTAACCTCGCACCCTCATAAATGACTATTATCCGACTAGCTGCAATGACCAGCCGCAGTTTTGTGTCAGAATGATACATAAAATAGGGGAGTAGATATTGTTTAATCGAGAAAAGCTAGTCCACACAGGAGAGGAATCTCCACTAATGTTCATTCAAATTAGTCTGTATCTTCATAAATGAACATTAGTCGAGAACTGATATCCCAAACATCAGTAATCAACTAATTATTGACGGCACCTCCATGCCACCAATAAACAACTCTAATTAATTAACCCGGAGATGAAGATAAGCGAAAAGAGGGGAGGTCGACAATTTCCTCCATAACTTCTAACTCTGCCACTTTTAGGAGCATAAGCTCTTTGTGACAAAGCGTGCAGGTAGCCTTTCCTGTCGTCCTCATTAACTGATTATTTAGCTTTGACTGCGTCTTTAAGTGCTTTTGCCGGCTTAAATGCAGGTGCTTTTGTAGCCGGAATATCAATTTCCTCTCCTGTCTGGGGATTTCTCCCTTTACGAGCTGCACGTTCACGAACTTCAAATGTTCCGAAACCAGGAATACTTACTTTTTCTCCACTTTTTAATGCCTCTGAAATAGTGTCAAAGACTTTTTCGACACTGGGAGCTCCTTCTTTTTTAGATACCCCTTGTTTTTCTGCCACTTTAGCGATTAGTTCTGTTTTATTCATAACCAATTTCCTCCTAAGTAAATTTAAATTTATTCTAAATGAACAATAAAGATTGTCTTTTATATAGACGGGGGGAAACGTACTAGCCCTTTTATGTGGAAATTAGCTTTCTGTCTCCCTTATGACGATTATCTCCAAAAGTGCTCTCAACCCAGCAGCACCAAGGGATAAAGGCACTTTTTTGTTGAAGTTTTTTCGGTAAAATCGCTGTACACCTTGGGGGAGTAAGGCTCAAGGCACTTTCTAACGGTGGTTATTTCTCTTTTTGTTATATTTTTTGTATTTGTCACGTTCTTTTTTCTTTCCACAAGACTGACAGTACTTCGCTTTGTTAGATGTTGGCTTAAAAGCTTTTCCACAAATACAGCATCCTTTAAAGGTCTTTAAATTATGCTTAATATTCTCCAGTACAATATCGCCAAAGCACTCCCATAGTGTCGACTTAAATTTACTTTTTTTCTTATATAGATGTTTTACCAATACATCTGTAATAAATCTGTCATCATTATGTATTTCCAATAGTTTTTGTTTGATAATCTTATAGACATAAAGTTTTTGTCCTGGTTTAATGTCTTCATCATTCATCAGCCATTTCTTGTTCTGGTCTAATCGTTTGTATTCACTAATAATTGCATCGTCCACTTTAATCTCCTTGTTCTTAAGCAGGAAACGATAATCGAACTTTCCTGCAACAGCTGCGAAATTAATTCGGTCGGATGGGATCATTGAGTCTAACTTATTTACTGTACTTTCATTAATGGATTCTACGCTATGTTCTTCTTTATCCTTTGCATTGATGAAGAAGTGGGGCACTTTATTTTTTATGTAATCTTTGATTTTCTCATCAACGTGATCAGGGCGGGTGGGCATGAATAAGGTTTTTGCAAAATCGATAGTAAAGTTATTCTCCATGCATAACCATTTGATAACGTCCAGGTTTATATTGTCACTGTTCCATATCTTAGTGATATTATTACTGTACTCCCCGATATTGATCCCATAAGCAAGAGTTAGTGCTTCATAGATGTTTCTACTATTAATCTCTTGTTTCTGGGCTACTGACATTTCATAATACAAAGGAACGATGTTCTCCATATTACGCTTGGCAATATTGACGATTAGCTCATCAGAAATAATTAAGGCCTTATCCCCGTCGTTATCAAACTGCAGCAGTTTCGATATCGGATCATGAATGCTGGTATAAACACCTGGCGTAATGAACCACTTTTCATATTCCTCATCTTTTTTGTTCCACCTAACACCATGCTCTCTGAATAGATGAGGGGAGCGGAGGATATCAATGTGTCCTTCATCATATAAAGAACAATAAACATTGCTGCCGGTAAGAAGTCCTTTTGGATTCTCAATTCCAAGAAACAGTCTTTCACAAAAAGCATATAGATCTGGGCACAAATACGTATAACGAGCGTCACTGACAAGTAATTTTCCTGATTTGGCGTCCTTAATCATACTCTTCTTCTTATTCTTAATGATTTCTTTGGTATGATCATCATTTAACAGCTCTGGGTATATTAGTAGAGCTTCTTGAAGGCTTGTCTTATGTTTATTTTTCTCGGTAGCACCCAAAACTTTCATCATGGTTTCTTTATCAGTGCCTAATTGAGTAATCTCTCTAACAGTCTTTGAGCTGATTTGTTTCAATTCCTCATCTGTGATATCAGTGAGTGTTTGTAGCATCTGGTAAGTTAGTTTTCCCTCAACAGAAGGATCTTCTTCATTTAACTTAGCTCCGAGACATCCATACTTTTTAAATTTATAGCGATAGTCATCCCATGAATCATAGTACTTCCACATCTTAAACTGGCTTTTCGTAAAAATAATTTGGATATCATCTTTAATAATGTCCCATTCTTTACCGTAGACGTCCTTAACTGTAAACGAACTGTGTTTTTCAGCAAACTTTCTAAAATCAAATGGAACTAGTAGACCCTTAACCCAAGGCAATCTGACCATAAAGCTTTTCTGGCTCAAACTAGGAAGCATCATTCCACAACCATCTGTATGTTCTATAGGAATATCCATAATCTTGCGAGTGATTTCATATGTATCACGGTCAATATAATCAACCAGGCTGGAAACGTTTGTTTCTAAGTCATTTACGACAATTGCTTTATCAATATCAATTTCCCATGGACTACTTGCGCTATTAGATAAGGCCATGTAGCTATTCCATTTGTTTATGCTGCTTCCACCTTGAGCATTGATTTGCTCCACACTAAGGCCACAAGTTAAAGCATTTTGATACTTATCTAAGGTGCTTTGTTTGATAAAACAAGATTTTTTGGTTCGTATTTGACCGGCACTGCTAGTGAAATAAACGTATTTCTCATTGTTATGTATGAATCCTTTATCAATAATGTCCCTTAAAATTTGAAAGTGATAAGTTTGGACAACCATGATCTCTTCAGAGAGAGAGTTTTCTTTGATTCCCAACGTTCGAGTTAAGACTGAATCAAATAATGAAATCACATTATTATCTTTCAGGGAATCTGTTCTAAGTGTCCTTATTTGATTATGATTGTTAAAAGCGTTATAAAGATTTTCTTTTAAAGAAATAATCCTTTGCGTTATGTACTTCTTATGTTTTTTATCAACATGTTCAAGTTTTTTGAGATGATCTCTGTACCTATATGATTTTAAAATCTTGTTATGTAATTTGTTTTCTTGATCATTATAAAAAGCAGAAGTATCAATACTGTAAATATGTACTTGCTTATTTAGACCGTCTTTTTTTCCTTTCAATAAATTCTCCCCTTATTACTTTTATGCATATTTTTTATTTTAATAGTCGCTTTTTAGATACTTATGTACAAGATTTTTGTATGTATAGCTCTGTTTATCGATTGTTCCGAAAAGTTTATAGTCCTCATAAAGAATGTTTTCTTCTTGTAAAGCAGTTCCTTCAATAATAGTAGTCTCTAAAAATCCAATTAAATTACTAAACATGTACGTTACTTTCTTTGAATCCTTTTGCATTATCTCACCTCCTCTTATGAATTTATTATATACATATTATTTGTCTTTGTCCATTATTTTTTCGCTAGTGTGTTAACGGCTCTGGAGATGGAGTGAATATCGTAATCTAAAAACATGCCTATCGTAAAAAATATTATAGAGTTCAAAAAGCCAGTAAACGTAAGGGTATTTGCTGTATCGAAGGGTGATTAGGGGATAAACGATCGTAAAACATAAGTGAGAGTAGGGGGAAGTGGTTGTATTATCTAAATATTGAAGAAATCGAGTAAATTTAAAGAGGGAAAAACGTTGATACAAAAGGTTTTTACGATAGCGATTACGATGTGAAAAAGGGTGATTTTGAGGGGGAATTAGGAAAATGAAAATTTGGATAGGGTGTGGAAATGGAAGTGCTATGGGTACATTTGTTCCCTTTATTTTGCCATTAGATGTAAATATACCCCCATATATTGGTATTGTAATACGTGTATAAGGTACATTATACGTGCATTTCATGACTTGGGTAGGTCTGCAACAGCGCTAACATAATTCCAGGCTAAAAACAAGAATAAATTTTAAAATAATAAATTGATTGGCAATTTAAAAATGAATTTCCATTCATTAAAAATAATCGTATTTATAACGAATCCGAGGGAATCGAAGACATAATTTATTCTTATCCACTTACATTACTATATCATATCTTCATATATAACCCTTGTATTTACTGACCATCTCAGCTTTGAAAGGTAGTCAGCAACTTGTCTTTAACTAAGGTTCTCTTTTTCAAATCAACATCTCCTTTTGTTAACAGTTTGTTTCTACACTGTTAACAATTAAAGAAACCTTTAGTTTCTTCCGATATATTTTATGAAACCTTTTGCTTCTTTTTGTTTACGAAACTATTTGTTTATATAATAATTGTCAAAGTGAGGAACCTACTATGTTTGGAGAACGTTTAAAAAAATGCCGTACCTCCAAAGGATATAGCCAGCAACGGATGGCAGATTTCTTAGGAGTTACGAGACAGGGATATGGAAAATATGAAATTGGTAAGGCTGAACCTGATTTAAAAACCCTTACTAAATTAAGCAATATATTAGGAGTATCTACTGACTTTCTTCTAAAAGGCACACATGCACAATTTGACCTCGATGAGATCTTAAATGATCCAGAGACTTTAATTGCTGGATGTAATGGAATGATCTCGGAAGAGCAAGCTAAAGAGCTACTGTATTATCTTTTAAAAAAAGAGTTCGACGAACATTAGTAGCTATTCTTAATTCTTTAATTCTTCTGGTAAAACATTTGTTAAACATTTATTAAACAAGTGTTTAACAAAGTGTAAAAGTTAAAGTTTTGCATCCCCCAAAAAAATAAATATATCAAGGGTTCATACGGGGTTTATACTATAAAACAAATTGTTTAACATACATTAAGTTAAACGAAAGATAAAGAAAAAATAACTGAGTAAAAAGGGGAGCTAAAATTGTTTAAAAAATTGGGGACTTTACTATTAATCACTTCACTGATATTGCTCGCAGCATGCAAAAATAGTGAAGAGTCTTCTACATCATCAGAAGACACAAACAATGCAACTGATACCAACACATCAGAAAGCCAAGACATCTCTACTAATGGACCTGAAAAAGTTGGGGATGTATATGAAATTGAGAGCGGTACAGCCAAAGTAATGGCCATCAGCAATAAAGAAGCCACTGCGAAAACTGGCCCGATGCAAGTAACTGTAAAAAAAGTAATTGCCGCTGTGGCCAACGAACAAACACCTTATATTGAGGTTCAACTTGAAGCGGAAAATACATCAGATAAAGTAGTTTATTTCGGCCTAGATGATGCAAAATTAGCAACAAGTACTGGGGTACAAATCAATGAGGCATCTACTGTCGAAAATGAAGATTTTCTTGGAGAGTATGTGGGGAAAGTAAACGATAGTGGATCTGTATTTTATATTTTTGAAAACGAAGAGGATATAAAAGATTTAGATTCAATTCGGCTGAGATTCAATCTTCCGGTTGATGAGGACGCACATGCTTTAGATGACGATCTTGATTTAAAAATTAACTTAGAGCATTAAAAAGAAGCCCTATTTTGGGGCTTTTCTTTAGAAATCAAAATCGAACATAGGTTTGCATTTCGTTAGTAGGAGGCTTCACCTTGTATCATTTATCACTTCTTGAAGAAAGAATACGGACAATTTACACCGGTATCGGTATTAGCGATCCGGGCTCATGGGACATAGAACTAATTGCAGATAGGTTAAAAATAATAGTTCATTATAAAAATCAAACTTCAGTAGCAGTAAACCTGCTGGGAATGGCTTGCATTATTCTTGATTCACGAATATCCAAAAAAGCATCTCTTGTTAAATATTCCTAATCCAGTCATCCAGTCATCCAACCTAATCACACTCTCTCAAAATCAATCTAACGCCTCTCTAAGCCTTAATAATCAATTCCCAATCCAATTGCATTACTGTTCACTCAAACAGCACACAAGGCATCTTAATACCATCCATCAACACATAAATAACTTACCGCAAATATAAAAAATATGTATATAAAAATCATGAATTATGTTATAATAGAGTCATAGGAAAGGAGGTGTACATAGTGCTTGAGAAAGTGGGTATCATAGTTGCTTTCCTCATATCTTTAACGGTTCTTACAATCAACAGTCTAACAATAGTTGAGAAGATAAGAAACCTAAAGAATGGGGCAAGCAAAAAGAAAAAGCGTATACACAAGCGGCTCCGACCAAAGAGACAACGCCAACGTATACGCCGATGAGAGCTAAGCTAAAGGGGAATGAACTTCTCCTTTAGTTCCTACCCATATTATAACATGATCAAGCACATTGCAAACATGAAACGATTCTCATTATGGTTTACCCATATCACTTTCATTGGCTTATTCTTAATGTTTCAACTCATTAAGGATTACTTCAGCAGCGAAGCACAAACACTAATCAATACAATCTTTGTAGTCACATGTATCATTGCCATACTGTTATGGATCATCTATTTTGTATTCCTTAAACTAAGAAACAAGTCACGCTAATCATATAGGCCTCATGGTATAATTAAATCATTGAGGTGAGATGATTGGAGAAAAAATTCCTGGATGCTATTCAGCAGTTCACTAAGGAATTGGAAATGCTCAAGAAAGATATTGACTCCATCAAGAAAACAACTGACAGAATTAATTCAGATCTTTTAGAGTACAGAGAAGAGATAAGCAAAGTAAAACAAGATGATTCAGTATTTATCATGCAGCAACATAAGGATAATTAAATATGCGTTATAAATAAGGGAGCGGTAAGGCAATTATCGTTCCTTATTTTTCGATACAAAACTAAAATATAAGGAGACTATATGGGAAAGGTTAAAGTAATTGATTCTATTATGGGTAGCGGTAAAACATCTGCAGCAATTGACATGATGAATAATTCAGGGACAGATGAAAATTTTATTTTCATTACACCGTATTTGGATGAAGTGGATCGTATTAAGAAGAGCATAAACAGTAAACAAATTTATGAGCCTAAAGTAAAGAAGAAAGGTGACAAAACACAATATAAGTTTGAGTCATTTCATGAACTTTTATCTCAGAACAAAAATATTGTTGCTACACATAATCTATTCAAAAATGCTAATGACGAAACAAAGGAGCTGATCCTTTCAGGCAACTATACATTGATATTAGATGAAGTTATGGAAGTAGTTGAACAGTTACGCGTTAAGAAGCATGATCTTACTACACTATTTGAATCAAAGTTAATATACGTTGAAGACGGATTTGTCAAATGGAACGAAGAAAAAAAGGACTATGAAACACGCTATGATGATATACGTGATATGGCTTTAAACAATAATCTGATGTACTTTAAAGACAATATATTGATTTGGAATTTTCCTGCAGATATATTCAAGTTGTTTAAAGAAGTTTACATACTCACTTACATGTTTGATGCTCAAATACAAAGATATTATTATGATATAAACAATATCAAGTATCAAAAATACGTTTCTGAATTTATAGATGGGCAATACAGGTTTACAAAACATAATACTGAATATGAGAGTATTCTAAAGGCTCAATTAAGAAATAAAATAAAAATATATGAAGGTAACTTGAATACAGTTGGCCAATTGGATTATTCATTATCATCTAATTGGTATAAAAATAAATCACCGTATACGATCAAGAAAGTAAAGAACAATGTATTCAATTACTTTAACAACATTGTTAAGTCATCAAGTGATGAAGCTATGTGGACGACTTACTCAGAACATAAAAACAAAATAAAGGGGAATGGATATACAAAAGGGTTTGTATCATGTAATGCTAGAGCTACCAATGATTTTAAGCACAAAAAACACTTGGTGTATACAATAAACAGATACGTTAACACTGTTCTATATAATTATTTTAAAGAGAAATATCAAATATCAATTGATCAAGATGCATTTGCATTATCCGAATTAGTACAATGGATTTGGAGATCTGCAATAAGAGATGGGGAAGAAATAACATTATACATACCCTCATTAAGGATGAGGGAGCTGCTAATTGGATGGTTAAATGGGTAGTTAAAGAGAATAAACCTCTTAAACTCTAAAAAAAACTCAATAATACCAAGGGTTTTCCCGTCTAAGTCTTTAAGAGAGACAAAAATAAATTAAATAATAAAATAAGAGAATGGGGGTGCTGCTAATTGTTCAAAACGGTTCGTTCCTCACCTGAACAATTTTTGCTCACACCACCCCCAAACCCCCTCATGAGCAATTAATATTAACACTATAACAAATACAAAAAATATGTATAAATGTATTGATTATTATAGGTTATCAAGATATAATATAATTAACAAATACAAATAATATGTATAAATATAATCAAAGAGTGGAGAGGTTGAAAATGAAAGCAGATTTTTATGCAGATATAGAGATTTTGGAATCTGGCTATATTTATTTAAATAGCATTAAAGATGAAGAGGATATTATAAACTCATATCAAAACCATGTAGGTTTTGTGAAAAAGATGGGAACGAGAACAGAATGCTTAGAAGGTTTTAAGAAAAAATACATTTATTTAAACGTTAAATTTGATGGAAGAAAAGGCGTTAAAAATGAAGATGTGATGGCGGAGCTTGTAAGAAAAGATCTTGCCTTAGATACAGGAGCCAAATCTATTTTTGGAAATTTTTATAAGCCTACAGAAAATCTGTTGAAACTTTTGGATGAACAGCTTAAGCAAAGAAAGCAATTGGCGGGAGTTGCTTAAGTTTATTCCAAGATAAAATGCATATTTTAAACAGAATGGAGAGGTTAAAATGAAAGACAAAATGAAAATTAACCACACAAAAGCACTAGAAGAATGGATGTTAAATATTAAAAAAGGTAAGGAATTTATTCATTTTTTACAATCCAATAATTTGAGCGAGGATGATGTTACAGTAAACACTGAAGGTGAAGTAGAGGATTCAAACGGCAACATCTTTAAAGATATAAAAGTTATCTCTTATGAAGATTTCCTTTTCCACTTTTGGAATTAGAGAACAAGTTTTTACATTTATTAAAGAATCAATAAAACAACAATCCATAAACAGAATGGAGAGATTGAAATGAAAGAACAAAACAAAAACACTTGGGGACTAGCTTTTTATAAGCTTAATCATGAAAAAAATGAAATTAATCAATTATTAGGATTGAACTTAGGTACAGAGCAGAAAGCAAAAGAAGTATTTGATCGGATAAAGAATGAATTTAAAAAGAATGAAGGTAAGCCAGACTCAATTATTGATTTGATTGATGAAAATTACAATATTATTGAAGATTATCCACTTACCGAAAATCAACTTGTCACTATTGCTTCATTGTTAGGGCATGAGATCAAGCTATAATCCTTGAATAGAATGGAGAGAAAAAGTTATGGAGATTAAGGTAGGACAATATTATGCTCTCGAAAGCACAGAAGAAGGAAGCACAGAAGTAAATATAATTAAAATCTTACCAAACAAACCTAATATGCTAGATGTCTTTGTATGTACGGAAACATTGTATATCAAAGATGGTCAAGTGTGTAATCTTTATACGAATGATTGGGTTAAAGATTTAATTCAGCGTGAAGCTACCGAAGATGAAATTCAACTGTTTAAAAAAACAAGAGAAAAAATGGGTAACCTAAGATCATGGTGGGAACTTGTAAGTTCTAAATAAAACAACAATTTTAATCAGATAGGAGAATATAAAATGACAGAAGAACAGCTTGATTTATTGGTTAATGATTTAAAAAACGATAAAGGCGAATTAAGAAATTATATAACTGAAGCTTTACCGGAAGAAACTGAAGAGCAAATCGAATTATTAGTTGAAGACTTGGACGGCAACCCTATGGAGATTAAGGAATTTATACTTAACACGTTAGAAGGTTAATTTACAAGGTGACAATTTCACCACAGAAAGGGATTTAAATAAAACAGCAGTTTTAATTAGATTTTCTTGAAACGACTCTTTATCATCGTAAATAAAAAATGTAAAATTTACCTATAGGCTTGAATTGTCAATGATATTTTGACATTCACTTGCTTGGGGGGAAGAGATTTGAAAAATAAACTTGAAAAATTGCTGCTTGAAAAAGGTGTATTGGAATCTCATATTAAGGAAATGAAGGAAACTGCAAATATAAGTGAGTATCCATATGAATTGTATTATGATGTAATTGAAGAGAGCGAAAAACTATATAGGGATGTTCCACTAAATAAAATTAAGAGTTTAGGGTTCAGGGGAACCAGTGGTGTATCTTGGTTTGATCACGCATGTTATAACGGTACAGATAATATCGACATCGGCCGGTGTGAAAAAGCTTTTGGATACTTGGAAAAACAAAGTCTAGAAGAATTTCACACCTATTATCAACACTCACCAGTGGAATTGATTCATTATGAAGATGATGACTTTTATGCTGTTTACGGTGATGGAACCCACCGTACAATTTGGGCCAAGATAACAGGATCTCCAACAATTTATGCTCTTGTAACTAGAGCAAGAAAGAATCCTTTCTTATATAAATCATTCTTAAGATTTAAAGAGTTAGAATCGCAGATTAATATCTATTTTGAGGAGAATGACCTTAGTTGGGGAGTTAAAAATAATCAATATTATTCAGAAATCCTTTACAAAGGGGTCACAGTAGCATTTTATTCTATATATCCGCCTTACTCATTTAAACGATCTTCCTACAGTCTCAACGATCAAAAGTTGGATACATGGAATAACCAATTAAATGAATTGAGGATTGAGTTTGAAAAAAGTTTTCGATATAGAAAAATTCTTCATAATATTATGAAGATGATACCCGGAAAATTAGAACACAAACTTTTTTCTTTTATTGAAAAGATAAGTGAAAGTTGGTCTGCAGCTGATGGACAGGTAAGGATTATAAAACAAGGATTCGATATGTATTGTATTGATAAAAAATTAATTTAAGTAAGTTGCTTTAAAATATGTACAATAGCATAAGAAATGGCGAAGGACTTAAGGAGAAGTCATGAAAAAGTTAATAATTATATGTTTAGGTATTATCGGGGTATTTCTTATAGTACAGTGTAGCCAATTTGACAACAATATAAAAGTTTATGTGGATACTCAATTAGAGGAAAATCATGAAGATGAAAATGAAGGAAAAAGTTATTATGACAATGATTCAAGTCAAGAAAGTGAAACACTTAATGACAATTATTTAAGTCAAGAAGAGAATGAGGAATATGACATTTACGCATATGATTTAACAACTAGAGAAATTAAATCACGTAATGGACAAGACGAATATGTTTATGGAGGTAACGTGATCTCCAGTAATCAAGCCGAAAGTTATGGTTATCACACAACACCAATAACTAAGGAGGGAGATAAAACATTTAAATTTTGGAGGAACGATGTGGATTTTATTCCGGAAAAGGGCGAGATAGTTCTGGTAAGATTTCCTAAGGGTAATCATAAAACATATATTGATATCGAGCTTATTTATAAGCCAACAGGAAAACCTAATGGAGAATGGAATTGGTGAATAATTGCATATAAGCATACGGGCTAAGACTTAGTTCCTTTTTATATTTAATTCAAAATCTTAAAACAAAAGTAACCAAATGTGAGGACTATTGATTAAATCAAATTTAAAGCCAATATTAGACGAAAGAAAGATCAGTATCCGAAAGCTATCCAGAGATATTGATCATGAGTATCCGACCGTCAGAAAGCTTTATAAATGACGAAATGGAGCGGTATCCTAGAGAGCTGTTGGATAAGGTATATACATACCTAAACATCGAGCTGCAGGAATTGCTGATATTCGAAAAAGGTCATAACCATATCGATCGCTCAGGATGAAATGGTATACTAAAGTTACAAGCATAGGAAGTAATTACAATTTTTCTAGGTCTAAATAAAATCGTACTTTTATTAGAATAGTGGGGTAATTCATTTTGTTTAATATGAATCTGTCATTTTTAAAGTTTGTTAAACAAAATGTTGATACAAATGAATATGAGATAACTTGTCTCATTAAGAAAATGGAAAAAGAAATTTTGAATTTGCAAAAAGGCATTGAGTATTCCAACAGTATGAATTATTCATCTTATAAGCTTCTGGAAGAACCATTTGTACAGGGTAGTATTGCAATGAAAACCACTGTGAACGGATTGTTCTCAAAGAATGATATAGACATTTCACTCGTTTTCGATAAAGATGAAATCGATAAAAGTCCTGTTAAAGCAAAGAAGGCATTACTTTCAATGCTAAGACCCTTTGTTAATCAATCAGAAACAAATATTGATTACCATACAAATTGTATCAGATGTGTTTATAGAGATGGCTCGCATGCAGATCTTGCTGTTTACAGAAGGTATAAACTGAATTCAGGTGATGCTGATTACATTTATGAACATGGTGGTAGTAAGTGGAGATTTTGGGAACCAAGAAAAATTGTAGAGTGGTTCCATTTAAAAAATGAGGAGTCAGGTGGTCAACTAAGGATTATTGTGAAGTTGCTCAAAATGTTCTGCAAATCCAGAAAGCACTGGAGAATGCCTGGTGGAATAATCTTAACCATTTTGGCAGTTGAAAACTATAGAGCAGTGGATCGAATTGATGAGGCATTTTATATAGTGATGCGAAACATCATAAAGCGTTTAAAGAGAAACAAAGAAATTTCAAATCCTTTAAATCAAGGTCAAAGCTTAATTCGTAAAAAAGAAGAGGAAGTTAAGGTGGAAAATTTGTACAAAAGGTTATTCGTCTATGTGACCAAATTGGACGACCTTTTTAAAGAAGATTGCACTTGCGAATTAGCCAATACCTTATGGGGTGAATTTTTCAACCATCCTTATTGGAATCAAACGCAACATAATAAAATGTTAGCTGCAAAATTTTAAATAAAGTCGTTCTTTTAACTAACGATATACCAAAAGACGGATAAATACCTTCACAAGAGGATTGCTAATAAAACTAATTATAGTAAGGAAAGGGGAATGCAGGATGTATGAAAAGGTAAAGAGACTTGAACCGACCACAGACACTAAAAGGAGGCTATATTTAACGTCTGGAAACCAATGCGCGTTTGAAGGTTGTAAAAAGATGATAATAAGCTCTGATGGAGAATTATTGGGAGAGATCTGCCATATAGAAGCAGCAATGCCGGGAGGCGAAAGATTCAATCCAAAACAAACCAATGAGGAAAGAAGAAATTTTGATAATTTAATGATGTTGTGTCTTGAACATCACAAAATAACTAACAATGTTGATAAATATCCAGTTGAAAAACTTCAAGAAATGAAAAAAAATCATGAGATAAAATTTGCAGATGCCGTATCAAAACTAGAAAGTTCTATAGAGGATCTTACAGAAAAGCAGACTATCAATTATTGTGAATCCCTAGAGGCGGCAAATAACATTTTAGAGTGGGGAAATAATGAAGAAGAATTAAGCGAAATGGTCATTATAGTTAATAACCAAGCAGACACATTAAAGAAATTGGTGCCAGACACACGCAGTGTCTTTTCTATAATGATAGAGAGGTCTGATAGCACCGGGTTTTCAGCCGTGTTTTCAGTCGAAGAAGTTCGACGTGTAGCTGGGCTGTCCCAAGATGAATTATTTCATCACTATAAAATGTTAACTAAATATAATTTAATTGATGAAGTTGAAGAGATGGATGGTGATTATATATCTTCTTTAGAAACAGTTGACGGATGGCCTTTGTGGACAGACATTAAGAATTTTTGTGATTCAGGAAGTAATTCAGTTACGGTTAACGCAATTATCAATGATTTGAATTTTAGTCTTTTAGACTAAAAAGCAATATAGATTGAAAGTGAGAACACTTTAAGCTGTTGATATTCCACAAGGGATCGTAATTAAATCTGTTGCTGAAGGTAAAATCGTTGGAAAGGATCACGATTTTTATTGGATGTTTTATTACTTTTGAAGCAAAGGGGAATAAGCATGACAATAACTATATATAGTCTTTTAGATGACAAACTTCCGTTAATTAAAAATGTTATTAGGATTTCAGAAGAAAGAGAAAAAAGCACCCAAGATTATAAAGAAAAAGAGGTTGAATTATATAGATTATTAGGGCGTATAGATTTTGAGGACTTAAAAACAATTCAAACTATAATGTATATTGGACGAGAACTTAATGGGGACGTTTATAATTCTACACTCGACAGTTTTATGTCAATGAGAAATTCATTAGGTGACAATCCGAATAACAAAGATAATGATGCATATTCTATAGCAACTAAACGTCCCTTACACAAGTATTTAAAAAATGGATTGTTAAGATTAGGATTTTTGGAATTCGAATAAAACTTCAAAAAAGATTAAAGGAGAGTTTATGTGAAGATAAGAAATAATATTAATCAAAAATTAAAGATTAGAATAAATAAATGTATTGATTTACTTGATACTGAATATAAAAATTTGAATTTCACTTTAGACCCGTATTTATCTGCTAACAGGCTAGAGTATGAAAGGAAAAACAAACCTGATTTATCAGAGGAAACCTACGAGCAGATATTAAATGGTAGGGAAGTGGTTAGCGGTATAACTTTAGGTGAAAAAAAGAGGATTAAAATATTCCTGTTCATTTATGAGAATCTCGAAACTGATGCTAATGAGGTGCTAGGGCTCATAGGCAATATATATCATGAAATTCGTCATGGATGGCAGATCGAACATGAGTTGTTTGATGATGAAATTGGTATTACTAAAATTGACGGTAACTTAGAAACTTATTTTGGACAGGTTGCAGAAAAAGATGCGTACACATTTCAATTAGAACAGATGCAAAAGAATGCAAATAAAATACTCGGAATATTCAATATTAATGACCGGGTACAGTACTATACCCTTAAAGAAGAAATAATGGATATTATAAATCAATAAAACTACGATTTTAAAGGGAAATGTGAAACAAACGGAGGTGTTGATTTGACCCTCAATCAAAAAGCGTTAGAAAGTTACGCTTATACATTGGCATTTTCAAGTTTGTCATATGGTCTAATCTTTGGTCTATATATATTTGTTTACTCTGGTTTTATGGCAATTGCGCTAGTTACTATTGGCATCATAGGGTTTTACGCTTTAATCACTTACTTGGTGTTTGCTGTCCCTTTGCAAGTGTGGATAAGAAGAAGGCCCAGAAAATTCAGTTTGAACAATTTTTTAATTTATATTGCAGTAGCCTTTTTAGCTGTGTTTTTGTTCTGGTTTGTTGATTATCCGCCAAATGCTCTTACTGTATTCAGAAGCTTAAATTATTACATTATGAGTATTGTTGCAGCTTTCATTTATTGGTTTTGGGATTCCATCTTCCTCCATTAAATTAAATCATGAATTTAACACCGTTGACAACAAGTAAGAAGACTGCTGTTCCAAACAATAAATATCCAGACAGTTTTTGTTTGCTTAATAGCGCTTCAACACCGACTAATGATAAAAGGGCTGCAACAAATAATTGCGCAACAATCAACAATAATTCATTTTGATTGAACAATGAGTATATGCACAAGACTAATGCAATGCAAGAAACCGAAATTTTTGCAACTTTTAGCAAGGTATCACTCCTTATGCAGTCATGAATTAACCTTAACACGATTACGTGTCTTAATCCGAG